>NZ_PPFX01000009.1:16148-103298 GCF_002898515.1 Geothermobacter hydrogeniphilus | reverse complement strand
CGGACTGCTCGATTTTGAACCGCGGAAACGTCACGAAAAAATCTCCTTGGGTGAAATTCGAAGCGGCTCTATTGTAGCATAAAAACACGTGTAAAATCAGCTAATTGTCAAAGATCAAGGGATAGAGGTACTATTGTTAACTCACTGATTCAGGATAGAGAAATGGATTCGTTGCATGACCGCTTTCAAGAGTTTCTTGAAGAGTTGGGTATCGAAAGTTGGTACGAGGAAATAGATTACGATGACCTAAATGAGGAACAACAAGAGTTCATTAATACGCTTAATCTTGTCGAATTGTTTCGCGAAGAGGCAGAATCAGAAGATCAAGATATACCAGTAATTAAATTTTGCCTGAGACGACTAGGCCAGCTTGGTGATGATGGCGCTGTAGAGTATATTTTCGATAACCTAGAGTCTATAACACCGGCATTCATTGATGTAATAAAGTACATGTCCAGTCTGCGCTATCTAAATGAACAACAGCGATCTGAGCTCGGCAGTAGATGTCTAGAATTGCTAAATGACTCCATAGTTAGCGAGTTACCGTACCATCGAATGTGGATAATTTACCTATTTACTGAATCAAGAGAATGGGATAATGAGAATCAATTTTTGACTTTATATAATCATGAAACAGATCAGGCGTGCAAGAGAAAGCTCATATTAGCTATGGGCCGTTCACAGCAGAGACATTGGTTTCAATCACAGTGGCGTACGTTATTCGAACACCCACACTGGCAAAGAAGAGCAGTTCTTGCTGCCGCTAGCTGTATGCCTCCTGATGCTCGTAGACACTGGTACCGTTCTGTAGAACCACAATTAGATATTCTAGAGCGAGCAGTAATGCGATGGGCAAGAGCTAATCCATTTAGTGGCTAACTGTTGAGTGCCACGACATCGTAGACACTTTTTAGTGCCAGGACATCGTAGACTCGGCGACAGTATTATCTGATTTTGTAGTCAAATTCATCGACCTGGGTTTTGCCCAGATAGAGCTTTAACTTCTGTTCTTTGACATCGATAGTAGCCACCACGTATTCGAGCTTCAGTTCCGGTGGAACGGGAAACAGTTCACCGAGAATGTTGAGTCTGAGATCACTGCGAATCAGACGAACAAAATGGTAGCGGCCTGCTTCTGGTTTCTCCAGCCGCAGTTGGGGTTTGTCATCTGGATTCGGGAACTTCAGAGTTGCTTTGCTCGCAGAAAGCGCCTTGATGGGTGTCTTCCCGCCGAGTTTACTGTAGCGGTAGGAACTGTTGTGCCTCAGTTCAAAGGTCATTGTCCCGGCAGCCAGTTCATCGGTCGTGGTCATGGTCACCTTGCTGAGAAACTTCTGTTGGTAATGATCATTGAACTTCTCGATGATCCCATTGCGCCAAGGTTCGGCCATGGGAACAAACCAAGGTTCGACGTCATGCAGCAAGCAGAGACGGACAAACTGGCTCACTGCTCGCGGAAACCTCGGGCTGCCAAGGAAAGACATGGCGTTATCAACCTGGAGGTTATCCGGTATTCCCAGGCGTAACCAGATGGCCCAGAGTCCGTCCAGAACGTCTTGACCGGACTTGGATAGCGAGGAGTGCAGCCCACAGCGCGCAGTTGCCGTGTCGATCACATTGATCCCATAGAAACGGATCGGACCGGTCAAATAACATGGACCGACCATATCCATCTGATGGGTCTGGTTCGGCAACAGCGACGGAAGTTTGGGGTAAGGAGTTCCTTTCGGCTCATACTTGCCGGTTCTGCGATGGGTCAGATCATTGCGTTTGAGAATCCGATTGATCGTGCGCAGTGAAGGCAGCGGTGATACGCCGAGGTCTTCCAATTCCCACCGAATGGCTTGCGCACCGCAAAACAGATCTTGGTTGTACAGATTCAAGCGCACCAGTTTGACAATCTCCTCAATCTCGAACGGTGTGCGATTGGCAGTGTGAACGGGTCTTTTTGGCAAACTGCTGAACCAGCCATCTTCGTGGTCAGAATGCCGCCGGATCCACTTGTAAAGCCAAGGGCGAGATCGGCCAAGCGAGGAGCAGATACTGTCAGGTTTTTCTCCTGCGAAAAACCTCCTCACGGCCAAGATACGTTGCTTTTCCTCTTCCTTCATGAACACCTCCGTAGCGGAAATGTTCAGAAGAATGACGGGTGGCTATTCGATTGTCAGAGAACTATTTTGTAAACGATGTCCTGGCACATTTTTTTGTCTACGATGTGCTGGCACTTAACAGCTAACACCTATCAGGCCCCCGGCCGTCAAGAGTAAAGACGTCCGATAACGTAGGAAAATAGCTCTTCCCGTTTTTTGACAAGCGACTGATCTTCGAGAACCGCCAGTTTCCGGCTTGGGATTCTCCCTGGCTGCGGACTCTGTTCCGCGCCAAACACCTATCGAGGCTCCAAAGTCTCATTATGGAGACTGTTGCAGGGGCCGGTCTTAACAAACCAATGGTGTCAGGCTTGAACAAACCAATGGTGTCAGGCTTGCAAGTTGGCAAGAAAACCAATGGTGTCAGGCTTGCAAGTTGGTACTTGAGATGCTGGAAAGTGTGGTCATTAGCAAGGAGGATCTAGCACGGCAGTTCAATGTGTCGAGAGCAACAGTTTACAGGTTGGCAGCGAAAGCGGACATGGATTTCCAGAAACAGGTTCAATAGGACTGAAAACTTAGAGGCTGCTCCGGTATCTGGGCAGCAGCCTCCGTTAAGTCACAAGATTTGATACATCAAGGGGTTTGATAATGTCAGGCTTCCCGCTTGAACATTACAGCTTAAATTGCCTGGCAACATAGATCACCAACATACCGACAAGCATGGCCACCAACGTATTGTGCGAACGCAGCACGACTGCCGCAGTCAAAATAGTAGCTAACACCCCCCACAGACCTTCTGTGACTATGGTCGGGACAACCAATGAAAACAACAGCGCTCCGGGAAGTGCGTCCATTCCCTTTCGAAATCGCCCTGACTTCGGAAAGCGTGAAGCCAGCAGCAGGCCACCGAGTCGTAACGAATAGGTCGCGATGGCGGCCAATCCCACAGCCAGAAAAACCTGATTCTCAATGGCTGGAAACATGATCGGCCTCCTTGGCGTCTAGCGCCTCGACCGATCCAAGCATCGCCGTGATGGCACCACCCAGTCCACCGAAAACGATATACCACTTGCCGGGCAGAAAGTGATGCGCCAGCAGTGAAACCCCTCCGGCTACAACCCAGGGGAGAATGTCTTTTTTGCCCTGCCACAAGCCAACAGCCAGAGCGGTAAAAACTGCCGTGAATGCAAAGTCGAGGGCGTAATCTTCGGGGCGTGTAATAAATCCACCGCCAAGGAGCCCCATCAGGGTGCCGCTACTCCATGACAGATAGAGAAAGATGCCGCCGCCGAGAAGAAACCAACTGTGACTGATCTTTTGCGCTGTTCGGCGATAGTCACCGCCCAGTTTTCATCTGCCACCAAGTGCATCATGTACATTTTGTGCAACAGACTTCTGCCGACAAAGAGCTGCTCCAATGACGCACCGATCAACAGGTAGCGCAAATTGATAACCAGTACGGCCAAGGCCATTTCGATAACCGGTAGTTGCCCTGACCACATGTCAACCATGACAAATTGCGCTGCCCCGGCAAATACCGCAGAGTTCATATAGACCATGTCGAGCCAACTCAAGTCCTTCTGCGCGGTGAGGACACCCAGCACGCTTCCGTAAGCCATGGCACTGGCCGCTACTGGCAGGTTGGCTTTCGCTCCTGCAATCGATTCAGATTTCACGTGCGTCCTTCATTCAAAAAAATGCAGGTTGTTTTCAGTGGAGCATAGCAGTAGATATTCAGTAGTAACAGTTGCAAAATTGATGTTTTTCAACGGATACAGATTTGATTTAATTGTTTCGCGACTTACGGCTTTCGAGATTCGAAAGTGTCTATTGAGCTAGGGACGATTCAATTCGGCAGACGGCCCAACCTTTTGAATCTGCTTGAGCCGTTTTTTTCTTACCGGTGCTGATGCTGATCTGGGTATTTTAAAAGCGCGTTCTCTACGCAGGTATCCAATAACATCTCTTTGGAGAAACAATCTTTTCTTCTTTTTTCAATTGCGTCATTGCTTTGTCGACAGCCTTGCGCTCAAGGCCACCGAGTTCAGCAATTTTCCCAGCATTGAGAGGCTGGCCCTCGGTTCGCATGATTTCTAAAACTTTTTCTGTCGTATCCATTGCCATGCTCCTTATTGTTTTTTTGCTGTCGTCAGCAAGTTACCAGGTCTGGGTAGCGGAATCGATGGTGACGGCGAGCGTAGCGCGTAACCAACTGAATTTTGACTTTAGCAGATCAAAGTCTGGTCCCTCGGTGACGAATTCAGCCGTACCTTTAATCAGAAAGCCTGCGCCCGGCCCATTATTGCCGGTCACCTTGCTGCTACCCAAGGTAATCAATACCTGATTATTATAGGCAACGTTGGTCTCGGTTTTGTGCATATAGCCTGCGGGGATCAGCAACCGATCATCCTCTGAAACCCGAATGTAGCTGTTCCAGGTATTGACCATATGTGGCCCGTCTTCACCTATAGTTGCAATGGCGACCACGCCATCTTTTTTCATGATTTCTTGTAATTTTTCTGGAATCATCGTGATGTCCTCCTACTTCGTGTGTTGTTATTCAGCTCTATTCAAAAGAGTCAGATTTTCTGTATCGACTGTGCGATAATTGCCTTGGTTTATCGCTATATAGGCTGAAAAGCAGCCGTTATGATCGGAAACGCTATGTTTTTTCTGGACAGCAATGCCCCTGTTCCTCTGTTTAAACAGCTCTATAATCAGATGAGAGAACATATTCTCTTGGGCTCTCTGCCCGCTGATTCCAAGCTGCCGTCTGTCCGGGATATGGCCAACAACCTTGCGGTCAGCCGTAACACCGTCGATGGCGCTTATCAGGAGCTGTTTGCAGAAGGTTATATCTACAGCAAGCCACGCAGCGGTTATTTTGTGTCGCCCCTCGATCAGGAATCTGCGCCAAGGTCTTTAGTGTCCAAACCGGACAATCAGGCACCACCTCTGCAAAGAGCCCCGACCTATCGCTACGATTTCCACCCTGCACGCCTTGATCCGGAAAGCTTTCCCAATCG
Source organism: Geothermobacter hydrogeniphilus (assembly GCF_002898515.1). Taxonomy (GTDB): domain Bacteria; phylum Desulfobacterota; class Desulfuromonadia; order Desulfuromonadales; family Geothermobacteraceae; genus Geothermobacter_A. The sequence continues at coordinate 98,179 of NZ_PPFX01000009.1, read as the reverse complement.
ACTTTGGCGTAAATTCTTCCTTGAGTGCCTCCGCGAAAATCCTCAACAACTGTCCGAGTATTGCGACCCACAGGGAGAACTGGGACTGCGTTTCGCAATTCAAAACTATCTAGAACGGTCACGCGGTGTTGTTTGTGATCCAGAGCAGATTGTTGTTACCGCCGGCCTGCAACATAGTCTCGATATCGTTGCCAATGTGCTGAAAGAGGATCATTCCAGAGTGGCGGTTGAAGACCCCGGCTACCCTCTGGCCAGCACTGTTTTTCGCAATCATTCCTACAAAATCAACCCGGTTCCGGTCCGACCAGATGGGATCGATCTGGATGCTCTTAAGGCTGGCAACAGCAGTATTGCCTATGTCACCCCTTCGCACCAGTTGCCAATGGGGTATGTTATCCCGGTCGCCAACCGGCTGAATTTGATCGAATGGGCCGAGGCTGGCGATAAGTTTATCCTCGAAGACGACTATGACAGTGAGCTTCGCTACAGCAGTAAACCAATTCCTTCGTTACAAGGGTTGAGACCACACGGCAATATCATCTATATGGGAACCTTCTCGAAGGTTCTGTCTCCCGCCCTACGGGTCAGCTACATTGTCCTGCCGCGTTCGTTACTTGCTCGCTATTATAGGCTTTTTCAGAACCACTTTTCCTCCGTCTCCCAGCTTGAGCAGAGAACCCTCGCCAAATTTATGGTGCAGGGCTACTGGAACCGGCACATACGTCGGATGCGCAGCATCTACAAAAAGAAACACGATACGACGCTCCGGGCTATCAAAGAACATTTTGGTACTTTGGCAGTTGTTGACGGTCAAGGAGCAGGACTCCATGTTGTTCTGCAACTGCTTGGTGCAACCTGTGGCGAAACGGAAATCATCCGTCGCGCTGAACAAAAAGGAATTCGCCTGCTACCATTCTCCTGGACCTGCGCCTCCGGCAAATCGGTTCCCGTTAGATTAATGCTCGGATTCGGCGGCATGACCGAAATTGAGATTAAAGAGGGGATCGCTCTGCTCGCTCAAGCTTGTCACTGACCTTTCTACTAAACTAAAGCCACGACCATTTGTTGAGTAAAGATACAGGGAGTTTGGCACTAAGGTTAGTGCCAGATCTGGATATAATTATGGTGCCAGATTGTTTTAGCGAGAAAATCAATGGTGTCAGGCTTGCAAGTCGGCAAGTTTGCATTAAGGTTTAAACCATGGCCCGAAAACCCCGCATTCATTATCCCGGTGCGCTCTACCATGTCATGCTGCGCGGCAATGGCGGAAATGCCGTTTTCGCGTGTGACCAGGATCGTTATCGCTTTTATCTTTTACTGCAGCAGGCGCTCGAACGCTATTCCTGCCGCGTCTTCGCCTACTGCCTGATGGACAACCATGTTCACCTGGCCGTCCAGGTCGGTGATATTCCCTTGTCCCGATTCATGCAGAACCTTTCTGGTCGTTACACGCGCTGGTTCAATTGGCGCACGCAGAAAACCGGGCACCTCTTCCAGGGGCGCTACAAGGCCATCGTTGTCGAACAAGACAGCTATCTGTTGCAGCTCGTGGCCTACCTTCACCTGAACCCTGTCCGCGCGGGGATGGTCCAGGCCCCCGAAGACTATCGGTGGAGCAGTCACCGCGCTTATTTGGGGCAGGAGCCCATCCCCTGGCTGTCTTGTGACGCAGTACTTTCGCAGTTGTCAGCGAAGGCCTCTGCGGCCCGAAGCCAGTTTTCCGAATTCGTTGCCGGCGAGGCCGGAAAAGGGCATCGCAAGGAATTTCATGGTGCGGGCAGTAAGGATTCGCGTATTTTCGGTGAAGATCAGTTTTTGCTCGATGTCTTGACCCGGGCCGATCAGCTTCCGGTCACCCCACCCGATCTGCCAACGGTCGTCGGGTTGGTCACTGATTTCTTTGACTGCGGCATCAGCGAACTGAAGAGTCCGAGCCAGAGTCGTCATCTTTCGTCGGTGCGGGCGATGCTCGCCTGGGCTGTTACAGAATTCAGTGATGCAACTCTGACCGAACTTGGAACACTGCTGTCACGGGATGTCAGCACTTTGAGCTCGGCGGTCAAGCGATTGAAGGGAAGGGCCAACCAGGACAACAGGGTTGCTGAGGCGATGAAGACCTTGAGTGCCCATCTTGCCAACTTGCAACCCCGACCCCAGGGGTGGGGAGAATATGGGAGACAATCACCACCATCACGATATTGACACCATGGGTGATCGCCGTCTTGGCTGGGCCATCGCCATAAACATGGTGTTGACACTGGCGCAGGTGATCGGCGGCATCGTCTCCGGCAGTCTGGCGCTGATCGCCGATGCTCTGCATAACTTCAGTGATGCCGCGGCGCTGTTGATTGCCTGGGCGGCACGCAAGATCAGCAGAAAACCACCTGACTATTTCAAGACATTCGGTTACAAGCGGGCCGAGGTCATCGCTGCGCTGATCAATCTCGTCACGCTGGTGATTGTGGGGCTCTACCTGATCTATGAGGGGCTGTGGCGTCTTTATGAACCGCAAGCCATTGAAGGGTGGACGGTGGTTATTGTGGCTGGTATTGCCTTGGTGATCGATGTGGTCACGGCGATACTGACTTACAGCATGTCGAAGCACAGCATGAACATCCGCGCCGCCTTCCTGCACAATATTTCTGATGTGCTGGCCTCCGTCGGGGTGATTGGCGCCGGCAGTCTCATTTTGCTCTATGGCTGGTACTGGACGGATACCGCGCTGACTCTGCTTATCGCCGGTTATGTGCTATATCAGGCCGCAACGCTGTTGCCCCGGACCATTCATATCCTCATGGAAGGTGCGCCAGAGGATATTTCTATTGAAGACGTGATCGACGCCATGGCGCGTGTCGCGGGAGTTTCAAACGTCCATCATGTTCATCTCTGGCAACTCGATGAACACAAAAATGCCCTGGAGGCTCATGTGGTCATCGATGATTTTGGCAGGTCGGAAACCATAAAGACCGCCCTGAAGGCCGAACTTGTGCAGAGGTTTTCCATCGTTCATTCGACGCTTGAGTTTGAAGTTGATCATTGTCCTGAATCAGTGAATTCATTGCCGGCAAACAGCACAAGTCATTGACCCGCCTGCACTTTCCAAAAATCCCCGACGAACCTGTGGGTGCGCCTCAGATTTTTGGAAATCACATTCACCTGAATCAGTGAGCTCCTTGTCGGCGGATAGCACAAGTCATTGATCTGCCTGAGCTTCCCAAAAATCACCAGCGAACCTATGGGTGCGCTTCAGATTTTTGCAAAGCTCATTCAGACCAAGCACTTGCACTCTCCATCCAACAGAAACTCACTGATTCAGGATTCAGATCAAGCCTCTGCACTCTTCATCCGGCATGACCACCCGGGTTCAGGATTGTCGCAAGGATTGTTGAGGTCCGGCCTCAAGCTGTTGCGCGGCGAATCGTCTCGTTGATCTCCGAGGGGGGAGGGCGACGGATGAACAGTCTTTAAACCGGCCGGGCTTTGATGTACTCTTGGGGTCGTTGGGTATTTACCGTTTACGCGAACGGAGGCCGGCAGGTGTGATCCCCTCGGCACGCATCTCCATCACCATCCACACCCCATCACCCCGGAGGAAAAAGGGCTATGACGTATAAAATCAAACAAACTCAGAATATTTCGCGCGGCTGCATGGTTTGCGGGGTTGAGAATGACTTCGGTCTTAAAACCCGTTTCCATGTGACGGAAGAGAACGAGGTCATTGCCGTTTTCACCCCGCGTCAGGTTCATCAGAGCTATCCGCAGATCACCCACGGCGGCATCACCGCGGCAATTCTGGACGAGACTATCGGTCGGGCGATCATGCCGCTCACCGACTCCCTGGCTTTCGGGGTCACCATCGAACTGAACGTGAAGTACAAGAAACCGGTTCCCTATGATGTCGAACTGAAAGCCATGGGTCGCATCACCCGGAACAACGGTCGAATTTTCGAGGGGACCGGCGAGCTTTATCTGCCCGACGGCACCGTGGCCGCCACTGCGGAAGGAAAGTTTCTCAAACGTCCACTGGAAAAATTCACTTCTGCCGAGTTTATCAAAAATCACTGGTTTACACCGGACGATGTCCCGGAGGAGATTTCGATTCAACCGGAGGTCTCTTCAAAGGCGCCGGGGTGAGGGGCAGCCTGCAAACCGCAAATCATGTGCTACATTTAGCAATGCACCTGAACCCGGTAACCGACAAAGGAGCACCCCATGAAAAAACAATTTTTTCTTGCCCTGAGCGGCCTCATTCTGCTTTCACTTTTTGCCGGTCCCGGCCTGGCTGACGAGGGTCCTGGCCATGGCGGGCCGGGGATGGATCATTCCTCGATGAACATGAAGTCGATGCAGATGAAGATGCAGAAGACGATGCACGGCATGCAGTGTTCTTCCTGCCGGCATCAGCCCGGATCGCTCGCTGCCCGGCTTGACATGATGACCTGCATGCTTACCGGCAGGATGCCGATGCAGCCGGCGAAGATGCGCGTCATGATGCGGCGGGTCTTCTACCTCGACCGGATCGAGGAACTCGGACTGCAGCCGGATCAGGTCGCACGGCTGAAGCAGATCCAGGCGGACTGCCGGCGCGACAACCTGCGCACCGCCGCTGAGGTCAAGATCGCCCGTTTCGACCTGGATGATCTGCTCGATGGCGACTGGAGCCTGGATGCCGCGGAACAGCTGGTTCGCAAAATCGCCAAGCTGGAAGGGGATCTCAAGGTTCGCCACCTGCGGGCGGTCAAGGATGCCTTTGCCGTGCTGAGTCCCGAACAGGCGCAGAAGCTCGTCACGGCCGATTCACCGGACGACCTGTTCGACAACTGAATCATGATGGCGTCGCAAAAACTCACCAGCAGCTGCGTTGCTGCGCTTGCCTCGCTGCTTCGACGTACGTAAGTACGCCTCATTGCGTGACAAACGCGCGCCTTGCTGCTGGCGTTTTTTGCTTGGCCAACACTCTTGATACTTTTTTGCGAAAGCATCATTCATCACTTTTCGGTCCCCTTTTTTCCTTCACAACAGGAGCCCACATGGATAGTTTTGACTGGGACCCGGCGGAACTGCTGGCCCTCTCCGGCGGCTACTGGAGCACCTGCGCTCTGCACGCGGGAGTCAGACTCGGGCTGTTCCCGGCCCTGGCGGCGCAGCCGCGAACCGTCGCCGAACTGGCGGAAGAGAAGGGGATTCCGGAGCGCGGCCTGGTCATGCTGCTGGATGCCCTGACGGCCATGCAACTGCTGGAGAAAAATGTTGAACGCTACGTGATGACCGCCTCTGCCGCCTGCTATCTGGACCCGGCGTCTCCGAAATACCTGGGGCACATCATCGCCCACCATCACCATCTGATGTCCGGCTGGGCCCGCCTCGATGAGGCCGTCATGTCCGGAGGCCCGATTCGCGGGCGAGTGTCCCACGATGCCGACGAGGAGCAGCGGGAAAGCTTTCTGCTCGGCATGTTCGACCTGGCGATGCTGCTCGCTCCCCGCGTTGCTGCCGCTATCGACCTCTCAGGCCGGCAGCAACTGCTCGATCTCGGCGGCGGACCCGGAACCTACGCCATTCATTTCTGCCGGCGGAATCCGCAGCTACGCGCCACGATTTTCGACCTGCCGACCACCCGGCCGTTTGCCGAAAAGACCCTGGCCCGGTTTGACATGAAGTCGCGTATCGACTTCGTGCCGGGGGATTTTACGGCCGATCCGATTCCGGCGGGCTGTGATGTCGCCTGGTTGTCGCACGTTCTGCACGGGGAGGGGAGGCGCGGTTGTGCCCGCCTGCTGCAGAAGACCGCCGCCGCCCTGGAGCCGGGAGGGTTGCTGCTGGTGCAGGAGTTTATCCTCCAGGCCGACCGGACGGGTCCGCTCTTCCCGGCCCTGTTTTCCCTCAACATGCTGCTGGGCACCCCGGAGGGGCAGGCCTACAGTGAACCGGAGCTGACGGAACTGCTGAACGAGGCCGGGTTCATGCGGGTTGAGCGGCTGCCGCTGGAGCTGCCGAACGGTGTCGGCATTCTCGCGGCCGTCAAACCCTAGTGTCTAGTGCGGTTAATTCCGGCCCTTTAGTCTGCTGTCTGTGTTGTGCCTCTTTGGCTTAACGCAGGCTGGGCCTGCATCGACACGCCTTGACAGCAACCAGAATGACTCACAATGAACCGCACAGGACACTAGCCGCGATTTTCTTCTCCCTGCCGGAGCGGGAAGGACGGTCCGGGGATCGGCGCGGCTTCGCCGGCAAGGGCGTTGACTTTGCCCGGCAAGTATGATTGATTGACGTGTTTTTTGACCGGATCGAAAAACCGTTCCGGAAATGAAGAATCCCGGTCTGTGTTACCCTTGTCGGACCGAGGAGCGAGCCGTCATCAACATGCGCCTGGAAGATTTCGATTTTCAACTCCCCGAAGAGCAGATCGCCCAGCATCCCGTCGCGCAACGGGACGGGTCGCGGCTGCTGGTTCTGAGCCGGAATGCCACCGCCATCCGCCACCAGCAATTCCCCGATATCGTTGATTATTTCCGTCCAGGTGACTGCCTGGTCCTCAATGACACCCGGGTCATCCCGGCCCGTCTGCAGGGGAACAAACAGAGTGGCGGCCGCATCGAGGTGTTCCTGGTCCGGCAGCTGTCGGCAGAACCGCCCGAATGGCTCTGCCTGACCAGGTGTTCGCGAACCCCGCGGCCGGGAGTTTGCCTGGACCTCGGCGAGGGGCTCAGGGCCGAAATTCTCGATGGCGGGGAGGCTCCGCTGCAACGGCTGCGTTTCGACTGCGACGGATCCTTTTCCGATGCCCTGCAGCGGTTGGGGAAGATCCCGCTGCCACCCTATATCCGCCGCGAGGCGCTTCCCGCCGACGCGGAACGTTACCAGACGGTCTTTGCCCGGGCCGAAGGGGCGGTCGCCGCGCCGACCGCCGGGCTGCATTTCACTCCCGAGATCCTTGACCAGCTGAAGGGCCGGGGAGTCGAGGTCTGCAGCCTGACCCTGCACGTCGGCCTCGGTACCTTTTTTCCGGTGCGGTGTGAAAATATTGCCGAACATCGGATGCACAGCGAAGCTTATTCCATCCCGCGACAGACCGCCGATGCCATTGCCCGCACCCGCGCCGCGGGGGGACGGGTCATCGCGCTGGGGACCACCACCACCCGGGCTCTGGAACATGCGGTTACCGCTGACGGTACGGTTGCCGCCGGCGACGGTATGAGCGACCTGTTCATCTACCCCGGTTTCCGTTTTCGGGTCATTGACGGCCTGGTCACCAATTTTCATCTGCCGAAATCGACGTTGCTGATGCTGGTGTCGGCCTTTGCCGGCCGCAATTTCGTCCTCGCCGCCTATCGCCAGGCGGTGCAGCACGGTTACCGGTTTTTCAGTTACGGCGATTGCATGTTGATTCTTTAGCGGGGATGCAAAGGACTTTGAAGCCATTCTCTTTTGAACTTCTCGCCGGTGATCCCGGCTGCGGAGCGCGACGCGGCCGTATGATCACCCGCCGTGGCGTGATCGAAACCCCGGTTTTCATGCCGGTCGGCACCCAGGCGACGGTCAAGGGGATGCTGCCCGAGGCCCTCGACGAGATCGGGGCGCAGATTATCCTCGGCAACACCTATCACCTCTACCTGCGTCCGGGGCACGATCTGATCGCGCGTCTTGGTGGACTGCATGCCTTCATGCACTGGTCCGGGCCGATTCTGACCGACAGCGGTGGTTTCCAGGTTTTCAGCCTCGGCGAGCTGCGCAAGATCAGTGAAGAAGGAGTCGCTTTCCAGTCACATCTCGACGGCAGCCGGCACCTGCTGACCCCGGAGAGTTCGATCGCCATCCAGGAGGCGCTCGGTGCCGATATCATCATGGCTTTTGACGAGTGCATTCCGCACCCCGCCGAGCGCGAATATGTGGTAGACTCCACAGCCCGTTCCGGACGCTGGGCCAGGCGCTGCAGGCAGGCGCGTCGCCCTGATGACGGCGCGGCGCTGTTCGGCATCGTCCAGGGCGGCATGTACCGGGATCTTCGCCGGCAGAGCGCCGAAGAGCTGCGGGAGATCGGTTTCGAGGGTTATGCACTCGGCGGCCTTTCGGTGGGTGAGTCGACCGAGCTGATGTACGAGGTGATGGATTACAGCCTGCCGCTGCTGCCCGAAGATGCCCCGCGCTACGTCATGGGGGTCGGCACTCCGGAGAACCTGGTGGAAGGGATCGCCCGCGGTGTTGATATGTTCGACTGCGTGATGCCGACCCGCAACGCGCGCAACGGGGTCCTCTTTACCCGTCGCGGAAAACTGAGCATCAAGCAGGCCCGTTACCGGGAGGACGAGAGTCCGATTGATCCCCGCTGTGACTGCTATGTGTGCCGCCATTACAGCCGCGCTTATCTGCGTCATCTGTTTCGGGCGAACGAAATTCTGTCATCGGTATTGAATACTCACCACAACCTGCACTATTATCTCAGTTTAATGGCTGCGGCGAGAGCCGCGATCGAACAGGGGAGCTTCACGGCTTTTCGCCGCGATTTCTACGCGCAAAGGGAACAAACGGTACCCGCCTGATGGCGGGTTGAAGGCTTACAACCAGAGAACCAATTCAACCAAGGAGAAAAAGAAATGTTTGCATCAACCGCATACGCCATGGCCACCAACGGTGGAGGAGCCGCAGGTCAGCAGAACCCCTACAGCGGGATCATCATGCTGGTCATCATGTTCGCCATCTTCTATTTCCTGCTCATCCGTCCGCAGCAGAAAAGGGCCAAACAGCACAAGCAGCTGGTTGAAAGCCTCAAGGTCGGCGACCAGGTGACCACCGCCGGCGGGATGCATGGTCGTATTGCCGGCCTGCAGGACGATATCGTCACGGTGGAGATCGCCACCGGTGTCAAGGTCAAGTTCAACCGCAGCTCCATTGTCGCCGCTCCCGGACAGAATCCCGGCAACTAGGACGACCCTGCCTGCGCATTGATGTGCATCGCCGAGCCCGCCGCGGGGTTGGGTCCGGCCAGCAATTTTGAAAGGAGTTCCTTCTGCTATGTCCAGGAGTCTGAAATGGCGGGGCCTGCTGGTCCTGGTCTGTCTGCTGCTCGCGGCGGCGTCTCTCGCACCGACCTTCTTCGGTGACAGTCTGCCCGACTGGTGGCGCAAGAGCTTTGATCCCATTCGGCGCGGTCTTGACCTGCAGGGTGGGATGCATCTGGTGCTCGGTGTCGATGTCGACAAGGCGGTTGACAGCCGGCTCGACAGTATTGCCGACCAGGTTGAAAACCTGCTGCGGGAAAAGGATATCGTCTTCAAGCGGGTTGAACGGAAGCCCGGAGAGCGCCTGGCGATCACCGTCTACGACGATGAGGCCGGCAAGCAGGTCGATGCGCTGATGGCGGACCGGTTTCCGACCCTGGAGCCGATGACCCTCAGTGACAGCGGCGGTTACATTCAGAAACATTATCGTTTGAGCAACAGCGAGATCGAACGGATCCGCGACTATGCTGTCCGGCAGGCCCTGGAAACCCTGCGCAATCGGGTTGACCAGTTCGGTGTCTCCGAACCGACCCTGCAGATGCAGAGCGGCAACCGCATCCTCATCCAGCTGCCCGGCATCAAGGATCCGCAGCGGGCCATCGCTCTGCTCGGCAAGACCGCCCGTCTTGAGTTCAAGATGGTGGCGGAAAACGTTGACCCCCAGGACGCGGTCAAGGGCAAGCTGCCGCCCGGTACCGAGCTGCTTTACGAACGACAGGTCAACAAGCGGACCGGTGCGGTGACCGAAATCCCGATTGTGGTCAAGAGCAAAACCATCATGACCGGTGATCTGCTTTCCAACGCCCAGGTGCGTATCGACAGCCGTTTCAACGAGCCCTATGTCGCCATCGATTTCAACGCCGTCGGTGCCAAGCGTTTCGACCAGGTGACTGCCGCCAATGTCGGCAAGCGGATGGCGATCGTCCTCGACGATACCGTCTACTCGGCCCCGGTGATTCGAGAACGGATCTCCGGCGGCAGTGCCCAGATCAGCGGTTCTTTCACCTCGCAGGAGGCCACTGACCTGGCGATCATCCTGCGGGCCGGTTCCCTGCCGGCGCCGGTCAAGATCCTGGAAGACCGTACCGTCGGTCCGTCCCTCGGTCACGATTCGATCAGCAAGGGCATCCGTTCGGTTGTCATCGGCGGTATCCTGGTGGTGCTGTCGATGCTGATCTACTATTCCCTCTCGGGACTGGTGGCCAATATCGCCCTGATACTCAACCTGGTCTTCATTCTCGCCATGCTCAGTCTGTTCGGCGCCACCCTGACGCTGCCGGGAATCGCCGGTATCGTCCTGACCGTGGGCATGGCGGTCGATGCCAACGTGCTGATCTTTGAGCGCATCCGTGAAGAGCTGCGGCTCGGAAAGAGCGCCCGCAACGCCATCGACCTCGGTTACGGCAAGGCCTTCATGACCATTGTCGACGCCAACATCACCACCCTGATCGCCGCACTGGTGCTGTTCCAGTTCGGCACCGGCCCGGTCAAGGGTTTTGCCGTGACCCTGTCGGTCGGCATCCTGGCGTCGATGTTCACAGCCATTTTCGTGACCCGGCTCATATTTGACTATTTCCTTGACCGCCGCCAGGTCAAGCGCCTGAGAATCTGAGGAGGCGGCGATGCAACTGATCAAACCTGATGTCAATTTTGAATTTGTCGGCCGTCGCAAGCTGGCGATCGGTTTTTCGGTCATCCTGATCCTGATCGGTCTGGTCTCGCTGGTTGTCAAGGGCGGACCGAATTACGGTATCGACTTTGTCGGCGGAAGCCTGGTGCAGATCAAGTTCCAGCAGACGACCAACGCGTCTGATATCAAGGATGCCCTGAAAGACCTCGGTCTCGGCAACATGAGCGTGCAGCAGTTCGGTGACGACGCCAATGAATTTCTGGTCCGCGCGCAGGCCGTCAGCAGTGAACTCAAGGGACTTGGCCACCGGGTCGAGCAGGCTCTTGAGGCCAGTTACGGTGCCGGCAAGGCGGAGGTCCGCAGGGTTGAAATGGTCGGCCCCCAGGTCGGCAAGGATCTGCGTGAAAAAGGCTTCAAGGCGGTGCTTTTCGCCATGGTGGCGATCCTGATCTACATCACTCTGCGCTTCGAATTCCGCTTCGCCGTCGGGGCGGTGCTGGCACTGGTGCATGACGTGATGATCACCCTCGGTGCCTTTTCGGTTTTCGGCAAGGAGATCGACCTGCCGATTATCGCCGCTTTTCTGGCGATCATCGGTTATTCGCTCAATGACACCATCATCGTCTATGACCGGATTCGGGAGAACATGGGCCGCTACAACAAGGAACCCTTCCCGGTGATTGTCAATCGCAGCATCAACGAGACCCTGTCGCGGACCATTCTCACCTCCGGCACCACCCTGCTGGTGGTGGCCGCCCTGTTTGTCTTCGGCGGCGGTGTCATCCACAACTTCGCCTTCGCCCTGCTGGTCGGGGTGCTGATCGGTACCTATTCCTCGATCTTTGTCGCCAGTCCGCTGCTGATTTTCTGGCAGGACTATAAGAAGTCGAAACAGGGCAAGGCCGCGGCCAAAGGAAATGCCTGATGAAAAACAAGGAAACTATCATCCTGATGGGGGTGGCGCTGGTGATCGGCATTCTGGTGGGAGTGATCGGCAGCAACATCGGCGGACGCGGCAGGCAGCGTTCGGTGGGCAACGCGCCGCCGCCGGCTTCCGCTCCGGTGGTCAACCAGGGGCAGAACATCAAGATGCTCGAAGCTGTGGTGGCCAAGGATCCCGCCAACCGTAACGCCTGGGTGCAGCTCGGCAACACCTATTTCGACACCCAGCAGCCGATGAAGGCGATCGAAGCCTACGGCAAGGCCCTCGAAATCGACGGTAACGACCCCAATGTCCTGACCGACCAGGGCATCATGTTCCGCCAGCTCGGCTGGTACGATCGCGCCATCGATAATTTCGAGAAGGCGACCGCCATCGACCCCAACCATTCCCAGAGCTATTACAACCTCGGGGTCGTCTATCGGTATGATCTCAAGGATTTCCCCAAGGCCATCGAGGCCTGGCAGAAATTCCTCGACCTGAACCCCACCGGCCAGGGCGCCGACCAGGTTCGCCGGGATATGGAAGTCCTCAAATCCCATCCGCCGATTCCCCAGCCGAATGCTGAGGGGGCAAAGTAGGTCACACGGCCGGGAGCCATCCCGGCCGTTTAACCGGGTCCTCTCATGATCAAGCCGGACATACCTTCAAACGGACCATCCGGTGTATCTGTGCGCCTGCTTCTGGCGGTTCTGTTTCTGGCAGTGATCTGTACCGGTTGCCTGCCTTCGGTGAAGCGTATTGACGGTGGCCGGCTGGCCGGTGAACAGTACTGGCGGGGCCGGATCGATATCTTCGGTGATGTCGAGCTGGTTGCCGGCAGCAGTCTGGTGATCGCCCCCGGCAGTGACATCGTTTTTCATCCCGCGCCCCCGGAACTCGACCGCTGGCGGGACCATCCCCATTTCCCCGGCAGTGAACTGGTGATCCGTGGTGACTTCCGGGCCGAAGGGACAGCCTCCCGCCCGATCCGCTTTCGCGCGTCCGTGGCTGATGCCCCGGCCGGCAGCTGGGGGGGGATCAACATCAGCAGCAGCCCTTCGACCCGTATCCGCCACGCCGTTTTCAGCGGTGCCGACAGTGCCCTGCATATTCAGGAATCGACCGCATCCATCGAGGATTCCGTCTTCAGCGGCAACCTGGTGGCCATCCGTTTTCATTCCAGCAATATTCTCATTGATCACAACCGGATTGTCGACAACGACACCGGCATCCGTTTTCATTTCGGCGCTCCGGTCATCCGCAATAACCAGATCAGCAACAATCGCCGCGGGTTGTTCATCACGGCCCACCCCCGGGACTTGCGGATCGAGAACAACAGTTTTATCGCTAACCGGGATTATGATGTGGTTCTCGGCGAGGAGGTCCCGGAAGATATTCAGTTCGGCGGTAACTGGTGGGGAACGACCGATGTCAGGCAGGTTTCGCCGCGGATCTACGACCGGGAACGGGATGACCTGCTCGGCCGGGTTCTGTTACGACCGTTGCGTGAATCTCCCGTCGCGGGGGTGGGGCCGAGATGAAGCCGGTCGACAGTCGGCGCTGGAGCCTGCGACGCGAATTCGACAGGGATCTGGTGGAAACCCTCGGTCGTGAACTGGGGGTTTCTCCCTGGGCGGCCCGGGTGCTGGCCGCCCGCAGTGTCGAAACCCCCGAAGAGGGCCGACTGTTTCTGCAGGCCCGGCTCAGCAACCTTCCCGATCCATTCCTGCTTAAGGGCGTCGGTACCGCGGTCGAGCGTCTGGTCATGGCGATCGAACAGCAGCAGCTGATCAGCGTGCACGGTGATTATGATGTCGACGGCATCACCGGGACCGCCCTGCTGACGCAGACCCTGCAATCGTTCGGCGGTCGGGTTGAATATCATATCCCGCTGCGGCTGAAGGATGGCTACGGACTTTCGGCCGAGGCTCTCAGGTCCGCTGCCGGGAACGACGCCCGGGTTGTGGTGTCGGTTGATTGCGGCATCTCCGCCCATGCCGAGGCGGAACTGGCGGCCGAGCTCGGTCTCGACCTGATCATCACCGATCACCATCAACCCCCGGATTCCCTGCCGCGCGCCCTGGCCCTGGTCAATCCCCATCAGCCCGGCTGCTCATTTCCCGACCGGAACCTGTGCGGCGTCGGGGTCGCTTTTATGCTGCTGGTGGCGTTGCGCAAAGCGTTGCGTGAACGGGGCTGGTTCGCGCAGCGGCCGGAGCCGGACCTGCGGCAGCAACTCGACCTGGTCGCGCTCGGTACGGTGGCCGACCTGGTACCGTTGACCGGTCTCAACCGGACCCTGGTCCGGAGCGGTCTGCAACGTCTCGATCAGGGGCCGAGGCCCGGTATCCGGGCGCTCAAGGATGTGGCCGGGGTGCGCGAGGTGTCCGCCGGGGCGGTCGGTTTCCGGTTGGCGCCGCGGCTCAATGCCGCCGGACGGTTGGAAGATGCCGCGCTCGGCGTCGAGTTGCTGCTGACCGACGATGCCGACCGCGCGCGGGAACTGGCCGAACAGCTTGATGATTTCAACCAGCAGCGTCAGCAGATCGAACAGACCACCTTTGCCGACGCGGTGGCGCAACTGGAGGATGCCGAGGAACGGTTTTCCATCGTGCTGGCCGATCCGACCTGGCATTCCGGAGTGATCGGCATCGTCGCCAGCCGGCTGGTGGAACGCTATGGTCGACCGACCCTGCTGATCGCTCTGGATGAAGAGAACGGCAAAGGGTCGGGGCGGTCGGTGCGCGGGTTTCACCTCTATCATGGCCTGCAGGCCTGTGCCGATGACCTGCTCGGTTTCGGCGGTCATGAATATGCCGCTGGTTTCAGTATCGCGGCGGATCGTCTCGATGCGTTCAGCGAGCGTTTCGAGGCCCGGGTCCGCTGTGTTTTGACCATGGAAGACCTGATGCCGACCCTGCTCTACGAAGGGGAAATCGGTCTCGATGAGTTGGGCATGGAGCTTGTGGCCGAATTGGAATCGCTGGCTCCGTTCGGCATGGGCAACCCGGAGCCGGTGCTGCTGGCCCGCAATGTCGATCTCCACCGGGTGGAGGCGATCGGGGACGGCAGCCACCTGCGCTGCGTCGCCCGCCAGGGTGGCTACAGCTGCAACTGCATTGCCTTCAGGATGGCCGAGCGGATCGAGGAGTTCTGCGGCCCTTGTGACCTCCTGTTCACCCCCGGCATCAATGAGTGGAAGGGGCGCCGCAGCGTGCAGCTGCGTCTGCGCGACCTGCGCCCGGCGACATCTCAGGCAGAAGCCTGACGGATAAAGTTTCCCAGCGCCCGGTCTTCCATGCAGATGTGCTCGTAAAGCCAGTCGATCACCATCTCGTTGATTTCGGCGGCCAGTTCCTGCTTGGCGGGATTGTCGAGCAGCCGCCTTTCGAGCTGCTGCAACCTGCGGCAGAATCCCAGATGCTGGCGTCGGTGCATCTCCAGTGCCTGGTAGTGATGCTCCTCCATCAGCGCCTCTTCGGCGCGGAAATGCTCATTGGCGTAGTTATGCAGAAAGGTGAGCATCTGTTCAGACTGCGCGGCGCTGCCCTTGTCCGCCAGGCAGGCACTGAGCAACTGGTTGACATGGTCGAACAGTTCCCGGTGCTGCGCGTCGATCTGGTCGACCCCCACGCTCAGTTCCCTGGTCCAGTAGAGGTTCAGTTCCATGGTCCCGCTCCCGGTTGGCAACGGGGCCGGTCGCCCGACCGGCCCCTGCCGCTCTTATCGTCCGGGAGGGAAGGGGAGTTTACCCTTGAATCAGCCCGGTTGCAGGCCCAGGTCAGCGGCCAGCCTGTTCCAGGCGGGAAGACTGCGTTCAATGACCTCCCGCTCGACGCAGTAGGCGATGCGGAAATAGCCGGGAGCGCCGAAGCCGCTGCCGGGCACCAGCAGGATATTGTGCTGCTGGGCGCGGGTGACGAAAGCGACGTCATCCTCGATCGGGGAGCGGGGGAAGAGGTAGAAAGCGCCGCCCGGTTTCACCATTTTGAAACCGAGGCTTGTCAGGTGGTCGAACAGCAGGTCCCGTTTTTCCTGGTAGGGAGTGATGGCGACGCTTTCGTCCTGCAGATCGGCGACCAGCCGCTGGGCCATGGCCGGGGCGTTGACGAAGCCGAGAACCCGGTTGCAGAACACGGCGCCGGCCATGAACAGACTGCTGTCCTGCAGCTTCGGGCTGGCCGCGAGGTAGCCGATCCGTTCTCCCGGCAGCGCCAGGTCCTTTGAATGCGAGGTGACGATCACCGCGTTGTCGACGCAGGCGAAAAGGCTGGGAACCTGCTGTCCCTGGTAGGCGATGCGGGCGTAGGGCTCATCGGAAATCACCACCACCGCGCGTCCGGTTTCCTGTTGGCGGCGCTTGAGCAGGGCGTCGAGCCGCCGCAGGTCCGCTTCCGGATAGATGACCCCGGTCGGATTGTTGGGTGAGTTGATGATCAGGGCGCAGGTTTTTTCGGAAATCGCCGCCTCGATGGCGTCGAGGTCGAGCTGGAAGTCCTCGCGCCGGGTCCAGACCTCGCGCGCGATGCCGCCGTGGTTGTCGATGTAGAACTTGTACTCGACGAAATAGGGGGTCAGGATGATGACTTCGTCGCCGGGATTGAGCAGCGTCTTGAGAACCACGTTCAGGGCGCCGCCGGCGCCGCAGGTCATGATCACCTGGCCGGCATCGACCTTCAGGCCGCTGGTTCGGCTCAGCCGCTCGGCGACCGCGGCGCGGGTCCGATCGTAGCCGGCATTGTTCATATAACGGTGCATGCCCGGTTCGGGATGGGCGGCCATCCGGCGCAGCTGCTCGTTGAAGCGCGGCGGGGGCTCGACAGTCGGGTTGCCGAGAGTGAAGTCGAAAACCTGATCGTCACCGTGGATTTCGCGCAGTCGGGCGCCTTCCTCGAACATCCGGCGGATCCACGAAGAACGATCGATAAAGGTCTGGATTTTCTCTGAAATCGGCATAATGTCTCCTGTCGGGCACCGGCCGGTGAGCGGACGGCTGTCGCGGGTTGCAAAATCGTGCCGTAGTTTAACGGTCGAAGGCGCCCTGATGCAAGCGGAACAATTGATTTTTTCCGGCCAATCGGCTAAGGTTTCGATCCTACCTGAATCCGTGAGTTCCTGTTGGATGAAGAGTGCAAGTGCTTGGCCTGGATGGGATTTCCAAAAATCTGAAGCGCACCCATAGGTTCGCTGGTGATTTTTGGGAAGCTCAGGCAGGTCAATGACTTGTGCTGTACGCCGACAAGGGATTCGCTGATTCAGGTACTATTCAAGCCGGGGGGCCTGCCTGGAAAATTCGGATGGCGGCCCTCTTAAGGAGCCGGGTGTGACTGAGGACAAGCTCAAGGAATTCCGCCGCCGGATCGACGTCATCGATGACCAGATCCTCGATCTGCTCAATCGCCGGGCCCGCATCGTTGTCGAGGTCGGCAAGGCCAAGCAGGGCGCCCGGGGTGATTTCTATGTGCCGAGTCGCGAGAAGGCGATTTACGACCGGCTGATTCATGACAATCCCGGCCCCTTTCCCGATGATGGAGTACGGCGGGTGTTCCGGGAGATCATCTCGGCCTCGCTTTCCCTGGAGGAACCGCTGAAGGTCGCTTTTCTCGGTCCCCAGGCAACCTTCACCCACGTCGCGACCATGCAGCAGTTCGGCCAGTCGGCGAGACTGGTGCCACAGAAAAGCATTCCCGCTGTCTTTGACGAGGTGGCGCGCGACCGGGCCAACTATGGCGTGGTGCCGGTGGAGAATTCCAACGAGGGAATTGTCAACCATACCCTCGATATGTTTTTCGAATCGGATCTGAAGATCATCGCCGAGATTCTGCTGGAGATTTCCCATGACCTGCTGTCGGTCAGTGGTGATCTGGCGGCAGTACGCAAGGTGATCTCCCATCCGCAGGCGCTGGCCCAGTGTCGGGAGTGGCTGGAGGAAAACCTGCCACATGTTCCCCTGGTCGATGTCGCCAGTACCGCCCTCGCGGCGCAGCTGGTGGCTGATGACGAGAGCGCGGCGGCCATCGCCAGTAAGCAGGCCGGCAGCCTTTACGGCCTCAAGGTCGCGAAGCACAAGATCGAGGATAATCCGAACAATTTTACCCGTTTCCTGGTTGTCGGCCGAAATACGCCGTCTCGCAGCGGCAACGACAAAACCTCGATCATGTTCAGCGTCAAGGATGAAGCGGGTATTCTCTACCGGATGCTGGAGCCCTTCAGCAGCCGCGGCATCAACCTGTGCAAAATCGAGAGTCGCCCATTGCGTAAAAAGGCCTGGGAATACATCTTCTTCCTCGACCTCGAAGGGCATATCGAAGACGCTGTTATCCGCGAGGCGGTCGAAGACCTGCGCCAGTACTGCCAGTTTCTCAAGGTGCTCGGTTCCTATCCGCGCGTACGCTGACCCGCCGCCGATTTACCCGCAGGCTGATTCAAGGACAAGAGATGACGGATTTTCATATCGGTAGACTGACGGTGATCGGGGTCGGGTTGATCGGCGGGTCACTCGCCCTGGCGTTGCGTGATGCCGGTGTTGTCGATGACATTGTCGGTGCCGGACGCAGTATTGAAAACCTTGAAACCGCGCTTGAACTGGAGATTGTCGATCGCTACTGTCTCGATCCGGTCGAGGCGGTTCAGGGGGCCGACCTGGTTTTTCTCTCCACGCCGGTACAGACGTTTGGTTCCCTGGCCGGACAGCTGCTGCCGGCCATGAAACCGGGGTCGATCCTGACCGACGGCGGCAGCGTCAAGGGGGATGTCATCCACCAGATTGAACCGCTGCTGCCGCCCGGCATCGCCTTTGTCCCCGGACATCCCATTGCCGGTACGGAAAACAGTGGCGCCACGGCGGCCTTCTCCACTCTTTATCGGGACAAACGCTGTATTCTGACGCCCACGCCGATCACTCCCGCGGCGGCCCTGGAGACGGTGCGGCGGATGTGGCAGGTCGCCGGCAGCGAGGTGGTGGTGATGGAGGTGGAAAAGCATGACCGCATTCTTGCCGCCATCAGTCATCTGCCGCACATGATCGCCTACACGCTGGTCAATGCCGTCGGGTCCTATGATCGTTTCGAGGAGAATATCCTTGAATATTCCGCCGGTGGGTTTCGGGACTTCACCCGTATCGCCTCTTCGGATCCGACCATGTGGCGCGATATCGCCCTGACCAATCGCGAGGCGTTGCTTGAAATGATGGAGCGTTATGAAAATTTCCTTGCCGAACTGAAAGAGGACATCCGCTCCGGAGAAGGCCAGAAGCTTTATGATTTCTTTTTGAAATCCAAACTGTTACGTGATGCTATCTTGTAGATCGGATCAACTATGGTTGAACACAGAATTATGACCTCAGTGAGCCGTTTCGGTGGTGAAATAACCGTCCCCGGCGACAAGTCGATTTCCCATCGTTCGATCATGCTCGGTTCGCTGGCCGAGGGCGAAACCCTGGTTCGCGGTTTCCTGCATGGCGAAGACAACCATGCCACTCTCGCCGCCTTCCGGGCGATGGGGATCAGGATTGAGGAGCGGGCTGACGGGGCGCTGTTGATCCACGGACACGGCCTGCATGGTCTCACGGAGCCGGAGGACGTGCTGGATTGCGGCAATTCCGGAACCACCATGCGGCTGATGACCGGCCTGCTGTCCGGGCAGGCCTTCTTTTCGGTGTTGACCGGTGATCAGTACCTGCGGCGGCGGCCGATGAAACGGGTTACCACTCCGCTGTCCCTGATGGGAGCCCGCATTCAGGGGCGGGACGGTGATGAGCGCGCCCCGCTGGCGATCCGGGGGGGCAGTCTGGTCGGTATCGACTATCATTCGCCGATCGCCAGCGCCCAGGTCAAGTCAGCGCTGCTGCTGGCCGGACTCTACGCCGACGGACCGACCACGGTTCACGAACCGCATCTGTCACGCGATCACAGCGAGCGGATGCTCAGCTTCTTCGGCGCCGACCTGCGGACCTTTGCCGGCGGCGTCACCATCCAGCCGCAGCCGCGTCTGTCCGGCCGCGAGGTCGCTGTCCCCGGTGACATCTCCTCGGCGGCCTTCTTTCTGGTGGCGGCGCTGATCACCCCCGGCAGCGAGCTGCTGATCCGCAATGTCGGCATCAATCCGACCCGCAGCGGGGTGATTGACATTCTGCAGGCCATGGGCGGTTGTATCGAACCGCTCAATTGCCGCGAGGTCAGCGGCGAACCGGTGGCCGATCTGCTGGTGCGGCACAGTGATCTGCGCGGGATCGAGATCGGCGGTGACCTGGTGCCGCGGGCGATCGACGAATTTCCGGTTATCAGCGTCGCCGCGGCCGTGGCGGAAGGCGTCACGGTGATCCGCGACGCCCGTGAACTGCGCGTCAAGGAGACCGACCGTATCGCCGCCATGGTCACGGAACTCGGTAAGCTCGGCGCCGATCTTGAGGCGCGGGAAGATGGTATGGTGATTCACGGTCGGGAGACGCTGTCCGGCGGCCGGGTCGATTCTCATGGTGACCACCGTATCGCCATGAGCATGGCGATCGCGGGACTGCGTGCCGCCGGAGAGGTCCGGATCGACAACACCGCCTGCACCGCCACTTCTTTTCCCGACTTCTGGGAGCTGCTTGAAAAGGTGCGTCATGGCTGAGTCCAATCATCGACGGGAGTTGATTGTTGCCATCGACGGGCCTTCCGGGGTTGGCAAAAGCACCTTGAGCCGACGGCTGGCCGAACGTCTCAAGTATCTCAACATCGATACCGGAGCCATGTACCGTTCGGTTGCCCTGGCGGCCCTTCGCAACGGGATCAAGGCGGACGACGCCGTGGGCCTGGAGTCGCTCTGTGGGACTCTTGAGATCGATTTTCGCCGTTGTGAAGGGGATTTGCGGGTTTTTCTCAATGGTGAAGATGTCAGTGAGCTGATCCGCACACCCGAGGTCAGCCTGCTGACCGCCCGGGTTGCCGCCGTGGCCGTTGTCCGGCAGGCGCTGGTTGATCAGCAACGACGGCTTGGAGCCGATGGCGGCGTGGTGCTCGAAGGGCGTGATATCGGCAGCGTGGTCTTTCCCGACGCCGAGGTGAAGATCTTTCTTCAGGCCACGACCGAAGAGCGGGGCAGGCGGCGTTATCTTGAACTTCGCGCCAGGGGGCACGCGGTTGACCTGGAACAGACCATACGGGAAGTAGCCGAGCGGGACCAAGCCGATATGAACCGCAGTATCGCCCCGTTGGTCCAGGCCGAGGATGCCGTGCTGATTGATACCACCGGGCTGGATGTTGACGCGGTTTTCCGGCGCATGTTCGACCTTGTCATGGAGCGGCGCCGGTTGCATGGACTGGGCGCTCTGCGAGAGAATTGAAATCATGAGAATCATTCTTGCCAAGAGTGCCGGCTTCTGTTTCGGGGTCAAACGCGCCACCCGGATGGCCTTCGACGCGACCGAAGAGCATGATCATCTCTCATCTCTCGGGCCGATCATTCATTCTCCGCAACTGGTGCGCCAGCTGGAAGAGAAGGGTGTTCGGGTGGTCGACGAGGTCCCCGCGGCCGGGGAGGGGGCGGTTATCATCCGTTCCCACGGCGTGACCCGGGGGGAGATGGAGCAGATCGCCCGGCGGCAGCTTGAGGTGGTCGACGCGACCTGTCCCTTCGTCAAGAAAGCCCAGGAATTCGCCGCCGAACTGAGCGCGGATGGTTATCACCTGGTGCTGGTCGGCGAAGAGGAACACCCGGAGGTTCAGGGGATTGTCTCCTATGGTGAGGAGGGCAGGGTCAGCGTGGTCGCCGACCCTGAAGCGGCCGAACGGCTGCCCCGTTCGAGCAAGATCGGGGTGATCGCGCAAACCACCCAGTCCTTCGACAATTTCAACGCCATTGTCGGTGTCTGCCTGCGCAAGGCCAAAGAGGTTCGCGTCTACAACACCATCTGCGATGCGACCTCGGTTCGCCAGCAGGAGGCCAAGAGCCTTGCCGCCCGGGTTGACCTGATGCTGGTGGTCGGTGGGCGCAACAGCGCCAACACGACTCGACTGGCGGTGATCTGTCGGGAACTGCAGGATAATACCAGGCATATCGAGACTGCTGACGACCTTGAACCCGGCTGGCTGGAGGGGGTCGAGACCGTGGGATTGACCGCCGGGGCTTCGACGCCGTCCTGGCTGATCGAACAGGTTGTGGCACGGCTTGAAACCCTCGCCGGAACCTGACCTTGGATCAGCTCACAGGCGGTCTGTTCAGGGTAAATAAGAGTTTGTTTTTTCGTTTGCTTTATGCTAACGTCACGCTTCGCGGTCTGGTGCCAAGGCACCGCCGGACTGCCGCCCGGCGGCAGAAAATCCTTAGGGGGTAAGTAGGTTAATGGTGGAGAATAACGAACTGACTAACCAGGAAGACGAACTGTTGGACAACGAAGAACTGGACGGGATGGAAGAGGAGAGTTTCGCTGAACTCTTTGAAAACAGCCTCAAGGACCGGGAAATCCGACGCGGCAACGTTGTCGAGGGAACCGTTGTCCAGGTCAATGCCGACGCGGTCATCGTCGATGTCGGCGGCAAGTCCGAGGGCATTATTCCGGCCGGCGAATTCGCCGGCGAGGATGGGGCCGCTGATCTCAAGGTCGGCGACACATTCGATGTCCTCATCGAAAGCACCGAGAACGAGAACGGACTGATCAGCCTTTCCAAGGAAAAAGCCGACCGCCAGAAGGTCTGGGCAACCCTGGAAGAGGGGGCTGTTGTCGATGGCCGCATCGCGTCCCGCATCAAGGGCGGGCTGACGGTCGATATCGGAGTCAGCGCGTTTCTGCCCGGATCGCAGGTTGACCTGCGGCCGGTACGCAATCTCGACAAGCTGATCAACGAGACGTTCCAGTTCAAGATCATCAAGCTGAACAAGCGTCGCGGCAATATCGTGCTGTCGCGCCGGGTGCTGCTGGAGGAAGAGCGTGCCAGCCAGCGTACTGAAACCCTCAAGGTGCTGGAAGAGGGCAAGGTGATGGAAGGTGTGGTCAAGAACCTCACCGATTACGGTGCCTTCATTGATCTCGGCGGTATCGACGGTCTGCTGCACATCACCGACATGTCTTGGGGGCGGGTGGCGCACCCTTCCGACATTCTCGGGGTGGGCGACACCATCAATGTCAAGATTCTCAAGTATGACCAGGAGAAAGAACGTGTTTCTCTCGGTCTGAAGCAGATCGCTCCCGATCCCTGGCTGACCGTGGCCGAAAAGTACGAAATCGGCGCCAAGGTCAAGGGCAAGGTGGTCAGCCTGACCGATTACGGTTCATTCGTCGAACTCGAAGATGGTGTTGAGGGTCTGATCCATGTTTCCGAGATGAGCTGGACCAAGCGGGTCAAGCACCCGAACAAGATTCTCAGCGTCGGCGACGAGGTCGAGTCGGTGGTCCTGGCGGTCGACACCGAGAACCGGCGGATTTCCCTCGGCTTGAAACAGATTGAACCGAATCCCTGGGAAGTCATCGGCGAGAAGTTCCCGATCGGCACCATTATCGAGGGTCAGGTCAAGAATATCACCGATTTCGGTATTTTCGTCGGCGTCGATGAAGGTATTGACGGCCTGGTGCATATCTCCGACCTTTCCTGGACCAAGCGGGTCAAGCACCCTTCGGAAATGTTCAAGAAAGGGGATATCGTCAAGGCTGTGGTGCTCAATATCGATCGCGAGAACGAGCGGTTCTCCCTTGGGCTGAAGCAACTTAATGTTGATCCCTGGAGTGAAATCCCGCAGCGTTATGCCCCGGGAACCATCATCAGGGGCAAGGTGACCTCGGTGACCGATTTCGGCATCTTCCTCGAGGTCGAGGAAGGGATCGAAGGCCTGATCCATGTTTCCGAAATCAGTCACGAGAAGATTGATTCGCCGAAGGACTTTGCCAAGGTTGGTGACGAGATCGAAACATGTGTCCTCAATGTTGACACGGTGGATCGTAAAATCGCCCTGTCGATCAAGCAGCTTGACGAGCAGAAGGAAAAAGCCGAGGTCAACGAGTTCCTCGGTGCGCAGAAGAATGCGACCTCCAATCTCGGTGACCTGCTGCAGGGCGCGTTTAAATCCACGAACAAGGATCAGGAAGACTGATTCCCTGTCCGTCCCCCCGCTGGTTTCACCGGGGGGACGGACAGCCCTTTCTCCATCATGTTTTCGCATGGTGAATTTGGCGTTCCTCGCCGATGTCCGGCCGGTACGCCGGGTTCCGATTCAGGGGCCTTTGATTCCGAAAGCGCAATGCGCGTCATGATCATAACAAACCATTTCTTCCGGGAGGCGGTATGAAAAAACATCCGTTTTTAATGGCCCTTCTCCTGGTCGGCTGTGTTTTTGTTTTCTTTTTCATCTCGGTGCTGGTCATCGCCAGTTTCCTCGGTCGGCCGACGGTCTTCCCGGTTGGGAAAAAAGTGGCAGTGGTCGAACTGCAGGGTGTCATTGACTCTTCCCGTGAGTTGATGGAGACCATTGTTGATTTCCGCGACGACGACTCGGTCAAGGCCATCGTGCTCCGAATCAATTCTCCGGGAGGTGCTGTCGGTCCTGCCCAGGAGGTCTACGAAGAAATAAAAAAAGCGGCCAAGGTTAAACCGGTTGTTGTCTCCATGGGGTCCGTGGCGGCTTCCGGCGGTTATTACGTGGCTGTCCCGGCACAACGCATCCTGGCCAATCCCGGGACCATTACCGGCAGCATCGGCGTGATCATGCAGTTCACCAATTTTGAGGAACTGCTGGCAAAAATCGGCCTCAAGAGTGAGGTGGTCAAAAGCGGCAGCCTGAAGGATATCGGTTCTTCGACCCGCCCGATGACGGAGCAGGATCGACAGGTCCTGCAGACACTTATCGACGATGTTCACCAGCAGTTTATGACGGCTGTTGCCGAAGGTCGGAAAATGGACCTGAAGAAGGTCAAGGCTCTTGCCGACGGGCGGATTTTCACCGGCCGCCAGGCTCTTCAGGCCGGCCTGGTTGATGAACTCGGCAATCTTCAGGATGCCATTGCCATTGCCGGTAAGCTCGGCGGTATTGAAGGTAAGCCGCAAGTTATCTATCCCCCCCGGGTCCAACCAGGGGTTCTGAATTATCTTTTTGAAGAAGGTACGTCCCAGGTGCGGCGGGTCTTGTCGCGTTCCAGCCTGTCCGGCCTGCAGTTTCTTTGGACTGGAATTGAATAGGAGGTTTTCATGACCAAGAGTGAATTGATTGAAAGGTTGTCTTATAATGCCGGGGAGCTGAACAAGAAGGAAGCCGAAGTGGTCGTCAATACAATTTTCGACAGCATCGGCAATGCCCTGGTGAACGGAGATCGGGTGGAGATTCGCGGCTTCGGGTCATTTACCGTGCGCGAGCGTGAAGCCCGCGAAGCACGCAATCCGAAAAGTGGCGAGGTGGTTTCAATTCCCGCCAAGAAGACGCCGTTTTTCAAAACAGGCAAGGAACTTCGCGCCCGGGTTAATAACGGCACGGTCTGATATAGCGGATGCCGTTTCGCCGTCAAACATAGCAGAGGCTCCGTGGTCAGACCACGGGGCCTCTGTTGTTTTCCGGGATGCCGATCGCGCCCAGGCTATGAGCCTGTACTGACTGGCCGGGCTCGCGATTCGCTTCAGGCTGCCCATCGTTGTCATGGGTTTGCTCACCACGAATCGACGAAGCGATTGCCGAACTGTTCGTTGGTCATGGCCTCAGACAGCGTGTCGTACACCCCAGAATATGCTGGTCATGTGTACCTAATCTATCACAGGGTTGATTGTTGTCAAAGCCTGTTGGCGAAAAACCTGATTCAGGAAAAAGAATGTCGGCATCCAGAAACGATGATCATCTGGAGTTTTCGTGGCCATAAATTTTTCAGAGAGTGATGTCCCGGGCGAGCGGCAACGGCAGCATTTCAAGCGTTTTGTTGCCGTTGCGGAAGATAGCCTGCGGATAGACCAGTACCTGTCGGCGGTCTTTCCGCAATTCAGTCGCGGCTTCTGGAAAAAGGCGCTGTCCACCGGTTCCATCCATGTCGATGGTCGCAGGATCAGCCAGTGTTCAAGATCTGTCCGGACCGGGCAGCGGGTTGAGGTTTTCCTTGACGGTCTGCCGCTTGAAAAGCACCTGATTGACGCGCAACAGGTTCTGTTCGAAGATGAAAACCTCCTGGTTCTCAACAAACCGGCAGGTCTTGATACCCAACCGACTCCGTCCCGGTTTCAGGGAACTCTCTACCAGGGCATTCTTGATTATCTCGGTCGCGGCAAGGGGGCCGGACGCCGACCCGAGATCGGCATGGTACAG
Organism: Geothermobacter hydrogeniphilus; assembly: GCF_002898515.1. Taxonomy (GTDB): domain Bacteria; phylum Desulfobacterota; class Desulfuromonadia; order Desulfuromonadales; family Geothermobacteraceae; genus Geothermobacter_A. The sequence continues at coordinate 72,375 of NZ_PPFX01000009.1, read as the reverse complement.
CGTCTTGACCGTGATACTTCCGGAGTCATCGCTTTTTCGATTCATCCCCGGGCTCACCGCTCCCTCAGCGAGCAGTTTCGGCAGCACGAAATCCGCAAAACCTACCTCGCCCTGGTTTGCGGGATGCTTGAAAATGAACAGGGTGAATTCAAATCCAACCTCGCTAAAATCAGAGCCATCAACAGGGTGCGATCGGTTGCGCGCGGCGGCAAGCCGGCCCTGACCCGCTATCGCCTGGTCCGGGCTGCCGATGGGGTTTCCCTGGTGGAGGTGGAACTGGTTACCGGTCGCATGCATCAGATCCGGGCCCATTTTTCCGAAGCGGGCCATCCTCTGTGCGGAGACATCCGCTATGACGGTGTTGGTCGTCTCCATGGTCTCGACATCCCCGGGCAGTTGCTGCACTCCTGGAAGCTGAGTCTGGCGCACCCCGTGACGGGGCAGGCTATCGACCTGAAGGCGTCTCTTCCTCGCGACTGGTTGCCCCTGCTTGAAGCCTGTGGTTTTCCAGCCGCGATGCTGCGCAATATTGTACCTGAATCCGATTGAGTCGTTGCGCGCGGCTTCGTGAATCGCTAGTATAGCTTTCACCTTTTCTCCCACCTTTTTCGGAGTCGACATGCTGCGTTATCCTGAAATCGATCCCGTTCTGGTTCACATCGGCCCGCTGGCGGTGCGTTGGTACGGATTGATGTACCTGCTTGGTTTTCTGGCATCCTACGTCCTGATTCGCACCCTGGCACGGCGTCGCCACCTCGACCTGGATGCCGATGCCGTTTCGGACCTGCTCTTTTATGCTGTGATCGGAGTGATTTTGGGCGGTCGTTTCGGCTATGTGCTTTTCTACAACGCCCCCTATTTCCTGCACCACCCTTTGCAGGTCTTTGCTGTCTGGCAGGGGGGGATGAGTTTTCACGGTGGGCTGCTGGGCGTGATCTGCGCCTCGGTGCTGTTCTGTCGTCGACGCAAGTTGCCGATATTGCTGACCGGTGATGTCCTGGCCACCAGCGCCACCGTCGGGCTCGGCTTGGGACGTCTCGGCAATTTTATCAACGGTGAACTCTGGGGACGGGTGACCGATGTTCCCTGGGGCATGGTGTTCCCCCAGGCCGGTCCGATACCTCGTCATCCGAGTCAGCTTTATGAATTTCTGCTTGAAGGGGTGCTGCTTTTCTGCCTGCTGTGGTGGCTGCACCGGAGACATGCCCCTGCCGGGGTTCCCTTCTTTACGTTTTTTCTCGGCTATGGCTGTTTCCGTTTTCTGGTGGAGTTTTTTCGGCAACCGGATGAACAGCTCGGGTTTCTCTGGGGAGGCGCCACCATGGGCCAGCTGTTGTCGTTGCCGATGATTGTCTTCGGGCTGGTCGGACTGGTCATGGTGCTGCGAAGGAACAATGCATGAGTGCGGTTGACGGGGTCATCTTCGATTGTGACGGGGTGCTTTTTTCCAGTCATGACGCCAACCTGGCCTATTACAATCTCGTATTGCGGCAGCTGGGCGCGGCCCCGGTGCTGCCTGACCAGGAAGAGCGTGCCCGTCTTTGTCATACAGCCGCGAGTCCCGAAGTTTTCCGGCAGTTGCTGGGGGAGGACCGGGTGGAAGAGGCCCTTTCCCTGGCTTCACGGGTTGATTATCGGCAGTTCCTGCATTTGATGCATCCGGAACCGGACATGGTCGAAACAGTGCGCCTGCTGGCGGCAAGGCTGCCGCTGGCCATTGCGACCAACCGGGGGAACAGCATGCCCGAAATCCTGCGCCATTTCGGTCTGGAGGAATATTTTCAGGTGGTTGTGACCAGTCGGGATGTCGCTCGGCCCAAGCCGGCTCCGGACATGCTGCATCTGGCCGCCGACCGGCTCGCGACACCGCCACGACGGCTGTTGTTTGTCGGGGATTCGGCGCTTGATCAGCAGGCGGCTGTCGACGCCGGAGTTCGTTTCGTCGCTTACCGCAATCCGGCCGAAGGGGACTGGAACATCGACCGTCTCAGCCGATTGATTGAGATCGTCTCCGGGCCGGGAGTGGCATGTCGTTCTTTGTCGGGGGTCAGTGCAGGGATTTGATCATTTCCAGTACGTGACCGTCCTTCAATCGTTTGTAGGTGACTTCGTCCATCAGTGAGCGGATGATATAGACCCCTCGTCCGTGCTCGTCCAGGTATTTAAGCTCCGGGCTCGGCAGTCTGGTGATGTCGAACCCTTCTCCCTGATCGTAGACTCTGATGTGCAGTTTCTGATCTTTGATGTAGATGGAGATGTGGATTTCCTTGTCGGGATCATCGTCGTTGGCATGACGGATGGCATTGCTGATCGCCTCGGTCAGAACCAGGTTGATATGATAGGCAAGCTCCTCCCGGTCCCCCTTGAAGCGTTTCAGGGTACGGGCGATATCCTCGCCGATCTTGCCGATCAGCCCCAGGTAGCGGGTCTGGTTGGGAACCTTGATGTCGACTTCGAGCTTGTCAGTCATGATTGCCTGGAAAAGGGCGGAGCGGTTTTTGCGGTCGATCCGCCCGTCAATGGTCTATTCAAAACTGGCCAGTGCTTCTTCACTGTCAGGGAAAATTTCGAACACCCGGTGAAGCCGGGTCAGCTCGAACATCGACTTGACCTGGGGTTGCAGTCCGCAGAGTTTGAGGCTGCCGTTGCGGGCGCTGGCGTTCTTGAAGCCGGAAACCAGCGATCCAAGCCCTGAGGAATCAACAAAACGGACGTCGACCAGGTTGACCACCAGGTTGTTTTTGCCTTCCTCGAAGAGGTTGAGCATCTGGTTCTTCAACTCACCGCTGTTGTGGGCATCGAGGCGTTCTTCCTTGACCTGGATCAGCACAACATTGTCTTTTTCTTCAATCTGAACGATCATTGCATCTCTCCTTGCTTGGTATCCGAATTCTGTGCGTCCCTTGTCGGCGGAGAGTACAAGTCATTGATCTGTCTGAGCTTCCCCAAAATCACCAGCGAACCTCTGGGTGTGCTTCAGATTTTTGGAAATCTCATTCAGGCCGGGCACTTGTACTCTCCATCCAACAGGAACCCACTGATTCAGGTAGTATTGTTCAATGGTTATCTCACGCATTTCACACTCCACCTAGCATACCACAAAGCTTTCATTTATGCTTTGCTTCAGCGGGCAAGGGCTGTTTCAGCTGTATGTCGTCAGTCGGTACCCGTGTCTTCTTCGACCTTCATCACCACCAGGGAAATATCGTCGCGGAAATTATGCACCCCGGTGAAGAGCCTGACCTGTTCCAGGAGCTGATCGATGATCTGCTGCGGTTCCAGGTCTACAAGTTCGGGAATGATGGCGCAGAGGCGTTCGTCACCGAAAAAATCCCCATGGCTGTTTTCTGCCTCGGTAATCCCGTCGGTGTACAGCAGCAGCAGGTCGCCCGGCTGAAGTTCCAGGCGTTTGCGTTCAAAACGAACTTCATGGATCACGCCGAGGATCAGTCCTTCGGCGTCAAGCCGTTCGATCTCGCCGCTGGCGGCCCGGTAGACGATCGGTGGGTTGTGGCCGGCGCTGGAATATTCGAGCAGGCGGGTTCGCGGCTGGTACTTGAGGAACACCATGGTGATAAAGAGTTCCGCCTGCCCCAGGTCCTCGTAGAAAAATTCGTTCAACGCTTCCAGAACCAGGTCGGTGCTTGCCAGGCTGACGGATTGAGCCCGTATGAAAGTCCGGGTTTCGGCCATCAACAGGGCTGAGCCGATATTGTGCCCGGAAACATCGGCAATCACCAGGTCAAGGGACCCATCGTCGCGCACCAGGTAATCGTAATAATCGCCACCAACTTCCTTGGCCGGAACGCAGATGCCGGCCAGGACAATTCCCGGCAGCTGCGGGACGGTGGAGGGCAGCAGGCCGAGCTGAATGGTTTTGGCAATTTCCATCTCTTTCTGTTGTTCATGGGCTTCGATCAGGCGCTCGGTCTGCTGGTTGTTGCGCCAGGCAACACCGACCTGGCCGGCAAGGCTGGTGAAAAGCTCGACGAATTCATCGGTGAAAATGCCTTTGACCTGTTTGCTGAAGGCCGACAGTACTCCGATCGGTTCTCCTTCGATGGTGATCGGCGCGTGGGCGAAGGCCTTGATCCCCTCCCGGTGGATGATCTCTGCCGTTGCCTGTTTATCCATGAAGTCACTGTCGTTGACCACCACCGGGGAATTGGTCAGGAAAGTCTGGCCGATGCAGGTCTCCATGGTCAGTTCCCGTTCTGACTGGCCGAGGTGTTCCGAACTCATTCCCCTTTGACTGCGCACCGTCAGGGTCATGCTCTCATGGTCAATGATCCGGATGACGCAGAGGTCGAATTTGAACTGGTCGCCGAGCAGGTCGAGGATTTCATCGAGGATTTTCTTCAGTGGCGCGCCGCTGGCGACCACCCGGGCCGATTCATAGAGGATGGATAACTGTTCGCGACTGGCCGTTCGGCTGATGGTCACCGAGCCGAAGATGTCAAAAACATCTTCCATCTCGCTGCCGCGGGTTGCCAGGTAGTTTTCAACGATGATGCGCGCCGGGGCGGCTCCGACGGAACCGGCCAGGGTGCGCTCGGTGAAATGTTTCAACCCCGGCAGCTCAAATTCCGAAAGGCTGCCTCGCAGATCGATTTCACGATTGCCGAGATATTCTGAAATGGCCGTATGCGCCTGTTTCTCACCGATGAACTTGGTCATCAGGTCAATGAATTCGACTACGGTCGGTGCCTTGCTGATCCGTTGCCGTTCCTGGGGTTCCAGGCGTTTGTCGAAGACATCAACGAATTTGCCGATCTGTTCTTCCTCGCTTTCAGTCGGTTGCGAAAAGAGTGAGAGGGTCAGGAAAGCGCCGACATTGAAGAACATGGTCCAGAAGAGGGAATGGGACCAGATATCGAACCCGGACAGGCCGAACAGTTCCAGGGGGCGAAGAAATTTCAGTCCAAGCAGCCCGTTCTCGAGAATGTCGCTGTGCAGCCAGCCGGACCGGACGAAGGAAGGGATCAGCAGGGTGTAGAACCAGACCAGGAAGCCGAGGATCAGTCCGAGAGCGGCGCCGCGTCGTGTTGCCCGTTTCCAGTAAAGACCGCCGATCAGGGCCGGGGCGAACTGGGTGGAGGCGATAAAGGAAATCAGACCGATGTTCACCAGCGCGTAGGACTCGCCGATGATCCGGTAGTAGAGATAGCCGAGAAAGATCACCGCGAGGATGGCGAAACGCTTGATGTTGATCAGCATCACCGAGAAATCACGGGTTTCGATCTGGAATTTCAGGATCAGCGGCATGATCAGGTGATTGAGGATCATGGTCGCTAATGCCACCGAGGAGACCATGACCATTCCGGCCGCCGCTGAAAAGCCGCCAAGGTAGGCGAGCATGCCGAGCCAGTGGTGACCGGTCTGCAGCGGCAGGTTGATGACGAAGTAGTCGGCATTGGTCACGTCCCCGTTATTGAGCAGCAGGCCGCCGAGGGCGATGGGAATAACGAACAGGTTGATAGCGAAAATATAGGCCGGGAAACGCCACATGGCCTTCTTGATGTGTTCTTCATCCGAGTTTTCGATCACCATGATGTGAAATTGGCGCGGCAGGAACATGAAGGCCATCATTGAAATGAAGGTCAGGCTGAACCATTTGACGTAGGGGATCTGTTCGGTGTCGATCAGCAGCAGTTGGTGGCGATCAGGAAACTTTTCGGCGAAACGGGTGAAGATATCGGTAAAACCATCAAAAGCGCCATAGGTGATGAAAATTCCCACAGCCAGAAAGGCGACAATCTTGATCAATGATTCGAGCGCGATAGCCGCCACCAGGCCCTCATGACGTTCCGAGGCGTCGAGGTGACGGGCGCCGAACAGGACGCCGAACAGGCCGAGAAAGAGAGCCACGACAAAGGCGGTATCGATGTAGGAAGGCAGGCGCGGGAGGAAATGATTGAATCCGTGACTGAGCTGGGAGGCTGGAATGGTCAGGATATCGAAGGTTTGTGAAACCGCTTTGAGCTGCAGGGCGATATAGGGCATGATGCCGACCACGGCGAAAATGGTGACGATGGCGCCCATGAACGCCGATTTCCCATAACGGCAGGAGATGAAGTCGGCAATACTGACGATATTCTGTTCTTTGCTGATGCGCACCATGCGGCGCAACAGGAACCACCAGGAAAAAGCGATCAGGGTCGGGCCGAGATAGATGGTCAGGAAGTCGAGTCCGCTGGTAGCGGCGCGGCCGACGCTGCCGTAGAAGGTCCAGGAGGTACAGTAGACCGCCAGGGAGAGGGAATAGATGTTGGCGTTGGAGATGATGCTCTGTCCCTGCTCCCGCTTGCGGTCGGCATAGTAGGCAACCATGAAGAGCAGGGCCAGGTAAAGAAGTGATACCAGGGCCACCAGTTCGAAAGAGTTCATGGTTGGTCCCTGTTGTCCGGTTGGCTGCTGTTGCGGTCGAGCAACCGGGTGAAGAGAAAGATCACCATGATCGACAGCGGCCAGCCGACCATCAGGTAGAGAATCAGGATGGGGATACCGAACAGGGTGGCGTCTTTATTGAAGATATGGATAAACGGGTAGTTGAGCATGACCACGCCGAGCAGGAAACAGAGCACCCAGGCTTCTTTCAGTTGTGACGGTTGCCGCATTTTCTTCATGGCCGGTCTCTTGATCGTTGGAAATTGTTGAACAATTTAGAAATTATAGCCGATTCTTCCCGGCCGTCGCGAAAAAGTTCGAGGTGACAGCCGGTGAAGTCAACGGGGCCGGTTCTGTTTTGCTGTCCGGTTCATCGGCATGATCTGCTGATATCGGCTGGACAATCGGCAGACATGACATAAACTCTTGATATTGTTCAAACGTTAACATAGTTCCTGTCCCTGTAAAGGGGATTTTCCGGGACCCTGATAAATTGACCGAAAGCGATCTGTCGTGCTAGATTCAGGCGTGTTCCGGAGTGACTGTAGTTGGCCACCCGAATCTTGTCATCCCCCACTTTCCGGACCCCTTGCTGTTATGCTCAGACAACTTCTGCTCCTCGGCCTGTTCACCTCTCTCTGCCTGCTGGCCGGATGCACCCCCGGAATCGACAGTCAAAGTCCTGAAGACCCGGCGCCGGTCCCCTTTGCAGCCCGCCTGCACCATCCCGAAGCCTGGTCCTATTATTACTTTGCCCAGAGTCGCCTGCTCGGCGATGAGGGCGCCCTGGAACAGGCCGAAGCCTCTCTGGACAAGGCGATGGAATTTGATCCCGATGATGCTTATCTGTCGGTTTCCCTGGCGCGCTTGCGCCTGGAACAGAGGAATGTCAAGGGAGCGATTCAGGCGCTTGAGAGTGCTCTTGTCAAGGATGCTTCCCTGGTTGATGCCTATCTGCTGCTCGGCGGCATCTATTATTCCCAACGGCAGTTTGAACAGGCCATCAAGCCGCTTTCTGAAGCGGTTCGTCTCGCCCCCGAGCGGGAACCGTCCTATCTCCATCTAGGGCTTGCCTATATCGGCAACGGTGAACTGCAGCGGGCTATTGATACCTTCGAGCAGATGCTCAAGGTCGCGCCCGATTCCATTCCGGCGCGTCTCAATCTGGCTCGCGCCTATCGGCAGTTGGAACTCGGCAGTCGTGCCGGTGATTATTACCGGGATATCCTGCGTATCGCCCCACACCTGTTGGTTGTTTATCTCGAATATGGTGATTTGCTGGAGAAGCAACGGGATGACGGACGGGCCGAAGATCTCTACCGGACAGGTCTGGGACAGGTCAACCGCAAGGGGCCGCTTTATCACCGGCTGGCCCGGCTCCTGGTTAAACAGCAACGCTTCAACGAAGCTCTTGAATTTCTCCGCCGGCAACAGGTCGCCCAGCCGGATGATCTCGAAGCCTGGAGAAAGGCCGGACTGATCTATCTTGAACAGAAGAACTGGGATCTGGCGGCGAAAAGCTTCCGTTATATTCTCAACCGTCGCTCCGATCTGCCGCAGATTCATTACTATCTCGGCACCGCGCTTGAGCAGCAGGAAGAATGGCCCGATGCTCTTGAGGCTTTCAACTCGGTGCCCGATGATTCGAACCTTTTCGGAGATGCTCTGTATCACCGCAGTTACCTGAATCATCAGCTGGGTCATAATGAACAGGCTATCAAGCTGCTCAGGGAACTGATCGACCGCGGTGGCGCGCGGGCTGAATTCTACGATTATCTCGCCTCCCTCCAGAATGATGCCGGAGACAGGGACGCTGCGCTCAGGGTTGTCAACGAGGGGCTGAAAAAATTTCCGGATGACGTTGATCTGCTCTATCATCGTGGTGTACTCGAAGAACAAAGCGGAGACCGCGCTGCGGCGATGCTGACCATGCAGCAGCTTATCACCGTCGACCCTGATCATGTCGAGGCGATGAATTTCGTTGCTTACGGTTTCGCTGAAGAAAATCGCAACCTGCCGCAGGCTCTCCGCCTGGTGCAGAAGGCGTTGCAACTCAAGCGGGCACCTCATATCCTGGATACCCTGGGCTGGATCTATTACCGTCTCGGACGATTGCAGGAGGCCCGGCAGAGTCTTGAGGAGGCGGTGCAGGGACTTGCCGCAGATCCGGTTGTTCTTGAGCATCTGGGGGACGTGTACCGCGCTCTCGGGTTGAAAGGAAAAGCTGCCGATATTTATTCCCGCGCGCTCAAGGCAGCGCCGGAAACGCCGGGTCTGAGAGAGAAATTGCAGCAGGTGAGGCCGCAATGAGTTCGGCCGGCAGAGTGCGCCTGGTCCTGATCTGTCTTGTTCCGATTTTGTTGCAGGCCTGTGCGGTTCCCCGACCGACGGCTCCGCCTGTTGTTGATGTCGGCGCCCGGGAATTGCTGCAACACCTCGAAAGCAGTGCCCGCAGGCTGCAGAGCCTGCGGGGGCTGGCCAGGGTGCGGGTTGAAAGTCCGCAGCGAAATTTCGGAGCAACCCAGGTTCTGCTGGTCAGCAAGCCGAACCGGATGCGGGCTGAAACCCTGAGTCTTTTCGGCACGCCGATGCTGCTGTTGAGCAGTGACGGACGCCAGTTGCAGGTGCTGGTGCCGGGGCAGAACCGTTTTTACCAGGGTGTGGCCAGCGGTCGCAACCTGCAGCGTTTCACCCATCTGCCGTTACGCCTGGAAGACCTGGTGCATCTGCTTCTTTATCAGGTTCCTCTGTTGGTGAATGTTGAACGGTTGCAGGCTGATGCCGCGGGACCGCTCCTGTTTCTGTCAGGGGACGGAGACCGCCGGCAGGAGCTGCAATTCGACAATCAACTGCGGCTGGTTCGTTGCCGCCTGTCGCGCGGCGGTGCTGTCTGGCTCGATATAGGCTATGGAGATTTTTCATCCGAGCAGAATTTCCCGCGTCGCATCTCCCTGCGTTTGCCGCAGCGTGATATTCTGCTGGAGGTCCAGTTCCGGCAGCTTGAAATCAACCCGCAGCTTGATCCGCGGCGTTTCGTCCTTGTCCGCCCGGCCGGAGCGAAGCTGATCGCGTTGCCTGGAGACTGATTTTATGATCCGTAAATCAGTATCTGTATTGCTGGTGTTGCTGATGATGGTGTTATTGCTTTCCGGCTGTCAGCCTGACGAAGGTTTTGTTCCCGAGTCGGACGCGGATGCCAAGCCGGCCTATGGCGACACCTTCATCGAGGCGTCGATCGGCGAGCCCAGCAACCTGTTGCCGATTCTGGCGACCGACAGTGCCTCATCGGAAATCAACGGCCTGGTTTACAACGGCCTGGTGCGCTACGACAAGAATCTGAAGCTCGAAGGCGAACTGGCTGAATCCTGGGATATCTCGCCCGACAACCTGACCATCACGTTTCATTTGCGCAAGGGGGTGAAGTGGCACGACGGGGCCCCGTTCACCTCTGCCGACGTGATGTTCACCTACCGGCTTTACATTGATCCCGACACGCCGACCGCTTACGCGGAATCCTACAAACAGGTCAAACATGCCGAGGCTCCCGACGATTACACGTTCCGGGTCACCTACGACAAGCCTTATGCTCCGGCGCTCGGCAGCTGGGCAATGAGGATTCTGCCGAAGCATCTGCTTGATGGGGTGCCGATCACCAAGAGTCCCCTTTCGCGGCATCCGATTGGAACCGGCCCCTTTGTTTTCACCGAGTGGCAATCGGGGGAGAAGGTCGTGGTGGAGGCCAATCCCGATTATTTCGAAGGTCGTCCCTTCCTGAAGCGCGTTGTCTATCGGGTCATCCCGGATCAGACCACCCAGTTTCTGCTGCTGCGCAACGGGGACCTCGATTACATGGATCTGTCTCCCATCCAGTACCAGACCCAGACAGACACTCTCGCCTTCGAGCGTCGTTTCAACAAATATCGCTATCTCGCTTTCAGCTATACCTATCTTGGCTATAATCTTGAAAGACCGCTGTTCAAGGATCGCCGGGTGCGCCAGGCGCTTTCTTACGCCATCAATAAACAGGAAATTATCGAAGGGGTCCTGCTGGGACTTGGTCAGGCCGCGACCGGCCCCTATAAACCGGATACCTGGGTCTACAATCCCAATGTAAAACGCTACCCCTATGATCCTGATAAAGCGCGGGCGTTGCTGGCCGAGGCGGGATGGCATGACAGTGACGGTGACGGCATTCTCGACAAGGACGGCCGGCCGCTGCAGTTTACCATTATCACCAATCAGGGTAACGATCTGCGCATCAAGACGGGTGAGATCATGCAGCAGCGTTTCCGGGAGGTCGGTGTCTCGGTCAAGCTGCGGGTGATCGAATGGGCTGCCTTTCTGAAGGATTTCATCCATGCCGGCAATTTCGACGCCTGTATCCTCGGCTGGGCCGGAGGTCCGGAACCCGACCAGTACAATATCTGGCATTCCAGCAAGACCGGCACCCGGGAGTTGAACTTCATTCACTTCAGGAACGCCGAAGTGGATCGGTTGCTGGAGGAGGGGAGACGCACCTTTGACCAGGAAAAACGGAAAAAGATCTACGACCGCTTCCAGGAAATCCTTGCCGAAGAGCAGCCCTACACTTTTCTTTACGTGGCCGAGTCGTTGCCGGTGGTGGCGCGCCGACTGCACGGAATCGAGCCCGCGCCGGCCGGTATCACCCACAATTTCATTCGTTGGTATGTTCCTGAAGAGGAGCAGAAATATGCCCGCTGACAGCCGCCGCCTTCAAGGGAGCTGCCGATGCTGAGATTTCTTGCCAAGCGCCTGCTGATGATGATCCCGCTGCTGATCGGCATTACCCTGATCTCCTTTGTCGTCATCCACCTGGCTCCAGGTGAGCCGACCGATATGCAGACCGATCTCAACCCCGACGCCAGTGTCGAGCTGCAGGAGAGGCTGCGGGCCCAGTACGGTCTCGACCAGCCGCTCTATGTTCAGTACGGTCAATGGCTCGGGCGCTTGTCGCGCCTCGATTTCGGTGAATCCTTTTCACTCGATCACCGACCGGTGATGGAGAAGATCAGGGAACGTCTGCCGATCACCATCATCATCAACCTGCTGTCGATCATCCTGATCCTGGCCGTTGCCATCCCCATCGGCATCCTGTCGGCGACCAGGCGAAATTCACTGTTTGATCGGGCGACAACGGTCTTTGTCTTCATCGGTTTCGCCATGCCGTCTTTCTGGCTGGCCCTGCTGCTGATGGATTACGGCGGTGTCCGCCTCGGCCTCTTTCCGATTGCCGGTATCCGTTCCCTCGGCCATGAATATCTCAGTTTCTCCGCCCGTATCTGGGACCTGGTTCATCATCTGATTCTGCCGGTTTTTGTTTCAGCGTTCGGCGGCCTGGCGGGATTTTCACGCTACATGCGATCCAACATGCTCGAAGTGGTCCGGCAGGACTATATCCTCACCGCCCGGGCCAAGGGTCTTTCCGAACGGGTGGTGATTTACCGTCATGCCCTGCGCAACGCCCTGTTGCCGGTGATCACTCTCCTCGGGTTGTCCGTCCCCGGGCTGATCGGCGGCAGTGTCATTTTTGAAACGATCTTTGCCATCCCGGGGATGGGAAAGCTCTTTTATGACGGGGTGATGATGCGCGATTACCCGTTGATTATGGGTGTTCTGGTTATTGGCGCGATTTTGACCCTGGTCGGCAACCTGCTGGCCGATATCAGTTATGCCATGGCGGATCCACGCATCCGCCGTTCATGAATGGTTGAGGAGGACTCTGTTTTGTCGCGTTTGCTTCTCTCGCTGTTGCTGGTGTTGCTGGTCAGCGGATGCGCCGCTCCGGTGACATCACCAGCAGTTCCTGTCGCCGACCGTGACGGGGACGGGGTTCCCGACAGTGCGGATCGTTGCCCCGATTCCTCCGCCACCGTCAGGGTCGGGGCTGACGGCTGTCCCCTGGATGCCGACCGTGACGGCGTTTTTGATCACCTCGACCGCTGTCCCGATACCCTGCCGGGGTTGCCGGTCGGTCTCGACGGTTGTCCGCCTGATGGTGATGGCGACGGGGTTCCTGACGGCACGGACAGATGCCCGGGGACCGTCGTTGACAGCAATGTCGATGACCGTGGATGCCCGCCGGCATCGGAAACGGCCGTTTCTGCCCGCAAGGAGTTGCCGCAACTCGAGTTGCAGGTACTTTTTCGCACCGGTGAAAGTGTTCTGCAGGAGGGGAGCGAACGAGAATTTGAGCGTGGTGTAGCATTTATCCGCCACCATCCGCATAGAAGAGTGATTATCGAAGGGCACACCGACAGCGTCGGCCCGGCCGCCTATAACAGGCGTCTGTCACAACGACGTGCCGAGGTTGTTCGACAGGCACTTGTGGACCGGCTTGGTGCCTCCGCTCCGCCGATGGAGGTGGTCGGAGTCGGAGAAGATCACCCCCCGGCCGCGAATTCAACCCAGCAGGGCCGGGCCCGTAACCGTCGCGTCGTCATTCGTATCGCGGAATATCTGAATCCGTAACGGGTCTGTTGCCCATCGCAGGAGTCGTCCGCATGCCGAAAAAGAATCTCAAACTTGGAGAAATGCTGATTCGCGCGGGAATTATCGATGAATTCCAGCTCAATTCAGCCCTTTCTCATCAACGCAATCTCGGTGGAAGGCTTGGCAACTCACTGGTCAAGCTCGGTTATATCAGCGAAAATCGCCTGCTTTCCTTTCTGGCCGATCAACTCAACTGTCCCCGCATCGATTTGGCGAAGGAGCAGATCCCGCCTGAACTGGTGGCTATGCTGCCCGAGGAGAAGGCGCGTCAGTTCAATGTGCTGCCGGTTCGTCGTGGTGAGATGTCCGGGACCGTTTACCTGCTGGTGGCCATGAGCGACCCGACCAACCTGATGGTCATAGATTCACTGCAGTTCATGACCGGTTGCAGAATTCGACCGGCGATTGCGTCCGAAGAAGCGATCCGTGACGCACTCAACCGATTTTATGGCGCAGTCGACGGCAACGGGGACGAAGAGTTGGCCGAGGCCGAGGTGCTGGTCGAATCCACGGAGACTCTGCATAAGTTTTCTCCGGTTTCGCCGCCGGTCAGGCAGCGGACAACCGAAGAAAAATTACAGGCGTTGCTGGAGAAGCTGAAGGCGCTGGGGATTTTGACCCCCAGGGAATATGAGGAATTGAAGTAGTCCGCCCGTCGGTACTGCTTTAACTGAATCCTGAATCAGTGAGCACCTTGTCGGCGGACAGTCCATCCAACAGGAAATCACTGATTCACGTGAACGGATACAAACCATGGCTCATGGATTTTTTCAGGATATCATGTGGCGCCGACTGGGGCGCAATCGGATGGCGATGCTGGGGGCCGCGATTGTCCTGGCGATGTTCGTCATGGCCGCTGTCGCGCCGCTGACCGGTTATGAGCCGGGCGCCATCCAGATCTCCGAACGTCTGCAGGGACCGAGTCTGCATCACTGGTTCGGGACCGATGACCTGGGGCGTGATGTGCTTGCCCGTATCTTCTATGGTGCCCGTATTTCCCTGCTGGTCGGTTTTGTGGCGGTCGGGATCGCGTCGCTGATCGGCACCGCTCTCGGAGCTCTGGCGGGGTATTACGGCGGCTGGTGGGATGCGGTGATCATGCGTTTTGTCGACATCATGCTCTGTTTCCCATCCTTTTTTCTGATTCTGGCGGTGATCGCCTTCCTGGAACCTTCGATCTGGAACATCATGATCATCATCGGCCTGACCGGCTGGATGGGAGTGGCGCGACTGGTGCGGGCTGAATTCCTCTCGCTGCGGGAACGTGAATTTGTTCAGGCCGCCCGGGCTCTTGGAGCCTCTGATTTCCGCGTCATTTTCCGCCATGTCATGCCCAACGCACTGTCTCCGGTGCTGGTTTCGGCCACCCTCGGAGTGGCCGGCGCTATTCTCACTGAAAGCGCTCTTTCTTTTCTCGGTATCGGAGTTCAGCCGCCGACACCCTCCTGGGGCAATATGCTGATTGCCGGCAAACAGACCCTGGGAACCGCCTGGTGGCTGTCCGTTTTTCCGGGGCTGGCGATTCTGATCACGGTTCTCGGTTACAATCTGCTTGGCGAGGGGATCCGCGACGCGCTTGATCCCCGCATCCGGGAATAGACAGCAGGCTGAGCCAAAACGCCCATCTGCGGCGTTGTCCTTCCCCCGCGTGGGTATGGACGCCTTATTTTTGCTCAGCCTGGGGGAACGTGACGAGAAAGGGATGAATATGAGGGGCTGCCACAGCCTGCCGCGCAGGCTGGTTGAAGATCGTGTCGAGGCCTTCCGGGAGGGCAACTTCGGATTTATCTATGACAGTTACCATCCGGACGCGCCTTTCCTGGAACAGTTCCCCGACCGGGAAGAGTATCTGTCCTATGCCGCTGCGGAAATCGCAGGCAGCTGCACCATCGAGCGGATGACCGTTCTTCATGAGCGGCAGCAGGATGCCGGGGCCGAGGTCGTGATTCAACAGCTGTTGAAAACCGCCGCGGGGTTCCAGGAATCCTTTGAACTGGTGCGGCTTGAGATGGTTGCCGGAGACTGGAAGTATCTTGGCAGTGAACGCATCGAACGAAAAGATTTTCAGGGCCGTCCCGAAGATTTGCGGCCGAAGGATTTTGAACGTGTCCCGAACCGGTTTTTCTTCTGACCTCCCTTGTTTTCAGTGGCGACGAAACGGTCATGCCTGAGCTGCCGGAAGTCGAAACCACCAGGCGCGGCATCGCTCCATTGCTGTGCGGCAAAACAGTCTGCGATGTCATCTTGCGAACCGCCCGGCTCCGTTGGCCGATCGACCCGGAATTGTCCGAACGTCTTGCTGGACAGACCCTGGAGGCGGTAACGCGTCGCGCCAAGTACCTGATCTTTTCCTTTTCCTCCGGCACGTTGCTGCTTCATCTCGGCATGTCCGGTTCACTGCGGGTTATTCCCGCCGGGCTGGCGGCGGGCAGGCATGACCATGTCGATATCCTCTTTTCTGACGGCAACTGCCTGCGTCTGACCGACCCGCGAAAATTCGGGGCTGTTCTCTGGAGTGACGGTCCGGTTGCGGATCATCCGCTGCTGGCCCGACTCGGTCCCGAACCCTTTGCTGCCGACTTCAACGGCCGCTATCTTCACCAGCGGTCACGTCGCCGCCAGATTGCCGTCAAGTCTTTGATCATGGATCAGAAGGTGGTGGTCGGTGTCGGAAATATCTATGCCAGCGAGGCCCTGTTCCGGGCCGGAATTCGACCCGACCGCACCGCCGGCAGCATCGCTGCGGCCCGCTATGACCGGCTGGCGGAAGCTGTCAGGGATGTTTTAGCCGAGGCGATCGCCGCCGGAGGCACCACCCTGCAGGATTTTCAGCAGGTCGACGGTCGTCCCGGATATTTCAGACAGAATCTCATGGTTTACGGGCGGGCCGGGGAAAAGTGCCGTGAATGCGGCGGGGACGTCCAGTCCTGCAGGATTGGACAGCGTTCGACTTTTTTCTGCCGTCATTGCCAGCGTTGAAGCGGGAGGTTGCCATGCGCGATTTTCATTTCACCATGCCCTACAAGGTCCGGGTCGCCGACATCAATTACGGTGGCCATGTTTCCAATGCCGTGGTCCTGAATTATTTTCAGGATGGCCGCATCGCTTACCTCGACCGCCTCGGCGGATTCGGCGAAATGGATATCGGCGGCTGCGGCATCATTCTGCCGGAGGCCCATGTGCTGTACCGGGCGGAAATGTTTCTCGGTGACGAGCTGATCATCGGAGTGCGGATCTCCAAACTGGGCAGATCCTCAATGGTTATGGCCTGCCGGATCGAACGGGACGGCGAGGTGACCGCCGAAGGGACGACCAACCTTGTTGCCTTTGATTATGTTCGGAGAAAACCGGTTCGGCTGCCGGATAAATTCGTTGCCGCGGTGCGGCAGATGGAAGGTTTGCCTCAGGAATGACAAAGGACGGATTCCTAAATGGAATCCGTCCTTTGTCGATTCAATCCAGGCGGTTGGCCTGTCAGTCAGTGGGCCTGGCTGATTTCCACCAGGGTCAGTTCGTAGGTCAGTTCTTCTCCCGCCAGAGGGTGATTGGTGTCGAGAGAAATGGTCGACTCGCCGATTTCCGCCACCCAGGCCGGGTAGGCTTCATCGTCCTCACCGAGCAGTTCGAGCATCATCGACTCCTCAATCTCGAAATCATCCGGGAATTCACTTCGTGGCACGGCGATGACGCCGCGTTCATCACGTTCACCGTAGGCATCCGAGGGGCTCAGGGTCACGGTTTTCTGTTCGCCGACCTGCATGCCGAGAATCGCTTTTTCCAGGGCCGGAAAAACTTCATCATCGCCGACGGTAAATTCCAGCGGACCACCGCCGCAGTCGCAGTCGTCATCGTGGCATTCATCCGAAGAATCGAAGATGGTGCCGTCCCTGAGTTTGGCGACGAACTGAAATTTGACCCGATCGCCGGTTTTGACCTGGCTCATACTTAATTGTCCTTTCTTGAACCTTTTGACCATTCTGTTTGATGCTTTCGCAAAAAAGCATCAGGAGTGT
This sequence comes from Geothermobacter hydrogeniphilus, assembly GCF_002898515.1. GTDB lineage: Bacteria > Desulfobacterota > Desulfuromonadia > Desulfuromonadales > Geothermobacteraceae > Geothermobacter_A. The sequence goes on along the minus strand of NZ_PPFX01000009.1, from coordinate 55,465 downwards.
TGGCTAAGCAAAAAGCGCCGGTAGCAAGACGAGATTGTCTAGCAATGATGCGTACTTACGTACGTTGAAGCAGCGAGATAACCGCAGCAACGCAGCTGCTGGTGAGTTTTTGCGACGCCATCCTGTTTGACCGAACCCTAAACCAGAAGAGGGGGCAGGGCAAGAAAAAATCCGGCGGAATGGCGGGAAAGAAAAGAGGGGGACAGCGAATGCTGTCCCCCTCTGCTTCAGCTTTGGATGCTGCCGGTCGGTTACAGGCCGAGTTGTTTGAAAAAATCATTTCCCTTGTCATCGACCAGGACGAAGGCGGGGAAGTTCTCCACCTCGATTTTCCAGACCGCCTCCATGCCGAGCTCCGGGAAGTCGAGGCATTCAACTTTCTTGATGTTCTGATCGGCCAGCAGGGCGGCCGGACCACCGATGGAGCCGAGATAGAAGCCGCCGTGTTTTTTGCAGGCATCGGTGACCTGCTGGCTGCGGTTGCCCTTGGCGATCATCACCAGCGAGCCGCCGTTTTCCTGCAGCAGACCGACGTAGGAGTCCATGCGGCCGGCGGTGGTCGGTCCGAAGGAACCGGAGGGACGACCCTCGGGGGTCTTGGCCGGGCCGGCGTAGTAGATCGGGTGTTTTTTCAGGTAGTCGGGCAGCGGCTTCCCGGCATCGAGAATCTCCTTGAACTTGGCGTGGGCGATGTCGCGGCCGACCACGATGGTACCGTTGAGCAGCAGGGCGTCGCCCACTTTGAGTTTGGTCAGTTGGGCGAGGATTTCGGTCATCGGCTGGTTGAGGTCGATTTTGGTGCCGTGTTCGTGTTTGGCAAGCCGCATTTCTTCGGGAAGCAGCCGACCCGGATCGCGGTCAAGCTGCTCGACGAACAGACCCTCACGGGTGATCTTGGCCTTGATGTTGCGATCGGCCGAGCAGGAGACCGCCATGCCGACCGGGCAGGAAGCGCCGTGGCGCGGCAGACGGATGACACGAACGTCGTGGGCGAAGTACTTGCCGCCGAACTGGGCGCCGATACCGAGGTCATAGGCGGCCTGCAGCAGTTTCGCTTCCAGGGCGGTGTCACGGAAGGCCTGACCGTGCTCATTGCCCTCGGTCGGAAGTCCGTCGAGGTACTTGGCGGTTGCCAGTTTGACGGTTTTCATGCAGGCATCGGCCGAGGTCCCGCCGATGACGAAGGCGATATGGTAGGGCGGGCAGGCCGCGGTGCCGAGGGTTTTCATCTTCTCGACCAGGAACTTTTCCAGCTTTTCCGGGTTGAGCAGGGCCTTGGTTTCCTGGTAAAGCATGGTCTTGTTGGCGCTGCCGCCGCCCTTGGCGATGAAAAGAAACTTGTAGGCATCTCCCTCGGTAGCGTAGAGGTCGATCTGTGCCGGCAGGTTGGTGCCGGTGTTTTTCTCGCTGTACATGTCGAGGGCGACGGTCTGGCTGTAGCGCAGGTTGTTTTCAGTATAGGTCTTGAAAACGCCCCGGGATATCATCTCCTCGTCATTGGCCCCGGTCCAGACCTGCTGGCCCTTCTTGGCAACAACGGTGGCCGTGCCGGTGTCCTGGCAGGTCGGCAGCTCGAACCGGGCGGCCACCATGGCATTGCGCAGGAAGGCCATCGCCACTCCCTTGTCGTTCCGGGAGGCTTCCGGGTCCCGGAGGATCTTCGCCACGCTTTCATTGTGTTCGGGGCGCAGCAGGTGGGCGACATCGCGCATGGCGGTATTGGCCAGAACGGTCAGGGCCTCGGGGTCGACCTTGAGCACCTCTTTCCCGGCGAATTTTTCAACCGAAACATACTTCTCTGAATCGGGGATCTTGTAGTAGCTGGTCTCATCTTTGGCAATAGGGAAGGGGTCCTGATAGAAGAAATCCGGCATGGCTGCTCTCCTTTGCGAGGTGACTCCTCAAAACCGTGAATAGTCCCCGGAGTCAAAGTCATTGAGAGACGGCAGCGGATGAAAAACCGCTGCCGACGTTAAGCGGCGCTAGTATAAAAGAATTGTATACACATTGCAAAGCGCAAAAAATATCCGGAGCGCTTTCCGCAGGCGGTCCATCGGGGTGGAAACTTTGCATTCCGCGGTGTTTTCAGATAGTTTGTAGACTCCTGATTCCCGACGGTGATGTGATGCAGAAAATTCTCAAACAGATTCTTACTTCGCGTGTTTACGAGGCGGCCATCGAGACTCCTCTTGATGAGGCTCCCGAACTGTCGCGGCGGCTCGGCAACACGGTGCTGCTCAAGCGGGAAGACCTGCAGCCGGTTTTCTCCTTTAAATTGCGGGGGGCCTACAACCGCATGGCGCACCTTGACGAACATCAGCGTGAGCGGGGAGTGATTGCCGCTTCGGCCGGGAATCATGCCCAGGGGGTTGCCTATTCGGCGAGAAAACTGGGCGTTTCCGCCCTGATCGTGATGCCGGCCACGACCCCGCAGATCAAGATCGACGCGGTTGAACGCCTTGGTGGTAAGGTCGTGCTGCACGGCAACAATTATTCCGAAGCAGCCGATTACTGCCGACAGCTTATTTCTGAAACCGGCCGGATTTATATCCATCCCTTTGACGATGAACTGGTCATAGCCGGCCAGGGAACCGTGGCCGATGAACTGCTGCGGCAGAATCCGGGGCGTCTTGATGCGGTCTTTGTGCCGGTCGGTGGTGGCGGCCTGATTGCCGGGATGGCTGCGTATATCAAGGCGTTGCGACCGGAAATCCGGGTTATCGGCGTCGAGCCGGTGGACAGTGCCGCCATGGCCCGCTCCCTTGAGGCCGGTCGCAAGGTATCTCTTGATTCGGTTGGGATCTTTGCTGACGGGGTCGCGGTACGCGAAGTCGGTGACCTGACCTTTGACTGCTGCCGCAGGTATGTCGATGAAATCATCGAAGTCGATACCGACGAATTGTGCAGCGGCATCAAGGCGGTCTACCAGGCAACCCGTTCCATCGTCGAGCCGGCCGGTGGGCTGGCCCTGACCGGATTGATGAAATATGTGCGTGAACGGAAGTTGCGGGGAGCCACCCTGGTGGCTGTCAACTCCGGCGCCAACATGAATTTTGAACGTCTGCGGTATGTCGCCGAGAGAACCCTGATCGGGGAGAACCAGGAGGCGATTTTTGCCGTCTCGATTCCGGAACAACCGGGAGCGTTGAAGCGTTTCTGCAGCGAAGTCCTCGGGGAACGCAATATCACCGAATTCAATTACCGTCTTGCCGGAAGGGATGCGGCGCAGATTTTCGTCGGCCTTTCAATGCGGGATCTTGCAGAGCGGGATTCCTTCGCCCGGGACCTGGCCGGGGCCGGTTTTTCAGGTCTGGATCTGACTGACAACGAACTTGCCAAGACCCACGTCCGTTACATGGTCGGCGGCCGTTCCGACCAGGTTCGGGATGAAGTCCTCTATCGCTTCTGGTTTCCCGAGGTTCCCGGGGCCCTCAGTCGCTTTCTGGCGGCGATGGGAGCCGACTGGAACATCTCCCTGTTTCACTATCGGACCCAGGGGGGGGACTACGGCCGGGTGTTGATCGGCCTGGAAATCCCTGCCGGTGAGCAGGACGCCTTCCATTCTTTTCTTGACAATCTCGGTTATCATTACATTGACGAAAGCAACAATCCTGCTTACCGTCTTTTCCTGTAGGTTGTTCTATTCTCTGACCACCATTTAACCGTGTTGCCGTCTTTTCACTTTTCTCCGTCCGGGGATTCGGCGGCCATTCAGAAGTGAATGGTAGCGGCACATTCTTTACGGGCGGAGAAAAATCTCTCTTTGCTGTTCTTCGAGGCGGAGCGTGGTCGAGCAAAATCATTCCATGTTCTGAATTTTTCCTTAAATACCAACCGGTAATATGCCTGAATCAGAGAACTTCTTGTCGGCGGACAGCGCAAGCCATTGATCTGTCAGAATTTTCCAATAATCACCAGCGAACCTATGGGTGCGTTTCAGGTTTTTGGAAACCTCATCCAGGCCAGGTTCCTGCGCTCTCCATTCAACCGGAGCTCACTGATTCAGGATGCTTAAGCAAAAAAATGCATTATCATTTGTCGCAGATTGTCACTGTTATTTTTGACAGGTTGAAGAAGGGAGGCTAACTGTTGATGAATTAAGGCATTCTTCATGGTTGGCACTGGTATGAAGAATGCATAATCAATGATCGTTGTTGACGTGTTTATTGTTAATGAACGGAGTGGGGGGTATGGCAATGTTGACGAAGGTGCTCGTGGTCGATGACGACCGCTTCATGCGCCGTGTGTTGACGGATCTGCTTGAAGAGAGCGGATTTGTCACGGTTGAGGCCGAGAACGGCATTCAGGCCTGTGATGTTGCGCTGGCCGAGATGCCGGACGCTGTCATCATGGATCTGGTGATGCCGGTTCTCGATGGAGCCGAGGCCTGTCGCCGGTTGCGTGCGCTGCCGCAATTCCGGACGACGCCGATACTGATGCTGACCTCGCGGACCGATCGGCAAGGAGCCGTCAATCCTTTTCAGGTCGGCGCCGATGATTATCTCTCCAAGCCCTTTGACACCGGCGACCTGCTGGCCCGCCTGCAGGGGAACCTGGTCAAGAAGCGCACCCTTGACGCCCTCGAAGAGCAGGCTCGTGACTACCAGGCCCTGCTCGATATATCCGAATCGATCACCTCCAGCCTTGAAACCGCGCAGATTCTGCAGCGGATCGTCACCAAGATTGCCAGGCATATCGCCAACGTGGTGCGCTGTTCCATTGCCGTGATCCAGGAAGATGGCAGTGCCGGTTTTATTCTCGCCTCCAGTGACGATGACAGCCTTGGTGAATTGCGTATCGATCTATCCAGGTATCCCGAAATCGGACAGGTGATGCAGAGCGGTCAGACGTTGCTGATCAGGGATGTCGACCACGATCCGTTGCTTGAAAAGGTTCGTCCCCTGCTCAAGGGACGCGGTTTCAACGCCATCCTGGTATTGCCCATTCACAGCCGCAACCGGGTGATCGGGGTGATGATCCTGCGGGTTGACCGCAAAGGTGGAGAACTCAGTGCCAAGGAAGTCGAGTTCTGTCAACTGATTGCCGATGTCGCATCGGGCCCTCTGCGTAACGCCCGGTTTTTCAGGCAGCTGCGCAGTGAATCGGAACTGCTGCGCACCGCCAAACGGGGGCTCGAAGACGAATTGCGGCTCAAGGCGGTCTATGAACAGCTGTTCGAAAATGCCTCCGAAGGTCTGGTTGCCGTCAATACCGGTGGCGACGTGGTTTTCGCCAATCGTTGCGCCCTTGAAATCGTTGGTTATTCGCGGGACGAACTGCAGGGCGCCCGCCTGGAGAGCCTGCTTGACAGAAGGACTCTTCTGCTTGCCCTGGGGGCCTGGAAAAATGGCAGGGTCAAGGATGGGCGGGTCCGGATGGATGTCTCCATTCGGCGGCGTGACGGGGATGTGCGCCTGTTGTCTGTCAGCGCCCGGCAGCAGTTGGTGCTGGATGACCTGGTCATTGTCGCCTTTCGGGACGTCACTGAAAAACGCAAGGTTGAGAAAGAACTGCAGGAAACCAAAACGATTCTTGAAAAAGCCAACAACAGGCTGCAGCAGATGGATCAGGTAAGAGCCGAGTTTTTAAATACCGCGACCCATGAATTGCGTATCCCGGTGACCATTGTACACGGCTACTGTTCATTGCTGATGGAGATGGGAAGCGCCAACCTGACTGAGCAGCAGCGGGAATTTCTGGCGGCCGCCTATGAGAGCAGCGAGCGGTTGGTCGATCTGATCAACAATATGCTTGATTTGTCCCGTTTTCAGGCGGGAAAGATGGCCCTTGATCTGAGCAGCGGCGACTTGCGTGAAACCGTTGTTCAGGTCTGCAGTGACCTGGCATCGATTGCCGACCGGGAAGGGTTGACACTTCACTTCAACAATCTGCCATCCTGTCGGGCCCGCTATGATGAACATAATATTCAACGGGTGCTGACCAATCTGCTCGGCAATGCCATCAAATTCACGCCCGACGGCGGCGAGGTGCGCGTCAGTTTTGGTGAGGCACCGGATGGGATTCGGGTCTCTGTCGAAGATACCGGCAAAGGTATTCCGCGCCAGGTGCTGCCGCGGTTGTTCGAAGAATTCACCCAGGTCGGCAAGGATGATGCCCGGCGTGGCACCGGTCTCGGCCTGGCGATCTGCAAAAAAATTATCGAGTCGCATGGCGGCCGTATCTGGGCGGAGAGCAGGCCCGGGGCCGGCAGCCGATTCTCATTCACTCTCCCTGGTTGCGAAGACTGATGGCGTCGCAAAAACTCACCAGCAGCTGCGTTGCTGCGCTTGCCTCGCTGCTTCGACGTACGTAAGTACGCCTCATTGCTCGACAAACGCGCGCCTTGCTGCCGGCGCTTTTTGCTTAGTCAACAGTCTTGATGCTTTTTTGCGAAAGCATCAAGACTGAATTTCACCGTTCCCGGTTTGTTGTTTCCAATTTCCCCGGCATCATCCTTTAAATAATTGACAGTTTCGCTCAGGTATGTTATCAGTCTCCGCAAATGGTTGGCCACGTGTTTATTGCCAGAAGGGGAGGTCGTCGTGTTTCAGACTCTGCGAGAAGACTTTCGGGTTGTTTTTGAGCGGGATCCGGCAGTCAGGAGCGTTCTTGAGATCCTTCTTTGTTACCCCGGTTTTCATGCCGTTCTTTTCTATCGTCTGGCCCACTGGTTCTGGACACGCAAGTTCTACCTGGCGGGCCGTTTTATTTCGCATCTCGGTCGCTTCTTCACCGGGATTGAAATTCATCCCGGTGCGCAGATCGGCAAGGGGTTTTTTATCGACCACGGCATGGGGGTGGTGATCGGTGAGACCGCCGAGATCGGCGAGAACTGCACCCTGTATCATCAGGTTACTCTTGGCGGAACCTCCTGGGCCAAGGAGAAGCGTCACCCGACTCTCGGCAACAACGTGATCATCGGCTCCGGGGCCAAGGTTCTGGGTCCCTTCAAGGTTGGTGACGACAGCAAAATCGGTTCGAATTCCGTGGTCGTCAAAGAGGTGCCGGAAAATTCCACGGTTGTCGGAATCCCCGGCAAGATCGTTATTTCAGAAGGCAAGAAGACCGAGCCGAAGCTCGATCTGGAGCATGGTCAACTGCCCGACCCCGAGGCCAAGGCGATTTCCTGCCTGTTCGATCAGATCCGGACTCTCGAACAGCGGATCAAGGATTTGACGGCTGAGCAGGAGCGTCTCAAGGCGGTCGTTGATCCCGCCGGGCAGGTGCAGAATTCATGATGGAGTCTTAACCGGATGCGACTTTCGACCAAAGCCCAGTACGCGGTGCGCGCCATGGTCAGCCTCAGCCTGCATCATGAAGAGGGCCCGGTATCGATCAAGGATATTTCCGCCCGCGAGGCGATTTCACTCCCTTACCTCGAACAGCTCTTCGTCAAGTTGCGTCGTGGAGAAATTGTTACCAGCGTTCGTGGTCCCGGCGGTGGTTACCGCCTGGCGCGTCCGGCGGACGAGATCCGGGTTGATCAGATCATCGACAGCGTTGAAGAGACTCTGGTCCCGGTTTCCTGTATGGATGCCGATGGCAGCTGCCAGTGTGATGAACAATGTGTCACGCACAATGTCTGGCAGGGGCTGGGTGAACGCATCCGTTCCTTTCTTTCCTCGATCACTCTTGAGGACCTCACCCGCGAAGCCCGGGAAAAGATCCGCCGGTAATTTTTCCTGAAAGCCTTTCCCGTCAAGTCTATCCCGGAGGATACGGGTGAAACAGATCTATCTTGACCATAACGCCACCACGCCGATTCATCCCGCGGTGCTGGAGGCGATGCTTCCTTTTCTGCGCGACCATTTCGGCAACCCGTCCAGCATTCACTGGGCCGGGCGCGCCGTGGCCGGCGCCATCGAGCAGGCGCGTGAGCAGGTGGCGTCACTGCTTGGCTGCCGGGCCGCTGAAATCGTCTTTACCTCCTGCGGCAGTGAGGGTGACAATCTGGCCATCAAGGGGACGGTCGACGCGCTTCGCGGTCAGGGGAACCATATTATTACCACCGAGGTCGAGCATCCCGCGGTGCTGGAGACCTGCCGCTATCTGCAGGAGCGTGGCTGCCGGGTAACCTTTCTGCCGGTCGACAGGCGGGGAGCCCTTGACCTTGAGCAGCTTGAGTCCGCCATCACCGATCAGACCATCCTGATTTCGGTGATGTGGGGCAACAACGAAACCGGCAATCTTTTCCCCCTTGCCGAAATCGGGGCCATTGCCGCGCGGCACAAGGTCTGTCTGCACAGCGATGCCGTGCAGGCAGCCGGTAAACTGCCGATCGATGTCAGGGCCGCCGGTATTGATCTGCTGGTCCTGTCCGGGCATAAGATCGGTGCCCCCAAGGGCGTCGGCGCTGTTTATATCAAGAACGGGACCCGTCTTTCGCCGCTGCTGCATGGTGGTCACCAGGAACGCAACCGGCGCGCCGGGACCCATAATGTCGCCTCTATCGTCGCCCTGGGGAAGGCCTGTGAACTGGCCGCTGCCGGGCTCGCGACCTACCGACAACAGGTGAGACGATTGCGGGACCGCCTTGAGGACGGGATTCTCGCCACCATCCCCCAGGTGCATCTCAATGGTCACCCGGACCGGGACCTGCGCCTGGCCAATACTCTCAATATCAGTTTTGCCGGTATTGAGGGGGAATCGCTGCTGCTCAATCTCGATCTGCACGGCATTGCCGCCTCCAGCGGCAGTGCCTGCTCTTCAGGGTCACTGGATGCTTCACATGTCCTCAGGGCGATGGGGCTGGATCCCTCGCTCGCCCGTTCCAGCGTACGTTTCTCTCTCGGCGCGGAGACCGCGGAGGAGGATATTGACCATGTGCTTGAGGTGTTGCCGGCAACGGTGCAGCGCCTGCGGGAGATGAGCCCGGTGTATAAAACTTGAGGCTTGAGGCTTGAGGCTTGAGATGGGTGTGAGGGCGGACCGGCTGCGGTTGGCCCTCTGGTTTTTTGTGCTGTGCTATTCTGAAGTGTCCGGTAAAATGCCGCTTCAGGTATTCGTCCAGCGTTGCAGAGGATGTTGATGGATAAAAGAGAACGCATTGTCGTTGCCATGAGCGGCGGAGTTGATTCCTCGGTCGCCGCGGCCCTGCTCAAGGAGCAGGGGCACGAGGTGATCGGCATGACCATGCAGATCTGGGATTATTCCAGGTTCACCGCTCCCGCCGGCAAGAGTTTCGGTACCTGCTGTTCTCTGGATGATGTCTACGACGCCCGGCGGGTGGCGGAACAGATCGGGATTCCCTTCTACGTCATCAACTTCGAACAGGCGTTTCAGCAGGCGGTCATCGATCGCTTCTGTGATGATTACTTCGCCGGTCGAACGCCCAATCCCTGTGTCCTCTGCAACCAGATCCTGAAGTTCGAACGACTGCTGCACAAGGCCCGGGAGCTGCAGGCCGACGCACTGGTCACCGGTCACTACGCCCGCATCGAGTCCGGGCAGGACCGTTACCGGTTGCGCAAGGGGGTTGACGCCGGCAAGGACCAGACCTATTTCCTCTATACCCTGACCCAGGAACAGATGGCCATGGTGCGCTTCCCCCTCGGCGGCATGACCAAGGAGGAGGTGCGCGGCCACGCGGCACGCCTTGGTTTGCGGGTTGCGGAGAAGGCCGAGAGCCAGGATATCTGTTTCGTTCCGGATGGTGACTACGTGCGTTTTCTGGAAGAGGAACGGGGCAGCGGGCAATTGAATGGTGAGATCGTTCATGTCAGCGGCCGGGTTCTCGGCCGCCACCGGGGAACCTACCGCTACACCATCGGTCAGCGCCGCGGGCTCGGTCTGAGCTGGCCCGAGCCCCTGTACGTGATCGCTATCGATGCCGCCAGACAGCAAGTGATCGTCGGGGAAAAACAGCACCTGGCTGTCGCCCGGCTTGAGGTCGGAGACGTCAACTGGCTGATTCCGGAACCGCGCCGGGCCCTGCGGGCGTCTTGTCGCATCCGCTACCGTCATCAGGAAGTGCCGGCCACCATCACCCCCCTTGACGACGGTTCAGCGGAGGTCCAGTTTGACATCCCGCAGGCGGGTGTCACACCAGGGCAAGCGGCGGTTTTCTACTCAGGGGACGAGGTTCTCGGCGGAGGATGGATCAAGTGAAGCGGACCGTTGCCATTGCCACTCTCGGCTGCAAGACCAACCAGTTCGAGTCGGCGGCCATGGAGGAGCGGCTGCGCGAGGCCGGCTACCAGGTGATCCCCTTCGAGGAGGGGGCCGATCTGGTGGTGGTCAATACCTGTACGGTAACCGCCGCCACCGACTCCCAGTCGCGCAACCTGATCCGTCGTGCCCGGAGGCTCAACTTTGATTGCCGGGTGATCGTCACCGGTTGCTACGCGCAGGTTGATCCGGCCGTCATCAGTTCCATCCCCGGCGTGGCGATGGTGATCGGTAATGACGAGAAAAAGGACCTGTTGCGCTATCTCGCCGAAGAGCGTGAGGCCCAGCTCGTTGCTGTCGACAACCACGGCCACGGTCGGGGACAACTGCCGCTCTCCCTTTCCAGTTTTACCGAGCGCAGTCGTGCTTTTGTCCAGATCCAGAGCGGTTGTGACGCTTTCTGTTCCTACTGCATCATCCCTTATGCCCGCGGCAGCAGCAGATCCCTTCCGGTTGAAGAAGTGCTGCGTCAGGTCGCCGGCCTTGCCGACCGGGGTTTCCCCGAGGTGGTGCTGACCGGTATCCACATGGGGGCCTATGGCAAAGACCTTGAACCGGAAACGAACCTGCTGGAACTGGTACGCCGGATTGAGGATGAGATCGAATTGCCGCGCCTGCGTCTCGGTTCGCTGGAGCCGACTGAAATTCCCGACGGTCTGATCTCCCTGATGTCCGATTCGGACAAGATCTGCCCGCATCTGCACATCCCGCTGCAGGCCGGGGATAACGAAGTTCTCGGGCGGATGAACCGCCACTACGATACCGCCTTTTTTCACCAGCTGATCGAGCGGATTCACCGTAAGTTGCCGGAAGCCGCTATCGGCCTTGATGTCATCGCCGGTTTCCCCGGCGAGAGCGAGAGTGAGTTCGAGAACACCCGACGCCTGATCGAGAACCTGCCGATCTCGCATCTGCACGTTTTTCCTTACAGCCGTCGTCCCGGAACTCCCGCGGCATCCATGCCCGACCAGGTTCCGAGAGATGTCGCCAGGCAGCGCTGCGCCATTCTGCGCAGCCTCGGCGAACGCAAAAACCGCAGTTTTGCCGAGCAGTTTATCGGCCGCGTCCTGGAGGTCGTGGTCGAGGGTGGCAACCGCGGCGGCTGGGGGCGTGGCCTGGCCCGCAACTACCTGACCGTGCAGTTTCGCGGCGGCAGCAAATTGCAGGGCAGGCGAGCCTGGGTCAAGGTGGAGGGCTGGAACCCGGCCGGACTGCGCGGATCGCTGTTGTAGCCATCCGTGTATGATTGCTGTCGAATCCGTCAGAAGAACCCAGAATTTTCCAGTTAACATGTGTAATTTCATCATCTTGAATAGAACATTGGAGAAAACTAACTTGACGATTATGGTTTGCCCATGAGATAGACTTTATCAAGTGTCTTGAATGTCAATATTCCATGGAGGGGATTTTGAAGCATATTCTGTCAACAAACAGGCCTGCCCTCATGCCTTTACTGGTATTGAGGGCAGGCCGTTTTGGTTTCGATTCAAGCGGGTTTTGCTTTTTCAGGAGGTCGAAGATGATTTGCGTGAAAAATTGGGTTTTGGCTCTGGGTGCGCTCTGTTTGACGGCAGTCCCCATGACGGCTCTAGGAGCCTTCAGCAGTGGCAGCACGGGGGCCGACGGTGCGCTTGTTTTCAAGCTGGGGGATGCGCCGCTCCAGTTGCCGGCCGACGGTGTGTTTAACTTCACTTCCGTTGAAGTTCAGTCCGGGGCGACACTGACTTTCTTGAAAAATGAACAGAATACCCCGGTCACCATCCTGGCGTCCGGCGATGTCGTGATCGATGGCACCATCAGCGTGTCCGGCAAGGCCGGCAACAACATGATTCCCGGCGAGGGTGGTCCCGGCGGCTTCGACGGCGGGGTCGGCGGGGCCCCTGCGGCCGATGGCAAGCGCGGGGAGGGCCCTGGTGGCGGGGTCGGTGGCAAGGGGCTAAATAATTATGCTGCTGGAAGTGGAGAAGGTGGTGCTTACGCTGGGAGTGGAGGGGATGGCTATACGTATTTTTCTAATGCTCCCGGTGGTTCGGGAAGTGTCGGCTACGGCAACGAGCGAATTATCCCCCTCATCGGAGGGTCCGGTGGCGGTGGCGGCGGCGGGGCTCGATGGGGTCGTGTCGGTGGCGCCGGCGGTGGTGGCGGCGGCGCGATCCTGATCGCTTCCAGCACCAGTATCACGGTGAATGGCGCCATCCTCGCCAAAGGGGGGCGGGGTGCTGATGGCGCCAACAACGACGATAACGGCGGTGGCGGCGGAGGCGGTGCCGGCGGCGCCATCCGTCTGGTGACCAATGCCCTGAACGGCAACGGCACCATCAGTGCCGCGGGAGGTGCTGGCGGTTTTTTATATCAGTCAAACAACTATAAGGGCGGCAACGGTTCGGCCGGCCGCATCCGGCTCGAATATGTCACCACCAACCGGACAGCGGGAACCAATCCGCCGATGAGTGTCGGCTACGCCCTTTCCGTGCTGCCGCCCGACATGCCAACGCTGAAGATCGTTTCCATCGCCGGCGTCAACGCTCCCGATGTGCCCAAGGGGGATTATAATGCTCCGGATGTGGTGTTGCCCTACGGTTCGACCAACCCGGTTCCGGTTGTTGTCAGTGCCGTCAATGTTCCTGCCGGTGCCACGGTGACGGTAACCGCCAACCCCGCCGTGGGGGGGGCGACCTCTGCCGACGCTCCTTTGGCCGGTAGCAACACCTCTTCATCGGCGACAGTCGATCTGTCCATTTCCCTGGCCTATCCCTGTGTTTTGACCGCTTCGGTCGAATATGTCCTGACCGCGTCCCTCGGAGGACCGCTTGAAATCGACGGGGAACTGGTGGCCCGGGTGCGGGTGTCCGCGTCTTTCGGCGGACCGTCAAGGGTGACCTACATAACGGCAAGCGGCCGGGAAATTTCCGCGGTGATGTAATTACCCTTCGTAACTGAACTGACGACCACTGTGCGGGCCTTGAAATGATGATGAATGATCGTGGGGGAGTGACAAGGAAGCGTGTTTTTGCGGGTAGGAGCCTGCTCCTGCAGATGGTGCTTCTGCTGGCCTGTCTGGTCGGTCCATCTGCGACTTCGGCCAACACGGTGTCGCAACCGGTCAGTGTCGCCGTTCCCAGCGGCATGGAAGGACAGCTTACGAGCCGGCCGGTGAGTGTTGCCGTTCCTTCGGGCCTGGAGGGGCAGGTTCTCAGTCGACCGGTCAGTGTCGTTGTTCCCACAGGCCTGGAGGGGCAAATCCTCAGCCAGCCTGTCAGTGTCGCGGTTCCCATCGGTCTTGAGGGGCAGATTCTCGGCCGGCCGGTTTCGCTCAAGGTGCAGTCGGGCATCTATGTCGATCCCGACCTGCTGGGAAACTGGCAGATGGAGGGCAATTGGCATGATACCTCCGGCAATGACCACCATGCCACAGGAGTCAACGGTCCGGGGTTCAGCGATGTCAGGGCCGAAGGACTCAAGTCGGCCACTTTCAATGGCAGCAATCAATATCTGGATGCCGGTCCCTGTTCCGATCTCAACACCGCGCCGGCAAGAACGCTTGAAGCCTGGGTCAAGCCGACCATTCTACAGCAGGCGCCGATTGTCGATAAAAAGAATTTCGGGCTTGAATACCTTGCCGACGGGAAATTTTCCCTCTATTTCATCGATTCGACGAATGTCAGGCATGAACTGACCACGGCGCAAAGCTATCCGATCAACGGGGACTGGCTGCATGTTGTGGGTGTTTTCAAGGCACAGAACAGTCTTGAACTTTATGTCAACGGCCAATTGGCCGCTTCCGTGGTGATCGCGGACGACATCGGCGGTTCATCCTCCAACCTGTTCATCGGCAGGTCCGGAAGCGCCTATTACGCCGGTCTGATCGACCATGTTTCGGTTTACAGGCGGGCTCTTCCTGCGGCCGAAATCGCCAATCGCTACAGTTACGCCATCAATACATCCTTTCCGCCTGGTGAGCCGACGGTTTCAAATCTTCCCCAGGCAACGGCTGACAATCCTTTGCACCTGGTCGGGACCCGCGAGGCCGGGACCTCAGTCTGGATCAACGGCAGCGAGGTTGCTGCCTATGATGAAACGGCGACCGACTGGCAGGCCACGGTTCCCCTTGCTTATGGCCCGAACCTGTTGAGTATTGTGGCCAAAAGCCAGGCGGGTGTCGCCAGCAGGGCACTCATCATCACCCCGATTCTGGACAACAAGCCACCACAGGTGACGTCGATCAGTCCTGCCGATGGCGCACTTCTGAACGATCGGCGGCGGTCCATCGTGATCGATATGGAGGATGAATATTCAGCAGTCGACCAGACCGGCACGATCGCGACCGCCGAGATTCTCGATCCGGGCGGGCAGATTGTGACCGGCTCCTGGACCTCCAGCGGTTCCCGGCGGATCAGTTTCACTCCCGCCGGAAACCTCGCGGATGGTTCCTTTCAGGTGCGGTTGACCCCGGTTGACCATCTGGGGAACAGTACCGTTTTCAATTCATCTTTCGAGATTGATGCGACTCCTCCTGCCGTTCCCGGCGTTCAGGCGTCTCCCGCTCTGGTCGGGGCGACTGCCGGTCTTCGGGGTACCATGCCTGCTGATGCCGTCACCGTTCTGGTAACGGCAAGCGGGGGGACGGTCGGTCCGGTCCGTTATCCCGGTTCCGGGCAATGGGAGGTCGACCTCGACAATCTGCCCGGCGGCAGCGTTCGCGTGGAGATCGTGGCCGTGGATGCGGCCGGCAACCGCAGCGTTCCGGCTGTTATCCAGTTGCAGGTCGACAGAACCGCACCGACCGTGCCGGTTGTAAATCCGCTGGACACGCCGACACGTGCCCTGAGCATCGAACTTTCCGGAACCAAGGAAGCCGACTCGTCCCCCCGTCTCAACGGCCAGCCCCTGCCGGTCGATTTTGCAGCAACCGTCTGGAGCACGACTGTCAGTCTTGCCGAAGGCGAAAACAGTTTTGTGCTGGAGGCCGTCGATTCCGTCGGTAATCTCAGTCCGCCCGCATCCGTCGTCATTGTGCGGGATACTCGGGGGCCGACTCTGGAGAGCGCATCACCGCCGGTCAATGCCTTGGTGAACAGCCTTGACTCCCTCAGCATAACCTTTGCTGACACCTGGGCCGGGGTTGACCTGGCGGCGACTCTGGCCAACGCTCCGACGGTTACCGATGGTTCGGATACCCCCGTTCCCGGGACCTGGAGCATCTCCGGCTCCGCACTGGTTTTTTCGGTTGCCGATCCGGCGAATCTTGCCGGTGGTGTCTACTCGGTTCGCCTGCAACCCGTCGACCTGCTGGGCAATGTCGGTGGTATAGCCTACGATCTGACCCTTGATCTGACCAGGCCGACCATTGTGCAACTGGATATGACGCCGGGTTCTCCCCACGGGGCGGAGACAGTTGTTTTCAGCGCCCTGTTTGATGAAAACATGGACACGCGTCTTGACCCCAAAGTTGTGGTGACGGGCCCTGCGGGGCAGGCGTTTCAGGTGACAGGCAACCCGACCGGTGCTCCCGTGCTGGTTGATCCATTTATGTCCGCGGATGGCAGTTCTCCCGATTCGCTGCTCTGGCAGGATGATTTGGGGAACTGGTCCATTCAGGGTGAACTTCTCCAGGCCTCTTCCGCGGATACTATCAGGCTTCCCGCGACCATCACGCTCGCCGGTGACTTCGATATCCAGGTTGATTTTGACATCCCCGAGGTGATCCAGGGGCAATGGAGCGCTGCGCTGGAGTTGTCCTTTCTGGATGGAAGTGGGCAGTACCTGAATCTGAACCGGCATTTCAAGGCAGCTGATGCGTATGAACTGTACCGCTACAGCACCACGGGCTCCAGTCCGGCTGTGATTCAGGAGGGAACAGTTGCAACAGCCGACCTGCAGGGACAATTGCGACTGGTACGATCCGGGACCTTTGTTCAGGGATATTACTGGGATGCGGCGGCCGGGGCATGGGTGCCGCTGCTGGCCGGGGCAGGCTACGATTATGGCTCGGCACCTGATGTCCAGGTGCGTCTGACCAGTGAAAGATTCGGCGCCGACCCCAGGCCGGTCGTCAATCTCTATTTCGACAATTTCGTGGTCAATGCCGGGATTGCCTCCGGCCTGCCGACCCGCTTTACCGGTGGGCACTGGAATGCTCCCAACCAGTGGCAGGGAGCTTACACCTTCACCGAAAATTCCGGCGACGGCAATTACATGGTCAGGATCTCCGGGGCCGAAGATCTGGCCGGAAACCGGATGACGGACCAGGAAGTCGCCGCCTTCGAACTGGATACGGTTGCTCCCACGGTGCCGACCGTCGGCGTTCTGCCGACGGAAACCAATCTGCCGACTCTGACGCTGCAGGGCAGCGGAGAAACCGGCGCAACCATCCTTGTCAACGATGTTCCCTGTTCGGTCGTTGGTGCCAATCCGGCCGAACCGCTGGTATGGACCTGTGCCTATCCCCTGGCCGAAGGGCCGAACAGTCTCGTCATCCAGGCCGGGGATGCAGCCGGCAACCGGTCTCCGGCCATAGAACCGACTCCCGTGGTACTGCTCGATACCACCCCGCCCGCCTTCACCATTGCGGGTGTTCCAACCGTGACGTCCGAGAACCCTCTGACCATCTCCGGGACTAGGGAGCCTGCAAGTCGTTTGCTGGTCAAGGGGCCTGACAATGTTGAACATGAAATTGTTCCTCTGGACGACACCAGCACCACGAGTTGGACCTACCCGTTGGTGTTGCAGGGGAGTGGTCTTCCGGAGACGTACATCTTCAGCGCGACGGATGCTCTGGGGAATCGGAGCAGCAAGACGCTGACCCTGGTCTATGACGGTGCCGTCCCACCGCCCCTGGCCGCAGGGGTTCTCTCGGCTGACGGATCCGGACCGGGTACCCGGATCACCCTGGACTGGCCGACCTATGATGAAAGCGCGGTGGCCGACCTGGCCTATTATCGCGTTTATCGTGAAACAGCTCCTTTCACGGCTGCCGACCTGGGTGGGTTGACACCCAAAGCCACCGTCAACCGGGGTACCAGGCACTATGTCAACGAGGGGCTTGGCCGCGGACAGACTTACTATTTTGCCGTGGTGCCGGTTGATGCTGTAGGGAACTTTGATTCAGGCAACCTTCAAGTTGTCAGTCAGGCTCCGCTTGACACCATGGCTCCGGAAGATGTCGGCGGAATGAGCGGATCAGTGAAGGTGCCTGCCTCCAATGACAACACGGTCACTGTCAACTGGCTGGAGAGCATCGATTCGGCCGGGGATCTTGATCATTACCGGGTTTATGTCGACAGTGCCGCGATCGGCGCTGCCTATGACGGTTATGACGCCGGCACTGACCTCGTGAAAACGGTGACCAGCCACACCTTGACCGGCCTTGCCGACAACCTGCGGGTCAAAGTCAAAGTGACCGCTGTTGATGAAAGCGGGCACGAGAGTGCCGGTTCCGTGATCGAGGTCGTGACCGCGTTGAGTAATCCCACCGGTCTGACGGCCGAGGCGGGCAAGGAAAAAGTCACCTTGTCGTGGGATCCTGTCAATCCGGATTATCTGCAGCGTTACAAGGTTTATCGTCTGGCTTCCGATCAGCAGCAACATTCAATCGGCGGTATGACCCCGGTTCATGCCGGAACGCAGACCCGTTATGTCGACGACATGCTGGTCAACGGTACCGTCTATCAGTATGCGGTCATCGCCGTGAACAGGTTCGGTGCGGAAAACCCCTTGTTCGAGAGTGTAGCCGCAACACCCCGTCAGGACGCCGTCGGTCCGGTGATCAGCGGTGTCGCTCCCGCGGAAGGACAGATCATTACGGCGCCGATGACAATCAGTGCAAGCGCCACCGATGCCGAAAGTCAGGTCACCTCGATCAAGCTCTTCATTGACGGCAGGGAAATTTCCGGGGCCCGGGGGACGACCGCCATCAATTACTTCTGGAACGTAGTTGCGGAACAGGACGGCCCTCATGCCATCAAGCTGGTTGCCGCCGATCAGCCCGGCAACCTGACGGAAATAACCCGCCAGGTCACTGTCAACCTGGCGGCGCCCTCGTCCGATCCCGCATTGCTCGCCATCACCTCGCCTGCGGATGGCATGTCCACCGCCAATCCGAGCCTGTCCGTGGTCGGCAAGGCGCCGCTATTTACGGTTGTGTCGCTTCAGGTCAACGGTCAGTTGGTTGCCTCCGCCACGACCAGTGCCTCGGGAAGTTTCAGTTTTCCTGATGTTCAACTGCAGGAAGGGGCCAACGTCCTGTCGGTGAAGGCTTCGCATCGGGGAGGAGACAGCGCCTTCAGTGCTCCGATTTCCGTTGTGGTGGATACCGGGGCGCCCGCGGCGCCGATTAATTTTTCCGGCCAACTGCAGCTGGGAGGAAAAATCCAGTTCACCTGGAGTGCCGGGCAGGGGGAAACGCCGACCGGATACAATCTCTACATGGATGGCCAAAGGCAGAACAACGCACCCATCGGCTTCCTGTATGACGATCTGATTCCCCCCGATGATCTGCCGCACACCTATGTCGTGACTGCCCTGGACACGGGTCAGAATGAGAGTCCCCCTTCGGTCGAACTGAATCTGGCATCCGACCGACGGGCGCCGGTTGTGAACCCTCCTCAGTTCACCTTCTCGAACCAGAGTGCGGACGGGACGACCGCCGGCCCGGGCAGCGCCTCTGTTGCCCTGAGCGTCGATGAGCCGTTGCTGGAGCCTCCCTTTCTCAGCCTTGAGCCGGTACAGGGGTCCCCCATCGTGATTGCTCTGGTTCAGGATGGGGGCAATCCACTGCGGTATCATGGGCAGTTCACCATCACCGGGGGCAGTCCCCATGGGCCGACAACCTGGCAGGTATCGGTCAAGGACCAGATCGGCAACCGTGGGCAGCAAAACGGCGTCGGGCCGGTTCTCGATGTGCAGGCGCCCCGGGCGACCATCAGTGGCCTGCCGGCGTTGGCTCCGGTTGACGGGAGCGTGCATACGCTGCAGCTTACTCTCGACGAGGTTCCGGTTGGCACGGCACCCCGTTTGACCCTGACAGATGCGGCGGGAACAGCCGTCGATATTCCCCTGACCGGAGTTGACGCCACCGCCTGGAACGGTGAGATCTCTTTCGAGCATCTGGCGGCCGGGGTCGCCGCGTTCAGTATCAATGACCTGACGGACACCTTCGGCAACACAGCGGCCAACATTGTTTCCGGTCAACGGCTGGAGCTTTACATCGGCACGCCACCGCAGCCGTCCGCCCCGGCCCAGCTGACCACGGCCGCCCGGAAAGCCGGTGTGATCAGCCTGGCCTGGGCCGGTGTCGCCGACGGCGATCGCTACCGCATCTATCGTCGCCCTGCCGGTGCGGCTGACTGGAGCGGCTACGTGGCCGAGGTTGTTTCCACCTATTATGATGATCTGCCGCCCGCGGACGGGGTCTACGAATACGCTGTTTCGGCCGTGCGGGTGGTTGGTACGGACAGCAGCGAAGGTCCCCTGAGCGTCGTCGCCAGTGAAACTTCGGACCGTACTCCCCCCGCGTCCCCGGCCCAGCTTTCCGTCGCCCTGACCGGTAACGGGGTTCGCTGCTCCTTCACTGAAAGCACGGATGCCGCAGCCTACAACCTGTATCGCGCGGCCGGCAATTTCTCCAGCACCCAGGGGCTGACTCCGGTTGCCACGGTCGCCGCCGGTGAAGCCTATGATCCGGCCCCCGACAGTAATCCCCAGTGGTACGCCGTGTCGGCCCTCGACGCATTGGGGAACGAAAGTCCTCTCTCCGCGGCCAGTCAGATCAGCTTCACGGTTCCGCCGCCGACCCGACTTACCGTTCACTACAGTGGCGGCAGTCCGGTGCTCAGCTGGGCCGTCCCCGCAGGGGATGTTCAGGGAATCAATCTTTATCGTAACGGCAGCAAACTGAACCAGGACCTGCTGCCGGTCAGCTTCCTGAGTTATACGGATGCCTATTACGATGGTGGAACGGTGGAGTATGGGGTTTCCGTGGTGGCCGGGAACGGTTTTGAAAGCCCGGTCCGCACTGCGGTCCTTCCCGATTTGCAGATCGGTATCCCGGATGGGACCAGCATGAGGAGAGGGTTGGCAGAGACCATTCCGGTGATCATGACCAGCACGACCGATGTGTCGGTCGATCAGGTCCGGCTCAAGGTCGGTTCCCTGCCCGAAAGTTCCCTGGACGGTCCTTTCAATGTCGCGTCCGGCAGTGAAACCAGGGTTGAAAAGGTCGCGGTCACCGATTCGCTGGCCCGGAATGAGGTTGCGGTTCTCTGTACGGCGGTTCTGACTCCTGCAAGCGGAACCAGGGTTGAAATCACTCGGACCAGTCGGGTTCTGGTTCAAGGTTCAGGTACCGCGCTCGAGATTTTCAACGAGCCGCTCATGCGTGGTAGCCAGGCCCAGGTACGGCTTAAATTCAACAACCTCGGCAGTGCCCGGATGGACATTGTCACCAGCGAGAATGGTGGCCCGACCGGCAAGGTGCGGGTCTATCTCAAGGATCAGGACGGCAATGTCCTGGCCCAGGGACGGCTGGATCAGCGTACCGGTTCGGTTGTCAATTCAGGGAATTTCGCCACGGCCAGAATCGCTCCCGGTGAAACCTTCCTCAGCGACCCGATCACCTTCACCGTACCGCCGACCGCGCCTTATCGGGTCTTTCTCGAAGCGGTTGTCGAGCAGATCTACTATCACTATCAGCAGTCCGATCAGGTTATTGCACCGGGTATCAGGCAGCGCAGTGCGGCTCTCATTGAGGATGTCTCCTATCGAGCGGTCGCCGAAGTTGCCGGGGACACCTATCGGCAGGGCGAACCGATCGTAATCCGCGGGGTGGCAACCTCGACCCTGTCCGGAGAACCGATGCCCTACGTGCCGGTTCGCATCGGTGTGTCGGTCAAGGGATTCGATCGTTTCTTCGATGTCACCACTGATGCCACCGGTCATTTCTCCCAGACCTTCAGGCCGCAGAACAAGGAAGCGGGGCACTATAATGTCTGGGCGGTACATCCCGATCTCAGCGATCGCACGGTCCAGGACAGTTTCGACATCATCGCCATGCATGTCGCCCCGTCGCGTATCGATCTGCGCTTGGCCCGCGGGACTTCGCATGATGTGCCGATCGTTCTGCAGAACCTCAGTGCCGCCCCGCTCACGGGTCTCAGCCTGAACGCCACGGCCGGCGACGGTATTACCGCCATGCTGCTCAATGTCGGCGACCCGGTTCTGCGGGGGGATGAAAAACGCACGGTTACCTTGCGTATCAGCGCTGCCCAGGATGCTCCCGATACGGCGACGGTCACCCTTGGGGTTGACACCGACGCCGGCTTGAACAGACGCATTTCGGCCAATATCGCCCTGTATGACAACATTCCGCTGATTTCCACTTCGCCCAGCTTGATCGATACCGGCCTGGTACGCGGGACGCAGCAACTGAAGAGTTTCATGCTGACAAACAAGGGACTGGAAACCCTCTCTGGAGTGCACCTGGTGCCTCCCTCGACCCCGTGGATGGTGCTGGCCAGTCCCGCCGCCCTCGGCGATATCCCGGTGGGTCAGAGTCGTTCCGTCGGTGTGCTGATCAAGCCGGATGCCGACATCAAGCCCGGTGTCTATGATGATCGCATTATCGTCCGGTCGGGCAACCACATTTCCTACACCTACCATCTGCAGGTGACGGTTACCTCCAACGCCGTCGGTGGAGTGCTCTTCGACGTGTTGAACGAGTTGCGTGAAGATGTGGCCGGCGCGACGATCACCGTTCAGAATCAGCTTCAGCCCGAGCTGATCTACACCTTGAAAACCGGAACTTCGGGCACGGTGGTAAAAAACGATCTCCCGGAAGGGCGTTACTCCTACCGGGTGACCGCGCCCGGGCATGTCAGCTACGGTTCCAGCTTTACCATCTATCCGGGAAAAACCGTCACGGTCCCGGTTGCCCTCGAAGTCACCCTGGTCGAGGTGGAGTGGAGCGTCACCGAGGTCACCATCGAGGACCGTTATGAAATCCAGATTAAACAGACATTTGAAACCAGCGTTCCGACGGCGGTTATTGTCGTCGAACCGCCAATTTCCAATCTGCCGGTCCTTGAACCGGGTGAGGTTTACAATGGTGAGTTTGTCATCACCAATTACGGTCTCATCAACGCCAAATTCAAGGGATTGAACTATCCGCCGACTTTCGACGAGTACGAAATCGAGGTTTTGGGAGAATTTCCTGAGAACCTGGGACCGATGGAGCGGGTTGTGGTTCCGTACCGAATTACCCGGAGGGCGCAATAATGTTGCGGCATTTGCTGAAAATATCTGTTTTTCTACCTGTTTTGTGGTTGTCTGCCGCTTCGGGAGGAGCGGCCCTGGCGGGAACCTGTTCCAGCAGCGCAACGATTGACTCCCAGTGGGAGGTTGTCCTGTGCGAAGGCGCCCTCAATGAACGGGTGGTCGGGAGAGAGGCATCCTACCGGGTGGTTGCCTCCAAAAGTTGTGAGCAGTCAACTGCGCCTGTTGGCGGCATGACTTCCGCCGAGGAGTACAGCAACGCTGTCATGGGGGGGGGACAGTCCTCCGGGGGGAGCTCGCCCGGTGGCGCCGCAACCCCGATCGGAGGAGACAACGCCAAGTGTTTCTTTGCCAGTTGCAGTGGCCCTTCCTGTGAAACTCCCGACAGCTGTGAGGCGACCGGCAGTGGCGTCATCCTGACCAAGGGGACCTATGTTACCGGTTCCACGGATTTGAAAGTGCCCAATCGTGGCTTCCCGGTTGTTTTTGAACGAAATTATCGATCCAACGTGATCGTTCCACCCTTCAATGATTTGCTCTGGAGCAAATCCCAACTGGGCCTCACAGCCGGAAATTCGACTTTTTCTTCAAATGAGCCGCTGCATGGATTTTATTATGCGACTGCGGCCTATACGACGTACAGGGGGGTAACGGGCAGCGTTGCCATATCCCCGACAGGCGGTTCAACAGGGTCCATCACTGTGCTTCCGCCCTCATCCCCGCCGGAAGAGATTCCCGCGCCTCTCCCTCCGCCGACCGCAACCGGGGCCGTGCAGCCGCCCCGGTTCGACCTGCCCCCGGAGACGCCCCTGGGGCGGGGGTGGCACAGTCTCTTCTTTGCCGAGATTAAACTCGGCTATGGCTACCTGGACGGAAATGGCGTCCTGAATGATTTCCGCAATTTTCATTCGTCGGGGGGCTCCCAAGCCCTATCCGGTGGTGGGGGGGGGGGGATCCGGCGGGGCTGCAGCCGCAACCCCGCTCAGGAATAAAAACTGGAAAGTGATTGATGCTGCCGGCACGGTCATGAAAAAAACGTTCACCGGCTATGAGGTCATCGAAAAGGGCGGGAGAACACTGAAATTCGACAAAGATGGCAAACTGCGGGTGCTTGAGGATGCCATCGGTAATTTTTTGAACATCCGTTACGATGCCCAGGGCCGGATTTCGATCGTTGAAAATTACGCCGGTCAGGCCGTTCTGACCTTTGGTTACAGCGACGATGATTACCGGATCGACTCCATCACCGATATTTTCGGCCGAACGGTGCAGTACCGCTACAATCAACTCGGTCAACTGATCGAGGTGGAAGACTGGACCGGCCGGCTGGAATCCTACACCTACAATGACTTCCACGGGATGCTCAGCAAAACCACGTCTCCCGGCGAGACCTATACAATAGAATACCTTTACCCCGATCGCGGCATCGTCAAGCAGGTTATCGATCCCGTCGGCACACAAAAACTGCAGGCCGGCCAGTCGGCCGAGGGGCACATCAAATCCTTTCTGTATGATTTCAAGAACCGCCAGTTCTGGATCAGGTCGCCCAACGGTTATACGACCCAGAAGGTTTTCGGCAAGAGCGGAATGCTGCTGGCCGAATATCGGCTTGATCCGGAAAATGTTCAGGTCAGGAAGGTCGAGAATTTCGATTACAAGGAAATTCATTACGACAGCGCCGGCAATGCCACGGAGATTTATCGCGACGACTGGCAGAACGTCACCAAAATCATCGACGGTGAGGGCAACGTCAGCCGCTTCACCTACTTCGCGCGTAACAAGCCGCTGACCATCGTGGACCCGCTCGGGGTTATCACCAAGTTCGAGTACGATCGCAGCAGTACCCTGCTGATCAAAAAGATCCAGGCGGCGGGTTTGCCGGAAGAGACGGTTACAGAGTACGGCTACACGCCGTTCGGGGAGCTGGCCACCGTAACCGTGGATGGCGCCACCACAACCATCGAGTACAACGATCTCGGACTGCCCACCGCGATTGTCGATCCGCTTGGCAATCGCAGCAGGCTCGAATACGACCCGTACGGTCATGTCGCGGCGAGCATTGATGCCAACGGCAACCGCACTGAGATCGTCAACGACGGGCACGGCAACCCGGTTACGATCCGCGACCCCCTCGGCCATGAGACAGTGCTTGCCTACAACCAGGCGGGGCGCTTGCAGAGCGTGACCGATGCCCTGCTGCGCACCAGCCATTTCGAAACCGATTTCAAGGGACATGTTACCGCCATCGTCGATGCGTTGAACAATCGCCGGGAATTTGTTTACGACGGCGAGGGCAACCTGGTTGAAATCCGGGAAAAGGCTCCGGGCAGTGAAGCCGGCGTTCCGCATGTCGATGATGCGGTGACGCGCCTCGATTACGATGCTTCCAACCGGCTGATTGCCGTGATTGATCCGGAGGGGAACCAGACCCGCTATGAATACGCCACCGCCGCCTGCGGCACGTGCGGGGGCAGCAACCGGGACCCGGCCAAGGTCATCGACGCCTTCAACCAGGCCACCAGCAGCCAGTTCGACAAGAACGGTCGTCTGATCGGAATCACCGATCCGCTCAATCAGGTTACCAGTCTGGCGCGCGATGCGGCGGGCCGCATCGTCAGCCGCACCGATGCCAACGGCAATACCACCAGCTACCGCTACGACCCTCTCGGGCGGGTGATCGAACAGACCGACGCCGAAGGCGGCATCACCAGCTTTACCTATGACAGACGCGGCAATCTCATTGCCCTGACCGACCCGGAAAACAACCGCACCAGCTTTGAATACGACCTTGCGAACCGCAAGGTCAAGGAGACACGCCCGCTGGGGCAGACAACCACTTACAGCTACTATCCCAACGGCTTGCTGAAGACGGTGCGGGACGCCAGGGGACAGGTGACAACCTACAGCTACGATGCCGCCAACCGCCTGGTCGAGGTGGTCTACCAGGACGGGAGTAGCGACAGCTTCGCCTACGACGAGGTCGGCAACCTGGTCAGCTACGCCAACGCCGTTGTCAGCGGCGTTATCGGCTATGATGATCTCAACCGTAAAATCTCCGAGACGGTGACCATCGACGGCATCGTCAAGGATTTCAGCTACAGCTACGATCACCGGGGCAACAAGAAAACCTACACCAGCCCCGAAGGCATCGTGCATACCTATGCCTGGCTGAAGAACAACCGCCTGGCTGGTGTCAGCTTTGACGGGCACAGCGTTGGTTTTGGGTATGACAAGACCCGCCTCAGCCGGATCACTTTCCCCAACGGCGTCACCACCGACTACACCTACAACGCCGTGGGCTGGCTGGAGTCGATAACCACAAGCGGTTCTGGCGGGTCCCTGTTTCAGCGTGGCTACAGTTTCGACAAGGTCGGCAACATCACCGCCATGACGGGGAACGCCGGCAGTACCGCATACAGCTACGACCTGACCTATCAGCTGACCGGCGCGGACCATCCCGCCGGCAGCGGTCTGCAGGATGAGAGTTACAGTTACGACCGGGTCGGCAACCGGCTCATCAGCGCCTGGACCAGCGGCAGCTGGAGCAGCAACGCCAACAACGAGCTGCTCGGCTACACCGGCAACGACCAGGTTCCGGTCAACTACGCCTACGATGCCAACGGCAACACCGTCAAAGAAACCCGGGGCGTGGTTGTTACCGAGTACGTCTACAACAGCCGCAACCGCCTGGAGCGGGTGCACCTGCCGGACGGGCGGGTGGCGAGTTACTTTTACGATCCCTTCGGCCGGCGGGTGAAGAAGGTTGTCGCCAACGTCACCACCCTCTATGTCTACGCCGACGAGGGCCTGGTCGGGGAATATGACAGCGCCGGGATGCTGCAGAAGGCCTACGGCTGGAAGCCCGGCGGCCTGTGGGGCACCGATCCGCTCTACATGCGGCAGGGCGGGGCGGTCTACTACTACCACAACGACCACCTGGGGACGCCGCAACGGCTGAGCGACGCCAGTGGTAATGTGGTGTGGAGCGCGGGCTATCAGGCCTTCGGATTGGCGGTGATTGACCCGGCATCAACGGTAGAAAACAACCTGCGCTTTCCAGGGCAGTATTTTGATGCGGAGACGGGGCTGCATTACAACTGGTGGAGATATTTCGATCCCAAGTTGGGGAAATATTATACATATGACCCTATGGGAATTTTTGCTGGATATAATTGTTACACATATGGATATTCAAATCCTATTAATAACTTCGACAATTTTGGCCTAAATGTAGTGACAGATGTTATTAGTGTCGTCCCAATTATAGGAACTATACAGAATTTAATTGTTGCAGGATTGGATCTGTCTGATGGTGCAAATGTGTCAGATTATGTGATTGATGTCCCAGTTATGAGTAGTGAAGATATTGTAAGCGATTATTATGTCGATAGGTGTAAAGAAAGTATAAAAAATCAGGCGCTTGCCTATCAAGTTCAGGCACAGAAGATGATGTGGGTTCATGGGGGCGTTGACGTAGTTGGGATGGCTGTAGTTTTAGGGGTTGGCGGGGCTGTTCCAGCGCTTGTGCTAGCTGTTGATGGTTTAGTTGATATGATGGCTACAGGAGAAATTATTGAAGATATAGGAGAGGCTGCAATAAAAGCATCTAAAAAATGTGAAAACAATAAAAAGGGATGTAGGTTATGAATAGCGTGTTTTCGGATGATAATTATATAGTGAAGTTGAGGAACAAAAAAAACAATACAATAAAATATTTTATAATTGCTGTATTTTTATTAATTATCGCATTGTATGCATCGTTTGAATATTATAAATCAGTAACCTATGCACTGTCCTTTGGTGGTAATATATCGGTGCAAAATGAATTGTATTTTAATAACGGATTGTATTGTGGGCTTGTGTTTTCTTTGCCTATTAGTATTTTTGTAGTCATATTGATCTTTGTGATCATGGTAAGAAAAATTATGTTTTTAGAGAAAATGCTTATTCGATATTACGACTTTTGCAATAAGGATAATGAGGGTAGGAGATAGCCGCCTTTTAATGGGGCTGAGACGAGGGAAAATATAAGTTTTTTTCTGCTGGCGAAAAGCAAGATCGTTCTTTTACAACCATATACAGCAGCAATCGCCTGGAACGGCTACGATGCCGCCAGGCGCCTTGTCGAGGTGGTCTACCAGGATGGGAGCAGCGACAGCTTCGGTTATGACGAAGTCGGCAACCTGGTCAGCTACGCCAACGCCGTCGTCAGCGGCGTTATCGGCTATGATGATCTCAACCGCAAAATCTCCGAGACTGTGACCATCGACGGCATCGTCAAGGACTTCAGCTACAGCTACGATCACCGGGGCAACAAGAAAACCTACACCAACGTTGCTTGTAGATTTCGGCAACGGTTGTCGCAGGGATTGCGAAATTGTTGGTCAAAAACACCAGGCGCTTGTTTCGTTCTTTGTCAACATAACTGACCCGACGAAGCTTTTCGGGGTAGTCCTTTTTCGACTTGTAGGTCACCAGGACGATGGTCTGGTCGGCTCTGATACCGCCATCCTTGTCTTTGGCTGCTGAATACAGTCGCTTGAAGCGCAAGTTGTCCTTGGCCCTGATCACGAAAAAAGCGCCCTGTCGATGAAGCGCATAGAGCCGCGAGAAATCCGTATAGGCCTTGTCCATGGTGTAAATGGCATCTTCAGTCACCGGCAATGCGTCAAGCATACGGACATCATGAACCTTGCCTGTGGTGACAGCGACATAGGTTGGGATTGTTCCCCGCAGGTCAAGTAGCGTGTGCATTTTCACAGCCGCCTTTGTCGTTCGAAACTCTGCCCAAGGGAACAGGGACAGGCACAAATCGATGGTCGTTGAATCGAACGCATAAAGTGGCTGGTCCAGTTCCAGGACAAAGGGATCGTCGCAGTAAAGCTGCTGGGCCATGCGGATCAGAACATGACCGAAGTCCTGGAAGATACGCCAGTCTCTACGCTCACAGGAGTCCGCAAGAGTTGACCGGGAAACGGAACCACGAAAGCCAATGTGATAGAGCTTCTCTCGGTGTGAATTCAAGCAGGTTTCAATATCGCGCAGGCTTTCACGCCCAGCTATCTGGGCATAGGCAAGGCACAAAAACTGGTCGAACGTCGAGAATGTTCTGGCTCTGTAATCACCACGGTAGCGACGAACACACAAGTTGAAGTCGTGCCGAGGCAAGAACTGCAGCAGTTGCCGGAAAACGGTTTTGCCTGAATTCATCGATACCTCCTGCGATAACGAGAGGTATCTCCCCACATCGGTGGAGTGAATTCAAATCGAAAACGGGACAGTTATGTCAAAGAACAATTATTTTCAGCCACTTACGGAATTGGCTGATTTTTTAACCGGACAGTAGTGTAAATTTATATAGGTATGTAAATAACAGGGTCACCTTGTTGTTGGATAGCATTGGCTTGTATTGGTGGGATAAGCTTGGAAAAATTATTACAAAACCATATATAAAAAATGCTGTTTCGAAAATAATATCTGATCCAGCTGGTCAAAGAATCATCTCTACGGCAATCAATAGTGCACTTTGGGGATCTGTGACAGGTGCTTACGCAGGGGGCACTGTTGGGACTACATTTTTTGGTGTCGGAGTGGTTCCTGGTATCGTCATCGGAACGATAATTGGGGCAACAGTTGGATTTACGACGGGGTTGTTATATGCAGTAATTCAAGAAGCGTTGGGTGTTCCCGAGATGATTGAAGACGTTAAGAGATGAATCAAATATTACGAAGAAGGTAGACATAAGAATTATTGTGATTAGGATCTAATATGATTACCTGTAGTGTTTGCAAAAGAAAAATAAAAAAAATTAAGTTAGAGCGTTTGTCAATGATTTTATCATTGCTTTCATTTGCCTTGCTATTTTTTGTAACTGGATTAGGTTTTTTGAATATCTTATGGTTTGTAGCCTTTAATTCGATAACAATATATTTGTTAATCAAAAAACCATCGAAAAATTATATCTGCATTGAGTGTCGCGGATAAATTAAAATCTTATAATCATTATATGTTTCAATGGAAAAAAAGGGGCTGTTGTTTCATCGTTAACCGCCAGTCACGCTTAGCCCTGTTTTGATTGTTTTTTACTACCACATCTTTCCCCGATACGCATGCGGCGCACGAGTACAAAGTGACCTTACGCGAACTGTTTTTCAATACAGCGAACACAAACGGCTTGGTTCTTGTCGGGCGAAGTCTTGTTTTTTTCGTTTTGCTCATCTGGGGAAGCCGGTTGGTGTTCAGCAGCCTGGCCAGTAACGTCGCTGGGGAGAGTCTGCTGCATCTGGTCAATCTGCCGTTTCATGAGGCGGGACACCTGGCTTTCGGCTGGTTCGGGCCGTTTGTCGGTTCTCTGGGAGGGACGCTGGGGCAGTTGCTGGTGCCGCTGATTTGCCTGTCGGCCCTGTTGCTGAAAACCCGCGACCCCTTTGGCGCATCGGTCTGCTGCTGGTGGTTCGGCGAGAACTTTCTCGACATCGCTCCCTACATCGCCGATGCGCGCGCGGGTGCTCTGCCACTGGTGGGAGGCAACTTCGGGCATTCTGCCCCCTATGGTTTTCACGACTGGGAATACCTGTTGACCGAGACCGGGCTGTTGAGGTTCGACCAGCAATTGGGTCGTCTGGCCCATGCCACAGGTTCCCTGGTCATGCTGCTGGCGCTTTGCTGGGCGGGTTGGCTGCTGGTTCTGCAGTATCGTCAATCGGGACGCTGACCGACCGGGTTCATAACGGTGGGCCGTTCTGGTCTGTATTGAAGTTGTCTGTTGATTTTTAAAGTTGGGCCGGCGTCTGCCATGCCGGCCCATGAATCGAGTGAGGGTTTGATGAAGAGGGTAGGGTTGTTCATTCTGGTGGTGCTGGTTTGCCTGCCGGGGGTGGCGCGCGCGGCCGATTCGGCCTGCGCGCGGGTGCAGATCGAAATCGCCCAGGAGATGACCCTGGAGCGGGTGGCGTTCGACGCGAAACTGGTGATCCACAACAAGATTCCCGACAAGGATCTGACCGATATCCGGGTCGAGGTCACCATCACCGATGAAGCCGGTGCGCCCCATAACGATCTCTTTTTCATCAAGCTTACGTCCCAGGACAATATTGTCGAGACCGGCAGCGATGGCAGCGCCGTCAACGGCGACGGCGTGGTGGCGGCCAACAATTCGGCCGAGATTCACTGGCTGATTATTCCTTCCCCCGGCGCCGGTGGTGAAGATGCGGCCGGCAGAAAATACCGGGTCGGGGCCAACTTCACCTACAGTATCGACGGCCAGCCCGAACTGCTGCCGATCAGCCCCGATTCGATCACCGTCCGGCCGACGGCGCAGCTTTATCTCGACTATTTCATGCCACGGCAGGTGATTGGCGACAATCCCTTCACCAGGGAGACCGAAGCGCCGCGACCCTTTCCCCTGGCGGTACGGGTGCTCAACGATGGCTTCGGTCCGGCCAACAAGCTCAGGATCGATTCCGCGCAGCCGAAGATCGTTGCCAACAGTCAGGGGTTGCTGGTCGATTTCCGCCTGCTGGGAGCTTCGGTCAACGATCAGCCGGTGCTGCCCTCTTTGACCGTGGACCTCGGCAATCTGGCGAGCAAGGCCGTGAGTACCGCAACCTGGCAGATGATTTCGACCCTGTCGGGCAGGTTCACCGAATTCGATGTTTCTTTCAGCCACTCGGACGAACTGGGAGGGGAGTTGACCTCCCTGGTGAAGGAGACCAATCCCTACTACCTGGTGCACATGATCAAGGTCAACCGCCCGGATCGCGATGACCGGCTCGATTTTCTCGCCGACACGGATGACGACGCCCGGCACAAGCCGGATCGTATTTTCGAATCGGAAATCCGTCCTGGCGGCACCGACCGCAGCGCCTCGTTTCTCGACATCAACGAGTTGCAGATTCTCAGCGCCCCCGAACGGCCGACCGCGGAGAAGCCGGATGTCGACATAGCGCTCAATCTTGGCAGTATGCCGCCCAACGGCTGGATTTTCTGTTCTTTTGCGGATCCGTCGCAGGGGCTGCTCAAGCTGAAGGACGTGGTGCGCTCGGACGGGGTCCATCTTGACCCGAACAATTTCTGGGTGGACGAAGGTTTCGACGACAATTTCCAGCCGACCCATACCCTGATGTTTGTCGATTACCGTGAGCCGGGAACCCCGGGTGGCTACACCTTGGTGTTCGAGCCGCCTGGTGACGACCTGATCCCCCCCACCACCAGGCTGGTCTTCAACGGTCCCGTTGTGACCATGGGGGAGACCTGCCTGGTTACGCCACAGACCAATATCCTGTTTGTCGCCAGTGACAACGAAGGGGGCAGCGGGATCCAGGAGATGCGGAAGAAGCTGGTCGGGGTGGACACTGATTTTCAGCCGGCCCTGCCGTTCAAGCTGGCCGATATCGGTGCCCATACCCTTGAGTTCCAGGCGGTTGACCGGGCGCTCAACGTTGAGCCGCTGCAATCAGTGACCCTGCTGGTCGACGATGCCGCGCCGGTCATTGATGCCTTTGCTGTGAATCCGACCGTTTTTGCTCCCGGAGCTCCCGCCGGCATTGCCGCCCAGAGAGAAGTCTCCCTTGTTCTGACCGCCAGCGATGCCACGGCGCAGACCCTGCCGACCACCTTCGACATCTCGGTCAATGGCAAGGTGGTCAGGAGTCTGAAGGCCGAGGCCGTGCCGGGTACCGGGTTGACGGTGGTCTGGGACGGCCGCGACGCCAACGGCAAGGTGGTGGGCGAAGGGGATTACACGGTCACTGTCTCGGTGAGCGACGGCCTGGATGATCCGGCCAACCCGAACGCCCCGCCGCACCACGCGATGGCGACCGCTCAGGTTGCTGTCTCCGGATGGGTCCGGGAGCGCCCGCTCGATCCGGTTGTCGGCGCCAACCAGCAGCATCCCGCTATCTCCGGGACCCTGGTGGTCTGGCAGGATGATCGCAACGGCAATTGGGATATTTATGCCAGGGATGCGAGTTCGACGGATTCTTCCCTGCAATTGACCAGCAACACGGCCTCCCAGGCCTGGCCGGACATCGATGGCAACCTGGTGGTTTGGCAGGACAATCGCAATGGTGATTGGGATATTTATCGCTCCTTTGCCGATGCGCCCGGCGAACAGGTTGTCTACAGCGGTCCGGGTGATCAGGAGCGCCCGGTGGTTTCCGGCAACTGGGTGGCCTGGCAGGACAACCGCAACGGCAACTGGGATATCTATGCTGTCGACCTGTCCGACCCCGACGGAAAGGTCCGGGCCATTACCAGCCATGAACGGGACCAGCTGCACCCGGCCCTGGCCGGCAGTATGCTGGTCTGGGAGGATTATCGTCACGGCCTGGCCGAAATCTACCAGGTGGACCTTGCCGCGATTGCCGCCGGTGGGGATGTCGCGGACCTGGAACAACGGCTGACCTTTGACCTTGAAACCCAGACCGGTCCCGTCATCGACAACGGAGTGATCCTCTGGACCGATCGGCGGGACGGCGGCAGGGAGATCTACCGGTTCGGCGATCAGGGGCAGGCCCTGCGCCTGACTTACGGTGAGGGGGAACGGTTCGGTGCGGACCTGTCCGGCAACCTGGTTGTCTACACCGATACCAGCGCCGGTTCCACCGATCCGAATCTGGCCTATCTCGATATTTCCACCGGCAGCAGTGCCGTGCTTTCTTCACATCTCGCACGCCAGGAGGAACCGGCGGTCGGTTCCGGACCGGTGGTCTGGCAGGACAACCGGGACGGCAACTGGCAGATTTATACTGCCGACCTGCAGGTGGTTGACCGGCCGATCCGGGTCGAGCTGTCCCCCGGCTTCAATCTGGTCGCCGTCGGCGCCGATCTGGTCAGTCGCTATCCCACCGCAGAGGCGTTGCTGGCCTCCGGCACCCCTCCATCCCTGGAGCGCGTCCTGACCTACAGTGCCCGGCACGGCCGGTTTTTCTCGACCGACCAGGGCGGCGGATTTGAACTCAGGCCGGGGATGGCCCTGATGCTCTATGCCGGGGAGTCCGGCTCTCTGCAGGTGGCCGCAGCGGGGGAGTCACTGAGTTATACGTTGCTTCCGGGGGTGAACCACATCGGATTGCTGTCTGTCCCCTTTGGCTACCGGGCTTTTGACCTGATGCGCTCAATCGGTCTTGATGCGGTTCTGAGTGTGCGCCGCTTCAATCAGGGGTCCGGCCTCTGGGAGAGTGCGTCGGTGCGTCAGGGAGCCGGCGGTCCGGAACCGGTCGGGCAGAATTTCCCGATCGAGGCGGGAGCAGGACTGATTCTTACCATGCAGCAGCGCGTTGACGGGTGGCAACCCTGATGGGCCGGTTCGGAACGATTGTCACGGCCACGCTGCCGGCTCTGTTGCTGTTCGTCGGTTCCGCTGCGGCGGAGGTTCGCCCGCTGTCACCGGTGCGGGTGAGCCAGTTGCTTCAGGAGGCCAGCGGCCTGTGGCTGATCGACATCCGGTCTCCGGGGGCGTTCGAGCGGGGTCATGTGGAGGGGGCTCTGAATATTCCCGCGGAGAGCCTTGATGTCCAGCAGTTCCCGCGTAGGAAACTGCTGGTCCTGGTGGACAACAGTCTCGGTAATGTGCGGGCACAACGTGCGGGGGACCGGCTGATCGCACGTGGTCAGGAAAAGGTTTTTTTCGTTGCCGGGGGAATCCGTGCCTGGAGTCGGTCCGGGTTGCCGCTGATCGGCAACGGCAATTTCTGGGACCATGCCCGGGTCATGCCGGGAGAACTCGAGCAGGCGCGGGAGGCTGGGGTGGCGGTGGAGGTCTTCGACCTGCGTTCCGTCAGGGAACGACAGATGGGGCCTGTCGACGGGGCCACGGTTTTTGACGGCATAAGTTTTCACGACCGGCTGGTCGCGGTGCGCAGACTGTTGAAGGGACGCCCGGCAGAGGGCAAATCGCCCACGTTGACTGCTGCGAATCCCGTTGTGGTGATTCTGCCGACCCGTGCCCGTGCCGCCGACGTGTACCGGCAGTATTTCTGGGCGCTGGAATCTGACATTCGCATCCTGGAGGGAGCCTTTGTCCTGGCGTCGTCAAACCGGCAGAAGCGGGTTGCGACGACCGGAGATTGCGCCACCTGTCCGGGAGAAACCATGGACAGCGGATATTGATCATGAAACGTAGAATCTTGTTGTTGCTGTGTCTGTTTTTGGGGGTGGCCGGTTCCGCCCGGGCGGTTCCCGAAATTGTCAGTTTGCGGGTTGCTGACGTTACTCCGACCTCGCTGTCTCTGGTCTGGATGACCAATGTTCCGGCCGATCCGGATGTGGAAATTTATGCTGATCCGGGCATGGCGGAACCCTTGAATGAGCAGATCAGGGTCCAGCCCTACGGGGCTGTCCCCGGTATGGTTGCAGCAGCGGCGAAGGCCAAAGGGATTTTTCTGGTCCGCCTGCTGGGGCTGCGGCCGGATACCAGTTACTATCTGCGGGCGGTAACCCGGGAATCCGGTGTCACGGACAGTGTCGCCTATTCCGACCTGCTGGAAGTGCGGACTGCTGCCACCGTTCTGCCGTATCGACGGACGTCGGACGGAACATTGGTTCCGACGGCCAACGATCTGCTCAGTTTCAGGGTTTACATACGGCCCGCAGAGCGGACGGCGTCTCTGTCCGGGCTGGGTGATTTGCTGCTGCTGGAAAACGAGTCCGGGCATGCCCCGATAGCGGCGTTTGTGGGGGAGGGGGTGACCAGTCCCGAAGGGGTTGTCGATCTGAACAACCTGTATGGACTGGATCTGCAATCCCTGTTTTTCAGTGGGGGTGAAAAAGTGACCCTGAGGGTCTATCGCGGCAACACCCTGTCGGTGTTGACCCATTTGCGCCGCCTGCCGGTGCCGGGCGGACTGCTGCAGGTCGCTGCTGCACAGCGGGGCTTCAATGCGGCGGACCTGAATCTTGACGGCCAGGTCGACTACCAGGATTTTGTCCTGTTCAAAGAACGGTTCGACCTGGGCGCCAATGATGGCGCCTACAATCCGGACTATGATTTTGTCGTTATGGCCGCCGGGGAAATTTCTGCAGAGGATCGTGTGGATGTGAAAGACTTTGCCTGGTTTGCCGGTCAGTACGGTAAAGCTGAATGATACGCCCCGGTTGGGTGTGAGTATCTGTCTGCCTGAAAGGAATGGAGTCCTATGTTGAAGGGGGGAGTGTTGACACGGCTGGTTCTTTTGCTCGGTCTGTTTCTGGCCAGTGGTTTCACGCCGGCCAATGCCGTTGATCTGAGGGTTGTGGCGCCATCCTCAGTGATCTATCCAGGAGATGATTTCGCTCTTGAAATCCAGGCGGACAACATTCCCCCGGAAGGGCTGGGAACCGTACAGTTCCGTCTCAATCTGACGTCTTCAGGCGGAAAGATTGCCGGGGTCTCCGATCTTGCTCTGGCATCTTCGGATACGGTGGCGGTGGCCGCTCCGCTGTTGGCGTCCGGCGCCACCGGTCGGCGCTCGGGAGTGGGAGACTTCATTCTGCAACAGCAGGGCACCAACGGGGTGCTGATGTTGAAAAATCCGTCTCTTGCCCCCCCAGAAACGGCTGTCGGCTCTGGCCCTGGAGTGCCCGCCCTTTCCGGTTTGTATGTCTTTTCGCAAACCCATGGTGCCTCGCCAAGTGGCGGCAGTGGGGTTATTGCCAGGTTTCTTGTCCATGTGGGAGGCGCGACGACGGCATACCGGCTGGTGGTCGGATTGAGTGACGTGGTCCTGCTCGACGGTGGCGGTGATGGCCTGGCGAATGAGTTGCCGGTCGACAGTATCGGCAGTGCGACCGTTGATTTCGGTTGCCGCACGACGGTCCCCGATGTGTCCGGGATGGAATTCGCTGTCGCGCAGAACGAACTGCTGCAAAGCGCTCTTGCCGTCGGGAACCTGTATGAACTGGATCATTCAACAGGACAGCATCCCCTGGGAAAAGTACTTGAGCAGTCCGTTCCCGCCGGTACTGTTCTGGACTGTCGAAGTGAAATCGACCTGGCAGTCAATATCCCGCCACAGGATGTAACCGGGTTGAGTGCAGTGGACAAGGTCGGGGATCAGGATGGCGGAGTGGTCCTCCATTGGACCCCTTCGATTTCGCAGGATGCTGCCGGCTATCTGGTGCTCAAGGGGACGGCCGTGCTGGCCGATCTTCCGGATCCGGGCGCATCCGGAAGCGAAATCATTGGGCTGCAGAATCAAGTCAATCACCTGCTCAGGGTTGTGGCCTACGACTTGTCGGGAAATCACAGCCCCGGTGCGGTTGTCGCGGCCGTCCCGAAAGATGATGTGCCGCCTGTTTTGTCGGCCGACAGTCTCCCTGTCGCCACCAGGTTGTCCGATCTGGCCTGGTCAGGACAATTCGAGGCGGGAACCGTCTTGAGAATCCGGAACCTCACCACCGGGGAGAGCTTGCCTGTCTCTTCGCCCTTGCCCGGACGTTGGGAAACAACCCTCGGCGGCATGCGGGAGGGAGTCAACCACCTCCGTGTCACTGCGGTCGATGCGGCCGGCAATGAATCTTCCCTGCAGCAATCCATCATTCTGGACACTGTTCCGCCCAATGTGACTCTCGATGTGATTGCTTCGCCGGTTGACCACGACAATCTGTCCCTGAGTGGAACGGTTGAATCCGGGGCGACCCTGTCGGTGTCAGCGCCGCCCGGTGTAATTGTGGGGAGTGTTTCTTCAGATGTGTCGGGCCGGTGGACATGCCAGATATCAGCACTTAAGGAAGGGGAAAATCAGATCGTCGTTTCCGCGACGGATGCGGCCGGCAACAAGAATGTCTTGACGCCTGTTACCATAGTGTTTCAGGCAAAGCCCCGGTTTGACCTGACGATTTCTCCGGCCTCAATCGGCCAATTTGAACAAGTTGATGCAGCTTTGACAATTACCCTGCCCAACCCCGGAGAATCTGTGGTGTTGACCCAGGTTCTCGATGCCGACGGCAATGGTCAGATTGACCTTGATGAACCGGTTCTGCGTCGTTGGCAGGTGACAGATGGTGATTCCTCCGCCCTTCTGTATGAGTCCCGCGATGGGGATGGTGTCGCTGACGGAGTGATCTCCCTCCTATTGCCCTACCAGAATCCCTTTGTCCGCCTGCATGCCAGCGGACATTATCTTTTCAAGGTGACCGGCGCCGGCGGTGAATCCACTGCCGGTTTGACAATCGGGAAAGAAACCGTCGGACAGGGAGTGACGGGTCGCGTTGTCAGCAATGGCGCCCCTGTCGTGGGAGCGTTCGTTCGACTGAGTGACAGATGGGGCATCCCTGCCGGATATGTCACAACCAACAATCTGGGTGAGTATCAGGTGCCGATTCAGAGTCCTGGAGATTACCTGCTCACTGCGGAATCCATAGGGTTGGCGGCAACGGCCTCCAGTGAGGCGACGGTGACGGTTTCTTCCGGGACTCAGGTTGCAG
Source organism: Geothermobacter hydrogeniphilus (assembly GCF_002898515.1). Lineage (GTDB taxonomy): Bacteria > Desulfobacterota > Desulfuromonadia > Desulfuromonadales > Geothermobacteraceae > Geothermobacter_A. Next base: position 17,625 of record NZ_PPFX01000009.1, on the reverse strand, counting down.
GTCCGGATCTTGAACTTGTTTCAGGTCAATACCTTGTTCAAGGTCAGGTCTATGACAATGCGACAGGGACCGGTCTTGGCGGCGTGGTGCTCCGAGCCGAAATGAATGGTCTCGTGAGTTTGACCCGGACCGATGCGTCCGGAATGTTCAGTTTTGCATTGCCCGCTGGTGAATATCATGTCTTGCCGGAATTCAATGACGTTCTGACCGGGTTGGTCGTGTTGGCACCGGCCAATTTTGATGTGATCCTGACCCAAAACCTTACTGGCTACGACTTTGCTCTGGCAGCGGGTTCTGTTCCTGTTCAGGGCAGGGTAGCAACCAGCCAGGGGCAGGGCATTCCCGGGCTGCGAGTTTTGGCGGTGAGTCCATCAGGGGACACGACGTCATCTTTCACCAACGCATCAGGGGATTTTTCCATCTCGTCCATTGATGGGGCGGCATGGACGCTGTCCGCTGATCAGGTTCTGGCCCAGGCTTTTGGATATGTCGTCAGCCAGGACGACTATTCATCCACGGAGTTTGGGATAAGCCAAAACCTGACGGCCGCACCAATAAATGCTTGGATCGAAGGCCGGGTTGATGAAACAGGTCTGCGTGCTGTTTCCGGAGCGAGAGTAAATTTTCTTTCTGTTTCCTCGGGGTACCTCCTGGAGGCAACGACCTTGGGCGATGGCTCATACCACGTCGGGGTCCATGAAGATACTTGGCAGGTCGATGCAGCTACCGAGGACTTGGGCCTTCTTCCTGTCGATATGCAAACAATTACCGTGTCTTCGGGGCAGGTTGCTGTTGTTGATTTCCTGGCTGACAGGTTGGTCGGCCCGAACCTGCAGGTGAGCAACCTGACGCCGTCGGTGACGGCCCTGAGTACCGGGCAGACCTTCAGCAACACGGTGGTGGTCAGCAACGTCGGCAGCGAGCGGGTCGAGGAGTCGTTCCGGGTCGGTCTGTACCTGAGCAGCGACGGGATCTGGGACAGCGGTGATCTGTTCATCGGCCAGTACAGCTATATCTACGGGTTGAATGCCGGGGACAGTTCGACGGTGGCCGTGAATGCATCGATCCCGAACGGGACGGTGGACGGCAGCTACCAGGTTCTGGCCTATGTCGACTACGATAACCGGGTCAAGGATGAAAGTGAAGAGAACGACAACGTGCAGGCGGCCGGAATCGGCGTGACCTACGTTCCACCGAATCTGCAGGTGACCAGTATTACGCCGTCTGCGACCGAGTTGACGTCGGGTCAGTCCTTCAGCGGCACGGTGGTGGTCAGCAACGTCGGCAGCGAGCGGGTCGAGGAGTCGTTCCGGGTCGGTCTGTACCTGAGCAGCGACGGGATCTGGGACAGCGGTGATCTGTTCATCGGCCAGTACAGCTATATCTACGGGTTGAATGCCGGGGACAGTTCGACGGTGGCCGTGAATGCATCGATCCCGAACGGGACGGTGGACGGCAGCTACCAGGTTCTGGCCGT
>NZ_PPFX01000009.1:0-16050 GCF_002898515.1 Geothermobacter hydrogeniphilus | reverse complement strand
CGTGAATGCATCGATCCCGAACGGGACGGTGGACGGCAGCTACCAGGTTCTGGCCGTTGTTGACTACGACAACCGGGTCAAGGATGAAGGCGATGAGAACGACAACGTTGGGGGAGTTGGCCTGAGAGTTTCATCCCCATAGAAAAAACGGAGAGATAACCAATGCTCGGTGCCATTGCCGGTGACATCATCGGTTCCCGTTTTGAACATCATCCGACCCAATCAACCGATTTTGCATTGTTCGCACCGCAGTGCCGGTTGACGGATGACACGGTGCTGACCTGCGCCGTGGCGGATGCGCTGCTGAACGATCGTCCCTATGATGAGAGCCTCAGGGACTGGTTCCGGCGTTATCCGGATGCCGGCTACGGCGCCCGTTTCATCCGTTGGGGAATGGTGCGGGGAACTGGAGACGGTGCTCGGGGAGGCGGCCCGGAGCGCGGCAGCAACCCATGATCACCCGGAAGGGGTCAAGGGCGCCCAGGCCGTGGCGAGTGCGATCTGGCTGGCGCGAAAGGGTGAAAAAAAGATTGCTGTGAAACAATTTATCGAGAAAAACTTCAACTACAATCTGAGCCGCACCCTGGCGGAGATTCGGCCCGGCTATCGCTTCGATGTCAGTTGCCGGGGGTCGGTTCCCGAAGCAATCATCTGCTTTCTCGAAGCGGATAGTTTTGAAAACGCCATCCGCAACGCTATCTCCCTCGGCGGCGACGCCGACACCCAGGCCGCCATCGCCGGTTCCATCGCCGAAGCCTGTTATGGCCCGGTCCCGGAATCCATTCGCACCCGCGTCAGGCCTTTCCTCCCGCCGGACATGCAGGAAATTCTCCAAACGTTTGAAGAAACACTTGTCTCCCGGGCTTAATCACAACATGAGCCTTGAGCCTTGAGCCTTGAGCCTCGAACCTCACCCCCTGAACAACATCTGCGCTGCGTCGAAGATCGTCTCGGACAGGGTGGGGTGGGGGTGGATGACGGTGCGCAGATCTTCCCCGGTCGCCGCCATCTCCAGAGCCAGCACCGCTTCGGCAATCAGTTCCCCCGCTCCCGGTCCGACCAGTCCGACGCCCAGGAGACGATCGTTCTCCGCGTCGACGATCAGTTTGGTCATGCCGTCATGACGTCCCAGAGTTAAGGCACGCCCATTTCCACGCCAGGAGAGCTTGGCGGTTTTGACCTTAAGGTTCTTCTCCCGTGCCGCGGTTTCGGTCAGCCCGCACCAGGCAACTTCCGGGTCGGTGAAAACCACGGCCGGAATCGCGCGTGGGTCGAAGATCGAATTTTGGCCAGCAGCCGCCGCCGCGGCGACATGGGCTTCGCCATAGGCCTTGTGTGCCAGCATCGGTTCCCCGGCGATATCGCCAATGGCGAAGATACCGGCCTCCGTTGTGCGCTGCCGGCCATCCACGACGATAAAGCCTTTCTCGTTGATCCTTATGGACGTGTTGTCCAGCCCCAGTTCTTCACTGTTGGGCCTGCGGCCGATGGCCATGAGGACTTTATCGAATCGTCTCCTGCTTTGTTTCCCTTTTTTATCCTCGAATGTTACGGCAACGCCGTTTTTCTGTTCTTTCAGTTCCATGACCCTGGTGTTGAGCAGGATCTCGTTGAAGTTCTTATCCAGGCGGCGTTTAAGGACCGAAACCAGGTCCCGATCGCAGCCGGGAAGCAGGTCCGCAGTCATTTCAACGACTGAGACCCGGGTCCCCATCGCGGCATAGGCGGAACCCAGTTCCAGGCCGATGTAGCCGCCGCCGATGACCAGCATGGTTTTGGGAATATCGGCCAGTTCGAGAGCGCCGGTCGAGTCCAGGATCCTTTTTCCGGTTTGTATTCCGGGCAACAGGACCGGACGGGAGCCGGTGGCAATGATCGCCTGCTTGAAAACAAGTTGCCCCTCCTCACCTGTGGCCGTGGAGATCTGCAGAGTGTGGTTGTCCTTGAAACGAGCGGTGCCGCAAATGGTGGTCAGCTTCAGTTTGTCGGCCTTGCCGCCCAACCCTTTGGTCAGGGTTTCGATGACGCCGTTTTTCCACGCACGGATTTTTTGCACTTCGAGCGTCGGCTTTGCGGACCTGACTCCGATCGATTCGGCTTCTTCAGTTTCTGAGATCAGTTTTGCGACATGCAGCAAGGCCTTGGAGGGGATGCAGCCGCGATAAAGGCAGACACCACCGGGCCGTTCTCCGGGGTCGATGAGAGTGACCTGCAGGCCGAGTTCGGCGGCGCGAAAGGCGGCACTGTAACCGCCCGGTCCGGCACCGATAACGACCAGTTGGGATTGCGGGGGGATGGGATCATTCATGGCGGGCCTTTCAGTTCTTCATGACCAGGTTCAGGGGCTGTTCCAGGGTTTCACAGATCCAGCGCAGGAACCTTGCGCCGGCGGCGCCATCGATGACCCGGTGGTCATAGCTCAGGCTGAGGGGCAAGACCAGCTGTGGTTCGAACCCGGTTCCGTTCCAGATCGGTTGCATCTCGCTCCGCGAGACTCCGAGGATGGCGACCTGTGGCGGGTAGACGATGGGGGTGAAGGCGGTACCGCCGATGCCGCCGAGATTGCTGATGGTGAATGTGCCGCCTTCGAGTTCCTCCGGCTTGATCCTGCGCCTGCGGGTACGATCAGCCAGGTCATTCAATTCCCCGGCGATGGCTTCAATCCCCTTACGGTCAACATTGCGCAACACCGGAACCAGCAGACCGTCGGGAGTATCAACGGCGACGCCGATATTGATGAAATCGTGCAGCAGCAACTCGCGCTCGGCAAGGTCGAGGGCGCTGTTCAGGTTCGGAAAGACTCGCAGTGCGGCAGCGCAGATCTTGATCAGGATGGCGGTCATGGTGAGCTTGCCGTTCGGACCGGTGCCGTTGTTGCGGGCCTGGCGGAACTCTTCGACGGGACCGACGACCGCCTTGTCATACTGGGTCACCATCGGGATGGTGGACCAGGCGTAGCTCATGGAATCAGCAGTCAATTCGCGAATCCGGGAGAGGGGTTCGCGGGTGGAGGTGCCGAATCGGCTGAAGTCGGGAAGGGGGCGCTGGGCGTGCAGCCCGGGAAATTCGGACGGGGTGATGCCGCCCCCGGTGGCACGCTGCATGGTTGTCTTGACAAAAGCGCGGACGTCTTCAATGCTGATGCGCCCGCCGGGGCCGCTTCCCTGGACCTGGTAGATGTCGACGCCGAGTTCGCGGGCCATGCGTCGGACGGTGGGGGACGCCGGGGCGACGCGGTCGTCGCGGCGGATGCCTGTCAGGTCAACCGGCGCCGCCGTTGGATGGTGTGGCGGGAGGGGTGGGGGAGGGAGCGGCACCGTTGTCTCGGTTTCAGTCGGAGATCCCAGCGGTTCTTCGGCAGGCGGTGTCTCCGGGAGCATCCCGGTCTCAGCCTTCGTCTCGGCGGCTTCGCCGGCGGTTTCGAGCCACATGAGAGTGGCGCCTATTTCAACAACATCCCCTTCGGAGATATGAATTTCGCTGATCGTTCCTGCCAGTGGTGACGGAATGGCGACCACCGCCTTGTCAGTTTCAAGTTCGAGCAGGGTCTGGTCGTTTTTCACCTGGTCGCCGACGGCGACCAGCAACGATGTGACGGTTCCAACCCTGACCCCCTCGGAAACTTCCGGCAGCTTGATTTCCTGTTTCATGGCTTTCCCTGTCAATCCAGATGCGGATTCAGTTTGTCGGCATTGATCTTCAAGTCCCTGGCGGCCGCGGTGAGAACCGATTTTGGTAATGATCCGGTTTCAACCTGCTGTTTCAGGGCGGCGAGAGTGATGTAACGCTCATCAACTTCGAAGAAATCACGCAGGCTTGCCCGGTCATCGCTACGGCCGAATCCGTCGGTGCCGAGGCAGTGCAGGGGCCCGGGGAACCACCCGGCCACCATTGCCGGCAGAACTTTCATGTAGTCGCTGGCGGCGACGAAGGTGCCTTCTTCATTTTCCAGCAGGCCGCGCAGGTAGGGAACCTTCGCTTTTTTTCCTGGATGGAGCAGGTTCCAGCGTTCGCATTCCACCGCGTCGCAGTAGAGTTCCTTGTAGCTGGTCACGCTCCAGACATCGGCGGCGATAGCGTAGTCCTTTTCAAGCCGCGACTGCGCCTTGAGCGTCTCGTTGAGAATGGCTCCGCTGCCGAGCAGGTGGACCTTGCCTCTGGCTTTTTTCAGGGTTGATCGGTGAAAACGGTACATCCCCTTGAGAATCCCTTCGGGAATGTCGGCTTTTCGAGGCATCGCCGGCATCGGATAGGTTTCGTTCATCACCGTCAGGTAGTAGATCAGATCTTCCTGCTGACAGTACATCCGGGTCAGGCCATCGTGAATAATAATCGCCAGTTCGTAGGCAAAAGCCGGGTCATAGGCCTTGACCCGGGTTGGCGTGAGGGCGAGAACGTGGCTGTGGCCGTCCTGGTGCTGCAGACCTTCTCCGGCCAGGGTGGTACGCCCGGCGGTGGCACCGATGAGAAATCCACGTGCGCGGCTGTCGCAGGCCGCCCAGATCAGATCGCCGACCCGCTGGAAGCCGAACATGGAGTAGAAGGTATAGAAAGGGATGGTCTGGACGCCGTTATTCGCGTGCGCGGTCCCGGCGGCAATGAAGCTGGCCATGGAACCGGCTTCGCTCAGACCTTCTTCAAGAATCGCACCTTCTTTCTTTTCGTTGTAGAACAGCAGGCTGCCCTTGTCGACCGGCTCGTACAACTGGCCTACGTGACTGTAGATACCGGCCTGTCGAAAGAGGGACTCCATGCCGAAGGTGCGCGCTTCGTCGGGAACGATGGGAACGATCAGCTTGCCGAATTCGGGATCCTTGAGCAGTTTGGTTAACAGGTGGACATAGGCCATGGTGGTCGCCAGCGGCCGGTCACCGGAGCCGTCAAAATATTCGCTGATGATTTCCCGGGTGTGGCAGGCCATCGGGTAGCCGGCATCCTGTCGTTTCGGCAGGGTTCCGCCGAGAGCGGCGCGCCGTTCCCTCAGGTAACGCAGTTCGGGACTGTCTTCTGCCGGCCGGTAAAAAGGAGTTTCGGTGATTTCCCGATCGCTCACCGGGATGTTGAACCGGGTCCGGAAGGCTTTCAGTTCATCCTCGTTCAGCTTCTTCTGGGCGTGGGTGATGTTCTTGCCTTCACCGGCCTCACCGAGGCCGTAGCCCTTGATGGTCTGGGCAAGGATGACGGTCGGTGATCCCTGGTGCTCAACGGCTGACTTGTAGGCCGCGTAGATCTTGTCCGGGTCGTGTCCGCCGCGTGTCAGGCGTCCGAGCTGTTCGTCGCTGTAATCCTTGACCAATTCCGTGAGTTCGGGATATTTGCCGAAAAAGTGTTCCCGGACGTAGGCTCCGGCGGAAAGAGTGAAGCGCTGCATTTCGCCATCAACGACTTCGTCCATCCGCTGTACCAGTTTTCCGGAGGTGTCGGCTTCGAGCAGGCGGTCCCAGTCGTTTCCCCAGATGACCTTGATCACATTCCAGCCCGCCCCACGGAAGGCGGCTTCCAGTTCCTGGATGATCTTACCGTTGCCGCGTACCGGACCGTCAAGTCGCTGCAGGTTGCAGTTGATGACGAAGATCAGGTTGTCGAGTTTTTCACGGGCGGCGAGGGTGATCGCGCCGAGTGATTCAGGTTCGTCCATCTCTCCGTCCCCGAGCATGGCCCAGACCTTGCGGCCGCTCCTCTTGCGCAATCCCCGGTCGACCAGGTAGTGATTGAAGCGTGCCTGGTAGATGGCGCTGATGGCGGTCAGTCCCATGGAAACGGTGGGGAACTCCCAGAAATCAGGCATCAGGAAGGGATGCGGATAGGAGGAGAGACCGCCCTTGCCGGGGCGCAGTTCATGACGGAAGCCATTTAAATCCTCTTCGGACAGGCGTCCTTCGAGAAAGGCGCGGGCGTAGATTCCGGGTGATGCGTGCCCCTGGAAATAGACCATATCACCGAGAAAATCCTCGGTTCGGCCGCGCCAGAAATGATTGAAGCCCACTTCCCAGAGAGTGGCCGCCGAGGCGAAAGTCGAGATATGCCCGCCGATGCCGGGCGATTCCTGGTTGGCGCGGACGACCATCGCCATGGCGTTCCAGCGGATGATCGACTTGATACGGCGCTCAATCTCCCGCTCTCCGGGATAGACCGGCTGCCGGTCGCGCGGGATGGTGTTGATGTAGGGAGTGTTGGCGGTAAAGGGAATGCTGACGCCATGTTCCTGGGCCAGGACCTGGAGCAGGCGCAGGATCTGTCTGACCCGGTCCGGGCCCTGGGAGTGGAGGACATAGTCGAGGGATTCACGCCATTCGGCGTTTTCTGTTGCTTCCAGATCAAATGGGTCAACCGGTACTTTTGAGGACATGCCGGACTCCTTGCCGCAAGCGATGCCCGTGCCGAGGGAAGACAGCATGGACGAGTTGCAATGCTTTGCTCAAGTTTATCCGGAATCTGTCCGATTCCAATCGAAACGGCTGAGGTTTTGGCCGAACCGCAGGGCTGGGGTGGGGTCTGTGATCTTGTCAATAATCCTGAATCCGCGGTGTGATGGCGGATGAAGAGGGCAAGTGCTTGACCTGAATGTGATTTTCAAAAATATGAGGCGCACCCATAGGTTCGCCGGCAATGAACTCACGGATGCAGAATAAAAAAAGGGCGGAACCGGTTGCCCGGTTCCGCCCTTTTCAGGCTTGCATGCGAGTCCCGCTTACTTCTTGTGGCAGGTCTTGCAGGAGGTGCTCACGCCTTTTTCCTTGTGGCAGCCCTTGCAGCGCTTGTGAGCGGCATTCTTGAATTTCGGAGCCTTGCTGCCGTCATGGCAGGAGCGGCAGGGACCGGCTTCGACGCCCTTGTGATGGCAGGTTTTGCAATCACCGATACGCTCCTGGTGAGCTTTGTGCGGGAAAGTCACAGTACCCATTTTGGCGGGCAGCTTGATGACTTCGGGGCCATTGTCGGCGAAGCTGATGGCGGCGGAACCGAGGGCGATGAAACCGACGGCGACCAGAACTGCGATGAAACGTTTCATGTCTACCTCCAGAAAAAAGTTATGGGACAAAACGATGTTGTCCGAGATGTTGCCTAATGTATACTCATATTCAATTTGTTTTTCACCAGACATCAGCCTTGATGTCGCCCGATGTCGATAATAATTCGTGTGATTCAAGGTAGATAGGTGCTGTTATGTCGGGTTTGAAATGGTGCCCTGATGGGGCTCTCAGCGGTGGGGTGCCAATTTCAAAAAGGCGATACAGGGTGTCTGAGAGCTATCTGTGAGGCAAGGCATCTGATGGCCATAGGGGTACAGAGGTCTGTGTCAGATGACAACGGATCAATTGCAGGTGACCTGGTGCCCCGGGCGGAGCAGGTCGTTGACCGTCTTGACCGGTTGGAAAACCTGTTCCGGGACTTCAACGAACAGGGTCAGCCAGCCGGCCATCGCGCCATTCCAGAGCCCGGGGCGTTCGAGGGCCTTGAGTTCGAGGCCCTGTTCCGATTTGCGGGTAATGATGATCGCCTGCTCATCGACAAAGTCGGACAGTCGATAGGGACGGTTATGATGGTCCCGAAGGGCGCAGGCCATCAACACCGGGTTGAAGTGTGTCGCTGCTGCCAGGGCCTGTTGCGCTCGTTTGTCATCCCTCGGGATCTGCGCCATCTCCACGATTTGCGGGGTTGTTCCGTTTCGTCCCGCCACCCAGAAGGGGCCGCCTCCCGGTTCCCCGCTGTTGCGCACCATGCCGCAGACCCTGATGGGGCGGTTGAGTCGCTGCAGCAATTGATCACGTCGTGACCGCGGGGCTTTGTCCCCGTGGGAGGATGCCGGCAGGCCGAGTGTCTCCAGCAGAGTTTCCGCGGCACGACAATTCTCGTTGTTGGCGCTGGATTCAAGCCGGCGCAGAATCGCGTGGACCCGGCTCTGAATCTCGACCAGCTTTCCCCCGAGCAGTTTCCACCAGTGAATGACCTCGGGTTGTTGCGGTTCGGGAACAACATTATCGATATTTTTGACCAGGACCAGGTCGCCCCCCGATTTTTCAAGATTGTCGAGCAGCGCGCCGTGACCGGCCGGGCGGAAGATGAGTTCACCCCTTTCGTTGCGGAGAACCCGGTTGTCGAGATCGACGGCGATTGTGTCGGTGGATGAGTGCTGACAGCTGAAACTGATCGCAATCGGCCGGCTGTTGACAGCAGGGATTTGTTCGCCGGCCAGACGGGCGGCCTGTTGGAAATCCTCAAGAAATTCGGGAGAAACCGTGAAGTTGAGTCGGACCGGGCCGCCTTCGGCGCCCGCAAGCTTGAGGGTTTCGGAAAGATGTTCCTCCAGGGGCGTTCGGACCCGGTCGGGATAGGCGTGAAAAGGGAGTAGCCCCTTGGGACGGCGGGCGTAATCAAGTCCCCAGGGTTCGAGCAGTCCGGCCAGGGCCGGAGCCAGGTTTCTTTGTTGCAGGAGCAGGTCAAGATCTTGTTGCCGCCTGCTCTGCAGACAATCTTTCAGGGCGGGGTAAAAGGGAAATTTTGAGAAATGCCTGAAAAATTGCTGATGGAACGGGAAGTCGGGACAATTTCCGTCATTCAACCATTGCTCAAGTGCCGCCGCGGAATGAAAAAGATTCTTGAACATGCGGCTGGCGGCACCGCTGGCGGGCACGAAACGACTGAAACGCCCCTTGTTCGCGGCCTCTTCAAAGGCCTGAATGAGAGGACGCTCCCGGCTGGCGTCAAACAGGCTGATGCCGTCTCCGGGCGTGCAGGCACGGTCGATACTCAAAGGCTCGGGAGGATTCCGAAACAGTTCGAGTTGTCGTTCAATTTCAGCTAAAGATAAACCATGGGCGGTGATCTGCGCGAGGTCGGATTGCGTGAAAGGCATGGTTCCCTCCATAGAACTGAATCTTCACGATCTGGGCTGATGATACCCTCTGAAGGGAAAAGTTCAAGCGGTTGTTTATACATCTTTTCAGGCTGGTGCCGGTTTTTTTCGTACCAGGGTCTGGAGAAATTTCTGGACGTCTTCGACCAGTTCCGTCGCGGCTGTTTCGGGGTTTTGGATAATGCCCAGAAAATATTTGTCGATGGGAAAAATATGACAGTGGTGATGTCCCTGTCGTTTCAGGGTCAGGCAGCGAAAGCCGGAGAAGCCGATGGCTTTCTGGATCGCCTGGGCGTTTATGCCGCAGATGGTGGCAACGGAGGCCAGGTCGTCGCAGTCCTCCATATTGTGGGTGATGACGTGCCCATCGTGACGGCAGAGGACAAACTGGTTGACACCGTCGATCTGGACAATACGCTGGGCAAAACGGTCGGCATTTGACATGGCGTTATCCCTGTCCGGCAGCGAGCTTCAGTTGGCTCTGGATCAGATCGCGGTACTGCTTGGCTTTCTGGTTGTCGCCGATGTCGCGGCAGACCAGGTCGACGAGGTGCGGCAGATTGGTGATCGACACCTGGAATGTTTTGCTCCATTCGATCAACGCGTCCTGGAAAAGAATCTCCGCCATCGGCCCGATAACGTTGGCCAGCTGCTGCAGCATGCCCTTCATCGGTGTCGACAGCGGACCCTTGGCCATGAGTTCTTCCGGTTTGACCTCGGGGGATTGCCGATCCACGACCTGACCGGCTGTCGGGGGAGGTGTCACGGCGGATTGCGCCGGGGCGGCTGAACGCGGTTGCCGCAGGTCCTCCAGGGCCATCTTCAGAGACATGCTCAGCAGGTTCATATTGGCCGCCGGATCACAGATCACCATGATGTAGCGCCCTTCGCTGATTTCGCGGGTGATCAGGGTCGCCTCTTCGTAGCAGAGACTGGTTTCGGCCAGATCATTGAAACTGAGTCGACCGGCACTGAATATCTTGTTCAGCAGTTTTCCCATGCCGGCCAGTTTCTCCGGTTTGAAGAGGCCGGGCAGGTTGTTGGCCAGGACCCCTTGCTGGGCCTGGTAGATGGCCGCGCCAACCACTCCCGGGATGGCCTTGAGATCATCGAGTGCCTGTTGCATGTGTTCCCCCTGGGTCAAATGGTGTCTTTGTCAGAAGAGGTCTTCCGCCAATTGTTCCATGACGGGTTTCGGGCGACTGCCCGGTTTTAAGCTGATGGCAATCCTGCGGCTGCCGTGGCGGAAGAAAAGAAAGCGGTTCTTCTGCCCGGCCTTGACCATGACATGGGAGAGGGTTCCGCAGCCGACGTAGGCTTCCATCTCCTCACCAACCTGGAACAGGTAGCTGGGATCCAGTCCGCTCAGTGAACAGGGCTCCTTGCTCTTGTGTTCGAGGAAATTTTTCGCGTCAAAAATTGCATATTCAAGAATTTCAGATGTTTTTTCAAGTCGTTCAAGGAGATGCGGGTCGAGTTTATCCGGAGCATTGTATGCAGGTTGAGCCGGGTTCATGCTGCTTCGTGGCGCGTCCTCCTTATCGGTGAGGAGGTTTCCAAAGTGGTTTTCCGAGAGGCCTTCGTTTCGTTGCGCGCCGGCGTCAGTTTCAGCTGCAGCGTCTTCGTCCTTGATCCTGAAGGCTTCCATGAGCAGGAATTCCAGGGTTGCTTCGATCTTTTTTTCCTGTTTGCGACAGATACTGTCCATTTCGATTTCGGCATCATCCCAGGCGACAATCCGGTAGGCGGCCTCTTCGCCATGGAAATCGCCGGTTTCAGCGTCAAGCAGAGAGCCGCCGCGCAGGTAGAGATAGCCCACTCTTCCTCTTGAATGGACCTTCAGGGTACAGCTTTTCTGTTCCATGTGGACCAGTTGCAGGAAGGTCGCCAGGGTGATGCCACGGATATAGCTGTGTTTTTCTTCTGCCAGGGCATTGTCGACAGTTCGGGTCAGATGGTCGAAATCAAGTGGTTTTTCCAGGTAGTGCAGGGCCTGGATCTTGCTCAGCCGCGCCTCGATATCCGGAGTGCCGAAGGCGGTCATGACGATAACCGGCAATTCCGGCTGACAGCGGCTGACATAGGCCAGAAGTTCGAACCCGTCCATGATCGGCATTTTCAGATCGGTGACAAGAAGATCAACTTTCCTGGCGGTGAGAACCTCAACCGCCTGTTGTCCATTGTTGGCGGTAAGAATACGGAAATTCCGATCAAGAGTGATCAGTCCGTCGCGCAGGCTGAGCAGGAACGGTTTTTCATCGTCAACGAGGAGTATGGTCGGCATCTTGGCCCGCCTCATTTCGCTGTGTTGCCGGGGTGTCGGACATCGGCAAGGCGATTCTCATGATGGTTCCGCGCCCCGGTGTGCTTTGGACATCAATGCTGGCGTTCATTTTGGTTAAAAGCTTCTGAACAATGACCAGTCCAAGACCGTTGCCGTTCGGCTTGTTGGTGCAGAAGGGCTGGAAAAGTCTTTTCTGCTCATCTTCGGTCATGCCGCAGCCGTTATCTTCCACGTAAATCCAGGCAAGATGGTCGCTGAATCGGAGCCTGATGGCGATGGTCGGTCTCTCCGTGTCTGCCAGCGCGTCCGCGGCGTTGGACACCAGGTTGAGGAGAGCCTGGTGCAGTGCCCGGGGATCGATGGTGACGAAGACCGAATTGTCAAAGCCGTCGATGCGCAGCGAGATGCCCTTGCTTTCGATATCGCGTGAGAGAAGCGGCAGGAAGCGGTCCATGAAATGGGCGAGATCGACTTCCCTGCATTCCACATTCTCAAACATACTGAAATTTTTCAATGATTTCAGCATATATTCCATGCGCCCGATTTCCTGCTGGGCCCGATCGAAATATTCCTCAATGGTTTCCGGGGGGAATTTCCCCAGGTTGTTGCGCAGGACGATCAGCGTCATCTTGATCGAATTGAGGGGGTTGCCTATTTCATGACGGATTCCTGAAAAGATGAAACCGATATTGTCCATGGTGTTGACCGCCTGCGCAATCGATTCGAGGCGGAGTTTTTCGGTGATGTCACGGACAAAGATACAGTAACAGCGGTCATGAATATAGTATTGACTGAAGCCGAGCATGCGTCCCCGGAATTCAAGGGTCCGGGAAGTTCCTGGCCGTGTGAGGTCGGATTCCTTGCCCTGGGGATGGTTGAACATTTCCAGGAGCTGGTTGCCCACAAGTTCCTCACCGCCATCCCGGAGAATGTCGAAAACAGCCTGGTTGCGATAATCGATCCGGCCGGTCGTGGGATCGAAGACGATAATACCGATATCAAGTTTGTCGAGCAATGCCGCATGACTCCAGGTGGAATGCTGGACATCGGAGTCTGGCGGGCGGCGGCTCGATTTATTGAGGATATGCGGCATTAATGCTCCCTTTTAGGTTCGGTGGTCAGGAGGGGATCAGGCTGCCTTCTTTCTCAGGCGTTGAATAGCGAATTTGATGCTGGTGCCGAGACGGTCGACCGCGCGCGCCAGATCGCCGATTTCGTCTCTGCGGTCAAGTCCCTCGATGGTGATGTCGAGTTTGCCCTGGCTCAGCTGGTCCGCGGCCCTGGTCAGGTTGCGAATCGGCTCAGCAAGGCGTTTCGACACCAGGATCGTCACGAGGATGACCACCAGCAGGGTCGCCACCAGCAGGATCATGGCGCGCAGGTTTGCGGCCCGGACCGGGGCGAAGGCTTCGTCATAATCCTGCTGGGTGATCACGACCCAGCCGTCACGGGTTTTCTGCATCGAGGCGATGACCTTGTTTCCGCTTTCATCCTGATAGATCGCCTGTTGTTGTCCCTGCTTCAATGCCAGGAAGGCCGGGTGTCGGCTGAAGTCGGCGCGGGTGCGGGTGAATTTTTTCGACTGGTGAGCTATGACTTCCCCATTTTCATCCAACAGAAAAGCAAAGCCGCTTTGACCGATCCTCGCTTCGGTAATGTTGCGGGACAGATCGCTCAGGGTCATGGCGATGGCTATGACCCCGTTCAACTCGCTGCGTTGGTCGTAGATCGGCGCGGAAAGGACAAGTGCCGGTTTTCCGGAGGTTTTGCCGATCAGAACCTGCTTGCCGAACGGTTGGCCTGCCAGCACCTGTTTGATGTAGTCGCGATCGCCGTAATATTTGGTCCGTTTGCCGTCGCTGCGGCCGATGTTGTTACCGCTGGTATCGGTGGTGAAGGCGAGGTAGGCCCATTCGTAGTTCCTGGTGATGGTTTGCAGCACCGGGTTCTGGCGATCCGCCCGCATGGAAGCAACGTCCTTGAGGGCGGCATTCTGCAGCAGCATCCTCTGATTCATGGTAACCCAGTCATTAACCTGGGTGGCCAGGTTGCGCGAGAACGTGGCCAGTTGCTGTTCAACCCGTTCCCCGGTTAATTGCCGGATCCCCTGGTTGTCGATGGCCCAGATGATGGCCAGGGGGATCAGGGAAACGCAGAGAGTGGTCAGCAGGATTTTCTGCAGGATGCCGAAACGTCCGGCGGTATGGACTGCCATTGTTGTCTCCTGAGGGGGAATAAAACATAGTTACTTTGAAGCTGTGAGCAAGTCGGATGCCGATTATATTTTGAAACGCTATCATGATAAATGTATGAAAATCAAACAGTTAAAAAGTACAAGGATTTCATTAGTGTTCTATTATGCGCCTTTTTTGGGCCTGTGCCATGGTGATATAGCCGGTTCGGCACGGGCCGGGTCTGAGATGAAATAAAACACAAGATTTCGGGTCGCATGAAGAACACGGAAAAAACAGGTGCTTAAAAAGTAGACGGATTTAAAAAAGTCTGTTTAAATGATGTGCATTTCTGAAAACAAATCAGGGGCAGAGAAGGGGGGTTCCTTGACCTTTTTTCAACGAAACTCCCTGTAAAACAACCCCTTTTTGCAATTGTTTGTTTTGTTGCCGCTTTGGGCAAAGAAATTGCTAAAATCTGCGGCAGGCCACAGGCAAAACGAATCAGAAACATCTATTCGGGGAGGTAGTTAGATGAGAAAAGTCGAGGCGATTATCAAGCCTTTCAAGCTCGACGAAGTAAAAGAAGGGTTGAATGAAATCGGTATCCAGGGGATTACCGTCAGCGAAGTCAAAGGTTTCGGGCGGCAGAAGGGGCATACCGAGCTCTATCGCGGTGCGGAATATGTCGTCGATTTCATTCCCAAGATAAAAATGGAAATCATCGTCGCTGACGATATGGCCGCCAAGGTTGTCGAGGTCATTGAAGAGTCGGCAAAGACCGGTCGTATCGGTGATGGCAAGATCTTTGTCACGCCGGTCGACGAAGTTGTCCGGATCCGTACTGGAGAACGGGGGGAAGAGGCTCTTTAGGAGTCACTTTTTTTTCATCCACCAACACCATTGCCCGCTTTGCCGCGGGCAAATTCTTTGTTTAAAAAAGGAGAGTTCAATGACCGCGAAAGAAGTTGTGGCTTTTGCCAAGGAAAACAATTGCCAGATGGTCGATTACAAATTTCTCGACTTTGTCGGGATCTGGCAGCATTTTTCGACCCCGATCACCGAATTCAGCGAAGATATTTTCGACGAAGGCATCGGCTTCGATGGCTCTTCCATTCGCGGCTGGCAGCCGATTCACAACTCCGACATGCTGATCATGCCCGATCCGGCCACGGCCAAGGTTGACCCTTTCCCGGAAATCCCGACCCTGAGCCTGATCTGCAATATTGTCGACCCCCTGACCCGCGAGGGTTACTCCCGCGATCCCCGTTACATTGCCCAGAAGGCGGAAGCTTATCTGAAATCGTCCGGTATCGGTGACACCGCCTACTTCGGCCCCGAGCCGGAGTTCTTCATCTTTGACGATGTCCGCTACAGTCTGGAACAGAACCAGTCTTTCTACAGCGTCGACTCGGTCGAGGGCATCTGGAACACCGGCCGCGAGGAATTCCCCAATCTCGGCTACAAGCCGCGCAACAAGGAAGGCTACTTCCCGGTCGCTCCGACCGATTCGATGATCGACCTGCGCAACGAGATGGTTCAGGTGCTGCAGGAAGTCGGCCTGAATATCGAGGCCGTGCATCATGAAGTCGCCACCGGCGGGCAGGCCGAAATCGACATGCGTTTCGATTCGCTGCTGAAGATGGGGGACAACCTGCAGTGGTTCAAGTATGTCATCAAGAATGTCGCCATCCGCAACGGCAAGACCGTGACCTTCATGCCCAAGCCGATCTTCAATGACAACGGCTCCGGGATGCACTGCCACCAGTCGATCTGGAAGGACGGCAAGAACCTCTTCGCCGGTGACGGCTACGGCGGACTGAGCAAGACCGCTCTCTACTATATCGGCGGCATCATCAAGCACGCCAAGGCCCTGTGCGCCTTCACCAACCCGAGCACCATCTCCTACAAGCGCCTGGTCCCCGGCTTCGAGGCGCCGATCAACCTGGCCTACTCGAACCGCAATCGTTCCGCTTCGCTGCGGATTCCGTCGACCAACAACGAGAAGGCCAAGCGGGTCGAGTACCGGACTCCCGATCCGAGCTGCAACGGCTACCTCGCCTTTGCCGCCCAGTTGATGGCAGGTCTTGACGGCATCGAGAACAAGATTGATCCGGGCCAGCCGCTGGACAAGGATATCTACGGCCTTTCGCCCGAGGAGCTCAAGGATGTTCCGCAGGTTGCCACCTCTCTTGACGAGGCCTTGACCGCTCTCAAGGAGGATAACGCCTGGCTGCTCAAGGGCGACGTCTTCACTCAGGATGTCATCGACATGTGGATCGAGTACAAAACCGAGAACGAGATCGCTCCGGTTCGCAACCGGCCGACTCCGACCGAGTTCGCGCTTTATTTCGACTGCTGATTCGTTTTATCCCGTCTTCAGACAAAGGCCCCCTGCGGTTGATCCGCAGGGGGCCTTTTTTTGTCGTGTGAGCGCCGGCTTTTTCATCAACTCTGCGTTGCAGGCCCGCTTCGCTTGTGCGACGTAGCTGCCGCTACGCCTCCGCACTCATTGGGCTGCGTCTTGATTTATCCTGAATCAGTGAGTACCTTGTCGGCGGACAGCGCAAGTCATTGACCTGCCTGAGCTTCCCAAAAATCACCAACGAACCTATGGGTGCGCTTCAGATTTTTGGAAATCTCATCCAGACCAGGCACTTGCACTCTCCATCCAACAGGAACTCACGTATATGGTCTCCCCCTTTTTTGCAAGGGCTTTGTGTCTTGATGACAGGGAC
>NZ_PPFX01000008.1 GCF_002898515.1 Geothermobacter hydrogeniphilus | reverse complement strand
AAGCCAAAGGACTCTGACCCCGTCCAGAGGACGGGGGTTTCTACTTCACACTAAAGAATCGGCCGAAGCCTTGTCAAAGTTTTTTTCCTCACCGGGGCGGTCTCCGGATGACGATTGCCGGTCCCGGCCATATAACGGAAAAACCAGTTTGAAACAGGCTCCCGCATCCGCCGCCGCCAGTTCAAGTCGTCCCCCCTGATCCTCGATCAGCTTGCGACAGAGAGAGAGCCCGAGTCCGGTCCCCTCTTCGCACCCCTTGGTAGTGACAAACGGCTGAAAAATGCTCTCTTCCATCCCAGACGGCACCCCGGGACCGCTGTCGTGAACACAAGCGACAAGGTTTTCCTCTTCAACTCCCAGCGAAACCACGACCCTGCCACTGCCCCCCATCGCCTGAGCGGCATTGAGCAACAGGTTGACAAAGACCTGCCGCAACCGGTCCGGATCTCCCGAGATAGCAGGCAGTTGCGGAGCCGCCTGGAGTTCCAGGTCAACCCGGCGGAAGAGTTTCTGTGGCCGCAGCGACTCCAGCACTGAGGATATCAGGGACGCCAGATCAACGGGCAAAACCTCATCCGGCGCCGTCCGGGCCAGCCCGAGCAGACCGCCGGTAATACGACGGCAGCGTCGGCACTCCTCGATGATCGCCAGAACATCTTCGCGGCGAGGATCGTCCGCCGGGAGGTCCTCGCACAGCAGTTCCGCATAACCGAGAATGATGCCGACCGGGTTGTCGATCTCGTGCGAAACACCTGCCGCGAGCTGACCGATGGCCGCCAGACGTTCAGAACGCAGCAACTGTTCCTGCATGTCGCGCAATTCATCGTTGGCCCGACGCAACTGACGATTGGTCTCGGTGAGGGCGCTGCGACTGGCGGCGAGGCTGGCCACCATCTGGTTGAACGCTGCAGCCAGGGCCCCGATCTCATCGTTTCGCTCCATCGGGATCCGGGTCCGCAGGTCTCCTTCGCCGATCGCCTTGACCCCTTCGGTCAGAATCTTGAGCGGCCGGGTGAAACGCCTCGCCGCGGCCGCCGCCAACAGCAGTGAGACTCCCAGCGCGCTGATGGCGATCAGCGCAAACCGCTGACGGGCTTCGATCAGGCGGCGGTCGACCCGATCATAACTGACCAGGTAACGCGCGGTCAGCACCCGCGCCCCGGTCGGACCATGGGCCGGGACCAGCAAATCCAGAACACGCCGGCCGTCGGGCAATCGCCGGGTCCTGCTGCTGAGTTCTCCCTGTTGCAGGCGTTCAGGAGAGAGAGCCTGCCAGTCATCCGGAATATCAAGATCGATAAACGCCGGAAACCGCGGCGACTGAAAAAGAATACGCCCACCGGGCGCATAGAGGCTGAACCGGATCAGATCCTGGTTGAAAGAAAGGAATTCGCCGACATGCTCAATTGTCTGCCGGTCACCATCCTGGAACCGACCACGAAACAGTTTGAGAGCCTCGGGAGTGGCGAACCGGGCAAATGAAAAGCTCTGTTCCTGCAGGTATTCTTCCCATTGACGCGACTGGTTGCGCTCCAGTAGCAGGAAGGTGGCCAGCAGCACCACGACCAGCAACGAGCTGGTGTAGAGAAACAGCTTTCGGCCGATTGTCATTTTCATCTAAATTCCTGATATCAAAAAAGAATACTCCAGAAATTGCAGAATAGGACAGGGACCACCGGCTGTCAAGCGGAGGCGACATTCCTTCCTGAAGCCGGCGAATAAACAGCTTGACAAACTCCTTTTCCCCCGCCTATATTGTGACCGTTTTGGTCATAAATTAGCGTTGCTTGACATTAAATCCCCCTTTATTAGAATTGCAACGTTTAATGCTGATCCATTTTTGACGCGCCGAGGGAGCTGCCATGGAAAAACCGAACTACAATACCGACATTGTCAGGAGCTTTATCAACTGGGGCATTATCTGGGGTCTGGTGTCCATCATGGTCGGTGTCATCGTCTCGCTGCAGATGGTCGAACCGGCTCTGAACTTCCCCCCCTACCTGACTTTCGGTCGCCTGCGGCCGCTGCATACCAATGCCGGAATTTACGGCTGGGCGGTCGGAACCACATTCGCCCTGTTCCTCTACATGGTCCAGCGACTCTGCAAAACACGTCTCTGGAGTGACAAGCTGGCACGTTTTCAGCTGTGGTTTTTCAATGCCACCATCATCACCGCCGCCATCACCCTGCTGCTCGGGTACACAACTTCGAAGGAGTACCACGAACTCGAATGGCCGGTCGATATCATGGTCGTTATCCTCTGGGTGGCGTTCGCCATCAACATCATCATGACCATCATCAAGCGTCGTGAAGAACAGATGTACATTTCGCTCTGGTACATGATGGCCTCGATCGTCGGGGTGGCCATCCTTTATATCGTTGATGGCGCGGAGGTCCCGGTTTCGTTGTTCAAATCCTATTCGGCCTATGCCGGCACCAACGACGCCAACGTCCACTGGTGGTTCGGTCACAACGCGGTCGCCATGGTGCTGACGGCTCCGCCGCTGGCCATGTTCTACTATGTCCTGCCGAAAAGTACCGGAGTTCCCATCTACAGCCATCGGATGTCGATCATCGCCTTCTGGAGCCTGATCTTCATGTACCTCTGGACCGGCGCCCATCACCTGCTCTGGACACCCGTCCCCGACTGGATTCAAACCCTGGCGATGGCCTTTTCGGTGATGCTGATAGCTCCTTCCTGGGGCAGCGTCTTCAACGGTTACCTGTCAATGCGGGGCCAATGGCACCAGATGCGGGAGAACTACCTGGTCAAGTTCCTGATTATCGGCATCACCTTCTACGGGCTGCAGACCCTGCAGGGTCCGATGCAGGCGATCCGCTCCTTCTCCGCGTTTATCCACTACACCGACTGGGTGCCGGCCCACATCCACATGGGAACCATGGGCTGGGTATCGATGATCGCCTTTGCCAGCATCTACTACCTGGTTCCACGCGTTTACGGCCGTGAACTCTACAGCGTCCCGCTGGCCAACCTGCATTTCTGGCTGATCCTGATCGGCCAGTTGATCTGGACCATCAGCCTGTGGATTGCCGGGGTGCTGCAGGCCGGCATGTGGACGGCAACCAACAGCGACGGCAGCCTTGCCTACTCCTTCATGGAAACCATGGTCGAGATGTACCCCTACTGGTGGGCACGGGTATTCGGCGGGATCATTTTCCTGTTCGGCGTGATCGTCTTCATCTACAACCTGGTGATGACAACCCGCAGGGGGGAAGTTTCTCCCGCTTCGGAAAGAACCGCCGTGGAAGGGAGGGCCTGATCATGTGGGAGAGGAAACCTGTTCTGCTGCTGGTCCTGGCAACCGCGGCCATCATGGTCGGCACCATCGTCACCATGATTCTGCCCTTCGCCTGGGTCAACACCGATGCCGACCGGATCGCCACCGTCACCCCCTACAATCCGCTCGAACAGGAAGGGCGGGACATCTACATCCGCGAAGGTTGCAACAACTGCCATACCCAGACCATCCGTCCCCTGGTGACCGAGGTGCTGCGCTACGGTGATTATTCCAAGTCGGGAGAATTCGTCTACGACCGTCCCTTCCTCTGGGGGTCCAAGCGGACCGGTCCCGATCTGGCTAGAATCGGCGGGAAATACCCGGATGCCTGGCATTACAAGCACATGGAATCGCCGCGGGCGATGGTGCCGCGCAGCAACATGCCCGACTACGGATGGCTGAAAAACAATCTTCTTGATCCACAGAACATCCGCCACAAGATGGATGTTCTCGGCTTCCCGTATGAACAGGCGGAAATCGACGCCCTCAAGGGCAAAAACGAGATGGATGCCATCGTCGCCTATCTGCAGAAACTCGGTACCGGCATTCCCTGGCGCAAGACCGCGGAAACTCTGGTGGTTGGAGAACTGCACAACCCCTATCAGGATGACCTGACCGTGCTTGACGCGGGCAAGGCGCTCTACATGCAGCACTGCGCCGCCTGCCACGGCGAAAAACTGCAGGGAGAAATCGGCCCTGAACTGACCGATCTGGACATGCCCGATGCCGACCTTTACCAGATCCTCTTCAACGGTTTCCCCGAGGACGGCATGCCGCCTTTCTCGGCAATCGGGTCTGACCGGTTGTGGAAAATGGTCAATTTCCTGAAAAATGAGGCGAAACACTGATGGATTGGGCCTCGATACTCTACCTCGGCGTCACGTTCGGACTGTTCATCATCTTTGTTCTGATTGTCCGCTACACCTACAGCCGCAAGAACCGGGAACAGAACGAAGAAGCGAAATACCGGATGCTTGACGACGACTGACACCGATTCCTGAATCTGTGACCTGGAACCTTGACAAGGAAGATACCCATGAGTACTTCAGACCATCATCAGGATGAGCAGCACGCTGACGGCATCGTTGAAAACCACGACCAGAGACCGCCGCTCTATTTCTATATTCTTTTTTACGGACTGATTATCTGGGGCGTGATTTTCTCCGCCTACTTCCTGCTCAGCGGCTGGAGCAGCGATGCCGAGTTCCAGGCCAAAATGGCCGCGCACCAGCAACTGGTGACAAGGTCCGCGCCCGACACCTCAGCTTCGACCACCCGGCCGGGACAATTCAGCATTGAAGCCGGACAGAAAATCTTTGCCGGCAACTGCGCCATGTGCCACGGCCCGGAGGGAGAAGGCGGCATCGGACCTGACCTGACCGCCGCGACCTATCGCTACGGGCGCGATGCGACGACTGTTCGCGAAACGATTTCCAAAGGACGGCCCAACGGCATGCCGGCTTTCGGCACGCAACTCTCGGCGGAAGACCTGACCAACGTCGTCGGCTTTGTCCTCTCATTGAAGTGACCAGGAACAACAGGATCGCGGGGGTGACCCCGGTCACCCCCGCGTTCATTCCATGAGTTCTTCCCGCCCCCACAGACTTGGCCGCTGGAGAAACAGCTTTCAGTGGCTGACCACGCTCTCCATTCTGCTGATCCCCTTCGGAAGCTGGAATGGCGACAGCTTGCTGCGCATTGATATCGGCCGGCGCAGCCTCCACCTCTACGGGCAGATCCTGCGCATTCAGGAACTCTACCTGATGCTCTTTTTCACCCTTGCCTTCGGACTCGGGTTTCTCCTGATGACGCTGGTTTTCGGCCGCGTCTGGTGCGGCTGGGCCTGCCCGCAGACAACCCTGAGCGACATCGCCGAATGGATCGCCCACCGCTTCGGGCTGAAAATCAACAAGAACCGCCTGCAGGGCGACGGGTGGCGAAAAATTCTCACCCATTGCTGTTATCTGCTGCTGGCGCTGCTGGTCGCGGCCAATCTGATCTGGTACTTCATCGCCCCGGGAACCTTTTTCAGCCAGGTTCTCAACGGGGAACTCCCAACCGCGGCATGGGGTACGCTGGTCGTGATTTCATCGCTTGTCTACATCGACCTGGCCCTTGTCAGGCGCCTGATGTGCCGCGAATTCTGTCCTTATGGTCGATTCCAGACGGCCCTGGTCGATCCCGGTACGCTGACCCTGCAGCTGCCCGACTCGGAACGAAGCCGCTGCATCAAGTGCGGCTCCTGCGTGCGTGCCTGCCCGATGGAGATCGATATCCGTCGCGGCGACCAGATCGAGTGCATCAACTGCGGGCGCTGCCTTGATACCTGCCGGGTGGTGATGGACAAACGGCAGCAGCCCGGGCTGATCCGGTACAGTTTCGGCCGACAGGGTCAGGGCATACGAGCGCTGCTCAATCCCCGCACCCTGCTGCTCGGTCTGGTTTTCTGCCTGTTGCTGGCGGTCTTGACCACGGCCGTCATCCTGCGTGCCGAAGCAACGCTCAAGGTTGCCGTTTCCCATACCGCCCGCAGCAGGCTGCTTGCAGACGGGTCGCTGGCAACCTTCTTCACCGCCTGGATCAGCAATCGCGGGGCAACCCGTAACAGCTATGACCTGGCGGCCCGAATCACGACCGACGGGACGAAACTGGCATTACGCGGCCAGACACGGGACATCGAACTGGCCCCGGGAGCCAACCGGAAAGTGAGCTTTGTCGTCGTCAGCCGAGTCCCAACGGGCAGACAGGCCATCGAATTTCTTCTGCTTGACGATACCGGCCGCCGCCTGTCACGAGCGGCGGCGGAAATTTCGCCCCCGTAACGGGGCTTCTGTTAGAATAACGGATCCTATGATGAACACTCTCCGAAACCGCATTGCGCCTTTGCTGATCTGCCTGCTGATTGCCGTTTTCGTCCTGTTTCTCATCTGGTCGTGGCAGCGTGCCGCTACCCTGGGGACCAGGGTCAGTGACCGTGACTACTACAGCAAGGGGCTCAAGTACAACCATACGCTGATCGAAAAACGGGCCGCGAAAACTCTCGGCTGGACCGTCTCGGCCGATCTGCAGTCGCGCCTTTTGCGGCTGGAACTGCGGGACGGGAACAACCGATCGGTTGCCGGCGCCAAAGGGTTGCTGCGACTCTCCCGGCATACCGAACAGGCGGAGAACTTCAACCTCGATGAAATCTCCCCCGGCAACTATCAACTTCAACTTCCTGCCGGCCTGGCGGGAGAACTGCGCGCCCAAATCGAGTTCGAACATGACGGCGCGTTGCTGACCAGGCAACTGCTGCTGAACCTCTGATATGGACCGGCCTCTCCCGCAATGCGACCACTGTCGACTGCCGATCCCCCCCGCGGACCTTGTTACGAGCGAACATGACGGCAAAACGTTGAACTTCTGCTGTCACGGCTGTCATGGCGTCTACCAGTTGATTCATGGTGCCGGTCTGGAGGATTTTTACCGCAGGCGTGACTGGCGGGAAGCGGGCATCAATCCCGGAGTTTTCGAACGCGACTTCGACCCCGCCGAGGTGGAACCACATATCCGTCACCTCAACGAACAACAGGCCGAAATCCACCTGCTGCTTGACGGCATCCGTTGCGCCAGCTGTGTCTGGCTGATTGAAAAGGTACTGCTGCGAACGCCGGGCGTTGTTGATGCAAGAATCAATTACGGCACCCATCGCCTGCGCCTGCGCTTCAACCCCCAACAAACCGATGCCGCCGGGCTCTGTCGCCGCATCGCCCGCATCGGCTACCTGCCCCGTCCACACACGGCCGACGCGGTCCGGGATCGTGCTCGACGGCAACAGCGCAGCACCCTGATCCGCTTCGGCACCGCCGCTTTTCTTTCCATGCAGCTGATGGGCTATTCCATTGCCCTTTATGCCGGCTTTTTCCAGGGAATGGGCAGCGGCAGCAAGCAGATCATCCAGCTTCTCGCCGCCCTGGTGACCACCCCGGTGGTCTTCTACTGCGGCTGGCCGTTTCTGAACGGGGCCTGGCGCAGTCTGCGCAACCGAATGCCGAATATGGACCTGCTGATCGCCCTCGGCGTCCTGACGGCCTACGGCTACAGCCTTTTTGCCATGACTCGTGGTGCCGAGGTCTATTTCGACACCGCGGCAATGATCGTCACCCTGATCCTGCTGGGCAGGATGCTGGAAGAATCCGCCCGTCACCGCGCCGCCTCCGGCATTGATCGGCTCCTGAACCTGGCACCGCAGACCGCGACCCGAATCGACGGCAACAGCGAACAAATGGTCCCGAGCAGCAGTCTCCACCCGGGTGACCTGGTCCTGGTGGCTCCCGGCGAACGTTTTCCGGTCGATGGAGCACTGGCCGGCGGCAGTACCGAAATCGATGAATCGGCCCTGACCGGAGAGCCGCTGCCGGTCTGCAAGCGTCCCGGCGACAGAATTTCCGCAGGGACCCTGAACCTGACCACGGCCGTCACCCTGCGCGTGACCTGTATCAGCGAGGACTCTTTCATTGCCCGGATCGCGCGCCTGGTAGAAGAGGCCCAGGCCCGCCGCGCGCCGATCCAGGTCCTGGCCGACCGGGTCGCGGCCCTGTTCGTCCCCCTGGTCGTGTCACTGTCGCTGGCGACCTTCATCGGCTGGTGGCTGATCGGCGGCAATCCGGTCGCCGGCATGCTCAACGCGGTGGCGGTGCTGGTTATCGCCTGCCCCTGCGCCCTCGGCCTGGCGACACCGACAGCGGTCCTGGTCGCCACCGGACAGGCGGCACGCCGGGGAATCCTCTTCCGGGGCGGAGATATCCTCGAACGCACCGGCCGCCTGGATACGGTGGCCTTCGACAAAACCGGCACCCTCACCCTCGGCGTACCGCAGGTTGTGGAACTGCTCCCCTGGCGATGCAGCAGCGAGGAGCTGCTGCTGACCGCAGCCACTGTCGAAGCAGGATCCAGTCACCCCATCGCCCGCGGCATCCTGGCCGCTGCCCGGAACAGAAACCTGCCCATTCCCCTGCGGGGTGGTGCCAGGACAATCCCCGGGCAGGGGGTGGCGGCAGACGGTCCCGACGGAGAGATCCGGGTTGGCAACCGGGCGTTCCAGCCTCATCAAATTCCTGCTGAAATCGTCAACCATGGACAGGCAGCCAGCGAAGTCCATGTTTCCAAAGGCGCCCGCTACCTGGGCTGCATTCTGCTCACCGACTGCCTGCGTCCCGAAGCCGCCGAAGTCGTTGACCAGTTGCATGCCATGGGCCTGCGAACCGTGATGTTAACCGGTGACCGCGAAACAAGTGCCCGGGCGATCGCCAAACAGGTGGGCATCGATGAAATCCATGCCGGCCTGACTCCCCAGTTGAAAGCGGCCTGGCTCCACCAGCTGAAAGCGACCGGACAGCAGTTGATGATGGTCGGCGACGGCATCAATGATGCCCCGGCCCTGGCGGAGGCGGAGATCGGCTGCGCCATGGATGGAAGTACCGATATCGCCCTGGAGAACTCCGACCTGGTGTTGACCCGTCCCGACCTGCGGCGCCTGGTGGAAGCGATCATGCTCTCCCGCCGGGGGCTCGCCATCATCCGCCAGAATCTCGGCTGGGCATTTGCCTACAACCTGGTTGCCCTGCCGCTGGCGGCAGCGGGACAACTGCTGCCGATCGTCGCTGCGGCGGCCATGGCTTTCAGTTCGGTCTGTGTGGTCGGCAATTCCCTGCGTCTTGCCCGGCGGGGCCCCCTGCCGCCGCGAACTCAACATTCCCCCGGCAAGGTCCCATGCTCAGTTCAACCCTGATCCTGATTTTTCTCTCCCTCTGTATCGGTACCGGTGCCTGGCTGATCTTTCTCTGGGCCGTTAAAAAGGGGGAATTCGACGATATGGAAGGACCGAAATACCGGATGCTGGATGACGATCCGGTGTCCCCGGCAGAGGAGGATGATCATGCCGACGATGACTGACCCCGTGGTTTCCATGGCCCTGGTGACCGGTCTGCTCGGTTCCGGACACTGCATCGGCATGTGCGGCGGGCTGGTTGCCGGCCTCGGCATCTCCCGACAGGGAGAGCGGGGGGGACTGCCCTTCCACCTGCTCTATCACACCGGCCGGGTGGCAACCTATATACTGATCGGCATCATCGTCGGCTGGATCGGTTCAACCATGGAGTTGACCCGAACGCTGCACGGCGCGAGCCGTGTCCTGCTGGTCCTCTCCGATCTGTTTGTCATCCTGCTCGGACTCGGCACTGCCGGTCTGTTCAGTTACTGGAACCTCAACCGGCTGGAATTTCCCGGCCCGATGAAAATAATGACCGGTCTGCTGACGCGCTTCCGCAGTCTGCCGCCGACCCTGTCGGCCCTGCCGCTCGGGCTGCTGATGGGCTGGCTCCCCTGCGGCTTCCTCTATGCCATGGTGATGACCGCGGCACAAAGCGGTCATCCCTTGAGTGGAGGGGCCATTATGGCGGCCTTCGGTCTTGGCACCACGCCGGCCCTGCTCGGATTCGGCACCGCGGCCCACTGGCTGAGCAGCAAGGCACGACTCTGGATGGTGCGTGGAGCCGGTCTCATGGTCGCCGCCATCGGTCTGCTGCACCTGATCAAGCACCTGCGGATGTTTTATGGAGCCTGAACCGGGGTGAGAACGGCAGGACTGCCTGTCCCCTCATCCGGCAAAAATTCACGGGTTCACTTGCCCGAGCCCCCAGGGCTCAATACATCGGTTCCGGTTTTTGATTAAGGATTTTCCCGCATCCGCCGATATGCTGTGAAAGAAAGCGGATCATGAACCAGCCCGATGCCGATGAGCCTGAATTTTCGCAACGTCATAGAATCGCTCGGCGATCTCCCACCGACGCCGGTCATCGCCGTCAAGGCCCTGCAGATCATGCAGGACCCGAACGGTTCCGCCAACAAGCTCGCGGAGATTATCGCGCGCGATCCGGCGGTTTCCGCACGGGTGCTGAAGACCGCCAATTCCCCCCTGTTCTATACCGGCAACCATGTCGCAACCCTGAACCACGCCATCGTCATTCTCGGTGAAAGCCACCTGCGACACCTGGTACTTGAAGCCAGTCTGCGTGGCATCAACAAACATTTCGGCGTTTACGAACGCATGCTCTGGGAAAATTCCATCGGCTGCGCCATTGCCGCGAGAATCATCGCCAACGGCATTGCGGTCATCGATCCTGAAGAAGCATTTCTGGCGGGGCTGTTCAGCAATATCGGACGAATCATCATGAACAATCACAGCCGGGAACAGTATCGCCGGATAGCGGACGCCGAAGTTCTCGGCGAATCCGCCAGTCATCAGCTGGAAAAAGAGCTCTACCAGTTCACCCATGCGGAAATCGGTGCCGCGGTGCTGGATCGCTGGAATTTTCCGGCGACTCTCGTACAGTGCATTCTTCATCACCACGATTTTGCCCTGCCCGACGACTGTCCGGAAGAAGTCTGCACGCTGACGGCAACCGTCAACCTCGCGAGCGGCATCTGTCGGCACCTGAACGTGGGCTATCGTCTTCCCCACTCGGAGGGTGAATTGTGGACATTGCCCGGAGCCAGGGCACTACGACTTGAAGAAGCGAGATTGAACACCTTCTGCAAGGAGTTCAGTGAATCGTTCAAAGACGAACGGGCGGTTTACCTGGCCTGAAGGGATTCAGTCAGCCTGGTTGGCAGTAGCGGTTCCGTCGGCGGCAACGGACCCTGAGGGATGTGGTCCGGGCGCTTTGCTCTTGACCGGCACGAAGCGATTCCTTTTCCGGTTCCAGCTGTAACGACCGGCATCCCAGACTTTTTCCAGGAAATTCCAGTCGAGATGCACACCGCTCATCTCATCATAGACGTCTGAAGCGGCAAGCATTTCACCATCATCAATGACATGATCCCCGTTGGCATCAGGCCATAAATAACCGGCGATCGTCATCTCCAGGTGACCACCGACCTGGGCCGGGGCTTCCTGGGTTCCCCCCTTGATAACAACCTCCCCCTGAAACGGCTGGCTTTCACCGAGGGTACTGGAACGATCAACTTTAAGGAGATAGACGATTTTTTCCTTATCCTCACCCGGTTTGACGATCCAGCGGGCGATTCCTTCGACATTCTCCAGACTTGAGGCCGGCGGGTTCGCCTCGATCAATTTCCATCCGCGCGGGAAGTGTTCACGCAGAATGTAACCCTTGCGCCGCAGGGCCGGTTCGATCTTGATCCAGACCGGGATGACATTGCCCGGCGCCGCATAGCGGGGCAACACGCGTTCTGCCAACACCACGACGGATTCGGGTTTGCGCTGGAAATAAAAAACCAGGACTCCAAGCAGCAGTACGCAGAGCAGCAACAACGGCAACAACCTGAAACGTGAGATGAATGCTTCCTCGGCAACCTGGTCGGCCGGATCCTCTTCCGTCCGCAACAGGTCCGCGACCTCAACCTCCAGGGCGTCGGCCAGGCGCAGGACGTTATCCCGCTTGATCGACGGATAACGGTTGTTTTCCCAGCGGCTTATGGTGTCAGTGGTCACCCCGACAACCTTGGCCACATAAAGCTGGGTCAGTTTTTTACTTTCCCGGATACGACGGATCGCTGCGCCGTCGATCAGGACAGTGGGGGGCAGATGCTGTTCCAAAGCAAGGACCTCCTGTAGTGCGCCGAGTCTAACAGACCCTCTCCCGGGAAGTAAATCGAAAATGTCACCCGACACAAGATCCTTGGCAAACCCGACATGAACAATCATATCCTACTGTTATTAATGGAATTTTTATCGACATGAAACAAAAAATGCGGTTTCCGAAACTTAAATTCCGGGCATCTTCCCGCAGAGTTGCCGAAGATCGAAAAGGATCAGCGAAATCCTTCCCCGCCCTCTCGTTCAAACCGGACGCCACTGTATCCGCAGGGAACACGGTCCGACAATTCTGTCGGTTCATGGTTTTCCACGAGACACACTCCCTTGGTCAGTCTACATGAAATTTTCCTTAATTTTCAGCCGTTTACAGAACCACATTTTTTCCACGATAAGCAAATTTTTTGCTTGAATCTTTTTCGGAGAGTCCTTACTATAGTCCTGCCTGTGAGCATTTCGGTGTTCATCGGCATGACCCCGTGTACACCCCCCCTCCGTGCACGGGGTCTTTTTTTGTCCACCCCATCCCATCCCGATGCTCAGCCAACCTCTCTTTTGCGCTCTCGCGAAAGCATCATATTTGATTCAGCGAACCGCATTCAGACAACAAAACAGGTTGCATCCACCCCAAGTTTCAGTTAATGTAGGCGTCAATCGGACCTTCGGCCCCAAGCCGAAGGACATTTGCCCCGTGATACCCCTCCTTCACGGGGCTTTTTTTATCCCCGCCTCCGGACACACCCCCCTGACTGCTGCTACAATGGCAGTCATGACTCCAACTGACCTCAAGCAGTTGTTCGCCCTGGACCGCACAACCCTGCCGGAGAACGGCGGCCCGAATTTCAACCGCCTGATTTTCGAACAAAGTCCTTACCTGCTGCAGCACGCTGACAACCCTGTCGACTGGTACCCCTGGGGTGACGCGGCCTTTGAACAAGCCCGACAACTCGACCGGCCGGTGCTGTTGTCAATCGGTTATTCCACCTGTCACTGGTGCCACGTCATGGCCCACGAATCCTTCGCCTCGGACCGGATAGCCGCGGTTATCAATGCCCATTTCATCGCCGTCAAGGTTGACCGGGAAGAACGTCCCGACATTGACGCCGCCTACATGGCGGTCTGCCAACTGATGACCGGCGGTGGCGGCTGGCCGCTGACTCTGCTGCTGACTCCGGACCGGCAACCTTTTTACGCCGCGACCTACCTGCCACCGACAACCAGGGGCAACCAGCCGGGACTGCTCGATCTGCTCGACAAAGTCAGTGACATGTGGGGCACGGATCGCGACAAACTGTTGCAGAGCGCGACCCAGATGGTCGCGGCCCTGCGGCATGTCGAAACCAGCCAGGTCAGCCCGGGCTCCCCGAAAGAACACCTGCTGCAGAAAGCCCTGGAGCAGTACCGCCGGGATTACGATCAGCGTTTCGCCGGATTCGGCTCCGCCCCCAAGTTCCCCGCCCCTCACAATCTTGAGCTGCTGCTGCGACTGGCCCGGCGCGACCCTTCCGGAGAGGCGCGGCAGATGGCCCTCAACACCCTGACCGCGATCCGCCGCGGCGGTATTTACGATCAGCTCGGTTTCGGTCTGCATCGCTACTCGGTCGACAGCCGGTGGCTCGTCCCGCATTTCGAAAAGATGCTCTACGACCAGGCGCTGCTGATGCTGGCAACGACCCGGGCCGCGCAGGACACCGGCGAACCTCTTTATTCCGCCATGGCCTGTGAAACAGGCTCCTACCTGTTGCGCAACCTGCAGCATCCCGAAGGCGGCTTCTACGCCGGAGAGGATGCCGACTCGGAAGGCGCCGAGGGGACGTTCTACCTGTGGGATGATGAAGAGATTCAGCGGCTGTTCCCCGAAGTGGATGCGGAACTGGCCCGACGCGCCTTCGGCGTGACGCCGGCCGGCAACTTCGAGGGACGGACAATTCTCACCTTCCGTGCCGAGCTGCAGCAGTCGAACACCGACAGGCGAGACGCCGAAACGGTTCTCGACGCGAATCTGGACCGCATTCGGGAAACACTGTTGGCGGCAAGAAACCGGCGGCCCCGCCCCCATCGCGACGAGAAACTGCTGACCGGCTGGAACGGGCTGGCTCTGGGCGCCCTGGCCCGGACCGGGAGCCTTTTCGACCGGCAGGAACTGCTGCAGGCTGCCGTTCGGGCGGCCGATTTCATCCTTGCCCGGCTACGGCGACAGGATGGCCGTCTGCTGCGTCGTTATTGTCATAATGAGGCGGCCATTCCCGGTTTTCTCGAAGACTACGCCGGGCTCGGGTTCGGCCTGCTGGAACTTTTCCTGGCCGATTTTAACCCACGCTGGCTGGAAGAATCCCGCAGGCTGACGGAGCAGATGCTGGATTTGTTCGGTGATGGCCGGGGAGGCCTGTATGATACCGGACGGGATGCCGAGACGGTTCTGATCCGGGGGCGCAACCTGCAGGACGGCGCCCTGCCCTCGGGCATTTCAGTGGCGACGGACCTGCTGCTGCAACTGGGGCGTCTGACCGGTTTGAAACATTTCATCCGGGCCGGAGAAACCCTGCTGACAAACCATCTCGGCCAGGTGGAACGCTACCCGCGCGCCTACGCCTGGCTGCTTGCCGCGCTCGACAGCCACCTCGATCCCGGACCGACCCTGGTCATCGTCCCCGGCAAGGGAAAGAAAACTGCAGACTGGATCCCTGTCGCTCGTCGGCATGGCCCCGCCGACCTGCTTCTGCTCGTGGAAAATCCCCGTCTGCGGCATCTCGACCTGCCGCTGCTGAGGGACCGTCCAGCCCGCAACGGGCAGACCACGGCCTACCTCTGTACCCGAACGGCCTGCCTGCCGCCGATCACCGACAGCCTGGTCTTGCAGGAAAGGCTGCGGGGGATCGGAGACCTGGCTGAATAAACAGGTCACCGCAGTCCCCCAAGACCGACAAAACTGCCGTTATTCTCTTCCGCCAGACGCCGCATCAGGGCGGCAAAACGGGCGGCCCCGCGACCGGCACGGGGCTCAATCAGCTGCACCGGGAAGCCGACAGTATGAATTCTGACCCGGCTGCCGCGACCGGCCACGGCGTTCCGACGTCGCACCTCCTCGATCACCGCCTGCATGTCCCCAGCGGCAAAATCATCGCCGAATACATAGAGACTGATACGCTTGTCCGGCGCGTAAAAACGCTGAATCGCCCGCACCACCCCCTCCACCGGACTGGAGTTGGAGAACGGCGTCCAGCTCGCCAGACGATTGAGTATCGCCCGGCGACGCGCCTTCGAATCAGGTATCCAGCGCCCGGCATACTGGGAAAACATGTAATCTCCCATATCGTTGAGGACCTGGATACCCTTGACATGGGGATAGATGTCGAGAACCTCCTTCATCTTCCTGCGCACCAGCGGCCAGGCGAACTGCTGCATACTGCCCGAGGTATCGATAATGAAAATAATGTACTCACTGTCGACCGGAATCCCGCCGATCACAGCATTCTCGGCAGGCCGTCGGTAGCCGGCGGTGAGCCGCTGCATGTCCTCGTCAAGCTTCTGCCGGGCGCTCTCCAGTTTGCCCGCAACCAGGCTCTGCGCCTCGCTGTCGGTATCGGCACGTCGATAGCGACCTTCGATATCGTTCAATTCACCCTGCAGGCGCGCCAGCTTATTCTTCATGTCCGACAATTGTTCCTGACGAGCAGTCAGTTCACGGTTGAGAATCCGGGTTTCGCCGCGGATTTCTTCCAGGCGGTTTTTCAATGCGATCACCTGGCCGGACAGCTCGGTACTGGTCTGCTCGATCACCTGGGGTTCGAAGATGCGGGCGATGACCAGCAGCAGGATGATTGCCCCGAAGCCGCAGGAGATCACATCCAGGAAAGAGAGATTGAAAATTTCCAGCTGGCGTCGATGTTTTCTCATGGCCAGTCCCTGGTCGGAGTCAGAAAGGAGCCGCCGGTCGTCAATCCCAGCTGCCAGAAGGAGATCGCGGCCAGCGGATCTCCTTCCATGGGAAAAAGAATGGTGTTGACCGGCACCTCCGCGGGCAGTTTTCGAACCGCCTGTTTGAACAGCCGCAGCCGCTCCTCACCGGAGACCCTGCTCCTCCGGGGCCTGCTGTTGCCCTGGGTCGGCAGACCGTCGGTCAACAGCAGGATATTGTCGGGCCGCGGCTGCAATCGGGCCGCCGCGGCAAAGGCCCGGTAGAGACTGGTCCCGTCGGCGGGAACGACCTGCCGCAGAGAGGCCAGCAGCCGATCGACGTTCGACCGGTCGGAGACCGCCACCCAGGTTCCTTTCAGTTCCTCGACAACGGGCTTGACCTCGGTATTGAAGAGCAGGATCTGCAGGCTGCTGTCCACCGGCAGGTTGGCCGTCAACCATTCAACGGTCTTCACCGTTCGTCGCCACTTGGGGGCTCTGCGCCGACCGTCGGCATCGAGATTGCGGCGGACGATAACATTGAGAATGGTCTCGTCGAGCATGCTGGCGGAGACGTCAACCAGCAGCAGCACCCGCTTGCCACCCAGTCGCAGACCGGTAAGATATTGCCGGTCACCCTGGCCGATGAAGCTGCGCGCCTGCCGACCGCGATCCGCTTCCCGCTGCTGCTGCGCGGCAAGCCGACGCTGCTGCTGATCCAGTTTCAACAGGTCCGCCTGCAGGGCCTTGACATGTCGACGCTCGGCACGGCTTTTCCGTTTCAGTTCGGCCAGTTCACTGCGGGTCCGTTCGATCTGTTCGAGCACCCGCCGCGACGCACCTTCCGTGCGGACAATCTCCTGGTCTGACTGCTCCAGGCTGTTGCGCAACTCGACCAGGTACCGCTGCCCGGCCTTGACCTCGCGGTCAAGACGAGTCGCCTCGCTCCGCAGGTCGGCGACAATCTCCTTGCGATGGGTCAGCATCTTGCCGTTGAGCAGCATCACCAGCAGCACCACCGCCCCGAAACCACAGCACATGACATCGAGGAAAGCGAGATTGAACTGGGAGGAATTGCGTTCTTTACGGGCCACGAAAAATCTCCGACCGGCGCCGATTCAGGGTGTCGGCCGGGTGCGCAACCGGTTGACCAGATTCTGCTGACACCAGGATTCGGTATCGAGGGTCAATCGTTCCTGCCGCAGCTGCAGCTGGTGGATGAAGAACATCAGGATAATGCTCAGCACCAGGGCGACGAAGGTTGAATTAAAAGCCACGCCAAGGTTCCGGGTTACCCCGCTGATATCTCCTTCAACCGCGCGATGCGCCTGGCCGAGGGCGGCGCCGATACCGCGGACCGTACCGATGAAACCGACCGAGGGGATGGCCCAGGCGACATAGCGGATGATCGACAGTTCCGAATCGAGTCGGTCGTCATGGGCTTCGCAGCTGTCCCGTACCGCGGTCGCGGTGTCCTGGATATTGCCGGTGGCGGCGAACCGCCGAATCGCCGTCAGCAGGGTCGCCGGCAGCAGCAGGCGGCGGTTCTCTTCCGACAGGGACTGCAGCCGCAGGATCAGTCCCCGGGTATCTTCCGGACCGATCGGCATATCCACCGGCAGCTGCAGCAGATCCTCCTCCAGCTGGATCCGCTGGCGTCTGATCGCCACCCCCTTGTAGGCCAGGATCGCCGCCGCCCAGAAGAACAGCACCAGGCAGGCTTCCTGCTCATAGTCGCGCAGCACCACGTAGAAACTTTGCTCCTGTACCGCATCCGGCTGACGCGCCAGCCGCTGCTGCTGCGCGGTCAGAAAGGCCTCGGCCTGCGGCCGGATAAGGGCGACGTAAAAGCCATGCACCAGGATGAAGACGATCAGCAGGCTGAAAACCTGGTAGACCATCTCGGCGGGGAAATTTTTGCCAGCGCTCATGTTGTCATCCTTGTCAATAAAAGCTGTCTTCAGCAGGGCGTAGAAACGTCAGATTCCCGGGCTGAGAAAAAATGTCCAGATGCAAGGCGTCCGCATCCCCGCGGAATAAGGCGTACCGGAAGGTACGTCGTTGACGCGGGGGAAGGAGAACGCGGCAGATGGGCGTTTTTGCTCGGCCTAGATATCCACAGGGAAAGGCACCACGCTGTCCACTCGTATCTCCTCGCTCGGTTTATAGGGCCGCGGCCAGGAGGGAACCTCCTTCTGTCGCTGCTTCGTTTCCAGTTGCTGCCCGTTTCCCGGCCGCGGCAATGGTTTTTCGCTCCCGGTTCCGGTCCGGGTCCCGGGTTTCGACCCGCTCTCTCCGGCCAGCACGAAGGAAGCGGTCATCAGGCACAGCAGCAACAATAGAGTGATAACGAATTTCATCGGGCATACCTCACGAAACGGAAACCGATATCATCTTCCGGCTTACGACTGTAGCGACGATAACTGAAACGCAGCTCGGTAATGCCGGCATCACGCCAACTCGACCCCCGGACCACGTGGTGGGCTCCCGCCTCAGGACCCAGCGGGTCGACATCCCCCCCGGAGGGCGCGGTCGGTTGGACAGCATAATAGTCGTGGCACCACTCAGCGACATTACCGCCAAGGTCCCGGAGTCCTGCCGGATTGGCCGGAAAACTGCCGACCGGCGCGGTCAGGGGGAAATTGTCACGATAGTGTTCCAAGACCACCGGCAGCAGCGACCGGGCTGACGCATCGGCAAAATTCCCGGCAGGCGTGGTCGGCGGGTAACGTCCGCTCCAGGGGTAGCGGGCCGGTTGCCGCCGACCGGCCATCCTCGCCGCGTAGGCCCATTCCGCCTCACTGGGCAGCCGGTAGCCGCCCCCCCGGGGCTGCGCTGCACCCAGCCTGCCGTTTTCTTCCCGGTAATACGGCGGCAGCCCGTCCTTTTTGCTGAGCCAGTTGAGAAAACGGGCGGCATCCTCCCAGCTGAGATTGACCACCGGATGGTCATCACCATCCAGGGAGCGGCCGCGGAACATCCCCGAGTTATGAGCAGCCATGAACCGGCGGAACTCCTGGTTGGTGACTTCCCGTACGGCGATATAGAAGGGACGTTTGAGCGT
Organism: Geothermobacter hydrogeniphilus; assembly: GCF_002898515.1. Lineage (GTDB taxonomy): Bacteria > Desulfobacterota > Desulfuromonadia > Desulfuromonadales > Geothermobacteraceae > Geothermobacter_A. The sequence goes on along the minus strand of NZ_PPFX01000008.1, from coordinate 88,658 downwards.
CACCTGGTGTTGTCGTTCGTTGGCGCGACGGCCGGCTTCGCGACGGGACGCACCCATCTGAAAGGGAGCGGGGCGAACCAGAATCAGCTCCTGTCCAAGGGCGGTTTTGATCCGGGACGACAGGGACGCGCCCGCGGTTCCGGCGGATGGCCCTTTTCTGCTGAGCGTGAGATCGACCCGCTGGCTGTAGGCGGAGTTTGGGGTCACCTCGCGGGTGAGATTCCGGTAACCGGCGGCCCGCAGTTCCAGTTTGTGCGACCGGGTGGTCAGGCGGAAACGACCGACCGAGCGCTGCTGTTTTCGTCCGTCGATGAAGAGTTCGGCATCCGGCGGATCGGCGTTGATGAAGACGACGCCGTATTCCGGTTCAAGCCGAATATCCAGAACCCGTTTCTCCGCCGCTTCGAACTGCATTCTGACGACGCGGGTCCGATAGCCGGCGGCTGTCAACCGCAGTGCGTGTTTCCGCCCGCTTTCCAGGGACAGGGTCAGCGGTGTCCGACCGGCAAACCGACCGTCAACCGCGACCGTCACGCCGTTCGGCACCGAGTTCAGGGACACACTTGCGGGGGCGGGCTGCAGTCGATAAACGGGGGGAGCGAGATCCCGCCCGGCTTCAACAACGAGCGTGGCTTCAAGGGGGATGAACTGCTCCTCGGCGAACTCCAATTTCCGCTGTCCCTCGATCAATTCCAGTTCCAGCGGCGTCCGACCCCGTGGCCGACCGTCAACACGCACCATCGCCCCGGAGGGCTCGGTCCTGAGGTGGACCCTGGCCCAGGCCGGTTGCAGATCAACGCGCAGGCCCTGCCGCTCGCCGCCACCGGCGACCAGCAGCTTCTCCTCACGCGATCGGTAACGGGGATGCTCGAAACGCAGCAGGTGCTCACCCGGCGGAATCTCTATCCCCGCCAGAGGCGTCGTCCCGACCAGGGTTCCATCAACCCGCACCGTCACTCCGGGGGGATGGCTGACAATCCTCACCACCCCCGGCAGACGTTCCAGGGCGAACCGGTAACGACGGTCACGGCGGATCTCTATCGATTCATCCAGCGGCCGATAACCCTGCTTTTCAGCATGCAACCGATAGCTGCCGGGGATCCCGAGATAGCCGACGCCAAACCGGACCACCGGCGGGAACCCGGAGATATCCAGGGACTCCGGCGCCGGGGTCACCTCGACCTGAAACGGCACCGCGGCCAGAACGAACAGGGCGACGGCCAGCAACACCCCGAACAGGCCGGCCAGAACCGCCCGCAGTCGTCGCGGTGAGCGCCGGACCGGTGACGGCGGCGGGAGTGGAATTTCGACGTTCGTTCCCGCCCCGACTGACAGCGGCGGTGAAACCACGGGAGGATCCGTTGCGGACGCGTCGATTCTCGAAATCACAACCTGCAGTCGTTGCCCTGAGATCCGCCAATGAATCAACGACTCTCCGCAACGGCTGATATCTCCTGATTTCAGCCATACCGAAGCACGCAGCGGCTCATCATTATGAAAGAGCCCCCCCGCGGTTTCGACCGGCTGCAGGTAAAGATGGCCGTCGGACTCTCCCACCTGAGCGAGGACACCGGTGTCGCCCGGCAAGCGGATATCGGCATCCGGGCCGGTACCGACAACCAGCGGCAGTTCGGTCTCCGCCAGTTTCGGTTCCTGGTTCGGGGCATGAATTTCGATCAGACGGCTCAAATCGGTTCCTCGCAGCGCAAGGTAAAATGTATCGGGCCGGAACCGGGTCGCACCTTCAGCACCCGGCGGACATCGCGATAACCGTCACGACTGCCGACCACCGTGTAATCGCCGGTCCGCAGCACCAACCGCTGCCGTTGGAACCGCCCGAGACGACCGACATGATAGATGACGACCTCGGTCTTCCCGTCGGAGGTGAAGAGCACCTCGACCTCGGCTTCGGCCTCGTGGATCAGTTTTTTCAGCCCGGCCAGCTGTGTTTCCAGGCGAGGCCCGGCAGGCGTGATTCGGGATGCCCTGTCCAGCAGTCGCCGGGCCGCCGCCAGGGAGCCTTCTTCAAACAGACGATCCGGGACAGCCAATGTCTGTACCAGCTGCCGGTCCAGTTCGGCCCGCCTTCCGGTCCTCTCTCGGCACGCGGTGGCAAAGGCGGCGGCCGGGTCGAGTTGCAGAGCCTGGTCGCAGGTTTTCAGGGCTGCTTCCCATTCTTCCTTCTTTTCATGGGCGGCCGCCTCCCGCCGCAACTGCTGCAACCGCGCCCCCAACCGCGCCTGCGTCAGCTGCCGACGAAGGTCAGTGACGGTCGCGTCATGCGGTTTCAGCCTCTCAGCCCGCGCCAAGGCCTTGCCGGCGGCGGCAAAACGGTCTTCGGCCAGGGCCTTGAGAGCCCGGCTCATAAGCTGCCGGAACTGCTCTTCAACCAGGGCTGCCTCGACCCGCGACAATCCTTCCCGGGCCGGAACAAAGCGGGCATCAAGGGTCAATGCCGCAGTGTACGCATCCCTGGCCTCCCGCAGGCTGCCGGCGGCCTCCTGTCTCCGGGCGGCAGCGGTCAGCTCCAACACTTCGGGCAACTGTCGTGCCCGCTGCAGCCCGTCCCGGGCCGCGGCATTCTCCGGATCGAGGGTCAGCGCCCGGCGGAAGGCGATGTCGGCTGTTTCAGCATCCCCTCCCTCCAGGGCCCGCGTTCCGCGTTCGAGAGCTGCCGCCAGAAGCTGTGGTTTATCATTCAGCAGGGCATCCAGCCGGGATATCGCCGCGCGGCATTGATTCCGGGCGCCCGCCCACTGCCGGCTGCCGGCCAGACGCTCACATTCGACGGCCGCTGCGACCGCCGCGCGATAGGTTTCCCCGCCCCAGGAGGAGACATTTTCCGCTTCGGCGGCCGCCTGTTTTGTCAGCCACGACTGCAGCAGCCGCTCCGTCTCAGGATCCTTTTCTACGGCATCTTCCTGAACCGCCGATGTTGCGGGCATTACAACCGGCGGCCCGGAAACAGGACCAGACACTGGCGGTTCTGGTGGTTCTGGCGGTTCTTGCAGCCGCGGCCAGAACAGAACCAGCAGAACGCCGAGCAGCAGCACCACACCCAGCCCCAGGACCAGTCGCCCCCCCGGCCCGGCGGAACGCCCCCCACCCTGCTCCGCGCCCGCGGGCGGAGCAGGTTCGACGGGCGGTGTCGGGCGCGTCCGCTCTCTGTCAGGGTTCGAATTCTCCATCACCATTCCGGACAGCTTTCTCCGTTGCTTGACAAGCGCCTGAATCAGTGAGTCCCTTGCCGGCGGATAGCACAAGTCATTGACCTGCCTGAGCTTCCCCAAAATCACCAGCGAACCTATGGGTGCGCTTCAGATTTTTGGAAATCTCATTCAGGCCAAGCGCTTGCACTCTCCAACCAACAGGAACTCACTGATTCAGGGAGCGTTTTTTTTCCTGTCAGCTTCATTGGTCACCGGCAGGCCGGTTTCCGATCCATAGATCGTCCGCAACAGCGAGCGCCATTGGGCGTACTGCTCTTCCGCGGAACCGGTCAACCGAACGGTTTCACCTTCCACCTCCACCACCAGCGGTTCCGCCTCGGCGGAAAAAGAAGTACTTAATTCCGCGATGGCGTCGCGGTGAATAATCGTATCCTTACTCCGTTGAAAACCGCTGTAAACAGCGGCCGCGCCCCCCATGATCATGACATCCGGCAGCGATGAATTCCCCAGGCTGTTGTCCCTGGTGCTGAGCAGCACCCCACCGGCGATGGCGGCAATGCCGAGCAGTTTTCGGGTCAGGGCCTCCTTTTCCACCTCGCGCATGGCCGCAACCTCCTTGCCGTGTTCCACGCGCCAATCGGCATAGGGCTGCCAGAGGTCCCGGTAATAGGCATCATAATAGTCGTTGATGGTATCGACCAGCATGGCATCACGCCCCCGAACAGCCCGAATCCGACGCAACATGGGGTCGTCCGCGGCCGGCAGGCGACGTACACGGTAACGCCCGGCCGCGTCCTGCGCGAGATCGCCGGAAAAAGCATCGGGCGCCATTTCGGCGGCAAAACGAAGTTCGGCAATCCGGCGGATATTCTGCAATTCTTCAGCTGTCAGATGATTGCGGTAAACCACCAGATCATTGGCGATGGTCGTGTAGGTATCCTGGAAAGCATCCTTCTTTTCCGGAACAATACCGGCATAATCCGCCGGTCTGACATTTTCCGAATAGGTCTTTTCAAACCACGGCACACCGCGGGCATCCGTGGCCCGAATCCTGAGAGCCAGATGCTCACCGTCGGAGTAACGGATCGTTCCCTCCACTCGGACATCGGCGTTTCCCTCACCGGGGACAACCCTGACCGCACCCCAATAACCGCTGCGCTGCATGGTGTACTTGAGATGGACCGGCATGAACCGCTCTTCCGCCCGACGGATCTCCTCGGACAGGCCGAGCCTGGTTTTCTCCTTTTCACTCAGCTCGGCGGAATCGAACACCGAGATCGTCACGTCAAGCAGTTCGCTGTCGGCCAGTTCGGCGGCCGCCATCATCGGCCGGGCCCGATCCGGCACATTCCCCATTCCGGACGCACACCCCCCCAGCAACAAGGCAATCCCCAGGATCAGCCCGATGGAAAGCCGGGGGCTAGTCACTTTTCACCCCGCCTTTGTATTTCCAGTACTCTTCCCAGAGTTTCCGCTGCAATTCCGGGTCAGGCTCCTTCTGCGCCGCTTCGCGCAGCTGGCGGGCGACGATGTCGTCATCCTCCGGTGGGGGCAGTTTTCTCCCCCCCCCGAAACCGGGTTTACCGGGACTCACAACGGGGCCCTGAGACTCGGCGGATGCGTCTTCGGTGGCCGTTGCCGTCCGCCCCCCGCCGGCGGAAGTGGAATCGGTCCCACCGGCACCCTCCTGCCGTTCACTCACGGAAGCTGTCGCCTGTCTCTCTCCGGCGGCTTGCTGACCGGTCGAATCGGCAGCGGGCCGACGGCCTCCGGCCCCACCGCTCTCCCTCCGTTTCGGCGTTCGGGAGGCGATTTTCGCCTCTTCCTTCGTCAGCATTTCATCGAACTCTCCCAACGCATCAAGCAGTTTTTCATCCAGTCGCGCGGTGCGCTCGGCACGGGTCAACGCCGGAGCTGAAGCGGAGGGCGGGTCCGCTCCGGCAGGTCGTCCTCCGTAACGAGCCGCGGCCGGGCACGGCAGACGTTCAAGTTCCACCAGAGCTCCAGCCTGGTAAAGCTGTTTACAGTAGCTGCCGATTCGGGTGTTCAGGTAGGCGATAAAATCAAGAGAATCGATCCGTTCAGGACTGGCGGCGGGCAATGAGGCAAGCTCCTCAACAACCGTTTTCCGGGCACTGTCAAGGGCCAGGATACTGCTCATGATCGACGCGACCCGGTCCTCCGCGGCAGCCTGGCCGACAGCCAGGAACCAGGGGACAGGCAACAGCAACAGGGCGAAACCGCAGAATAGCAACCGGGCCCTGCTCAGGATGACAGCATTCCGTTTCATCTCCGCTCCACTCTCCCATTCAGGTCACAGTATACCCGAAGCGACGATGAAATGAGGAAAAAATGAGTGCAAGTTACCGGACTGAAAAGGTTTCGGTGGAAATCGCTGATCCGCGAAAAAACTGGCAGGGCATTAAAAAAGTCACGTTCCCCAGGCTGAGCAAAAATGTCCAGATGCAAGGCGTCCGCACACCCGCGGAATAAGGCGTACCGGAAGGTACGTCGTTGACGCGGAGGAAGGACAACGCCGCAGATGGGCGTTTTTCATCAGCCTGTCAGATGCTCAATGATGACATTCAGGCACTGATTCACCTTTTCGCCCTCGGCGCTGAGGCAATAATATTTCTGTCCGTCCTGATCGATCAGGCCATTTTCCTTGAGAACCTTCAGGTGGAAATTGACCTTGGTATGATCGTCGATGCCCAACTCCCTGGTCAGATCCATGAACCGGCGGTGGCCGCCTTTTTCTCCCAGCAGCATCAGGATCTTCCGGCGCAGGGGATTGGCCAGGGCGTTGAAGGTGCTGTCGGTGTCGAGAATCGTCTTGCAGGCCTTGAACCTGGCTTCTTCCAGAACTCTCTTGATCGTCGACACCAGCACCGTGGTCCGAAACGGTTTGGTCAGGTAGTCGGCGGCGCCGCGACGCATCGCGTGAACGGCGTTTTCCACCGTGGAAAACGCCGTAATCATCACCACCTGGATATGCGGCTTCTGTTGTTGGATCAAAAGCAGCGTTTCCAGACCGCTGAGGCCGGGCATGACCATATCCAGCAGGACCAGGTCAAAATCCCTGGTCTTTACAAGCTCAACTGCCGCGCCGCCGTCCGTCGCGGCGGTTACGGCGAATCCCTCATCGTTAAGAACCTCGCTGAGATTTTCGCGCAATTCCCGGTCATCATCGACGATAAGGATACTGTGCATGGCGTCAATTATCCTGCTTTCGCAAGAAAGCAAAAGAGTGGTTGGTTAAGCAAAAAGTATCAGCAGCAACGTAGCTGCAGGTGAGTTTGGACGACGCCATCATTCTTCTTCGCAGGGGAACTGCAGACGAACCGTCGTCCCCTCGCCTTCCCTGCTGCTGATGAGAACTTCACCGCCATGCAGTTCCATGATGCCGAAACAGATGGCGAGACCGAGTCCGGTTCCCTTGCCGATCTCCTTGGTGGTGAAAAAGGGATCCATAACGAAATTGAGATCTTTTTCACTGATACCTGAACCCTGATCTTCAACCGTGCAGACGACCATGCCCTGCTCAACCCAGGTTCTTACCTTTATCCCGCCACCGGGTTCAGAAGCCTCCATGGCATTCATCAGCAGGTTCAGCAGAACCTCTTCTATTTTCCAGGGGACTCCCTGAATTTTCGGGATCTCACCCGGTTCAAATTCAAAATCGTACAGATCCTGACGGCTGCCGATCAGTTGAAAGGTCTTATGGACCACTTCATTCAAGGAAAAGGCGACAAATTCCGTTTCCCGGTTGTGGGAAAAGAACAGCAGTTCACCGGCAATTTTCGCCGCCCTTTCAAGGTTACGCTTGATCGCGTCGATCCTGGTTTGACGGGTCGTATCGAACCGGCCCTCCCGGTTCAGGTCTTTCTCCAGCATCTCGACATTCAACAGAACCTTGGCCAGCGGATTGTTGATCTCGTGGGCGATGCCGGCGGAGAGCTTCCCCAATGCCACCAGTTTTTCGCTCTGGGTGAAGCGCTTCAACTGGGCCTGAATCTTGGCTCTTCGTTCAACATCGAAAATCTGCAGAGCACGGGTGATACCGAAGAAAATCAGCAATGCCGAGCAGGCACGAAAAAATTCTATCGGAACCCCGCCAAGATTCCACCCGGTGGGGAAGATTCCGGTAAAGAAGCCATAGAGCAGAATCGCGTAACCGGCGTAGGTCAGGTTCTTTGCCCCCCGACGGCTCAGGGATTCAACCGAAGAACTGTATTTAATCAGACCGACCCCGGAAAGAACGGCACCGGGAAAACCGATGAAGTTGCGCAGGTAGAGGTCAAAATGAGCGTAGCCGCGCTGGAAATACCCGATCACGATGGGTCCGATACCGACCAGGGCCACCAGAAAAACGATGAGCATCCAAAGCTTCCTGCTGCGGGAGTTCCACAGCAGCAGTTCCAGACCGAACCAGAACAGCAGTCCGAAAGAGCCGCCCAGCAGCAGAATGCGTCCGGACAGCAGGTAGGCGGACATGGGGCCCTGAATGAAATCAGGATTTTCCCTTATGAACAGCACGAACCATTCATTCAGGCCGTGCAGGTAGGCAAACAGGGCGAAGACCCAGAAGAATTCGGCCACCTTGAGGTCACTGGCGCGCAGATTTCTCGACGTGATGCTGGCACCGATCATGAAAAAGACCAGTCCATAAAACAGGTAGAGAATAAAATAACCAGCCTCGGCATTCATGAGCCGGACGCTCCTGTCTGGACAGCATTAAAACGTATTCTTAACTTGTAACTGTTCTGTTGCAAATTCTTATAACAACGACTGCTGCTGATGTCACGCCTGTTCAGGCATGTCCGCAATTCTTTCACGGGAGACACGGACGTTTCATCCTGTAAAATTGAAAAATAGCGTCCCCGGAATCCCGGGGACGCTACACGGATTTTCATCGACGGTTTCGAACTCCGTCATGAATGCGCATTACAGCGGGGCACTCAAGCTGTGGCAACTGCCACAGGTGTTGGTATAGGGAACCGGCATCGGATTGCTCGGGGAGGTATCCGCCTTGGTCGGCACATCCAGCAGATGCGAACTGATATCGTTGTGGCGATAGGTGGTTCCGGAAGCCCCGACCTTACCGACGGGATCACCGGCGCCGGACTTGGCGTTCTTGGTGAAATGGCACTGGGTACACATGGTATTCGATGGCATCACCGAAGTCCCTGTCTTGGCCGTCATGTGGGCAACGATGTCCGCGCCCTGGGTCGGATGGCAGCTGGCACACAGGGTGTTGTCGGAGGTGCCGCTCAACTGATGCCGGTCAGTCCCCGGAGCATGGATGTCATGGCAGTCGACGCAGGTTTTGAGGGCGCTGCCATTGCGGTATTTCACCGTCTTGATGAAGTCGGTGTACTGCTGGTGATGCGACTTGGAATGCAGACCGTCGCCCCACATCGAGCCGGAGTTGGCATCATCCCGGAAGGTGTTGTTGGCCAGGTAGTCGGCCCTGCTGCCACCGGGATGCAGCATCTCGTCATTGGTGTCGAGGGGCTGGTCGGTATTGACACCAGCGAAACTGCTATTGCCTTCCGGACGACTGTGGCAACGACCGCAGATCATCGTCACCCGCGAAACGGAGAGATCGTTCGGGTTGACAATGGCGACCCCGTTGCCGCCGGCGGCCTGATGCTCGGAACCCGGGCCATGACAGGTTTCGCAACCGACGTTCATCTCCTGCTGGGTCCCGGTCAGCGGATTGACGGTACCGTTCGGGTCCGCAACCGCCGTCGCGGTGAATTCACCGCCGGCATTCTGGGTCACCTGGTAATCATTGTAATGGCAGGCGGCACAGTTGATGTCGAAGCTCTTGGCGGCCGCCGGGGTGGTGAGGGTGTCGGTATTAACGTCATACCAACGGTCCATGTGGTAGTCGCGATACTGCTTGCGGGTCCGGTCGCCCGAGGTGTCATCACCGGTAGCCTGGTACTGCAGAGGCATCATGTGCAGGCTGGCGCCACTGGCGCTCTTGGTCAGGTAGCGCTGTTTGTAGACACCGCCGCCATAGGTCAGAACAGCCTCGATATCCATCGGGCTGTTCGGATCGGTGGCATTCTTGATATTGGTGATCTGCATCATGTACTTGCCGCTGGTGGTATCCTTGTACAGGCGCACGGTCGCGTAGACAGTGTGACCAGTTCCCGGATCAGTCATCTGGGTCTGGAACTTGTCGAACCCGCGAGTGGCATCATAATCATAGAACCAGACAGTCGTGCCGCCGCTGGTGGCATCACCGGCGGTGAACATGCCAACGCCGGCCATGTAATTGTAGATGCCGTTATCGGCGTCGAATTCGGTAAGATCCTGCAGACCACTCGGGGAGCCGATATTCATGATGCCGTGCTTGTGCGCGGTCTGCTTGACGCCACTCTTGGTGCCATGACACACCAGACAGGCACTGGAACCGATATTGGTGGCCGTGGCCGAGGGTGTCGTCGAAAGCTCAACGGCGGTCACCTTGTTGTTCAGAGACGCACCGGTGACAGCGTTGCGGCAGAGGCTGCCGCCGGGCAGATGGCCGCTGTCGGTCGCAGCGGGAGCCACGTAGATGAAAAACTCATCCGATGCTGCAACCGGCAGGCCGGTCAAAACCGCCTTGCCGTTGGCATCGGTCACGGCGGTCACATAGTTGGCAACACCACCGCCGGTGGGGGTGAAGTTGCCGTTGACCAGGTCCTCAAGCGGTTCATCGACATTCATCGAAGCGGCATCGTAGTTGCCGTCCGCTTGAAGCGTAATCGGCTGGGCTGCAATTTCAGTCACGTCAGCCGCGGGGATCGCAAACACCGTCGCCCCCTCCACAGGATTACCGGCCGTGTCGGTCACCTTCACTGTTGGCTGAATGGCCGGTGCATTGTCACTGCTACTGCACCCGAAAAGCAGAAATACACTCGTCGCCGCCAGAGCGACATAAGCCCAGGACCTCCACATCCTTCTTTGTCTTGTCATAACGCCTCCTGTCATACGGTTAGGTGTTTGCGTAATCTTGCCGACGGACCTGCGGTCTTCAGGCAGGATGACACAATTGTGAGCCTAATCTTAACAGGGGCAAACTATTGATCTAGATAAATTAAAAATATTTTTGTTCTGTTTTTGTGGACTTTTTTTCACATCAGGACGAATCCGGTAAGAATTAGGAGGCGCGGCCCGGCTGGTCCTGGAGAACCTTCAACAGATGCGGGACCAGCTGTTTCTTGCGGGAGAGGACGTTTTTCAGTTCGTAGAGATTCTCTTCAAGGCGGGGATAGCCGATGACGTAGGGTAATTGCGGATCCCCGAGAGCCAGCAACAGGCTGGTGCCGCGGACAATATCACTGACCAGCAGGCCGATGGTTCCGAGGTTGCGTTGCCGGCGAATTTCAGCAAGGGCTTGCTCGATCTCATCCTTGAGGTCGTAAAACTCGGCGAAATTGACCACTTCGACCTGGCCGATACCGAAGCGCCGCTCGCCCGCAGAAAATTCCTTGAAATCGGACAACACCAGTTCCCGGCGGCTGGAGAAACCGGCCAGGGAACTGCCGGCCTGAAAAATCCGTTGCCCGAACTCGGCCGGATCGAACCCCGCCAGCGAACCGAGCCAGTCGGCCAGTTCCCGGTCGAGGTCGGTGGTGGTCGGCGACTTGAAGATCACCGTATCGGTCAGCAACCCGGCCAGCATCAACCCGGCAAAAGCCGGTTCCGGATCGATCCCGGCCTGGCGGTAGAGAGTGGCGACAACGGTACAGGTACTGCCGAGAGGCTGGTTGACAAAACGGATCGGCTGATCGGTATGGAAGTTGCCCAGCCGATGATGATCGATCACCTCAAGAATCTCAACCTTATCGGCCCCGGGAACCGCCTGGGACAGCTCGTTGTGGTCGACCAGGATCAGTTTCAGCGGAGAAGGGGCCAGCAGGTTGCTCTTGGTGGCGATACCACGGACCCGGCCGTCACCATCGAGAACCAGGGCGCCGGGCTGATCACTGTGCACCAGTTTGAGACGCAGATCCTCGACCTTGTCCCCCAGTTCGACACTGAGAAATTGGCCGTCAACAAGTTCTCCGACCGGCGTCGCCAGTCGGCTCAGCCAGGTGCCGGTCGCGGTGTCGAATCCGGTCGACAGCACCGTCACCTGCCGCTGCCGGGCCCGCTCGACAATCTCCTCGGGAACCGGACAGCCGCCGGTGACCACCAGGACCCGCACCCCGACCTCGACCGCCTCCCGCTGCACACTCTCCCGGTCACCGGTGACCAGAATCATCTTGCGCGGATCGCGGCCATGGATTTTCTGATGCAGGGTGTCGGTCGCCATGGCACCGACGTAGAGATTCAGTTCTTCCACCCGGGATGGGTCAAAAGAGGTCAGATCCCGGGCCTGCAGGCAGGCTTTCAGTACCGCGGGAGAGGTCAACACCCTTCGGATATCAGCCTCGCGGCGCGGCACCAGGAAACAGTCGGTGACCCGTTTCAGCACCAGCATCCCGAGCGGCGCCCCGCCCCCGTCGACGACCGGCAATTGACGGATGCCATGCAGGTGGAACAGCTCCATCGCCCGTGACAGAGGAGCGTCGGCGCCGATGGTGACAACATGATCGCCGATCACGTCCGCCACCCGCGGATAGACATCGTTCAACAGTCGCGGCAACGGCAGTGACAGCTGTTCGAGGATAAACTCGGTCTGCCGGTTCAGATGACCGGCCCGGGCCGGTTCAACACCGGCCATCCCCTGACGCTGCCGCAGCCGCGCATAAGCCATGGCACTGCAGATCGAATCGGTATCCGGATTACGATGACCGATAACGTAAATACGTTCATTGGGCATTGTTTGATCCTTTGACCCGGGTTCCCCTGACATCTCCCATGCCGAGTACCTTTTCCACCACGCCGCCATCGGGGATCCGGTCAGCATTGAACCAGACGTAGACCTTGCCGCCGCCGGTCTTGAAAACCTCGGGATCAAGAGTCACCCGGCAGAGAACATCCCCCTCGGGAATCTTCAACTTTTTCGGCCATTCACTTCGGGTCAACACATCGATGAGAATTTCGGAGGGGCCCTTGCGGGTGAACGTCGGGATTCTCACATTGCGCCCCGGCCGTAGAGGTCCGTAATAACCGGCGCGGAAGTTGTAAAACGCGGCCAGGATATCCTGAGGCTGCTCACCTTCAGCCATCGGCAGCGACTCCCCGCTGCTGATCTCGCCATTGCGCTCAACGCTGACCTCCACCAGGCGATCAACGTAGTTGAAAGTATAGGTTTTGGTACGGCCGCGACGCTTCTTGCCCTTCCCTTTGAAGATCGTCGACGAATGACTGATGGTCAACAGCCGACCGTCCTCACCACGACGCAGCTGGGACTCATAACGCTGCAGTCGATCCCTGGTCAGCCAGGCCGCCAGACCGAGTGTCTTCGCTTCGAGTACGGCGCGGTAACGTCCCGGTTCTTCGGTGGTGACGAGACTGAGTTCTCCACTGGCCAGGCGATCGAACCAGAGAAAGGCGATATCGAATGACTGGCGTTCTCCCAGCATCCGGTCGAGAGGATCCGGGTCAGCGGCAACGACCGGCGACGGTGATGCGGCCCCGGTTTGCGTCGTCATGACATCGGCCGACCGAACCGGCACGGCCATGACCAGGAAGACACCCAGCAACAACAGGATTCGCGACATGCCCTACCTCCAGAAAACCATCCCGATGAAGAGAGCATAACAGACCAGCAGCAGCAGACCGTGCAGTCGGTTGAGCCGGCGCCTCAGGCAGATCAGCAGCAATCCACAGCTGAAAGCGATCATCACCGGCAATTCAACCCACAGCAGCGCGGGCTGAACCGCCAGCGGACTGAACAGCGGACAGAGGCCGAGAACAAAGAGGATATTGAAAATATTGCTGCCGATGACATTGCCGATCGACAGTTCCATCTCGCCCTTCCAGGCACTCATCAGCGAGGCGGCCAGCTCCGGCAGGCTGGTTCCCAGGGCGACCACACTGATACCGATGACCAGTTCCGAAATACCTAAATGGCGGGCAATGGTCATTGCCGAACGAACCATCATCTCGGCACCGATACCGAGCCCGATGATACCGGCGACAATCAGCAGCAAGTCGCGTCCCCGATGCGCCCGTTCCTCGCGCACCCGATCCGTATCCACCCGGTCCACCTGGCCGCTGCGGGCACTACGCAGGCAATAGCCGAGAAAACAGAACAGCAGAACCAACAGCACCAGACCGTTGCCGGCGGAGATCAGGCCGTCAAAACAGAAGGCATACAACAGCAGCGAAGAGCCGATCATAAACGGCAGTTCCCGCTTGAGGACGCTGGGAGCGACGGTCATCGGACAGAGCAGTGCGGCCGCACCGAGAATCAGGCCGATATTGGCGACATTGGAGCCGACGATGTTGCCGACCGCCAGATCGGCCGAACCTCGCATGGCGGCGACCAGCGAGACCAGCATCTCCGGCATGCTGGTGGCAAAGGCAACCACCGTCATGCCGATGATGAGCGGACGTATCCCGTAGGAGAGAGCCAGCCTGGAACTGCCGTTAACCAGAAAATCGGCACCGAAGTAAAGCAGCAGCAGTCCGGCCAGAAACAGCAGTGAAGCGAGCAGCATGAAAAACCTGTCCTTGGTCAATAGCGACGGTCATGAGACCGTGTACTCCGGGCAGCCAATCCCGGAAATGGCGCAAGTTTACTGTCTGCAGGCACCCAAGTCGAGAGCTTATTTTCCATCCGCAACATCGGTTCTTTCCTCCGGCCGGAATCATCGCGACTCCACTGAGAATTCGGGTTGACGCGGCACCGCCCCAAGTAATAATATTCATATATGTCGTTTTTCATTCGACCTGAATCTGGCCGGATCGCGCCCGGCACCCCCCCCCTGATCCCACGGGTCGGGGAAAGAGATGAAGGTCCATTTATCAAGGTGGGTGCGCAGATGATGAACAAGATGCCGTTTGACAAGGGACTCAGTTACGATCGCCAGGCAGAGATACTCAAGGTTCTCGGCCATCCGGTCAGGTTGAAAATCGTTGCCGGACTGGCAACCGAAACCTGCAACGTGAAGAAGATATGGGAATGTCTTGAACTGCCGCAGGCCACAGTCTCACAGCATCTTGCGCTGCTCAAGAACAAGGGAATCATCCAGGGGCGCCGCGAGGGGGTCGAAGTTTACTATCATGTCGTTTCCGACGAAGCCCGACAGATTGTCGATGCACTGTTCGAGCCGATGGCCTGTGCATGAAAACCCTGATCCTGCACCGGGGTCATGATCGTCGCGCCCGCAGCGGCCACCCCTGGATTTTCAGCAACGAAATTGCCCGGTTTGAGGGGGCTCCGGAACCCGGAGAGGCCGTCGAGGTCCTGTCAGCGCGTGGTGAATTCATCGGTGTCGCCTACTACAACCCGCGACCGCTGATCGCCGCCCGCCTGGTCACCCGCCAACGCGAATCGATCGATGAAACCGATTTTTTCCGTCGCAAGCTTCTGGCCGCAACCGATTACCGGCAGAAGATCTACGGCGATCTTCCGGCCCTGCGCCTGGTGCATGGAGAGGGAGACGGTCTGCCCGGCCTGGTTGTTGACCGTTACGGGGATGTGCTGGCAATCCAGCTGCTGACCCTGGGCATGGAGCGGCGCAAAAGCCTGATCCTGGAGGCCCTGCTTGATATTTTCTCTCCCCGAGCCATCGTCGCCCGCAACGATGTCACGGTACGAGAGCTGGAGGGACTGGATCGCATGGTCGAACTGCTGCACGGGGAGTTGCCGCAGGAGTTGATCATCAATGAGCACGGCCTGCGCTTCAAGATCGACCTGATGGAAGGTCAGAAAACCGGTCATTTCTTCGACCAGAAAGAAAATCATCAGGCTCTGAGAAGCCGGGTTGAAGGCCGCCGGGTACTCGACCTGTTCTGTTACTCGGGCGGCTGGTCGGTTCATGCCGCCCGCTTCGGTGCCCGTGAAGTCCTCGGCATCGACATTTCAGCGGGGGCCATCGCTCTGTCGGAAGCCAACGCGCGGCTCAACTATCAGGATAATGTCTGCCGTTTTGAACGGGCCGATGTCTTTGAGCTGCTGCGTGAGATGGGACGCGAAGGCCGCCGCTTCGGCACCATCGTCCTCGACCCGCCGGCCTTCGTCAAAAGCAAAAAACGCCTGCCGGAAGCGATTCGCGGCTATCTGACCATCAACCGCCGTTCGCTGGAACTGATCGAGCCGGGCGGCTACCTCTTCACCTGCAGCTGTTCGTACCACCTGAAACGGGATATCTTTCTCGACACCCTGCGCAAAGCGGCCACCCAGGCGGGACGGACGGTACGCCTGCTGGAAATGCGCGGCCAGGCCTACGACCACCCGGTACTGCTCTCCTGCCCGGAAACCGAGTACCTCAAGTGCGCGGTCCTGCAGGTCCTTTAGAATGGGCGTTTTTCATCAGCCCCGGGGAGGGGTTTTTATTATGGACTTTCCTGGCCCGGCTTGCGGGCGAGGCCGTAGATGACTTCATAGCTTGCCGGAATACCCTCGGCAGCTCCGTAATCACGACGATAAACTTCCATCATCCGCTCCATCACCCGCCGCGAAGCCAGGCCCGGTGGACGTTGCCGGGAGGCATTGCCGGCGCCGATCTTTTTCAATGCCCGCAGCAATTGCGGGACATCCCCATAGCAGTCGACTTCCTCTTCAACGAACAATTCATGGACTTCGAAGGCGGCCGCCTCAAGGGCGGCAAGGGTCTGCTCACGACCCGGGAACTCCTGAAGGTGCGAACGGCGCTCCAACCCGCAGTCGCGCAAGGCCCGGCGATGGGAATCCTTCAGCTCATGCAGGGAGTTCTCACCGAACAGGGCGAAGGCGAACCAGCCGCCGGGGAGCAGCACCCTGGCCACCTCGGTGAATGCCCGATCCAGATCTTCGACCCATTGGTAGACAGAACTGGAAGCGACCAACCCGAAACTGGCGGCGGCAAAGGGCAGCGCGACCGCGTCGGCATCGACCGCTGCGGAGGCACTGAGACCGATGTGGGCGTAACGGGTCATGCTGTGCGCCAGATCCGAAACCACCAGTGGTCGCCGGGGCGCCAGACGATGCAGCCGTCGGGCCAGCAGACCGGTCCCGGTTCCGACATCGAGGATGGCGCCGCCCTCCCGCAACGGAACAGCGCAGGTCGCCGCCAGCCGTTCCACCACCCGGCGCTGAACCAGGGCGTAACGGTCGTAATCTTCGGCGTGAGCATCGAAATGACGGCGAACCAGCCGGGTATCAATGGCCACCGGAGTCATCGGCAGAAATCTCCGACCAGGCGCAGGAAAATTTCAGGGGAACTGAAAAACGGAGCGTGCCCGACCCGCGGAAACCGTTCGAGACGGGCAGCGGGCAGATTGGCGGCCAGCCACTCGCCCGCCGCAACCGGGATAACCTCATCGCAGTCACCGTGCATCACCAGGGTCGGCACCGGGATGGCTTCAACCAGGGGGCGCAAGTCTTCCCGCTGCAGGATGCGCAGGCCATCGGCGGCACTCCGCTCATCGGGCAGCAAGTCCGGACCAACGGCAAAACGGGCAATCTGCCGGTAACGTTCGCGACCGATCTCATCGGCGGCGAACAACAGTTGGAAAAACCCCTCCAGGGTCGGACGAAAGGCCCTCTTCAGATCACGCTGCATGGCCCGCAGCTGCGGCAGCGGCAGGCCGGCGGGCCAGTCCTCGTCGGCAGTGAAACGCGGCGTGGTCGCAACCAGCAGCAGCCGTTCCGGGCAGACATTGCCCCGCCCGACCAGTTGCAGCGCCAGCATCCCGCCGAGCGACCAGCCGAGCAGCGACCAGGACGGCAGTTCGAGTTCCCGGATCGTTGTTTCAAGGCGTTCGGCCCACACGGGAAGACTGTTCTCTTCCGGCACCGCGCTGCCGCCATGCCCCGGTAAATCTATGGCGATCAGTTCCAGCCCCGCCGGCGGGTTCGACAGCAGTTCACCGAAAACGGCACCGCTCATGGCCCAGCCATGCAGCAACAGCAGCGGATGCCCCTGGCCGCCGCGCCGGACCCGCAGCCCGGCAACCGTCGATGTCAGGACCCCGGCCATCATGCTGAAGGGCGGACAATCCGCACGATCTCGGCGGCCGCCGCTTCCAGGTCGGCGTCATCATGGTCGGCCATGACCGTGGCCCGCAAGCGGCACCGGCCATCGGGAACCGTCGGCGGACGAATCCCCTGGATGAAGAAACCGGCCGCCAGCAATTGCCGGCTGGCCGTCATGGTCGGCTCCGGTTCTCCGGTCAGGATCGGAACGATCTGCGTCCGGCTGCCAAGCAGATCACAACCGGCGGCGCGCAGACGGTCGGCGAAGAGAGCGGTTTTGCGCCGCAGTTCATTTCTCAGCCGCAACCCCTCGGGACTGTCCACCAGGTCGATGGCGGCGCGCGCCGCGGCGGCGACTCCCGGAGGCAGACTGGTGGAAAAGATGAATGGCCGACAACGGTTGATCAGGGTGTCGATCACCACTCTGTCCGCCGCCAGGTAGGCACCGCAGCAGCCGAGAGCCTTGCCGAGGGTTCCCATCTGCAGGTCGACCTGTCCATGACAACCACACATCTCGGCCGTCCCCCGCCCGCCGTCACCAAGGACCCCGGTACCGTGAGCGTCATCTATCATCAACAGGGCGGCATATTTTTGCTTGAGGCGAACCAGTTCCGGCAGTGGCGCGATATCACCGTCCATACTGAAAACGCCGTCGCTGACGATCAGCCAGCGTCCGCGACGATTCTTCCGCTCCCGCTCCAGCAGGGCTTCGAGGGCGTTACTGTCGGCATGCGGATAGACCACCACCCGCGCCCCGGAAAGACGACAGCCGTCGATGATCGAAGCGTGGTTCAGAGCGTCGGAAAAGATGGTGTCCGCGGGACCGAGCAGGGACGAAATGATCCCGGTATTGGCGGCGAAACCGCTGTTGAACAGCAACGCCGCTTCGGTCTGTTTGAATGCAGCCAGCCGCTCCTCCAGCAGCTGATGTTCGCGCATACTGCCGGAAACCAGTCGTGAGGCTCCCGATCCGGCCCCGAAGTCACGGGTGGCGCGCACCATCGCCTCGACAACCCGGGGGTGGTCGGCCAGGCCGAGATAATTGTTGGAACAGAGCAGCAGCACCTGGCGGCCATCCAGTTCAACCTTGGGACGCTGAGGACCGTCGACGGTGCGCAGGCCGCGCAACATCCCCTCCTCGGCCAGCGCCCCCAGTTCCTTTTTCCACTCTTCAGGCATTTTTCCTCCAGGGTACGGGCGCGGCGCATTCGGCAATCCGGGTCACCAGCACCGGCTGCCTTTCAAGATAGGAAACCAGCTCAGCGTGAGGGGTGTCGCCGCGAACGAAAAAGACCCGTCCGCCCCGCTCATCACCGACGTTCTTCAGATGCGGAAAACGCCGGTAACCGAAGGGCGGCGCCGCCACATAGCCGGCGGTGTAATCCGGGTCGTCCGACCAGCAGAGTTCGGCGACCAGGCCCGGCGCCGACAGGACTTTCGCCGCCAGCACCAGCGCCTCGCGGACGTGGTCATTGTCGAGTCCGAGCGGGCCCAGCCGGCGACGCAACCGGGCCAGGGCTCCGGGACTGATATCCATGCGACTGACACGCACCCCCCGCGCGGAATCGTTATCAAGCCGCCGGCCATCGGTAACATCGATCAGCATCGCGCCGCGCAGGCTGCTTCCCGCCGGGCCGGGACCGGCTGCGAGCCGGGAAAGTGCGGCGGCGGCTATCGTCTCCGGCACCCCGGCGGTCACCAGTGACTCAACGGCCGCCTGACGACCCTGGCGCCAATCCGCAACCCTGAAGGTTGCAAGCGGCGGCAGGCAGATTTCGCGAATCTGCCCCGCGGGAACCAGGTCGATACTGAGATGCACCTGTTCGGACGCGCCACGACTGTGGTTCATGGCCCGCCGCAGCAGTTCCCGCCCGGTCTCGGCCACCTGTTCGCGCGGCACCAGCCGCTCGGCACCGGAGATGTGCCGCTGCTGACGGCTGGAACGCATTCTGACGCTGTAATAGTGATCCGTCATGGCAAGCGGAAACTAGCATCTGACAAGCCCTCTGTCAACCCGATGGCAGGCGTGGGTTGACAGAGCTTTTCCAACCGACCTTTTTGTGTTAGGCTCCCCCGAATCGGAGTTGCAGTGCTTCCGAATGATCCGGAAGTCAATCGTCACTGGGAACGGACCCGGACCCCCTATGCTTCAATACCAGATCCCCCTGCTCTACCTTGCCGGCTGCTGTTACCTGGCCGCGGTTCTCGGCTATCTCGGCAACCTGCGTCTCGCGTCCCGGCGGCTGGCCGGAATTGCGCTGACCCTGGTCGCCTGCGGCTGGCTGGCCCAAAGCGGCAGCCTGCTGCTGCGCTGGCAGGCGGCCGGGTTTCTCCCGGTTACCAACCTCTTCTCGACCCAGTTCTTCTTCAGCTGGTCACTGGCCCTGACCTATCTCTACTTCGATCTGCGTTACCGCATCGGTGCCGCCGGGCTGTTCGTGATGTTTGTCAACCTGCTGCTGATCGCCAGCATCCTGCCGCGCGATCCGGCCATCCCGGCGTTGATTCCAAGTCTCGATACGCCCCTGTTCACCCTGCATATCATCTTCTCCTTTACCGGTTATGCCATGTTTACCATGGCCTTTTCCATCGGCGTTCTCTACCTCTGGCAGCAGGCGCGACCAACCCGTCAGTTGCCGGACCTGGTCCTGTTGCGGAAGCTCAATGAAGAGGCCGTGTTTCTCGGGTTCTGCCTCTTCTCCGCCTGCATGCTGTTCGGCGCCATCTGGGCCTACATCGCCTGGGGCTATTATTTCTCCTGGAATATCAAGAGTGTCTGGTCCTTCATCGTCTGGCTTTTCTACGCCGGCATGTGCCACGCCAAATTTGTCCGCCGCTGGCAGGGCAGAGGCTACGCGATCCTGTCGATCCTCGGCTTTGCCGTGGTACTCTTCACCTATCTCGGGATCGGACTGTTGCTGGAAAGCAACCATCCGCTGGATTGATCGCCATGACGCCGCGACCTTCTTTCAGCAAACGTCTCTGGAGCCTCTGCTGCTCACTGAAACTGGCCATCGTGCTGGCTTCCGGGGCGACATTCCTGGCCATGGCGGGTTCACTGGTGATGCACTTCAACCCGAATGTCTTCGGCGCCATCGACCAGCTGACCCTGATCGACTGGTGGCAAACCCGAGGCGCGGCTCATCTCAGACTGAGCTGGTGGTTGACCCTCTTCGCCACCCTGGTGCTGCTGCTGGGCATCAACACCCTCTGCTGCTTCATTGACTGGCTGGGAAAAATCCGCGCCCGCTGGCGTAAACTTGGCGAATACCTGATTCACCTCGGCTGCGTACTGGTTCTCGGCGCCTACATCTGGGGCAGTTTTTCCGGATTCCGTCACGACAGCGTCCCTCTCTATCTCAACCAGCCTTACCCGATCGGCGGTCTACCTGGGCATTATCTGCGGCTGGACCATTTCGAACCCCGACTCAGCGAAACCGGACGTCCCCTCGATATGCGCAGCCGGGTCACCCTCCTCAGGGGCGATCAGCAGCTGGCCGCAACTGAAATCAGCATCAATCATCCGCTGCTCTGGCGCGGTCTGGTAGTGGTGCCGGTCTCCTTTGGCCGGGATGTCCGGGGTTTCAGATTTTTCCAGCCGCAGCGGGGAACTCTTGATCTGGCGACAGGCAGTCGCGTTGATTTCGATTCCGGCAGCCGCCTGACGGTTGAAACCTTCTATCCCGACGCCATGCTCCGCGGCGACCGGGTGATAAAACGCGGCAACCGCCTGGGGGAACCCGCCATGCTGCTGCGCCTGGAACAACCGGGACAAGCGGAGTGGCGCGGCTGGTACTTCCTGCGCGGACCATTACCCTACCCGCTGGTGTCGGCGGGAATACGCATCCGACCGACCCAGCCTTTGTTCAGGGTCTACAGCGTCCTGACCATAAATTATGATCCCGGATCCCGCCTGGCCCTGGCGGGAGGCATCCTTATCATCTCCGGAATCATCATCGCGCTGGCGTCTTTCTATCGTAAAAGACGTTGCGGCGACCATCCCGACATCAGATAAAAAGTCATTCACAAAGGAAGCTGAAAGCGCTGGTCAAACGCGGACCGGTTCTGTTATATTGCCGTTGGATAAGTGATTGTCGACACTGACGCGACTGCCACCGCCAGGTTTCGATCGAAGAACAATCGCTTTTCAATCGCCTTCAGGCGAACCTGCGGGGCCGCGGCCTTGACATGGAGGGGTTCAATTCTGTTTGACTTTTTCACCACCTCGGCAGAGGTGCGCATCTATCCCTTCCTTTCAAAGTTCCCCGGCATGGTTCCAAAACCCGACTGCAGCACGCCAGGTTCGCGCTCGGTGATTCAGGATGTCTACAACCTTGCCTCCGGCTCATGACGGTACCTAATCCAATGACACGAATCTCCCTACTCCTGGCCGTATTCTTTTGCCTCTCCGGTCCGGCATGGGGCGACCTGACTTTCGGCGTCGTTCCCGGCAAAACCTCCCTGATACAGAATAAAGCCCAGGCCGCCAGACTGTCGAATTACCTGCGCACCAACCTGCACGAAACCGTCAAACTGCGTATTTTCAACAGTGAACAACGGCTCAGGCAATGGATGAACCGCTACCGCGAGGTCGATATCGCCATCCTGTCACAGGATTTCCTCGCCGCAATGCGCCAGGGTGAGTTTTTTCGCCTGGTCGACTATCTCCCCGAAACCGGTTCGGGGATCCGCCCCGGCTCCATGGTCGCCAGACGAGGGCTGAGTCACAACCGGCGGCAACAGTTGCAGGACCTGCTGCTGGTCATGGACACCGACCGGACGGCCCTGCCGATCCTGCGGGCCATGCACGTTGCCGACTTCGGCACCCCCGGCGCCATGGTCAAGCTGGAACAGCCTACCCGGCCGGCAAAAAGAAAATCCGCCGCCGTCCATCCCGCGTCAACCCGACCGGCCCCGGACATCCATCACGGCAAAGCTGTCACCACAACCTCTCCTGTCCGGAAGACGGGAAGCCCTCTCCCAGTCGTCCCTGCCCCGGACAAATCCGCGGCAGGCGCCCTCTCAATCAAAGAGAAGACCGGGAAAATATCTGAACCGGCCCCCCCCGTCACCATGACAGCCCGGCAGCAACCAATCACCAGGCCGGCCCAAAGACCGCAACCGGACAGGCACCTCTCCACGACGCCTCCCACCGTCGAGGTTCCCGCGGAGACCAGCCGAACTCCGGGGCCGCTGCCGGGCAAGATCCCGACGCCCTACACACGCCAGGCCCGGCATGTCTCCGCCGACAACCTTCGAGGCACCGGCAACAACAACCGCCATTACCTGCTGCTGATCGTCGCTGTCGTTCTCAGCGGCCTGCTGGCCAAGTTTCTCCTCATCTACCAGCGCCGTCCACGACGGCGTCCGCCCGCGCACGCACCGCAACTGCTGATCCAGCACGACTGGTCGGAGCTGCACAACCGGCAGACCGCCGAGGTTGCCTCTGAGCCATCCACGTCGGCACAACCTCCATTTTTCCAACCGCCGAAAGACCTGCCCGGCGACGGGGAAACAGAAAAACGGGAGTCTGCGGCCGAAGCGGTCAAGCTGCCTTCCGGGCAACTGCAGCTCGACGGGAAACTCGGACCACGGCAGATTCCGGCACTGTTGCAGCTGATTTCCGCCTCCAGACAATCCGGCATGCTGCAGGTCTCGTCGAAACATAACCGGAAAGAGATTCTTTTCCGTAAAGGAAAGATCACCAGTGTCAGTTCCCTCAATCTCGGCAATCACAACCAGACCGGGTTTCTGATGAACAAGCTCGGCTATCTGCTGGTCCGCGAGGGAAAGATCAGTGAAGATCAGCGTGATCAGGCGCTGGTCATGTGTGAAGGGGACAACAGCCTGCGCCTGGGGGAAGCCCTGATCAGAATGGGGGCGTTGAAAAGCAGGGATCTGCTTGAATCTCTCCGCTACCAGGCCAAGATGGTTCTCCACTCACTGATTGTTTTCCCCGAGGGTGTTTTCGAGTTCATCCCCGGCAATGACGCCCCCAAGTCGAGTGACAACCTTCATTTAAGCGTTGACGATTTTCTCAAGGAAGCCGCCGCCCACCAGAATGAATGGCGTAATATCCGTGAAATGATTCCCACCCTTGACACCGTTCTCGAATTTGCCCCCGGGGGGCGGGACAAGGTCAACAGTGGCCGCATGACGGTTCACCAGAAATTTGTTCTTTCGCTGATCGACGGGAAGCGACCGATCCGGGATGTCTGCGTGGCGACAACCATGCTTGACTACGAACTTTACCGGTTCCTCTACCTGATGACCAAGGCCGATATCCTCCGTATCACCAGACCCGATTAACCCACGTTGGCGAAGCCGATTTTCATCTTTCTCCATCCTGTGATATAAGTGGGCGTAATTATTTAATCAGTCTGTTCCAAACCCGATATGACGCATAACTCCATGGGGTAGCCATGCAACAGACCATTCTGGTTGTGGAAGATGAACCGGCGGTGCGGGAACTTGAAGCCAATGCCCTGACACGCCTCGGATATCAGGTTCTGCAGGCCGCCAGTGCCGAAGAGGGCTACGGCCTGGCCAGACAGCAGCAACCCGACCTGATTATTCTTGACGTCATGTTTCAGGGCAAAGACGGGTTCGCTCTTGCGCGCAAACTGCACAGCCTGGACGAGACCCGACACATTCCGATCATCTTCGTGACCGCCAAGGACCAGCCGGACGATATGGCGCGGGGTTTCGCCGTCGGCGGGAAAATCTACCTGACCAAGCCCTTCACCGAAAAGAATCTCGAAACCGCCGTCCGCAGCCTGTTGCCGAGCGGAGAATAGACCCCATGGCCCGTACGCTCCTCATTGTCGATCATGTCGCCACCCGCCGTACCAGCCTCAAGATGCTCCTTGTCCAGGAACAGTACCAGGTCCTTGAAGCCGCCTCCTGCGAAGCCGCCTTGGCACTGATCGAACGGCGCCGCATTGACGTGGTGCTGACCGAAACCGAGCTGCCGAGCCGCAGCGGGCTTTTTCTGCTCAAGGAACTGAAACGCAAGCGTCCCGACATCGAGGTTATCCTGTTGACCCATAACGCCTCCTCCTACAACCTGCTGCAGGCGTTGCGCAACGGTGCCCACGATTTCATCGTTCGACCAATCGATTCGGGGGAATTTCTTTTTCAGGCCCTGGAAAGAGCCTACCGGGCGATCCAGTTGCGGCAGGAAGAACGGCAACTGGTTATTGAACTTGAAGTGCGAAACCGGCAGATGAGCAGCACCCTGAACCGCATGTCGGAACTGCAGCACGCCCTTGAACGTCTGACAATGTTCGAAGATCCGGGGGAACTGCTGCAGGGACTGCTTGATGCAGCTGTCGGGCTGGCTCATGCCGAACGCGGGCTGCTGGCCCTTACCGGCAGGAATGGAGAACTTGCCGTCAAACTCAGCCGGGGCCTGGCCCAGGGATTTTGCCGGTCCTGCGCCGAAAAGATCCCGGACGGTCTGCTCAGTGCGATCTTCGACCATGGGCGACCCATCCTGATTGCCGGCAAGCTGCCGCCTAAACTGGAACAGAAAACGGCCGTGGAGGAGCGTGAAGCACTCTTCACCACCCCGGGCGTACTGGCCATCCCGGTACGAAGTGGGACACGTCCGATCGGCCTGCTGGTCATGGCCGGGCATCCCCGCCAGTTGCCTTTCAACGAAGCCGACCTGCAGCGCCTCACCCAACTGGCCGCTCACGCCGCCCTGATGCTGGAAAAAGCAGGCCGCATCCGCCAGTTGAACAAACAGGCTCAGCAACGTCAATATGCCTGAACAGTGGCTGCTGCAACATGGCCTGCCGGCCCTGTTCCTGCTCAGCTTTGCCGCCTCGACCCTGCTTCCGCTCGGATCCGAATGGCTGCTGGTCGCCCTGTTGGCCGTCGGCAAGGACCCCCTTGCCTGCGTTCTGGCAGCCACCGTCGGCAATACCCTCGGCGCCCTGACCAGCTATCTCATCGGTTTCTACGGTGCGGATTGGCTCAGCAAACGCGTGCTGCGGATCACACCTGCCCATCAACGCCGGGCGGCCCGCTGGTACCAGCGATTCGGCAGCTGGTCCCTGCTCTTCAGCTGGCTGCCGATCATCGGTGACACACTCTGCCTGCTGGCCGGCTACTGCCGGGTCCCAGTTCCCTGGTTTCTGTTGCTGACCGGCACCGGCAAGGGAGCCCGGTATCTGTCGGTGGCCGGGCTCGCGGGCCTGTTCATTTCGGCCTGAAAACCTCCGAGAGGGAGAGAATCCCCGCGTCAGGAACCCGCCGCAGCCGCTCCCGTAGCGTCCCCGGCCTTCAACTCATCCCGAATCCGTCCAACCAGGCCGTCCGCGTCAAGGCCATATCGCGCGCGCAGCTGATCCTGGCTGCCCTGTTCGATAAAACGATCCGGAAGACCGATCAAAACCAGTCGCGGCGCGACACCGGCCGCGGCGTAAAGCTCGCTGACGGCACTTCCGAAGCCGCCCAGGAGCGTATTCTCCTCGACCGTGACAACAAGTCCGGTCGCGGCCGCCTGCAGCAGCAGACGCTCATCGAGCGGCTTGATAAAACGTGGATCAATCACCCGGAGTCGCACACCTTCGGCCGCCAGAGTCTCGGCAGCCTCAAGCGCCGCCTGTACTGCCGAACCGACCGCCAGGATGGCCCCGTCGTCACCCTCCCGCAACACTTCCCCGCTGCCGATTTCAACCGCCTGCGGCTGGTCCGCGAGACCGAGCCCCAGGGCCTTGCCTCGCGGATAACGATAGGCGAAGGGACCGTCATGCAGTCGGGCGGTTTCCATGGCGCGCTGCAACTGCTGTTCGTCCCGCGGCACCATAAAGGTCAGGTTGGGAATATGACGCATGAAAGACAGATCGAAGGCTCCATGGTGTGTCGGGCCGTCAGCCCCGACCAGCCCGCCACGATCCATGGCAAAGGTCACCGGCAGGTTCTGCAGGCAGACATCATGAACCACCTGGTCATAGGCACGCTGCATGAAGGTCGAATAGATGGCGACCACCGGCCGCAGGCCACGACAGGCGAGTCCGGCGGCAAAGGTCACGGCATGCTGTTCGGCGATTCCGACATCATAAAACCGCTCCGGAAAGGTGGTGGAAAAGTCCTTCAGCCCGGTCCCTTCCAGCATGGCGGCAGTGATGGCGACGATGCGCTCGTCCCGTGCGGCCATCTGCACCAGCGTCGAACCGAAAACCCCGGTAAAACTTCCGCCGCCCCCCTTGACACCGACAACCTCTCCGGTCTCGACATCAAACGGTCCGACGCCGTGAAATTTTGACGGCTCCCGTTCGGCCGGTGCAAAACCATGGCCTTTGCGGGTAACGACATGCACCAGCACCGGCCCCTCAAGGCGAGTGACATTCGTCAGGGTTTCAATCAATTCATCGAGATTATGACCATCGATGGGACCGAAGTAATCGAAGCCGAAAGCCTCGAACAGCATGCCCGGGGTCAGGAACCCCTTGAGAGAATGTTCGGCGCGACTCGCCAGAGAGAGCAGATCCTTGCCGATTTTCGGCATCGAACCGATAATCTGGGTCGCCTCTTTCTTCATGCGGACGAAGAAATCGGACGTCATCTTCCGGCTCAGGAATGAGGAAATCGCCCCGACGTTGGGGGAAATCGACATTTCGTTGTCGTTGAGAATGACGACCAGGTTCTTCTTCAGATGACCGGCCTGATTGAAGGCCTCGTAGGCAAGCCCGGCGGTCAGGGAACCGTCACCGATGACGGCAACGATCTTTTCTTCTCCGCCGCAGGCGTCACGAGCCGCCGCCATGCCGAGAGCGGCGGAAACCGAGGTGCTGGAGTGCCCGACATCGAAACAATCATGCGGACTCTCGGAACGTTTCGGGAAACCGCTCAAACCGTCGAGCTGACGCAGGGTGGAAAAAGCCTCCCGCCGTCCAGTGAGCATTTTATGGGCGTAGGCCTGGTGGCCGACATCCCAGACAATCTTGTCATGGGGGCTGTCAAGAACCCGGTGCAGGGCCAGGGTCAGCTCAACAACGCCCAGGGAACTGGCCAGATGCCCGCCGGTTCTGGACACGGACTGGATAATCTCACTGCGCAACTCATCGGCCAGTTGCCTGAGCTGTTCGCGGCTCAGATCTTTAATCCGGGCCGGTGATTCTATGGTTTCCAACAACATCGTCTTTATCCTCTCCCCTGAGGACTGCCGCCGGGCTGTCAACCGGATACCGGCACTTTCGGATCGGATAACCGGTCTGCCCCGAGTCGAAAGATCCCGCAGTCCACTTTAAACTAAACACTTCGATCGACAATATAACGGGCGATCTGCCGCAACGGCTCGGCCTCCTCACCGAACGGCTGCAGGGCCGCAAGGGCCAGGTCCCGCAATTCAACTGCTTTCTGGCGTGCCTCTTCAAGCCCGAGCAGGGCCGGGTAAGTCGCCTTGCCGCGCTGCTGGTCACTGCCGACATCCTTGCCGAGCTGCGCCTGGTCGCCAACAATATCGAGGATATCATCCGCGACCTGGAAAGCGAGTCCGGCGGCTTCTCCGTAACGGCTCAAAGAGGCGAGGGTCTCATCATCCGCTCCGGCAACCAGGGCGCCGGTCTGAATGGCTGCCAGGATCAAGGCACCGGTCTTGCGGGTATGGATGAATTCCAGGGTCGGAAAATCGATGACCCTGCCCTCTGATTCCATGTCCACCACCTGCCCGGCGACCATGCCGAACGAGCCGGCACTGCGGGCCATCAACTCAAGGATCCGCAACCGCGTCGCCGGGGCGAGTTGACCACCTGCAACGGGGTCGGCCAACAACCGGAAAGCCTCGGTCAGCAGCCCGTCTCCGGCCAGAATCGCCAGGGCTTCTCCGAACACCCGGTGATTGGTCGGTTTGCCGCGCCGGAAATCATCGTCATCCATCGCCGGCAGATCATCATGAATGAGCGAGTAGGTATGAATCATCTCCATCGCGCAGGCCGCCGGGAGGACCGCCTCGCGCTCACCGCCGGCAGCTTCGCAGGCGGCGATCATCAACACCGGCCTGATGCGCTTGCCGCCGGCGAAGACCGAATAGCGCATCGCCTTGTGAAGGTTGACCGGTAAGACATCCTCACCCGGAAGGTAATGATCAAGAGCCCGGTCAACCGCTTCAAGGCACTCACGCTGATACTGTTTCAAATCCACTTCAGGCGTCCTCTTCAGCTGTAAAGGGTTTCATCTCCAGGTTGCCGCCGGCACCACGGGTCAATTGCTGCACCCGCGTTTCGGCCGCCGCAAGCAACTCCTGGCAACGGCTGACCCGTTTGACGCCCGATTCAAAACAGCGCAACGACTCTTCCAGGGTCAGATCGCCATTTTCCAGCCGGGAAACCAGCTCTTCGAGCTTTTTCAATGATGTCTCAAATGTTTCTTTAGCCACGGTTCCTCACACCTGAAAGGTGACGGCGTCGCAAAAACTCACCAGCAGCTGCGTTGCCGCGCTTGCCTCGCTGCTTCGACGTACGCAAGTACGCCTCATTGCTCGACAAACACGCGCCATGCTGCCGGTGTTTTTTGCTTGGCCAACACATTTGTGCTTTCTTGCGAAAGCATTAAAGTTGGATTATCCCGGTTGGACGAAACCGAGTCAAGGTCTTTGCGTGCTCGCCGGGAACCGGGAGAACCAACTTGTCATCAGTCCTTTCCGGCGGGATGGACCATGGTTCCCCGCGTCCTCAACAGTGTCGTCAGGGTCAGAGGGTCGGTGGGAATCCCCCCCAGGCGCACGGTCCAATGCAGATGGGGCCCGGTGGAACGCCCGGTGCTGCCGACCTCACCGACAATTGCGCCGGGACGCACTTCCCGGCCGGACTTCACCCCAAGTGACTGCAAGTGCGCCAGAACCGAAACCAGTCCGCCGCCATGGTCGATAACCACCGTTTTCCCGGTATAGAAAAGCGTATCCGCCAGGCGGACAGTCCCGGCCCCGGGAGCTCGAACCGGGGTTCCACGAGGACTGCGAAAATCAACCCCGGAATGGGGCGATTTCGGATGTCCGTTGAGAATCCGCCGCAGACCGAAAAGGCTGCCGACCGGATCATCAACCGGGCGCTGAAAACCACTCCAGAACCGGGATGGGGTATCGGCAGCATAGATTTCCTGCAACTGTCGTCGTTCCCGACCGATGCGCTCCAATACCGCCGGTTTTCGGGGGGTGACCTGCGCCGGAGGCAGAGTCAGACGCTCGACCGGGCGACGGGCGGCCACAACGTCCAGTTCATTCCGATAGCGCCTGGTCCTGCCTGACCGGTCGACGGCGTAAACCTGCAGCGGATAACGTCCGGGAGCCTGACCTGGCTTGACCGCCAGCAACAGTCTGCCCCGGTCGTGCCGCAGATCGAAAATGGCGGGGACATCATTCCACCGAACAGCGGCAAAAATGACATCCGGCGCTTCAAGTCGCAGCAGAAAAGCTTCTCCGTCCTGCACCTGCCGGGGGTAAACCTCCAGACCGGCGGCGAAAACCGGAGAAGCGATCAGCAACAGCAGCAGCAACCAACCTTTCAAGGCTCGGATTCTTCCACCGCCACCGTCAGCGTCCCTTCAGCCAGCCTGACCCGCAGCTTGTCACCGGGGCCGACATCGGCAGCATGACGAACCACCGTCTGTCCCGGTTGTTTAAAAACAATGCTGTACCCCCTGGCAAGAGTGTGCAGCGGCGACAGGGCATCGAGCCGCGCCGATGACAGCTTCAGGCGCTGCCGCGCCATCTGCAGTCCGCTGGCAACAGAACGGTACAGGCGCTGCTGCAGATGATCAAACCGACTGCGCTGCAGCTGCAGCTGCTGTTGCGGCGGAATCAGCCGGCGGCGGAGACCGGTCACCCGCTCCCGCAGCAGCTGAATGCGGCCACGCATCTGCCCTGCCAGGCGCAGCGCCAGTTGATCGAGATGAGACTCCAGCTCCCGGCGGTTGCGAACCACCAGTTCCGCCCCGGCACTCGGCGTCGGCGCCCGCAGGTCAGCGACAAAATCACAGATTGTCCAGTCGGTCTCATGACCGACCGCGGAAATCACCGGGCAGGCCGAAGCATGCACCGCGCGGGCGACCACCTCGTCGTTGAAGGCCCAGAGGTCTTCGAGAGAACCGCCGCCACGACCGACAATCATGACGTCGACGCCGCAACGATTGAGGTCGGCGATTCCCGCGGCGATTTCCTCTTCCGCCCCCTCCCCCTGGACCCGAACCGGCCGCACCAGAACCTCGACTCCGACCGAGCGCCGCCCGAGAATATTGAGAATATCGCGAATGGCGGCCCCGGTCGCGGAGGTCACCACCCCGATGCGACGGGGAAACGCCGGCAGGGAACGTTTGCGCGCCTCGGCAAACAGCCCCTCCCGCGCCAATCGCCGCTTGAGTTGCTCGAAGGCCAGCTGCAGCCCGCCGACCCCGCTCGGCTCGATACTTTCAATTATCAGCTGCAGTTCACCACGCGAACGATAAACCGAAATCCGCCCCCGGCAGATCACCTGCATGCCGTTGTCCGGCTGAAATTTCAACCTCTTGGCCTGGCTGCGGAACATCACGCCGCGCAGTTGGGCTTCGGCATCCTTGAGGGTCAGGTAGAGATGCCCCGAGGCCGGGCGGGAAAAATTGGAAAGTTCGCCTTCGACCAGCACCTCGACGAAATTATCCTCGACCAGCTCCTGCAGCAGGCTGACCAGTCGAGAAACACTGAGCGGTCCCTGCGCCGCCAATCCGTGCATTGGAACGTTCATCCTGCGTTGACTTCCACGGTTAAATCTCCTATGAATACCTTGCGCCGCCACACGATGACGGCCGTCATCTTTTCGGAGTACGTGCATGCAACCTTACGTCGTAACCATTGCCAGTGAAAAGGGTGGAGTCGGAAAAACCACCCTGGCAACCAATCTGGCCATCTATCTCAAAGCCCTGCGTGAAGATCTGCCGGTAACGCTGTTCAGCTTCGACAACCATTTCTCCGTCGATCAGATGTTCCGCATCGGCAACCGGCAGCCGACCGGCGACGTTTATTCCCTGTTGACCGGAACGCCGTTCACGGAACTGCTTGAGACCGGGGAATTCGGCGTCCAGTTCATCCCCTCCAGCTTGCGGCTGGGGGAGTTGCGCGATCGGATGAGCGACCCGGCCCTGCTCGGCAACCTGCTCTGCCAGGCCGACCTGCAGGGGGTGGTGCTGATCGACACCCGTCCTGACCTGGACGAATTCACCGCCAATGCCCTCTACTGCGCCGACCGGGTCATCGTCCCGGTCAAAGACGCTCCTTCACTGGAAAACAGCCGCCGGCTCTATCGCTTTTTCGAGCACCATGAACTGTCCCGGCAGGCATTGCGCATCCTGCCCTGCCTGGTTGATTCCCGCATCCGCTACCAGGAAGGCCCCTTCACCAACCCTTACCAGCTGCTCAAGGCCTATGCCCTCAACCGCGGTTATCGCTGCATGGAGGGCTTTATCGCCAAGAGCCCGAAGGTGGAATCACTCAACACCAATCCGGAGGGAAAAGTCTACCCGATACTGACTCACGGACGCGGCACCGAGGTCCATCTGCAGCTTGCCAGCCAGGCCCGTCAGCTGCTGCTGGATGTCGACGCCGCCGACCGGCACCGCCTGGCGGAGATGGCGGACGCCCGGACAAGCCTCCTGCAACGGCGACAACAAGGTCATCGGCAGCGACTGGAACGGCTCTCCGGCCGGTGCCTGGCCTGCGGAGAACAGTTGCCGGCAGCGGGTATCGAGGGATTTTACCTGGAAACCGGCGACGGCAACCAGGCCGGCTTCATTGAATCGGACTGTTTCACCGACATGGTTTTCGGCTCCGTCTACCAGGGCGGCAGGGGTAAGCCGTCCCAGAACGGCATGCAGGAACTTTTTCTCGAATCGGCAACCCGCAGCTACTTTGCTCTTGCCGTCCCCCCCAGGGCTGACGGTCCCGTCTTCTTCCGATTTGACGAAGACGGTCGGGAACTCTCCAGCCGACCGGTGGCGACAAATACCCGCGACGGTCTCTTCAACCGCGGCCCATCGAGCCTGTTGAAATTCTGGAACCACCTGGAGAAACAGATTCCCGGCGAATTCGCACTGCTGCGCAAGGGGCCTGACGGCCAGGCAGAGGAGATCCTCGCCGGCAACAACTACCGAGCCTTCAGCCAGGTCAAGCAGCTGGTCGGCATGCGCCTGCAGGGGATATAACACCTCGACCGTCTTCTCAACCTG
Source organism: Geothermobacter hydrogeniphilus (assembly GCF_002898515.1). Taxonomy (GTDB): domain Bacteria; phylum Desulfobacterota; class Desulfuromonadia; order Desulfuromonadales; family Geothermobacteraceae; genus Geothermobacter_A. Next base: position 56,219 of record NZ_PPFX01000008.1, on the reverse strand, counting down.
TCCCGGGTCGCTGCACCAGCGCCGAGGCGGGAACCACCTGGACGCCCCGGTCACGCAAAAAACCCTGCTCGCGCCGCAGGGCCTCAAGCGTCTGTGGATAGGGGTGACAGATGCCGATGGCGCTGCCTCGACGCGCCGCAAGCAGGGCGAGCTTGCGAATCTGCAGAGATATTCGATCGACATCCCGGTCGTTGTCGAGAAACATGTCCCGCGAGGCGACCGGCACACCTATACCCCTGGCCTCGGCCGCGGCCACCGACAATCCGGTGGTGCGGCTGTCGATGAAGAACAACCCCTCGCCGCGCATCACCTCCAGCACCGGACGCATCTTCCCCGCGTCGGCGGTAAAACGTGAACCCATGTGATTATTACCGCCGACGGCGTAGGGTATTTTTTCCAGATAGCTGTAGAATCTCTTCCGAATCTCCCCGTTCGACAATTTAACCAGCAACGCGTTGTCCCCCGGGCTGGTATCGGGATAGGCGAGCGGCTCCATGGGAATATGGATCATGACTTCCCGCTTGTGCCGATGAGCCAGGGTCGCCACCTCGGCGGCGTGACGGGTGTTGGGCAGGATCGACAAGGTCACCGGAAGGTCAATATCAAGCAGTTGACGCACCATCCGCAGGTCGCGGCCGAGATCGTCCATGATGATGACAACCCTCGCCCCGGCGGGGGTGGGAGGTGCCTCGGTCTGGAGGAAGAAAAGACGATAACGGACCCTGCCGTCAAGCAGCACCACCAGCGAACGCCCGGACGTATCGATCTGCAGTTCAATCGTACCGGCCAGGCGGCCCAGACGCCGACGCAGTTCGTCAAGAACCTCGCGGGAAGGAAAAGACGCGGACAGGGTCAGCTCGGTCACCTCTCCCCGCTGCCGCGCGACAAGGTGCTGCAGAGAAGCGCCGCTGCGCAACATGGCGCTTTCCAGTTCAACCCTGACGTCCTCCAGCAGCAGCCGGGTGTCGGGCGATTTGACCGGAACCTGGTAGTGCTCACGCATCCGGGCGAGAAAAAGCAGGCTGCCGAGCAGGAAGCCCCCCAGAAACAGGACCGCCAGGGCAACCCGAAGGCCGTTGCCCTGGCCGCCGGCCCTGGATCGACGGGCCTTAGCCGGTTGTTTTTTCTTTTGTGTTTTACGGGATGCCATTCTTGCCGCCAAACTGTCGGGGCCGGATTCCGGCTTTCAATCTCCTGAATCAGGAACCCTTTCAGGCCGCCTGTTTCTCTCCTTGAAAGATCTTCATCCCCTTGAGCAGATCCAGAGCCCGCATCAATTGGTAATCACTGCGGTCCTCCTTGCTCAGGCGTGATTTCACAGGAGCCTTTTCACTGTCTCCGGCAGCGGGTGGCGTGGCGAAATGATGGGCGAGATCTTTTTCACTGAAATGCTGTTCCTCCTCACTTTCTTTTGCCAGCAGCGGATGAACTTCGATATCAGGGGTAATCCCCCGAGCCTGAATGGATGTCCCGCTGGGGGTAAAGTAACGCGCGGTGGTCAGGCGCAACCCCGCACCGTCGGCAAGCGGGAGAATGGTCTGCACAGAACCCTTGCCGAAGCTGCGGGTTCCGAGAACCAGGGCCCGGTGATGATCCTGCAGAGCCCCGGCCACGATTTCCGAAGCGCTGGCGCTGCCGCCGTCGATGAGCACCACCATGGGATAGTTCGGCTCGGTCCCTTCGGCATGCGCCGAGAAGGTCATCTGGCTTTCCAGTTCACGCCCCTCGGTATACACGATCAGACCGGAGGAAAGGAACGTATCGGAGACGGCAACGGCTTGATCCAGCAATCCTCCCGGGTTGTTGCGCAAATCGAGGATCAACCCTCCAAGACCGGCGTCGCCGCTCTCTTTTTTCAGCGCGGCCAGGGCCTGGTGCAGTTCATTGCCGGTCTTTTCCTGAAACTGGGTCAGCCTGGCATATCCGATCTGTCCATCCAGCATTCTGGACTTTACGGAATGGATGCGGATAACTTCCCGGACCAGGGTGAATTTCCTCGGCATGTCGAAACTGTCACGCATAACGGTGATATTGATTTCGCTGCCTGCCGGACCACGCATCATCTTGACCGCTTCCATCAGGCTCAGGCTCTTGGTGTAACGGTCCTCGATCTTGACAATCTGGTCACCGGGCTGCAACCCGGCCCGGAAAGCCGGGGTATCCTCGATCGGAGATACAATGATCAGTTGACCGTCACGCATGGTGATCTCGATGCCAAGCCCTCCGAATTCACCCTTGGTGTCAATGCGCATCTCCCGGTAAACCTCCGGCGGCATGAATCCGGAATGGGGATCGAGGGATTCAAGCATGCCGTTGATGGCACCGTAGATCAATTTTTTCAGATCGACCTCTTCAACATAGCTTTTGCGGACAATGGTCAGAACATCGGTAAAGAGTTGCAATTGACGATAGGGGTTCTCCTCACCATCGTCCTCGGCACCCGAATTCGGCGCCAACCAGAGGCCGCAGAGCAACACTCCGGTCAACAAGATGGCCAGCAAACGGATTTTTCTAAAGCGACGCATAACGCCCTCCTGAGTTCCCCGGATTTTCAACGACGCCGGCGCGTCAGCCAGCGCAGCGGGTCCTGTGGGGTTCCACCTTTGCGAATTTCAAAATAGACCACATCCGACCCCTCAAAGCCCGATACAGCGATGGCTTCCCCTCTTTCGACCCGATCTCCCGCCTTGCGAAGCAGTCGACTGGCCTGCGCATAAAGGGAATAATAGCCGTCACCGTGATCAATGATGAGCAGATTACCATAGCCGCGAAACGGTTTGGCAAAAATGACGGAACCGTCCCACACCGCCTTGATCGGCGTCTCTCCGTTGATCCCGATCTCGATTCCATGGCTGTCATAACGGGTGCCGAGTTCAGGATGACGACCGGTACCGAAACCTATCCTCACGGGGCCCCGAACCGGCCAGGGAAGACGTCCTCGCTGACCGGCAAAGCCGGTTTTCGTACCGGCAGACGTAACAACGGTGTCCTGTTCCAGGTTTTTGACCAGAGCAGAGAGACGCGCAGCTTTCTCTTCCAGCTCATGCAGCAGCACCGCCAGGGCCTCTTCATCGTGTCGCACCCTGGCCAGCAACTGCTGTCGATTACGCTGGGCCTGCCGAAGTTTTTTTTCCCGTTCACGCCGTGTGTCGAGAGCGCGCTGCTGGTCCTGCTGCAGTTCAGCCAGACACCGCAGTTCGGTTTCTGTCAGTCGCACCTGGCGACGGTAATCATCGAGCAACTCCCGGTCATGCCGCACCATGCGCTGCAGAAAATGGTATTCCTCGGCCATGGCGGCCGGGGACCGGGCGGAAAAGAGGACCTTGACCAGGCGGATGTCGCCGCCCTTGTAGAGTACCCTGAGCCGTTCCCTGACCTGCCCTTCAAGGGCCCGCTGATTTTTCCGCGCCTTGTTGACAGCGGCCTGCTGATCAGCAACCTTTTTATTCAACAGGACAAGTTGCCGTCGAGCCTGTTGTAAATGCTGTCGGGCAGCGCGCAACTGCGCATCGCCCCGATGGAGCCGGCTGACCAGTTTACGGGCCGCCGCCTGCTTGGCTGCCAACTGCCGGTTGGTGGTTTTGATCCGCTGCTGCAACTGCTGCAGATCGCGACGGGTATCATCCAGTTTTTCTCCCCCCGAGACGGGGGCCGAAAAAAACAGCAGCAGAAACAGTCCGGTCAGTAGGAAACGCAATGCCACCATCAGATACGTACGAACTTGCGCAGGGAAAAGAGACTGCCGAACAGGCCGAGCAGGCAGCCGAGAAGAACGATCAATATTTGCCAGTGCGGCGGCAGGAAACTGATTTTTCCCAGGCCGCTGGCCAGCAGCAGCCGGCCGAGATCCTCCTTGAGAACCATCGAGAAAAAGAGAAAGCTGGTCAACAGGGCGAAAAGGCCGCCAAGGGCGCCCTGCAGGGCGCCTTCAAGCAGGAAGGGAGCCTTGATAAATGCCGGCGTCCCGCCGACCAGGGCCATGACTTCAAGCTCTTCACGACGGGCGTAGAGAGTCAGCTTGATCGTGTTGGAGACAATGAAGAGGGCGGCAAACAGCAGGAATCCGCCCAACACCAGGCCGGCTGTCCGCAGCAGTCCGAGAAATGCCTCGAATCGCTCCAGCCATTCCTGACCGTAACGCAGGTCGGCGAAGGATTTATTGCGACGCAGGCGTTCCACCACCCGCTGAACCCCGGCACTGTTGCGATATTTTTCTGTCAACCGGACTTCAAGTGCCGCCGGGAGAAAGTCGTTCGCCATCCCCTGAAGCAGATCAGCATCATCTCCCAGGCGGACCTGAAACCGTTTGAACGCCTGCCGAGGACTGATATAGGCCACGCTTTCAACCTCGGGATACTGGCGGATCCGGCTCAACTGACGGTCGAGAACAGGGCTGGCCGGGGGATGATCGAAGTAGGCCACCACCTGAACGTCGCGACTCCAATGGCGGGTCAGCTGCTGCACGTTGATGACAATCAGGGCAAAAAAAGCCAGGATCACCAGCGCAACTGTCACCGTACTGATGGCGGCACTGCAGAGAAAAGGGCTCTGTCGCATATTGCGCAGCGCCCGGAGCAGAAAATAGATAACTCTTCGCATGGCAGCCGAAATCGCTAGCAGGGTGTTAAAAAAGTTCTGTTCCCCAGGCTGAGCAAAAATGTCCAGATGCGAGGCGCCCGCAGCCCCACGGCATAAGGCGTACCGGAAGGTACGTCGTTGACGCGGGGAAAGGGCAACGCAGCAGATGGGCGTTTTTGCTCAGCCTGCCTAGGGCGTCAGGTCACGGACCAGACGTCCCTGATCAAGAGTCAGAACCCGGCGCGGAAACCGGCGGATGATGTCCCGGTCGTGGGTCGCCAGCAGGACCGTTGTTCCGCGGGCATTGGCGCCTTTGAACAGTTCCATGACCTCACAGGTATTGTCCGGATCGAGATTGCCGGTCGGTTCATCGGCAATCAGCACCAGGGGGTCAATGACCAGCGCCCTGGCAATGGCGATCCGCTGCTGTTCTCCGCCTGAGAGTTCCAGCGGATAACGCTTGATCTTGTGCTCAAGGCCGACGAGCTTCAGCACCTGGTAGACCTTGTTGCTGACCTCGTAACGTTTTTTCCCCTGGATTTCAAGAGGAAAGGCGACATTCTCAAACACGCTGCGGCTGTTGATCAGCTTGAAATCCTGGAACACAACACCCAGGCGCCGTCGCATCAGGGCAATTTTTTTGCCGTTCATGCGGGTTAGATTCTGACCGTTGATAAGGATCTGTCCCCGGGAAGGCTTTTCGGCCGCGAACAACAATTTGAGAAGCGTTGATTTGCCGGCCCCCGAGGGGCCGGTGATGTAGACAAATTCACCCTTGGCGACCTTCAGGGTCAGATCCCTGACAGCCGAGGAGTCCTTCTGGTAACTCTTGTTGAGATTATAGACCTGAATCATCCCGCCCCCTACCAGTCACTGTAGGGGATACCGTTAAGGCCCACCTTGTCGGAACCGCTCTTGACATCATAGATCCCCCCTTCTGCCAATTCCCCGTCATCCGTCGGCTCGGGCGGCAGAACCTCCCAGCTGTCGCCGGCACCGGTGAAGGGATCACGCGGCACCCCGCGCAGGTACTTTGACGTTACCAACTCGTCGAGAGATTCGGGGTAACGATTGTGGTCGGCAAAGAAGGCGTCGATGGCATGTCGCATCTGGTAGAGATCTTCCATCAGGACCGTTTCCCGCGCTTTAACCGTACTCTGCTTGTAACTCGGCACCGAGATCGCTGCAAGAATACCGATGATCGACATGACGATCAAAAGTTCGATCAGGGTGAAACCGCGCTGTCGTTTCAATCGCTGCATGTTTCTTTACCAGGTGTTGTAGGGGGTGCCGTCCAGCCCGATGGCATCACTCTGCGAATAGATATCATACACATTGTCACCGCCCCAGACCGTCGAATCGGGATCGTCTTCCAGCGAACGCAGACCCCATCCTTCATTGTAACGGTCGAAAGGATCCTTGGGGATACGACGAAGGTAACGTTTCTTGAAGGGGTAGAGCCCTCCCCAGTCCTTTCCTTCGAGCAGAACCTCAAGACCTTCCGGGTACCCGGTGTCGTTGATCGAAACAATAATTTTCTTCTCGGCCACCGCCCTGTCGAAATCGGCCTTGTAGGCATCGATGGCGTGGCGCACTATTCTCAGGCTGCGCTGCAACTCAATTTCCCGGGTCCGCTTCACCGTAACTTCGGCCATCGGCAATACCGCCGAAGCCAGAACGGCCAGAATCGCCATGGTGACGATCAGCTCAATCAGGGAAAGTCCCTTTTGTCCAACCCGGTACCGACGACCCAATTAACGAACCTCCACCAGGGTTCCTTCGGCAGTGACCTTCAGACGATGACCGGCCGGATCACGAAAATTGATCCGTTGCAGGTTGACCTTGGCCGTGCCGGGCTTGAGGGCGCGGAAAACCAGCTGATAGAGAACACCGTCACCGGAAACACCCTGGCCTCCGGCGCCCTGTTTGTAGCCGACGATGATCTGTCCCCGGGCCTGGTTGGGGCTGGTGGTGAAAACCGTGGCGGTGCCGCCGGAACGCAGGAAGCTTCCTTCCGTGGCACGCACGAACTGCAGCAATTGATGATCGAAAGAAACGAACATCGGCGCGCTGTACAGGTCTTCAACCCCGTCGACACGCACCGTGAGGGTGAACTCCCGGCCGACATCGATCAGCTTCGGCCCCTGGAAATAGGCCCGACTGACAACGTCCGGAATGGGAATATTCAATTGCGGCACACTGTCAACCGGGCCCTTTTCGTCGGCCGGGGCAGCCTGGGGAGCGGCCTGGATACCGGGTGCGTCGGCTTCTTCGGGAGCCCCATCCGCAGGCGTTGACGGTGCAGAGGGAACTTCGTTCCGGGCAGGGGTGACCGCGGGGACGGCTTTGTCCGTTTCCACCGTCTTATCTTCGAGCAACTCGCGGGCCTGGGGAGAAATCCCCTGATCCCCCAGCTTCAGTTCCATCGCAGGCATCGCCTCATGCGGGATCACGGCCGGAACATTCTGCGGCCGGGGAAGTTTCTGCTGAGCATCGAAGTCCTTGGCGAAGGACTGGAAGCTCGGTCCAACCTGGAAGGTATCTTCAGAGCCCGACCAGATACTCGACACGTCCGCTTTCGGCAGGTCGAGATTCTTGACGATGTGGGGGGTAATGGAAAGCAGGATCTCCCGTTTCTGCACACTGTTGTCGTGTCCTGACACGAGGGAACCGAGCAACGGGATATCGCCCAACCAGGGGATGGTGTCCTTTTGTTTGGAAGAACGATCTTCCAGCAGTCCTCCCAGAATCGTTCTTTCTCCATCTTTCAGGGTGATGGCCGTCTGCGCAGTCGTGGTCTGGATGGTCAGCGCCCTGGTACCGCTCTCCGTGGTGAATTCACCGATGACGCTTGACACTTCCAGGTCGAGTTTTGTCACCACGGTGTTATCCAGCTGGATATCCGGTTCGACATTGAGCTTCACCCCGACATCAACGTACTGAATATTGTCCGAACGGGTATTGTTGTCGGAGGTTGTTACGGTGATGATCGGTTCACGCGTCCCGACATGAATCTTGGCCTTTTCCTTGTTCTTGACGCGCAACTTCGGGTTGGCCAGAACCTCGGCCGACGTCAGGCTCTTGGCAAAATCGAAAGTGGCGCTCGGCAATGTATAAAAGGTCTCAAGATTGCCCAGGCTGCTGACCAGGTTGTCCGTCGAACTTCCCAGGGTACTGTCGACAATTTTTCCTGAACCCTTTTTGGAAAAACCCAGCCCCGCGGAATAGGCGGACAGACTGACGCCGATTTTTTCCAGATCGGTCTTGCTCACTCCGACCAGTTCAAGGTCAAAAACAACCTCGGCCTCGGCCCGGTCAGCCGCCTTGAGAATCTGTTCCGCCAGCTTGATAACCTGCGGTTTGTCCCTAATCACCAGGGCGTTGAGCTGTTCATTGACATAGATCTTGCGCAACTGCAGCATGGTGCGCAACATGTTGACCGCTTTTTTGGCATCGATATTCGACAGGTAAAAGGTCTGGATAATCAGATCCTGGTACTGTTTTTCCTTCTCCTTGGTCTTGGGGTAGAGAATCACGGTCTTCGGATTGAGAACCCGTTTCTCCAGTTTGTTCATTTTCAACAGCAGTTCCAGAGCCTGAGCGAAGGTCGCATCTTCGAGAAAAACCGTGACCTGCTGCCGTTCGACATCTTCATCAAAAATAAAATTGATTCCCGACAGTTTGGACAGGATTTTAAAAACATCCTTGACCTTGGCATTCTTGAACTTCAGGGTGATCGGCTGGGTCGACGTGACATCAAGTTCAACCCCGTCGATCAGAGTCAGGCCGACCCGTCGGATCTTGGCCTGCAGCTGCAGGGCATGTGCATGGTCGGGAACCAGCAACAGAGCCTGGTCGAGGCTGTTGGCCGCCTGGTTGAAGCGTCGCTGCTTGTAGAATTCTTCAGCCTCGCTGACCAGTTCATCGGCATGGAGGATTTCCTGCACCTGACGCATCTCCTGGTCTGCGGTTTCCAGGCTGGGATCGAGAGAGCTGGCCTGCAGATATTCGCTGACCGCCTGCGGGTATTGCTGCTCACTGCGGTATTTCCGCGCCTTGTTGAGATGATCGAGAGCCGCCCGGGAACGCGCGTCGAACAGTTTCATCCGGTATTCCTGACTGTCCGGATTCTCACGCAACGCTTCGCTGTACTTGAGCACCGCCTCATCGTAGCGTGCCTGACGCACCAATTCCTCGCCCGATTCAAATGCCTTCTGCGCGGCACACCCGGTGAGCAACAGCAACAGGCTCCCCCATAGTACAAGCTGCTTCCATGTCTGCTTCATGCAAAACCTCATAGGTCAATGTCTTCCCCGGTCCAGCCGGAGATACAATCCGGCGAATCTCTCTGGCACCCTTGCGGTCAAGGCTGGTAGCGCTTGAACGATTTAAGTTGGGGACGCCGAATGGGTGGAACCGGGTGCTGGGGCATCGGTTCATCCGATGTCGTTCCCGGTTGCGCGACCGTTCCGGGAAGCGAGGACGGGCTGTCCTCGGCATCCTTCAGATCCACCCGGATCAAGGCTGATCGTCCCTGCTGGCGAATGATGATTTCATCCGCGTTCATCTCCTCCACCTGGAACTGGTTTTCCTTGCCGAAACGCGTCCCCTCACTGACAATGAACAGTTCATCACCGGCGGCGAGAAAAACAGACTGCCGGGCCTCCTTGACAAACAACCCCAGAAACGTGAACCGGGTCGCGGGCGGCATCGGTGGCGGCGCAACCCTGACCTCCGGCGGCGGCGAAGGCAGGGGCTGTTTAACCACCGGTGCAGGTGGCGGCGGTGGTGGCGGCGCTGGCGGTGGCGGTGGCGGAACATAGAAATGGAAAATATCCCGTTTTACGCCGCTGAAGTCATTCTCCTGCCGTTCCAGCAGTTCCAGCCGCAGGGCCACTTCGTGAGGACCGGGCTTGTGGACGAGCGTCGGTCGACTCTGTCCGCGGGAGCGGATCGCGACCCGTTCACCGGCGACCTGATCATAGGGGTCGTACCAGATCCCATAGCCGATGGCAGCCACCAGCCCGAGAGCCAGCACGATGAGCAGATGCTGACGCTTCATGCCGGCTCCAGACGAAAATAGGTGGTCATACGAATACTGAGCTTCACGCTGCCCGCATCCTTGCCGTCACTGTCAAGACTGAGGTTGTCAATGGCGATCAACCGCGGAGACTGCTCGATGAGGGAAATAAACTCTTTCACCTGTCGGTACTCCCCGCTGATGGAAAAGGTCAGGGGGTATTCCAGCAGATCATGTCCCTTGCTCTTTTTCGGCTGGTAGTTGATCGCCTTGATATCCAGGCCGGTATCGCGGGCAAAACCATAGATCTCACCAACCAGCGCGCTGAGCCCATCCCGACCGGGAATCCGTTGCTTGAATTTTTCCAGATCACGCCGGGCCTTGAGAAAGGCCTGTCGGGGGGACTGGTTGGCCACACTTAATTTCTGCGCCCTGCGTGCCCTGGCCTGCAGCTCTATGAAGGTACGTTCCTTCCGCTCCAGGTCGGGGGAAACCCGAAGATTGATGAAACCATACAGCAGCAGGTCGAGGACCAGCAGTGCCAGCACCAGAAGCGGCCAGAGACGATTGAAACACCAGATCGCCCGCAGACGGGCCAGTATCTGCTTCATACCTTCCCCCTGCGAACCTTGATCCCGAAGGTCATCACACCCTGGCTGCCGGGCATTTCCCGACCGGCAGCCTTGAGGGCCTGATCAAGCAGCAACACATCTCTGAAGGCGGCCGATTTCTGCAGGCGATCAAGAAATTCCTGCAAATCCTCCACCTTGCGAGCCTCTCCCCTGAGCAAAATGGTACCATCCTTGAACTGTGGGCGAATCGAGGTGATGCGAACCTTGGCCGGCAAAACCTCTTCCAGTCGGGAAAGAAGCAGGCTCCAGCGGTAGCTGTCGCGGGCAATAATCTGGTTGGAAAAGCGAATTTCTTTCAATTGGGCAGAGAATTCAGCATCATTGATCGGGGTCGAATCAGCGTTGATGCCGAGTTGGCTCTCCAACTCACCAATCCGTTGCTGCAGAAGACGCGACTGACGGGCACTGGCCCGCCAGTCGGCCAGTTGAACGCCAAGACCCAGCAGCAGTACGGCACAGAGACAAACATAGCCGGCATACAGCGCCCGTCGATTCAGATGGCCATGAGTGGCAAGGTTGATGGTCGGTCTCATAGACGGTTCACATCATCCGTTCGGCGGCACCTGCCGCTCCGGCAAGTCCGCGGGCGCGCCATTCGGGGACTCCGAGGTCAACAGCGCCGAAATGATCGAAGCGGGGGGTGACGGAAACAACTTCCTTTTCAAAAACCGTCTCCAGCGCCGCGACCAGGGAACCGGCATCTTGCCAGTCGTTGTGCAGATAAACCCGGGCGCGATTGATTTCCGGATGCATCTCCCGGGCGCCCGCGAGAGAGCGGTTGACCTCCTGAAATATTTTCTCGGCTGACATTCCGGCAACCCGGCTGCGCTGAAAAACCACGCGTCCATCAGCCTGGTAGCGAAAACTGAGGGCGTCGCCATCACAACCGATCAGGACAAATTCATCACCCATATCAACCGCCTGCCGATACCAGTTGTACAGGTTGGCGCTGTGAAAATCCAACCAGGCGGCCTGGTACCCCGCCTTGTCAAACGCCTCTTCGTACTGCTCGACAACGGCACGGGCGATAACCGCCACCAGCAGGCGATGACGGCCCGACTCCTGTTGTTCGAGAAGCTGATAATCCAGATGGACATCCTGGGGTTCGGCCGGAAGACTCGCCTTGAGCTGCCAACGCAGGATTTCACAGCCTTCCTGCCGTGACTTGAAGATCGTTTCCACCTCTGTAACCAACTGTCTCCCGGCGGCATCGGGAAGCCCTACAGAAACCCGCTCTTCCTTACCGGAGACGGGATCGAGAATCTCCCGCAAGCGTTCCACGAACAGATCGAGATCGGCGATATTCGGCTCCCGGGTTCCCACGGACAACAATCCATCATCCAGGCCGAGCAGACGACCGGTGACCAGATGCCGCTGTTTTCCCCGGCGCTGCATAGACACCAGGCGCAATTCGTCGGGACGGATATCGAGCCCCAAATAGGTACGTTGAAACAGGCCCATCAACTATCCCTCCACGAAGGTCACGCGATTGATCTCAGCCAAACTGGTTGAACCGGAAACCAGTTTTTCCAGGGCGGCCTGGCGCAGAAATTGGGTTCCGGCAGCACGAGCCGCCTGTTTGAGTTTGCTGACCGGAGTTTTATTGACAATCATTTCCCGTAGATCGTCATTGAGATCAAGCAGTTCAACGATGGCGCTGCGGCCATGATATCCGGTTCCATTGCACTCGCTGCAACCCTCGGGCTCATAGAATGTGTGTCCGGCATATTTCTCCGGGGCGAGACCGGCCTCGCGCAGGGTGTCGCGATCATAGGTCACCGGACGCCGGCAGTGAATACAGAGTTTTCTCACCAGGCGCTGCGCTGCCACGCAATTTAAACAGGAGACAAAGTTGTAAGCGTCGATGCCCATGTGCAGAAACCGGCCGAGAACATCGAAAACATTGTTGGCATGCACCGTGGTAAAGACGAGGTGTCCAGTCAGGGCCGACTGTACAGCAATCTGGGCGGTTTCAGGATCGCGGATCTCGCCGACCATGATCTTGTCCGGATCGTGACGCAGAATCGAGCGCAATCCGCGGGCGAAAGTCAGCCCCTTCTTTTCATTGACAGGAATCTGGACAATCCCCTTGAGTTGATACTCAACCGGATCCTCAATCGTAATAATCTTTTCTTCTTCGTTGAAAATCTCACTCAGGGCGGCATAGAGAGAGGTGGTTTTCCCGGAACCGGTCGGTCCGGTAACCAGCACCATGCCGTAAGGTTCGCGAATCATCCTGCGCAATCGTTTCAATTCCCGCTCGGAGAAACCGAGAACGTCCAGGGTCAGTCCCTTGAGGTCCTTGGCGATGCTCTCCTTGTCGAGAATACGGATAACCGCGTCCTCGCCGAAAACACTCGGCATGATCGAAACCCGGAAATCAATCGATTTTCCTGCCATCCGCACCTTGAAACGGCCATCCTGGGGGATGCGCCGTTCAGAGATATCAAGCTCACTCATGACTTTGATGCGGGAAATGATCGGCCCCTGGAAACGGGTATCGAGCGGTTCGGTGGCCCGGAACAGGACACCGTCAACACGATACTTGATGACCACCCCATCCATATTGGTTTCGATATGGATATCCGAGGCGCGCTTCTGCAGGGCGTCGTAAAGCGTTGAATCAATCAACCGGATAATCGGGCTGGTATCTTCGGTCAGCTTTTCGATAGAGAGAATCTCTTCTCCCTTTTCGGTCTCCTTGACCAGGTGCAGCTTGAAATCCTCGGAGACATCCTGCAGCATCTGCTGCGATCCACCGCCCTGCTCCAGCAGCAGGTCAATGCGGCTGGCTGCCGCAACCATCAGCGTCAACGGGGTATTGAGCAGCAGTTCCAGATCATCAAAAGTCGTGACATCCGAAGGATCGGCCATCGCCACCACCAGGCCATGGTCATCCCGTTTAACCGGCAGGAAATGATAACGCAGCGGCAATCCCGCCGGCATTTCCGCCAGCAGTTCGGGATCGGGCTGAAACTCCTTCAAATCGAGATACTCGAGGTTGAACTGCAGGGCGAGAGCCTGAGCCAGTTCATCCTCGTTAAAGAGCCCTTCGTTGACCCCGGTCTGGCCGAAACGGCCACCGACGGCGGCCATCTTCTCCAGGATCAGCTTCACCTGGGCCGGAGCGATGGAACCCATTTCAACCAGAATGTCACCCAGCTTCTTGCGTTCGAATTTCATCACCGTCCCGCTCATCCGCCGACTGTCCCCGCAAGCTGAAAGATCGGGAAATACATCGAGACGACAATGCCGCCGATAATCAGCCCCATGCCCGCCATCATCAACGGTTCAATCAGGGTCGTCAATCGATCCAGGCGTCGCTCGACCTCACTCTCATAGTATTCGGCAACATCGGCCAGCATTTCAGGCAGGGATCCCCCGGCTTCACCGACGGAGATCATCCGCAGGGCAATATTGGGGAAAAAGCCGGCCCGCTCAAAGCTCTCCGAGAGCCCCATTCCCTCTTCAACACGTCGCGTCGCCAGAACAATTTCCCGCTCCAGCGCCCGGTTGTTAAGGGTCCCGCGCGCCATCTGCAGCGACTGGATGACAGGAATCCCGCTGAGCAGGGTGGTCCCGAGAGTACGACAGAAACTGAGCAGAGCATATTCACCCAGCATGGGGCCGAAAAAAGGCAGTTTCAACTTGAAGCCGTCAAACCAGAACGCTCCCTTGTCCGAAGCCAGGAAGGTTCGCAGCAGGATGCCCAGCACAACCACGGCGGCAATCAGTAACGGCAGGAATTCTGTCAACCCGTTGGCGATGCCGATCACGATGCGCGTCATCAACGGCAATTGAACGTTGGCATCAGCATAAATCTGGCTGAAACGCGGGACAACAAAAAGCATCAGAAAAAAAACCACCAGCACCACGGCGATAACCAGCAGCATGGGATAAAAGGAGGCATTTTTAACCTTGGCTTTCATCATTTCAAGGCGTTTCTGATATTCGATATAACGACCGATGGTCACCGGCAACTCACCGGTCCGTTCCCCCGCCTTGACCGAGGCGATGTAAAGATGGGGAAACGCGCGGGGGAATTTCCCCAGCGCCTCAGAGAGCGATGCGCCTCCCCTGATGTCCTCGCGTATCGCGTTGAGCACCTCATGCATCCCCCCGCTCTCCTGACGGTCGAGCAAGGTGTCAAGGATCTGCAGAATCGGCAATCCGGCCTTGAGCAGAACCATCAGTTCCTGGTTGAAGGAGAGAAAACGTCGGCTGCTCCAGCCACCGCGGGTACCGACAGACTGCGCAAGCCCCTGAAAATACCGGCGACGGATCTCGAAAACATAAAACCCCTGCTCACGCAGGTGTTCACGCAACAACTCGCGACTGCCGGACTCGAACTCCCGCTCAACCACACGTCCGTCAGAGGTGCCTATTTTACAGACAAAGGAAGGCATAATCGTCTTAAGATACCATAAAAACAGGGCTGTTTTCACGAAAAAGCTTAACACCTGAATCAGGGAGTTTATGCCGGATGGAGAATGCAAGTGCCTGTCCTGAAAACGGTTTCCAAAAATCCGAGGTGCCCCCATAGGTTCACCGGTGATTTTTGGAAACCGCAGACAGGACAATGGCTTGTGTTATCCGCCAGCAATGAACTCACGGATTCAGGTTGCACTTCGGACGGGGTCGAAGAAATAGACCGAAGTGGAAACGTCCAGGCAAAAAGGCCGACAGAAGACTGTCGGCCTTAATACGTTTCAGTTCATCCGGTCCTGATATTGCCTTCCTCGTGGGACAGTCACCGATCCGGACTTCAGTAGCTCAAGGCATCGTGCTCAACACCGTGGCAACTCAGGGTACAGCTGCCATGGCGGGACGCGACTCCCTGGGCCTTGTATTCGAGTCTGCCGTTTGCGGCCGGCCGTACCACATCCTCGTTGAACCGGATCAGGTACTGATTCTGCTGGCTGCCATGGGCATCGTGACAGGTAAAACAGGACGTGCCCGCTTCGCCACGGGAGCGGTCACCCAGAATATGCAGACTGTGCAGGGAGAAACTCTCATCTCCAAGGATACTGTTGCGATCATGACAGGTGTAGCAGAGCTGATAAGCGTAATAGCTCTCATTGCGCCCGTCATCCATCTCGTAATTGTATTTCAACAGCCCTCGGAAACGTGACCCGTGCGGCCCCCGGGGCCCATCGACCTCGTCACTTCCATGACAGGAACTGCAGCTCAGCATCGAAATGTCACCCGGACGCTCCTGCGTTTCGTTATAAGGCTCAAGCAGGCTGATCACATACTTGTTCCGCCCCTCACCCTCAACCGGATGAAAAGACCGATTGGTCACCTTGAACTCGAGATGTTTATCCGTTGAGTCCACGGGAAGATTGGCGCTACTGGAATGGCACCGGTAGCAGAGTTCATATTCATCCTTGATGTCAGCAATGAAATTCCCCACCCGGCGACCCTTCAACCCCCTGAATGGAGCTTCGGCACTGACCAGATGGGGGTCATGACAATCAACACACTCAGAATGCCGGGTGGCATTGACAATTTCTTCGGGCAGGGCCTCCCCCTGGCGGTGGACCCCCTTTACATCGAGGACCGGGTGGCGATAGGGCTTGACAAGCTCGGCCTCGATGTTCTTCAGCCCCCCCGCTTGCTTGCCGAGATACCCGCGCTCCTGCATGGCCGTCCGGTTGACAGTCGACCCATGACAGGAAAGGCAACTGCCCTCCTCCCCGGAAATCGACATATTCATCCCCCGATGACAGGCGCGACATGTTTTCGGCAAGGCCTGCCTGTCTCCGTGCGCGCCTTGAAGCTTGCCGCCACGAGATAAAGCAGCCCAGGAGGTGGATACGGAAATCAGAAAAACGAAGCAGAGAAGAAGGTATCTCATGACATTCACATCGTTTTTAAAGGTTATGCTGCGTGCCGGTGTTGTTCGGCGGCGCAACATGGCAGGCATCACAGGTCGTTGAATAGTCGGTGGCCTCAACTCCGGTGTAATTGCGCCAGAAAGGCAACGAATAGCCGACACCGCGCGTATTGACGTGAGGATCGTGACAGGTTGTGCATTGCATCCGTTCGAGGCTGTCCCGCGGCGCCTGACTGTCGATCGGCGGCATCTGGTACTCGGTACTCGTTTTGCGACCGTTGATAAGCCCCATAACGGTCGCATTGTAAACAAAGGAGATCGGATGGGATTTCGCCAGATCAATCGTTCCCGAAGCCGACATGGTCATGGAAGAATCAATGATTTCACCACTGATCACCTCTCCGATGGCGGTCACACCATCGTGGCAGGAAAGACACATGCGGGATGCTCCGTTCGGATACTGAATACTGGCATCCGTATTGGTATATTTCGCGGCGCCGATCGTTTTGATTTCAACAACGCCGCCATAAAGCGGGTATGAAGAATCGGGCAGCGCCAGATCGGGGCGGTTCCACAGAGGCGTCTGGGGGTCGCCGCCATGCGGGGTATGGCAGAAAACACAGATACGATCTTCTCCGCCGGCGGCCGCATGGATGTTACTGCTGCTGAGGGAAGAGAGGTTATGTGGATTGGAATTGTTACCGTTATTGAAGCCCAGATCCTTGGGTCCCGGACCGGCGGCAAAAATCTGTCCGCCCGAAAAGAGCAATGAGGCGAATATGAACAGGAAAAAATATTTTGACATACGACTCGTCTCCAACCAGAACAGATTCTAACCACGGAGCCCGACAGTCGCAATATATGCAACATTAGGACCAAAAACCACAATCCCGGCTACCCGGTCCCGAAGAGTCCTCAATCCCCCAGATATTGAAACATCTGCACCCGGTGATTAAAGCTGTCCACCACATACAACCGGTCACTGTCGTCGAAAACCATGCCGGCGGGCATATTGAATTTCCCGGGAACATTGCCGGGACCGCCCCACCCCAAAAGCAGTCTTCCGGCCAAATCAAACACCTGGACATTGTCAAATGCCGCATCAGTCACGTAAACATGCTGGGCGGAATCGACCGCGACACCTCGCGGCCGGGCAAAACTCCCCGGCACATCTCCCAATTGACCGATGCTGCCGAGAGATGCCCCGTCAGGAGAAAAATATTCGATCCTGAAGTTCATGGTATCAACAACAAAGAGACGTCCCGAACGATCGACCGCAAGGCTTCCCGGCAGACTGAACAGGCCATCCGCCGTCAATCCGCTTTTCTGCTCGCCGAGATAGCGACCGTCAGCGGCAAAAATCTTGATGATGTGGGCCAGGGTATCGGCGACATACACACGCCCGTCCGGTGCGACGGCAAGCCCCGTCGGACGGCGGAACCCTCCGGGCGGATCGAGCAACCTGACAAACTTCAGATCTTTATCCGTAACAAAGACCCTGCGCAGACCGGAATCGGAAACATACAACTTGCCGTCCCGCGGGTCCCGGGCGATACCGACCGGGGAAAGCAGGGTCCATTCACCGAGCCGCCGCCAACTTTCCACCCGTTTCCGTGCAAGGTCGATCATCTGCACGGCCCGGCCCTCGGTATCGGCCACCCACATCCGCCCGTCACCATCCACGGCGATTCCAAAGGGAGTGAGCATTCGGATATCAGCGGTCTTTTCTCCGGTCAACCAACTGAACACTTTCCCGCTCTGCTCTTTTCCGGCCAGATCGTCGGCCGCCTGGACACTGCGCAGAAACTGAATCCGCGGAGGTGCGGGCGGTTCCGGCCAGAGCAGTTGTTGACGCGCACGCGCCCAATCAGGATCGTGGCCGCCGGCACCGGCACATCCATAAATAAAAACCAGCAGTAAAACGGGGAAAAACCTCATCTCTGCAACCCGCTACTTGAGGAATCGTTCAACCTTGTATTTCTTTTTCAATGAACTCATCCACTTTTCATAAAGCTGATCGCGATCCTCCTTTTCCAACTTCAAGCGGATCGTTTTAGCCATGTCATCATAACTGAGCTGGGTTGGCGGATTGATCTTGTGCAGCTTGATAATGTGATACCCGTAAAGGGATTCGACGGGCCCGACAATCTCTCCGGGCTTCATTTTTTTAAGCGCGGCCTCAAATTCCGGAAGACTTTGTCCCTCATGGAACAGGCCGAGGTCACCTCCAACCCACTTGCTGCGATCATCGGAGTTGTAATAAGCAAGGTTGAAAAAGTCTTCACCTGCCTTGGCCCTGGCAGCGAGATCCTCAGCTTTCTTCTTCAGCTTGGCCCGCTCCTCTTTGCTGCTGCTCGGATCAACCTTGACCAGAATATGGCTGGCGTGGAACTGCCGCGGACGCATGAAGCGGGATTTATTTTCCTGATAATACCTCTTGACGCGCTCTTCGCTGACCGAAACCTTGTCCGTAACAGCCTGCTTCTCAGCCGCGGCGGCCAATAGCCCCCGATACAGGGCAGCCCGAAACTCATCAATCGTTTCACCACCAAGCGCCTTGGACAATTCATCATCGGTCTTGAACCGTTTCCGGTAGGGCTTCATTTTCTCCTTCAGGGATCCGGGAGGAACGGATATTTCTTCATCCAGAGCATACTGAACCTTGAGCGCCCGCTCGATAAGTTCCTCATAAGCCTGCGACTTGATTTTCGCCATTTTCTCGGCGGAAACACCGCTGTGGAAACTGCCCTGCAGGGGGATAATCTTGTTAATCCGCCGCTGCAGATCGTATACGGTCACCGGGATACTGCCGACTTTAGCAACAATCCTCGGGGTCTCGGCGGCCCAACAGAGAGAAGAAATCGCCAGAACAAACAGACTTGCAAGAATCAGCCGACAGCACCTTTGCCAAATCATAGAGACTCCAGAGTTTCTGAACCCGGGAGGGTTCAAGCGGGTTAAAAAGTTTTCTGACAGGTTGCTGATATTAAGGGCAGGGGGCGGGCAAGTCAAGTAAGGCCCACCTAACGGGCAAAGGCGAGCCCACTGGGGCTCGCCTCTGGAAAATGGCGGGGCTGACGGGACTCGAACCCGCGACCTCCGGCGTGACAGGCCGGCGTTGTAACCGACTCTACTACAGCCCCTGAAAGTCTTATTTGTTTTGGTGGGCGAAGAGGGGCTCGAACCCCCGACATCCTGCTTGTAAGGCAGGCGCTCTCCCAGCTGAGCTATTCGCCCGAAAATAATGGCGGGGCTGACGGGACTCGAACCCGCGACCTCCGGCGTGACAGGCCGGCGTTGTAACCGACTCTACTACAGCCCCGCAACTGAAAAAGACAGAAATAGGAAACAGAAAATAGTGGAAGACTTGAGAAAACTATTCTCTGTTTCCTATTTCCGCGTGGCCGCCAAAAACGACGGCCACGCGTGAAACATCAGGTTTGTTCGCCTAGTTGACCGCGTCCTTCAGAGCCTTGCCGGCTTTGAACTTGGGGGTCTTGGCAGCCGGAATGTTGATCGGCTCACCGGTCTGGGGATTCTTGCCGGTACGGGCGGCCCGGTCACCAACACTGAAAGTGCCAAAGCCGACGAGAGCAACCTTGTCGCCAGCCTTGAGGGCGTCAGTGATAACACCGGTGAAAGCTGCCAGAGCCTTTTCGGCATCGGCCTTGCTCAGCCCTGCCTTTTCCGCCATCGCATTTACAAGATCAGCCTTGGTCACAACAAACCTCCATTTATAAATGATTGATAAAGCCCTGCTGAAAACGGGACATATATAGCAGACTCCAAAAAATGAAGTCAAGCACTAAATACGGCAAAAACCCTAGTGTCGCACAGCCTCTTCGGCACTCTCGGAGTAGGCACTCTGCCCGAGTACGGCATCTTCCTTCCCGACCTGCAGGGCCGCGGAAATTACGCCATCCATATGAGCAACGGGTACGACTTCCAGATCTTTGCGAACCTGACTGGGCACCTCTTCAAGATCCTTCTCATTCTCCTGAGGGATCAGGACACGACCGATACCACCACGACGCGCCGCCAGCAGCTTCTCCTTCAGACCGCCGATCGGGAGCACCCGACCCTGCAGGGTGATTTCGCCGGTCATGGCCACATCACGATCAACAGGCCGTCCGGTCAGAGCTGAAGCCAGGGCCGTTGCCATGGTAATGCCCGCGGAAGGTCCATCCTTGGGAATCGCGCCCTCGGGAACGTGAATATGGATATCCAGCTTGTGATAAAAATCCTTGTCAAGCCCCAGTTCCCGCCAACGGGAACGGACATAACTCATGGCCGCCTGGGCCGACTCACGCATGACCTCGCCAAGCTTGCCGGTAACCGTCAATTTCCCCTGTCCCGGCAGGACCACAACCTCGATGGTGAGCAACTCACCGCCAACCTCGGTCCAGGCCAGTCCGGTGACCAGACCAACCCGATTCTGCTGTTCCTTGACACCAAAATTGAACCGCGGCACGCCGAGATATTTTTTGACCTGTCCGCCACCGACCACGAAACGCCTGTCCTTCCGCCTGGACTTGACCACCTCCCGGGCAATCTTTCGACAAATGGTGGCAAATTCCCGCTCAAGGCTGCGCACCCCGGCCTCACGGGTATAGTGACGAACGATTTCATAAATGGCCGCATCCGAAAAACGTACCTGATCAGGGCTGAGGCCATGAGCCTCAAGCTGCTTGCCGGCCAGGTAGCGGCGGGCAATATGCAGTTTTTCCTCTTCGGTATAACCTTCGATGCGGATGATTTCCATGCGATCCTGCAGGGGGCGCGGGATATTGTGCAGCGTATTGGCAGTCGTCACGAACATGACACCCGACAGGTCATACTCAACATCGAGAAAATGATCCCCGAACGAAGCGTTCTGTTCCGGATCAAGAACTTCCAGCAACGCCGAGGAAGGGTCCCCGCGAAAATCGGTACTCATCTTGTCAATTTCATCGAGCAGGAAAACCGGGTTTTTGACCCCCGCCTTACGCAACCCCTGAATGATCTTGCCCGGCATGGCGCCGATGTAGGTCCGTCGATGCCCACGGATCTCCGCCTCGTCACGAACGCCGCCGAGAGAAATCCGGACGAACTTTCGTCCCATGGCACGGGCGATGGATCGACCCAGGGAGGTTTTTCCCACCCCCGGCGGACCGACCAGGCAAAGAATGGGGCCCTTGATCTTTTTCGCCAGCGACTGCACGGCAAGGTACTCGAGAATTCGTTCCTTGACCTTCTTCAGACCATAGTGGTCAGCCTCAAGAACCTCTTCGGCATGAACGATATCGAGTTGATCCTTGGTGCCTTTTTTCCACGGCAGGGCAATCAGCCAGTCGAGATAATTGCGAACGACGGTCGCCTCGGCCGACATCGGCGACATCATTTTCAGCTTGCGCAGTTCAGCGAGGGCCTTTTCGGTCCCCTCCTTCGACATCTTCTTCTGCTGGATATTTTCCTCGAGTTCGCGCAACTCCTGCTTGAACTCATCCTTTTCTCCCAGCTCTTTCTGGATGGCGCGCATCTGCTCGTTGAGGTAATACTCCTTCTGGCTGCGCTCCATCTGGTTCTTGACCCGGCTGCGGATCTTCTTCTCGATCTGCAGGATCTCGACCTCCCGCTCCAGCAGACCCAGCAGATTCTCCAGCCGCTCCACCGAATCCATGGTCGCCAGGATCTCCTGTTTTTCGGCGATTCGCACGTTCAGGTGGGCGATAATGGTGTCGGCCAGACGGCCGGCCTCACTGATTCCCTTGACCGAGGAAACCATCTCCGCCGGCACTTTTTTGCTCAGGTTGATGTAATTTTCGAACGCGTCATTGACACTGCGGATCAGCGCTTCGATTTCGGCTGAACCGGAATCCCGATCCTCAAGGGCCTCGATGGAGACAAAATAACAGTCATCCCGCTCCATCATCGCCTGGATATGGCCACGCATCTTGCCCTCGACCAGCACCTTGACAGTCCCGTCGGGCAGCTTGAGCATCTGGATGACCTGGCCGACCGTACCTATCTCGTAAATATCTTCGGCCTGGGGCTCATCGTTTTTGGGGTCTTTCTGCGTCGCCAGAAACACCAGCTTGTCTTTTTCCATCGCCCCTTCAAGGGCATTGATGGAACGCGGCCGGCCGACGAACAACGGGGTGACCATGTGCGGGAAAATGACAATGTCGCGCAGAGGGAGAAGCGGCAGAAGCTCGGCAGAAGGCTCCTGTCCGGAGTAATCCTCAAGAATTTCAGTCATAATAATGAGCGGCTCCGATGGCCGGGGGCAAAGCCCCCTCAGGCCGATTCAGCACAATCGTAAAGTACAATCGGACGGGATCGCTTGAGAATGGTCTCTTCGTTGATAACCACCTCCTTGACCCGGTCCTGGGAAGGAATGTCGTACATCACCTCAAGCATGGCCGTTTCCAGGATCGAACGCAGACCGCGGGCCCCGGTTTTGCGTGTCAGGGTCTCCCTGGCGATGGCCACCAGGGCGCCGTCAGTAAATTTGAGGGTGACATTCTCCATCTCGAAGAGTTTCTGGTATTGCTTGATCAGAGCGTTTTTCGGCTCTTTGAGAATCTCGATCAGGGCCGTCTCGTCGAGTTCCTCAAGGGT
The DNA here is from genome assembly GCF_002898515.1 of Geothermobacter hydrogeniphilus. GTDB lineage: Bacteria > Desulfobacterota > Desulfuromonadia > Desulfuromonadales > Geothermobacteraceae > Geothermobacter_A. Next base: position 33,553 of record NZ_PPFX01000008.1, on the reverse strand, counting down.
GGCGATCACCGGCAGACGACCAACAAACTCGGGAATCAACCCGTATTTGAGCAGGTCGACCGGCTCGATCCGGGACAGGATTTCCCCCAGATTCTTCTCTTCCCGCGACTTGATTTCGGCACCGAAGCCCATGCTTTTGGCGCCGCAGCGACGGGTGATAACATCCTCGATTCCGGCAAAAGCACCACCACAGATAAAGAGAATGTTGGTGGTATCGACCTTGAGGAATTCCTGTTGCGGATGCTTGCGACCACCCTTGGGAGGCACGCTGGCGGTGGTCCCCTCGATGATTTTCAACAAGGCCTGTTGAACACCCTCACCGGAGACATCCCGGGTGATCGAAGGCGAGTCGGACTTGCGGGCGATCTTGTCGACCTCATCGATATAGATAATACCCCGCTGCGCCTTCTCCAGATCGTAATCGGCCGCCTGCAACAGGCTGAGGATGATATTCTCAACATCCTCGCCCACGTAACCGGCCTCGGTCAGGTTGGTGGCATCGGCAATCGCAAAGGGAACGTTCAAGACCCGGGCCAGGGTCTGGGCCAGCAGGGTCTTGCCGCTGCCGGTGGGACCAAGCAGCAGGATGTTGCTTTTCTGAATTTCGACATCCTCGTTCCGGGCGGCATACTCGACCCGCTTGTAGTGATTGTAGACCGCAACCGCGAGGATTTTTTTCGCCAACTCCTGGCCGATAACGAAATCGTCAAGAATATCCTTGATCTCGGAAGGCCGGGGCAATTTAGCGTCACCGTCCCCCGTGCCTTCATCAAGCTTGGCCTCTTCCGCGATGATATCCTTGCAGAGGTCGATACATTCATCGCAGATATAGACCGCGGGACCGGCAATCAGTTTCTTTACTTCGTCCTGAGCTTTTCCACAGAAGGAACAGCTCAACTCGCTGGACTGATCATCTCTTTGGCTCACACATCACCTTCCCGGGATGAAAAGGGATCACCCCTTCCTGGTAACTATATCGTCCAGAATACCATACTCTTTAGCCATGGCACCACTCATGAAAAAATCGCGTTCGGTGTCGACAGCGATCCGGTCGAGAGCCTGACCGGTATGGTCGGCCAGAATCTGGTTGAGCTGGTCCCGCATCTTCAGAATTTCTTCGGCGTGGATCTTGATATCCGATGCCTGACCCTGAAACCCACCGAGGGGCTGATGAATCATGATCCTGGCGTTGGGCAGCGCATAGCGTTTGCCCTTCTCACCGGCCGCCAGCAGGACAGCCCCCATGCTGGCCGCCTGGCCGACACAGATGGTCGATACCGGAGCCTTGACATGCTGCATGGTGTCGTAGATGGCCAGACCACCTGTCACGACACCGCCCGGCGAATTGATATACAGATGAATATCCTTGTCCGGATCTTCCGATTCGAGAAAGAGCAACTGGGCAATCACCAGGTTGGCGACATTGTCGTCAATCGGCCCACCGAGAAAGATGATGCGGTCCTTCAGCAACCGGGAATAGATATCATAAGCCCGCTCGCCACGACCGGTCTGCTCAACCACCATCGGTATCAGGGTCATGATCTATACCTCCGCCGGGGATTCGGATTCTTCAGCCGGCTGGTTTTCCGCCAACTGATCCTTGCTCACTTCAGTCACGGTCGCCTTTTCCAGAAGAAAGGCAATAGTTTTTTCTTCAACGATCTGGGATTTCAATGAATTCCGGGCCTCATCGTTGTCGTAGTACTTCTTTACCGCATCCAGGGAGGCGTTGGCCATGGCGGCAATCTCTTCGAGCTTACCGTCAATTTCTCCGTCCTCAACCGCAATATCTTCCTGGCGGGCAATCGCTTCAAGAATCAGACTGCCCTGAACCTGTCCGACAGCCGTCTCGCGATACATAGCGGCGAAAGATTCTTCGTTCATACCGAGCATTTCCAGGGACATGCCCTGCTGCTGCATACGGTTGCGGATATTGTCGAGCATGTATTCCAGCTGCTGCTGAACCATGGCCTCCGGCACGTCAACCGGGTTACGCTCCACCAGGACCTTGACCAGACGCTCACGCAGCTCACTGTCGATCCGGCCGGTTTCCTGCTCACGGTAGTTTTCAGCCAGCTTCTCCTTCAGCTCGGCGAGACTGTCAACGCCGTAGCCCTTGGCAAACTCGTCGTCGAGTTCAGGAACTTTCTTCTCCTTGATTTCGTGCAGCCGGACCTTGAAGACCGCCGGCTTTCCGGCCAGATCCTTGTTGCCGTACTCTTCCGGAAAACTGACCTCGATCTCTTTTTCCTCGTCCCGCTTCATGCCGACCACCTGCTCCTCGAACCCGGGAATGAACGATCCCGATCCGAGTTCCAGAACATGCCCCTCGGCCGTGCCGCCTTCAAAGGCCTCTCCGTCGACAAAACCCTGAAAATCGATGGTCACGAAGTCACCCTCACGGGCTTTTTTACGCTTGCTGACCTCCATCGACGAACGGGATTTCTGCATCTCTTCGAGACGATGATCCAGCAACTCCTGGTCAGGGGCGAAAATCTCCTTCTCCAGCTGCAGACCGGTGTAGTCGCCGGCCATCACTTCGGGTTTGACTTCAACCTCGGCAACATAGGTAAAGGGGGATCCCTTGGCAATCTCGCCCGACTCGATGATCTCCGGGTTGCCGACCGCCGGCAACTGGTGGTCGACCAGGGCCTTGAAATAACTGTCGTTGATCAGCCGGGTCAGTACCTTCTCGCGCATCTGCGGCGCGTAGTACTGCTCCAGCACCCGGGGCGGCACCTTGCCCTTGCGAAACCCCTTGACCTTGGCGGTCCTGGCAATTTCTCCGTACGCACGGCGAATCTCCTCACCGACCCGATCGGCGTTCAACTCAAAGGACAGTTTCTTGCGGATACTGCTGACTTCTTCGACCTTGACATTCATCTGATCACCTCTATTGAAATAGACTGACTCGGCTCCAGAACAAAAAGTCCGCAACCCGGCAAACGGGCTGCGGAAGCGCCCGCCGACGCGCAGCTGCTCACAGGCGACAGGGGGGATGGTGCGAGAGGGGGGACTCGAACCCCCACGGTTGCCCGCTGGATCCTAAATCCAGTGCGTCTGCCAATTCCGCCACTCTCGCGAAACCGACCTTGTTCCTGACCTCTTATCTTTGCCAAATAAGAAAGCCCACCCCTCTCCGCAGTCCCCCGCGGACTGTGCCGCGTATGTTCGTTACGGTTTCCGGGCGGGCTATCAATGTTGAAATGGGGTGAGTGAAGGGATTTGAACCCTCGACAACTGGAGCCACAATCCAGCGCTCTACCAACTGAGCTACACCCACCACAAGCGAGGGGGAATACTACCCAAAAGCAGATTGGCTGTCAAACCTAAAAAAACGTCTTCCAGCACGAATAAAAGTGGCACGCCAGGAAGGACTCGAACCCTCGACCCACGGCTTAGAAGGCCGTTGCTCTATCCAGCTGAGCTACTGGCGCTGAAACTATGGTCGGGGAGACAGGATTCGAACCTGCGACATCGAGTTCCCAAAACTCGCGCGCTACCAGACTGCGCCACTCCCCGGTTAACTTTATCTCTGACCCGCCGACGACACCCCACCAAAATCGTACGAATAAAAGAAAGATCACCGATCCATCACCGGCGGCTGTACGTCCTGACGGAGGCGGTTTTTACCATGCTCAGGCGAGCAATGCAAGCACCTCTTGTCTAAATCAACCACTTGGGCCGTGAGTTGGCAAGCTTTTCAGCTCGGTATTCATGTTCTGCCTGCCGGTCCGGCACCCGGTCGAAGGCCGATTGCCTTTCGAGCCACTCATTCGGTCCGCCAAAAATCGAGCTGTTTATCTCAACTTTACCTTCTCGGATTTGACTACGGCAGGCCAAGGTGGTGGAATGATTTTCCTATTGCAAAGCGGACTCAATTGGTTATTCTCAAGAGTGTTATGTTGAAGCTATTGGAAAAACTCGGTTATGAAAGTCTGTACCTGCTTGAAGTCACCGGCCGAATGGGCATTTTCCTGTTCTCCTGCCTCGGTCGGGTCCTGGCGCCGCCCTACAAGCTGAATCCGATCATCCGACAGATTCATTTTATTGGCAGTCGGTCAGTCTTTGTCATCCTCTTCACCGGAACTTTCACCGGCATGGTCCTGGCCCTGCAGGGTTATTACACGCTGCGCAAATTCGGTTCCGAAGGCTTGCTGGGCTCCGCCGTCGCTCTCTCCCTGCTGCGCGAACTCGGACCGGTCCTGACAGCGCTGATGGTCATCGGCCGAGCCGGATCGGCGATCACCGCCGAGGTTGGAATCATGCGCAACTCGGAGCAGATCGATGCCCTTGAATGCATGGCCATCGACCCCTACAAATACCTGATCGCTCCCAAATTCGTCGCCGGCCTGATCGCCATGCCGCTGCTGACCTTCATCTTTGACGTGGTCGGCATCTTCGGCGGCTGGGCGGTCGGGGTCGGCCTGCTCGACATCAACCAGGGAACATTTTTCCAGTCCATGTATAAAGCGGTCGCCTGGCAGGACATCAACATGGGTATCATCAAGGCGCTGATTTTCGGACTGCTGATGATCTGGATCTGTTCGGTCAAGGGTTATTTCCTGCACCTCGACCGTTCAGGGGGATTCGGCGCCGAGGGAGTCAGCCGCACAACAACCTCCGCGGTGGTACTGTCATCGGTATCGATCCTGGTCTGGGATTACCTGATCAGCGCCATCATGCTCTGACCTTCGACAGGTTCATTGCTCTTCAATCCCGGAACACGGACATGGATTCAGAAATTGTCATCGAACTGATCAATGTGGAAAAATCCTTCGGCAGCCAGAAGGTTCTCGACCGGGTCAACCTGCAGGTCCGCCGCGGGACAACCCTGGTCATCGTCGGCGCCTCCGGGCAGGGGAAAAGTGTCATTCTCAAGCACATGCTCGGTCTGGTCAGACCCGATGCCGGACAGGTCAAGGTCTTCGACAAGGATATTGCCAACTGCAGCAAATCCGAACTGAAAGAGGTCCGGAAAAGCTTCGGGGTTCTTTTTCAGAATGTCGCCCTGTTCGATTCGATGACCGTCTATGACAACATCGCCCTGCCCCTGCGGGAGAGAACCCACCTCTCCGAAGCCGAAATCCGGGCCAACGTCGAGGAGAAACTCGCCATGATGGACCTCGACAAGGCCGGCAACAAATTCCCGGCCCAGATCAGCGGCGGCATGCAGAAACGAGTCGGCCTCGCCCGAGCGCTGGTCCTCGACCCGAGCATTGTGTTTTTCGATGAGCCGACCACCGGTCTCGATGTCAACAAGAGCAACGAAATCTACCGCCTGTTTTACAAAACCCAGGCCCAGCTCGGGTATACCGCCGTCATTGTCAGTCATGACGTGCCCAAGATCTTCAAACTCTCCGACCACGTGGCGCTGCTGGCCAACAAGCAGATCCAGGGCTGCCTGACTCCGGAAGAATTTCAGCTTTCGGACAACCCCCACATCCGCAGCTTCGTCGAAACGACCATGGGGCCGATATATTCAAGTGAACGGGAGGAATCGAGTTTTTATGAAAAAGTTTAATATCGAAATAGCCGTCGGCCTTTTCCTGGTCCTGAGCTTCCTCTGTTTTGCCTATATCTCTGTCAAACTGGGCAATCTCAACCTGTTCGGCAACCCGACCTATCAGGTGGTCGCCCGTTTCGAGTCGATTTCCGGCCTCAAGGTCGGCGCCAATATCGAAATCGCCGGCGTCAAGGTCGGCCGGGTGGCCGCCATCCATCTCGACCAGAATGATTACGAGGCCGTGGTGAATCTTGAGATCAACAACAAGACCAGAATCCAGGAGGACAGCATCGCCTCGATCCGCTCCGCCGGAATCATCGGCGACAAGTACGTCAGTATTTCTCCCGGCGGCTCGGATGACTACCTGAAGGCGGGTGACGAGATCACCGAGACAGAGTCGGCCATCAATATCGAGGAACTGATCAGTAAATATATTTTTGAAAAGGATTAGCTTGATGTCCAAATTGATCACCGCGCTTCTGCTGACCATTTTTCTCGCCCTGCCCCTGGCCGGATTTGCCGCCGAGGTTCAACCGTCCACAACCGGTCCACGGGTGGCAACTGAGAACGGGCAGTCTGCCGTCGACACGGAGGACGATTTCGACGACCCCTTCGCCGATGAAGAGATCGTTGTCAATGACCCGATCGAACCCTTCAACCGGGCTATGTTCTGGTTCAACGACAAACTCTATTTCTATCTCCTCAAGCCCATCGCCCGCGGCTACCGGATCATTCCTGAGCCGGCACGGGTATCAGTCGACAACTTCTTTCGCAACATTGAAACACCGGTCCGACTGGTCAACACCCTGCTGCAATTCAAGATGGAAGATTCAGGCACGGAAATCGGTCGTTTCGTGGTCAATACCACCGTCGGCCTGCTCGGGCTGTTCGACCCGGCAAAAAGCTGGCTGGGGTGGGAAAGGAAAGAAGAGGACTTCGGGCAGACCCTCGGCCATTACGGCTCCGGCCCCGGACTGTACATTGTCTGGCCGGTGATGGGACCTTCCAACCTTCGTGACAGCGTCGGCATGGCTGGAGACTACTTTGCCCACCCCCTCTACTCCCCCCTCTATTTCAAGTTGAAAACCTGGGAACAGTATGCCCTCTACGGGCTCGACTCAACCAACAAGACCTCCCTTGACCGGGACACCTATGAAGGCATCAAGAAAGACGCGCTGGATCCCTACCTTTTTGTCAGGGATGCCTACCAGCAGTACCGGGAAGCGCAAATAAACCGGTAGAACAACATCCGTGATCCACGGTATACTTGGACCTGAATCAGTGAGCCCCTTGTCGGCGGATAGCACAAGTCATTAATCTGCCTGAGCTTCCCAAAAATCACCAGCGAACCTATGGGTGCACTTCAGATTTTTGGAAATCTCATTCAGACCAAGCGCTTACGCTCTCCATCCAACAGGAACTCACTGATTCAGGTTGGAGGAAATAAAATCGACTCTTAAGGAGAGATTCAATGACTGTTCGACATCTTTATCTGCTGGCACTGCTGTTCAGCCTGGTCTGGCCGGTAACCGCCGGCGCCAGCACCCCGAAGCAAGACATATCCGGCACCGTAGATAATATTCTGGTGGTATTGCGCAATCATGAACTTTCCGCCGAACAACGCCGCGAGCAACTCAGCAACCTGATCCGACAACGATTTGAATTCACCGTCATGTCGCGCAGCACCCTGGGTAAAAACTGGAGAAAAGCCAGCACGGAGCAGCGGCAGGAGTTCATGAAGCTGTTCTCCGACCTGCTGGAAGCGACCTATCTCGGTCGCATTGAAAGCTACACCAACGAGCAGGTTCTCTATGGCGAAGAAAAGGTCCGCGGCAAAAAAGCCCTGGTTAAGACCCTGATCAAAACCAAGACGGTCGAGATCCCGATTGACTACAAACTGGTCAGGAAAGAAAACAGCTGGTTCGTCTATGACGTGGTCATCGAAGGGGTGAGCCTGGTCCGCAATTTCCGCAGCAGTTACAACAGCATCGTTGCCCGGGAGGGCTTTGACGGCCTTTTCGGCAAAATGCGGACAAAAATCGCCGAACTGCGCAAGTAGAAAAGGCAGAACAACTATGGGACAAGCAACATCTTTTGTCTGTGACGGCGTCTGTGAAGAACGGCTCTGCGGTCGGATGAAACAGGAGTTGCGTTTTTTCAACTTCATGGAAGACGAAGACCTGGATGAGGTCAGCCATTATTTCGAATGCCGCCAGGTGCCGGCCGGACAGACCCTGTGGAAAGAAGGCGAACCGGGAACCTTCGTCGTCTTCATTATCAACGGCCGCATCGAACTGCGCAAGGAAACGGAATTCAAGGGGCGCAGCGTGGTCGTGGGAATCTACGGCCAGGGATCAATCGCCGGAGAACTCTGCCTGCTGGACCACAGTCCGCGGACCGAAACGGCCATCGCCCTCGACCATGTCGACCTGATTATTCTGACCGCTAACAATTTCGAACAGATGATGTCCCTTCATCCGGAACTGGGCAACAAGCTGCTGCGCGGCATGCTGTTGACCGTGTCCCGCAGATTGAAAAAATCGTTCGAACGTCTTGCCTCCATTTTCTGACCTCACTCCTTTCGCTCAAGAAGCCAAGCCTCCGATATCACGCTTTTTTTCTATTTCCAGCCTTTTCAGTCAAAAAAAACTTGCCACGATCTTGAGGTCATGATATAAGGCAAGGGATTCTTCAGGTTAACTCCAGGTAACAAATGCAAGTTTTCAAACGCAATAGCAGGAAAAGAAAACGGTCGCACACCTGAGGAAGGCGTGCGACTTTTTTTATTTCCAAAGGGTTCCAGGACCCGCAACTAAAGCCCTGCGAGGGTAAAAGGAGCAGAAGATGGCAGAAGGTGTTGTGAAATGGTTCAATGATGCTAAAGGTTTCGGTTTTATTGCCCAGGAGGGTGGCCCCGATGTGTTTGTTCACTTCTCCTCCATCCAGGCCGATGGTTTCAAGTCCCTTGCCGAAGGGGACCGTGTTTCATTTGACATCACCGAAGGCCAGAAAGGCCCGCAGGCCGCGAACGTCGCCAAAATTTAATACCGGCGAAAAGGAATACAGAAGCCCCGCGGTTCAATCCGCGGGGCTTTTTTTGTGCCCGGGCAACACTTCCCGCTCCTGTCGGCTACACTTGACCTGACAGTTGCTCGCAATCTGAACTCTGGAGTCATGACAATCATGCAAGAACCCCGCTTCCACCCGGGAGAAACCATTTCCGGTTTCCTGGTCCATGAAAATGAAACAATCGCCACCCTGAACCTGCAATTGATCCGCCTCGAACATCAGCAGACCGGTGCCCGCTACCTGCACCTGGCGACCGAAGATCCCAACAACCTGTTCGCCGTCGGTTTCCGCACCCCGCCGAAGGATTCCACAGGAGTCGCCCACATCCTTGAACACACGGTCCTTTGCGGCTCACGACGCTATCCGGTCCGGGACCCTTTTTTTTCCATGCTCAAACGTTCGCTGAACACCTTCATGAACGCCATGACGGCCAGCGACTGGACCTGCTACCCCTTCGCCAGCCAGAACCGAACAGACTTTGACAACCTGCTCGGTATCTACCTGGACGCGGTTTTCTTCCCGCTGTTACGCGAGCAGGACTTCCTCCAGGAAGGACACCGCCTCGAATTTGCTGACAGAGACAATCCTTCGTCAAAACTGACCATTCAGGGTGTGGTCTACAATGAAATGAAGGGCGCGATGGCGTCGCCATCTTCACTACTCAGCCGACGGCTGGCCCGCGCCCTCTACCCGACCACCACCTACCACCACAACTCCGGCGGAGAACCCTCCGAAATCCCGAAATTGAGTTGGCAGCAGCTCCGGGAGTTCCATGCCGCGTACTATCATCCCAGCAACAGCTGGCTGTTCAGCTATGGAAATTTCCCCCTCGCCGAGCACCTGGAGAACGTCGAGGAGCGGGCCCTGCGACACTTCACCCGCCGCCCGGTCGCAAGCGAAGTCCCATCAGAACAACGACTCGACCAACCACGCGTTGTCGAGGAGCCTTACGCCCTGGCAGCGGATGAGAACCCTCAAGGCAAATCGATGGTTCAGGTGGCCTGGTTGACCAGCGACATCGAGGACCACGAACTGCGCCTGGCGCAGAATCTGCTCTCGGTCCTGCTGCTCGGCAACCCCGCCGCCCCCCTCTACCGGGCCCTGCTGGAAAGCCGCCTCGGCAGCAACCTCGCCCCCGGATGCGGCTACCATGACGACAATCGCACCACCTATTTCGCCGCCGGGCTGCAGGGGACGGATCCCGAGCGGGCCGGGCAGATCGAACAGCTTATCCTCCAGACACTGGAACAGGCAGCGACCACCGGCTTTGAACCGGAGCGCGTCGAAGGGGCACTGCACCGCTTGGAATTCGTCAACCGGGAAGTCAGCGGCGACAGTTATCCCTACCCCCTGGGCCTGCTGATGCGCCTCTTCGGCCCCTGGCTGCACGCCGATGAAGCCGCCGCGCCGCTGCGCATCGATCTGCACCTGCAGCAACTGCGAAAACGCCTGCGTGACCCCGCCTACCTGCCGGAAATGATACGTCGCCTGCTGCTCGACAACCCCCACCGGGTCCGCCTGCTGCTGCGTCCCGACCAGACGCTGGAGACGCGGGAAAATGAACAGCTTGAAAAAGAGCTGCAGGCGGTCCGCGAACAGCTCGGACCGCAGCAGGCACGAGCGTTGATCAAACGCTCGGCCGAATTGCGGGCTATGCAGGAAGCCGAAGAAGACCTGAGCTGCCTGCCGACCCTCAGCCGTGCCGACATCCCCCCATCCGAACCCGTCGTCAAATCCGGACACATGATTTTCGATCACGGCACGATAACCCGTTTCGCCCAGCCGACCAATGGCATCTGCTATCTGGTCGGGCATCTGCGCGCCGATCGGCTCCCCCCCGCCCAGTGCGCAGACCTTCCTCTTTTCGCCGCCCTGTTGCCGCAGATCGGCGCCGGGAGGCGTGATTACCTGCAGATGGCTGCCGCCACAGAACGCTACACCGGTGGCATCCAGGCCGGCACTGAAATCCTCGAACAGCCGACGGCCGCGGCTTGTTTTCAGAGTACCCTGGTGATCAAGGGCAAGGTGCTGACACGGCACCGCGACCGGCTGCTGGAGCTGCTGGGCGACACGCTGCTCGCTCCCGACTTCAGTGATCTCGAACGGCTGCAGACAGTCCTCGGCCAATTCCGCAGTTCCCTGGAAAACTCCATCCCCGGCTCCGGGCACAGCTATGCCGCACGCTACGCGGCGGCCAGCCTCTCCCCGGCGGCCCGGCGGCGTGAAGAATGGAGCGGCATCAGCCTGCTGCGCCGCATCCGTACCCTGACCACGGACAGTCGGGAAAACCTGGAGGGTTTCGCCCAACGGCTCGATGCACTGGCAAAAACGCTCGCCGGAGAAGCCGGTCCCGCCTGGGCGGTCACCGCCGACGAAGCGGACCTCAAGACCCTCGACAAGTCCCTCGAAACCTTCCTGCAGCGCTTTCCCACGACCGACAGGAACATCCCGCCCGACGAAGAGCAATCGCACGGCAGTGCCCCCCACCACTGCGGACTGACCACCTCGGTTCCGGTCGCCTACGTCGCCCGGGTTTTCCCCACTGTCTCCTACAACCACCCCGACGCCGCGCCACTGATGGTGCTGGCCAAACTGCTGCGCGCCGGCTACCTGCACCGGGAAATTCGCGAAAAAGGCGGCGCCTATGGCGGGCTGGCCGGTTGCGATATCGAAGGCGGTACCCTCTCCCTCCTCTCCTACCGGGATCCGCATATTGTCCGGACCCTGGGAGTCTTCGATGCTGCCACCCACTGGGCCGCGGCCGCGGACTTTGACGACTCGGCCGTTGACGAGGCGGTGCTGTCGGTGTTCAGCGATCTGGATCGGCCCCTGTCCCCCGGAAGCCGCGGATCGCGGGAGTTCGCCAACCAGCTGCAGGGACTGACCCCCGAACTGCGCCAGCAGTTCCGCGAACGGGTACTCGCGGTGCGGGCCGCCGACCTGGCCCGGGTCGCCGAAGCTTACCTGGTGGCGAACCGTAAAAAGAGCGCGGTCACGGTTGTCGCCGGACGCGAGATGATCGAAAAAGCCAACCAGGAATTAGAAACCCCGTTGGCGGTGGAGGCGATTTGAGCCGGGCTACCTTCTTGAAGGGCGTTTGACCCGTCCGGTCGCTTCGGCGTTGAGAGGATCTTCCGGCCAGGGGTGTTTCGGGTAGCGGCCCAGCATCTCCTTGCGGACTTCGGGATAGACGTCGTTCCAGAAGGAGGCCAGGTCACCGGTCACCTGCAGCGGCCGGCCGGCGGGAGAAAGCAGGTGGACCTGGACCACGATCCGGCCCTCGGCCAGCCTCGGCGTCTGCGCCTGGCCGAACAGTTCCTGCAGTTTCACCGCCAGCACCGGGGTTTCGCCCGCCAGGTAATCGAGCTGAACGTCGCGGCCGCTCGGGACCTTCAGCCGCACCGGAACCCAGCGATCGAGCTGCCGCAGGGACCGAAAGTCGAGCAACGCCCGCAGCGGCGGCACCAGGTCCACCCGCTGCAAGGCGGCAATGCTGGAGACCCCGGAGAGGTAGGGTCCAAGCCACTCATCAAGCTGACCCAGCAGCCGCTCGTCGGTCAGCTCCGGCCATCCGGGTGGAGAGAGAACGTCCGCTACCAGCCGCATCCGGGCCAGCAGTTGCCGCGCCGGCGGCGTCCAGCCGAGCGTCTCGATACCACGTCGCCGCACGGCTTCCAGCAGGGCGGCAAGGACCTGCTCCGAACGCGGCTTAAAGGGGCGCTGCTGGACCCGCAGTTCGCCGATCCGACGCACCTCCCGCGCCTGCAGCCTCTGTCGGCGATCATCCCATTCAACTTCGGCGCGCCAGGGAGTATCATCTCCCAGCAGGCCTAGAACCTGGTCTTCCGCCAGGCTGCTGGCCAGCCGAATCAGGCCTTCACCCGACTGCCCCTGGATATCAACCGCGACCAGCCATTCCGCCCCTCCGGCCTGCGAACTTTCGGCCAGCAACGCCCCCTGTCCCCCGGACAGCAGGTAACGCCGTTCCGTCCCCGCCCGTCGCCGGGCGATACGGTCGGGGAAGGCTTTCGCCAGCAGCAGAGCGACCTGGCGTGAGTCGATCTGCAGCCGGACCCGGGAGGTTCCACAGCGGTCCAACCAGAACTGAAATGCCCGTGTCAGGGGCGGCCAGCGCCGATCCGCGTCTCGACTTCGCAGCCAGGCGAGCCGTTCGCACAGATCGCAACCACCACGGCCATCTCCGGAGACGCGCTCCCCCAGGGCGTCACGTTCACTGAGCAGGGCAACCAGGGCGCTGCCGGTAGCCGGGCAGTCCAGATCCAGCGCGTCAACCAGCAACCGCGCCAGGCGCGGATGACAACCGAAACCGGCCATACGCCGTCCGATCGGTGTCACGCGACCCCGTTCGTCGAGCGCCCGCAACTGCAGCAGCAGGCGGCGCGCCGCCTCCAGAGCCGAAGTCCCCGGGGGATCAAGCCAGGCCAGCTGCGACGGATCACGCACCCCCCAGCCGGCCAGCTCCAGCAGCAGCGGGGCGAGATCGGCCTGGCGGATCTCGGCCGGCGCGGCGGGCAGCAGCGCCCCCTCTTCAGCTTCGCTCCAGAGGCGGTAACAGTCTCCGGGCCCGAGCCGTCCCGCGCGTCCGGCCCGCTGCCGGGCGCTGGCCAGGGAGATGCGCACCGTTTCCAGGCGGGTCACCCCGGCGGCCGGGTCAAACCGCGGACGGCGTTCAAAACCGCTGTCGACCACGGTCCGTACCCCGTCGATGGTCAGACTGGTCTCGGCGATATTGGTCGCCAGCACCAGTTTGCGCTTTCCGGCCGGGCGGATCGCCCGCTCCTGGGCCGCGTAATCGAGACCGCCGTAGAGGGGGACCAACAGCAGATCATTATTCTCCGCCCAATCCTTCAGTTGTCCCTGCAGCCGGCGGATATCGGCGGTTCCGGGCAGAAAGACCAGCACGTCTCCCGCGGTCTCGGTTACCGCCCGCCGCACCAGGGCCGGCATGGCGTCCAAACGCCGACCGGCGGGAACCCGTTGCAGATGGTGCAGCCGAATCGGATGCTCACGTCCGGGACAATCGATCAGCGGCGCATCGTCGAGCATTTCGACCAGCGGAGCCGCCTCCAGGGTCGCCGACATGATCAGCAGCTTCAGATCCTCGCGCAGCCCGCTCTGCACTTCGCGGCACAGTGCCAGCGCCAGGTCGGACTGCAGGTTGCGTTCATGAAATTCGTCGAAAATGACCAGGCCGACCCCCTGCAGTTCGGGGTCGTCCTGCAGACGACGGGTGAGAATCCCCTCGGTCACCACCTCGATCCGGGTTCGTCGCGAAACCCGGCTCCGGTAGCGGACCCGGAAACCGACCGTTTCACCGACCGGTGAACCGGTCAGTTCGGCCATGTAGCGAGCGGCATTGCCGGCCGCCAGGCGGCGGGGCTCGAGCATCAGGATGCGTTTACCGGCCAACCAGGGTTCATCAAGCAGGGCGAGCGGTACCCGGGTGGTTTTGCCGGCCCCCGGTTCGGCCCGAAGGATAACTGCCGGAAATTCACGCAGGGTGTTCCGGAGTTCGGAAAGAATTGCTTCGATCGGCAGGGACGTCATAAAACCTGTAAGACGTAAACCTGAATCAGCGAACCCCTTGTCGGCGAACAGCACAAGTCATTGACCTGTCTGAACTTCCCAAAAATCACCAGCGAACCTATGGGTGTACTTCAGATTTTTGAAAATCTCATTCAGACCAAGCACTTGCACTTCCCATCCAACAGGAACTCACTGATTCAGGGTAAAATGGTGAGACGTGAGATGTGGAAAACTCGCCCCTCACGCCCGGCGGAGAATCTCCACCAGCAGTTCGCTGACCCGTACCATGTCGTCAAGACTGACTTGCTCTTCCACCGTATGCACTTTCTCCATGCCGGTGCCGAGGATAACGGTCTCGATACCGTGCCGGTTGAAGATATTGGCATCCGAACCGCCACCGGCGGTGGCAACCGTGAGGGTTCGGCCGAGGGCTGCCGCGGCCTCCTCGGCCAGGGAAATCACTTCGGACCGGAGGGGCACATGCATGATCGGATAGTCGGACAGAACCTCCTGTTTCAGGACGGCCCGCACCATCTCGCCGTCGATCTCTTTTTCACTTTCGGCGATGGCGGCATCCATACAGGCCAGCATCGCGACGGTCTGTTTTTCCAGCTTGTCGGCATCGTGGCTGCGCGCTTCCCCTTCGATCACCAGCTCACGCGCCACGATATTGGTCGCCATGCCGCCATGGATGGTGCCGATGTTGGCGGTCGTTTCCGCATCGATACGGCCGAGGGGCATCCGCGCGACAGCTTTTGCGGCTACCTCGATGGCCGAGATACCCTTCTCCGGGGCAATCCCGGCGTGCGCTTCGCGCCCGATCAGGGTGAGGCGCAGTTTGTTGGCGCCGGGGGCGCGGTGTATCAGCCGGTCAACGCCGTTGGTATCGAGCGCGTAGCCGCGACGTGACTTGATTGCGGCGGGATCGAAACACTTTGCGCCGACCAGACCGACCTCCTCGCAGATGGTGATCACCAACTCCAGTTCGGGATGGCCGATCTGCTGTTCGCGAACCACCTCAAGCGCTTCGATCAGTTCGGCGATCCCGGCCTTGTCATCCGCTCCCAGCACCGTCTCGCCGGCGCTGCGAAAAATACCGTCGGCAAAAACCGGCACGACCCCCTCGCAGGGGGAAACGGTATCCATATGCACGGTCAACAGCAACGGATCGCCCGCGCGGGTACCGGCAAGGCGGGCCACCAGGTTGCCGACCTCGCCGCCGACCTGCTGTCCGGCATCGTCCATTGTCACAACGGCACCGAGTTCTTTCAGCCGCGCGGTCAGGTAGTCGGCCATCCCCTTCTCCCGGTAAGAGGGGCTGGATATGGCCGCCATGCACATGAATTCGTCCGCCAGTCGTTTGCGATTGATCATGATTTCCTCGCTTTTATCTGGATCCGTGAGTTCCTGTCGGATGGAGAGTGCAAGTGCTTGGCCTGGACGGGATTTCCAAAAATTTGAAGCGCACCCACAGGTTCGCTGGTCATTTTTGGGAAGCCCAGGCAGGTCAATGACTTGCGCTATCCGCCGGCAAGGGGCTCACGGATGCAGGTTTCAGTTGCAACCTTACGCAAACAGGAACACTTTAGCAACCACGACGCCCCGGTTCCGCCTGATACTGGACAGGCTCTCCGCCTTCCTGCTAACATGGCGTGGATTTGGTCCGCCGGCCCGGCCGACCTGCGGGTCACACCTGAATCCGTGAGCCCCTTGCCGGCGAATAGCACAAGTCAGGCGCTTGCACTCTTCAACCGACATAAACCCACTGATTCAGATAAAAGTAAGGTAGCTTTTCGTGTCCATCGATTTCCAGCCTCCGAAACAGAGTTTTTCTCACCGCTCACGTAAATGGCGTCTCCCGTTGATTCTTCTGGCCGGTCTGTTGCTGCTCGGGGCTGTCTTTCTTTTGAACCGCCCGGCGGTCACCCCGACCGAAGCCCGCACCGCGCCCACCGTTGAAATCAGCGCGCCGCCTGTCCCGCAAGTCAAACATGAGGTGATCGCCGACCAGATTCGCAACGGTGACACCATCACATCGCTGTTGGGCGACTACCTGAGCCCCGGTGAGATTCTCGATCTCGGCAAGCGGAGCCGGAAGGTTTTTCCGCTGTCGAAAATCTGTTCCGGGCAGCCCTACAAGCTCTGCCTGGCCGACGGCAGTTTTGAACGCTTCGAGTATGATATCGACCGTAATGAACAGCTGATCATCACCCGCCAGGCGGATCAGTTCAGCATCGACCGCAAGCCGATCGACTACCAGGTGCAGGTCGACCACCTGCGCGGGGTGATCAGCAGCAGCCTGTTCGAAGCGGTCAGTGAAATCGGCGAAGAGCCGGAACTGGCCCTCGGCCTGGCCGACATCTTTGCCTGGGATGTCGATTTCATCCTCGATATCCGCAAGGGAGACAGTTTCCAGGTTCTGGTCGAAAAACGCTTCCGCGACGGCAAACCGGCCGGCTACGGGCGCATCCTGGCGGCCGAGTTCAGCAACCGGGGACATGACTACAAGGCCTTCCTGTTTGCCGACGGCGACAAGCGGCCCTCCTACTACGACGAAAACGGCAAGAGCGTCCGCAAGGCCTTTCTCAAGGCGCCGCTCAAGTTCAGCCGCATTTCCAGCGGCTTCACTTTCCGCCGTTTTCATCCGATCCGCAAGACCTGGCGGGCTCATCCGGCCATCGACTATGCCGCCCCCATCGGCACCCCGATCAAGGCGGTCGGTGACGGCGTCATCAGCCGCAAGGGCTATACTCGCGGCAACGGTAATTTTATCGAAATCCGCCACAACAGCACCTACAAGACCCTCTACCTGCACATGAGCAAATTCGGCCGCGGTATCCGCAAGGGCAGGCAGGTCACCCAGGGGCAGATCATCGGCTACGTCGGCCAGACAGGCCTTGCCACCGGCCCGCATCTCTGTTTCCGGATGTACCGCAACGGCCGTCCGGTCAACCCGACCAAAATCAAGGCGCCGGCCTCGGCGCCGGTATCGAAACAGCATCGAACCGAATTCGAGGCCATGATCCAACCACTGCTGGCTCAACTTGAGGGTGGTTCCACGGTCCCGAGCCTGCGCGCGGAGAACCGCCCGGCAAGCAACATTAAAACCGTGTCCAATTGAGCTGTGTCCAAGGAGACAATGTGAGTGACATTCGCGACCTGATCACTCTGGTCCGCTCCCGCGTCAGCCTGGTGCTGCTGGAGACCCGCGAGGAATTGCGCGCCATCGACCTGCTGCACCGGGTGGCGGTCGACGCCGGCAAGCCGCTTTTCAAATGGACCGTCACCGAGGGGCTGTTGCGACTGGAACAGGGCTATCGCCCACAACGCCACAACCTGCGTCCGCAGGATGTCCTCGGCCATCTCAAGGCCGGCGCGGTTCCCGGAATTTACCTCCTGCTCGATTTTCATCCTTACCTGGAGGACCCAACCACCGTACGCCTTTTGAAAGAAGCGGTACTGGCGGCCGAAGAGAACGGTCAGACCCTGATCCTGCTCAGCTATCGCCTTGACCTGCCCCCCGAAATCGAGCATTTGAGTGCCCGCTACCGGCTTTCGGTTCCGGACGCGGCACAACTCAAACAGATGATCCGTGACGAAGTCAGACAATGGGCCGGAGAACATGACGGCCGGCGACCACGGATCGAAAAAGCCGTTCTGCCGGCGCTGTTGCGCAACCTGCAGGGGCTGGCCCTCGGCGAGGCCAGGCGCCTGACCCGACGCGCCCTGCAGGATGACGGAGCCCTGACCCACGATGATCTGCCGCAGGTGATTGAAAAAAAAGTCAGCCTGCTCGGACGCGGCGGGGTCCTCAGTTTCGAGCCGGAAACCGCTCGCTTTGCCGACGTCGGCGGGCTTGCGTACCTCAAAGACTGGCTCAACAAACGCCGCGTCGCCTTTCTCGGCGACCGGAAGATTCCCGGCCTGCCGACCCCCAAGGGTATCCTGCTGCTCGGCGTGCAGGGCTGCGGCAAGAGCCTGGCGGCCAAGGCGGTTGCCGGGATGTGGAAAATTCCCCTGCTGCGGCTCGACTTCGGCGCGGTCTACAACAAGTACCACGGTGAAACCGAGCGCAATATCCGCGAGTCGCTGCAGGCCGCCGATGCCATCGCGCCCTGCGTGTTGTGGCTGGACGAACTGGAGAAAGGGATCGCCGACGGCGGGGATGATTCGGGCACGTCGCGCCGGGTTCTCGGCACCCTGCTGACCTGGATGGCGGAACGACCCGATGGAGTCTTCCTGGTCGCCACCGCCAACGACATCGCCGCCCTGCCGCCGGAACTGATCCGCAAGGGACGACTGGATGAAACCTTCTTCGTCGACCTGCCCGACGTCGAAATCCGCAAACAGATTTTCACCATCCACCTGAAAAAACGACGCCTCGATCCGGACCATTTCGATCTCGACGCCCTGGCCGAAGCCAGCGAAGGCTTTTCCGGGGCGGAAATCGAACAGGCGGTGGTCGCCGGCCTCTACTCCGCCCTCGGCGGCGAAGGCAAACTCGACAATCGCCTGCTGCTCAACGAACTGGCCACCACCCGGCCCCTGTCGGTCGTAATGTCCGAACGCGTTTCCGCCCTCCGCCGCTGGGCGGCAAACCGCACCGTCGCGGCGGATTGAAATCATTATGGGACAGAAGAACCAGATCGGAAAAGAATTGCTGCGCCGCGGACTGATCAGCGAAGCTCAGCTTGAAGAGGCACTGAAAAGCCAGGCCATTTTCGGCGGTCGCCTCGGCAGCCACCTGGTTGACGTCGGCGCCCTCGAAGAAGAACAGCTGGCCCGCCTGCTCAGTGCCCGGCACCGGGTTCCTTTCGTCCGGGGCAAGCACTTCAACAACCTGCCTCGGGAGATCATCGACCAGCTGCCCGTCGAACTGGTGGAAAAATATTTTGCCGTCCCCCTGAAGAAAGATACGCGCCAGCTGGTTGTCGCCCTGCCCGACCCAGGCGACCTCGACGCGATCGACGCCATCGGTTTTCACTGCGGCATGCGCGTCAAGCCGGTGGTCGCGGTCGAGTCGACCCTGGTCCGCGCCATGCACCGCTATTACGGCCTCGAACGGGTCGGCCAGTACATCCTCGTTCCCGAGGACGAGCCCCGGCAAGATCCGGACCGGGCAGCTGATGCCGATACCGAGGAGGAGGATGAGAGCAGCTGGCTGGGAGGCCCGGAGCAGGACGCCATGCTTGAAGACTGGGAGCAGCGTCAGCGCCTGGAAACGGCATCCCCTCCTCCCACCGCCAGGGAGAGCGTGTTCCCGGCACAACCGGTCGAAACGTCAACCGTCACCCCCCAACCGGCCGCCACCTTTGAACAGCTCGGTGAACAATTCAGCCGGGCCGCCAACCGGGATGAGGTCGCCGACCTGGTGATCACCTGGATCAACCGCGAGTACCGCAGCGGAGCGCTGCTGCTGGTCCGCGGCGGGGTGGCCTTCGGCTGGCGGGCGGTCCGCGACAGAAAACCGCTGCCCGACTTCGAACAGTTCCAGCTCGAGCTGGACGAGCCATCTATCCTGCAGATGGTGGCCGACAACCACGCCCAGTATCTGGGGCCGGTTCCCCGTTCTCCTTTCAACTCCCTGCTGTTGCACGAACTCGGTGGTCATATCCCGGAGCAGGTGCTGATCGAGCCGG
The DNA here is from genome assembly GCF_002898515.1 of Geothermobacter hydrogeniphilus. Lineage (GTDB taxonomy): Bacteria > Desulfobacterota > Desulfuromonadia > Desulfuromonadales > Geothermobacteraceae > Geothermobacter_A. The sequence continues at coordinate 13,792 of NZ_PPFX01000008.1, read as the reverse complement.
TCCTGCTGCTCGGCCGGCTGATCGGTTTCCTCTATATCGACAACCCCCGGCTCAATCTCGCCGCCGTCGCGGCCGAGGTTCGTGAACTCGCGGTGAAACTGACCATGGCGTTTGAAATGCTGATTCTGCAGAACAAGCTGGCCTCAACCTGAAGCCGTCCCGGAGAGAATCATGCGTCTCACGATCATCATTCTGGCCATTCTGCTGGCCGCCTGCAGCACCGACCCCATCATGGCGGAGCAGCCATCCGATTCTGAAAACCTGATCGCGTTCACCGGGCGGATCATTCACGTCAATCTCGAGGGCGGTTTTTACGGTATCGAGGACCAGGCGGGTCATCACTACCTGCCCGACCATATTCCGCCCGCGCTGCGCCGTGACGGCCAGCCGGTGCGGGTCAAGGCCCGTCCCGCTCCCCCAGCGGTCGGTTTCCGCATGTGGGGACAACGCATTATTATCGAGGAGATCAGTGCCCCATGAACCGCGCCTGCCACCTGCAGCCTTTTGAGAGTTTCGGCGAATCGCTGCCGCTCGCCCTGGAAGCGATCGGCGCCCGGGAGATCCTGGCCGAACAGCAGACCATCATCATCAAACCGAACCTGGTGACCGACGATCCTCCCCCGGTCACCCTGCCGGTCGGAGCGGCCATGGTGCTGGTACGCTGGTTGCGGAAACAGACCCGGGCCCGCATCATCCTCGCCGAGGGAACCGGCGACCAGCTGCACTCGACGATCAAGGTTTTCGATCATCTCGGCTACATGGATCTGGCCGAACGCTATGATCTGAAGCTGATCGATCTCAACGAAGCGCCGGCGGTCGAACTGAGTCGCGACGACTGCCCGATTTTCCCGCAGTTGTACCTCCCCGAGATCCTCAGCGACAGCTTCGTCATCTCTTTCGCGGTCCTCAAGGAACATTCCCTGGCTGACGTCACCCTGAGCATGAAGAACATGGTCGGCTGCGCTCCGCCGCGCTTCTACCAGCAGGGCGGGATGTGGAAAAAATCCGCTTTCCACCGCCAGATCCACGAGGCGATCCTCGATCTCAACCGCTACCGCAAACCGGACCTGGCCCTGATTGATGCCAGTGTCGGCATGCGCGACCACCATCTTACCGGCCGTCCCTGTGATCCCCCGCCGCACCGCCTGATCGCCGGCTTCGATCCGGTCGCGGTCGATGCCGCCGGCGCGATGCTGCTCGGCAAGAACTGGCGCGACATTCCCCACATCGCCCGGGCCGACGGCGAACTCGGCAACGCGATGGCGGGCGAAACGGCTTATCAGATGGCGGAAGAACCAAATTCAAAGGCCAAACACTAGGAGGCTGTCGGACTATCCATGGACTGGCTGCAAATCCGTCTGATTGGCCCATATTTCAGCTCCTTTTCGATCAATAGCTACAGCTATTGCCCTCAAATGAGCTAAAATCTGACCTCAATCAGCCAAATTTTCGCTTCAGCCCGGATAGCCCGACAGACTCCTAGATTCGGCTGAAGACCAAAGGTTATAGGGACGCCTTTGGCCTTTGGCCTTTGGCCTTTGGCCTTCAACCTTTAGCCGCCCTTGCCGTGATGAACTATCTTGTCCACCTCTACCTCTCCGATCCCGATCCCGAGGTTCGACTCGGCAACCTGCTCGGCGACTGGGTCAAGGGATGGCTGGATGAAAGGGCCTGGCCCGAGGGCGTCCTGCGCGGTCTGCGTCAGCACCGGATGGTGGATCGACACAGCGTCACCAGTCCGGCAGTCAGACGCAGCAAAGCCCGCATCGATGAACGGTTCGGTCTGCTCAAGCCGGTACTGGTCGACATCTTCTATGACCACCTGCTGGCAGCCCACTGGGGCGACTATCACGACCAGTCTCTGGAATCATTCAGCCGCGAAATCTACCGGCTGTTCAGCACCTATGACCACCTGCTGCCAACGGCTTTTCGCCCGGTGACCCGGCGGATGAAACGCTACAACTGGCTGGTTTCCTACCGCGAACCGGCAACGATCTCCATGGTCCTGCAGCGCATTTCCGATCGACTGCGACGGCCCAATCCCCTCGGCGAAGGGGTGGAAGAACTGGACAGACAATACGATGGTTTCAGGGAGGATTTCGATCGGTTCCTGACCGAATTCAACTGACAAGTACGGACTAACCGGGCTCTCTCGGATCAACCAGCAAGGTGCCGGACCAGTCCACCGCGTCGAAATCGATCAGGATCGCCGTGGGGATGAAGGTATCGAGTTCAGAATACGGCCGGCCGGTCAGCCGCAGGGCAAAACGACGAAAAAGTTCAATTTCCCGCCGAAACAGATCCCGAAACGGGTAACGCAGCCGAGAATCATCCGGAGCGACCCGGTTGCGGCTGCAGACGGCTGACGTGAAATCGGTCCCGTCGAGATCGATGGCCGGCAGGCCGTGCAGGCGACAGGTCATCGGCCGGGCGGTGTAAACCAGGCAACGATCATCATCCCCGAGCAGCGGACAGGAAGTTTCATCCTCCTCGGGCATCTCCGTCCACTCATCATCCGGCAATCCGTTAAGCAGCCAGGGCGCCTTCCAGTTCGGCCATCGCTGTTTCAATTCGGCCAGACGCAGCTCGGCCTTGCGCCGCACCTGGTCGCGGGCATTCATCGGCAACCCTTCCCAGGCCCGCCGCAGCAGCAGGGCCTCGATCAGGCTGATATCAAACAACCCCCGACAACAGGCATCACATCCCGCTCGACAGGCAACCGATGCTGCTCCGACCGACCGGACACTGCGGATAAACCAGTCATCGACTTCTGTCAACAGAATCTGGAATTCATCGAGCAGGGATCGCATATCTCATCCATTTCCGTTTAAAAAAGAAATGACTTGAACTTTAACCATTTATATAGTTAAAAGAGTGTTCTAATGATTTTTTTCAGGTCACAGGAACAACACATGTCCCTCCGAACGATTCTTTCTCTTCTGCTTTTTTTCGCAGTCTTCCCGTTCCATCTGGCAACAGCCCAGGCCGTCCCCCCCCCACCCAGGGTTATGATACTGCATTCTTATCACCCCGGATTTCCCTGGACTGATTCCATTGACCGGGGAATTCGTACCACTCTGAACTCTGACCGTGAGCAGCTGCAACTGTTCACCGAGTATCTGGACAGCAAAAGATCCCCCCCCAAAAAACAGTTCCCCCGCTTTGCCAGGTATCTGGCTGAAAAATACCACGGCCAACGTTTTTCGGTCATCATCACCAGTGATGACAACGCCTTGAGCTTCGCCTTGCGATACCGGGAGCAGCTTTTCCCCGACGCCCCGATTGTCTTCTGCGGAGTCAACAACCTTGGATCCCGTCACCTGGAGAAAGAATCCGCGATAACCGGGGTCGCTGAGGAAGTTGACATCCTCGGCACCCTGCGACTGGCCCTGAAGCTTTTTCCCGACACCGAAACCATCGCCCTGGTCAGCGACTCGACCCCGACCGGCCGTATCATGTTGCGCCGCGCCCTCAAAATCCGTGACAAGCTGCCTGATTCCATCCGTTTTCACATGCTCTCGGAATTGACCGCCGAGGAACTGCAGGAAGGTTTACGAAATCTGCCGCGACAAAGCATCGTTCTTAATCTGAGCTTCTGGCGGGACCGTCACCAGCGAACTTTCAACCGGGAACAGAGCCTGCGGTTCCTGAATGAGAACTACCGGGGACCGATCTTTGCCATCTGGGATTTCACCGTTGGCTACGGGACCTTAGGCGGCCTGGTGGTGGATGGATACCGACAGGGACAGCACGCCGCACGCCTGGCCTTGCAGATTCTCGCCGGCGCGGCCCCGGAAACTCTGGCCATCGAACGGGAAAGCCCCAACACCCCTCTGTTTGACGACCGGGCCCTGCGCCGTTTCGGTATCGATCCGGACCGACTGCCGCGCGATGCGATCATCCGCAACCGGCCGCAATCCTTTTACCAGCGTCACAAAACCGCCATCTGGGCCGGAGCCGGGACCGTTCTGCTCCAGAGCCTGGTGTTACTGTTGCTGATCGCCAACATTCTGCGCCGCCGACTGGCGGAAAAAAAACTGGCGACCAGCGAAGCAAATTTCCGGCAACTGATTGAGGACTCCCCCAACCCTATTCGGGTCACCCGCCTCGGCGGCAACATCGATTTTGTCAACCGCCGCTTCACCGAGGTTTTCGGCTATACCCGGGATGACCTGCCGAACATGGACGCCTGGTTCGACAAGGCCTACCCTGATGATGACGACCGGAAACGGGTCCGTCATTTCTGGAACTCGCAGATCGAACAAAGCAGCAGTTTCGGCAACCCGGTGGAGATGCAGGAATGGAAGGTACGCTGCAAAAACGGCGACATCCGCGACATCGAGTTCAACCATAGCCAGCTTGGAGAGCTGGGGGTGTCGATCATGTTCGACGTTACCCGCCGCAACCGCGCCGAACAGGAACGGCGGGCCCTGGAGCAGAAAATCCTGCAGGCACAGAAACTGGAAAGTCTCGGCATCCTGGCCGGCGGCATCGCCCACGATTTCAACAACCTGCTGATGGGCATTCTCGGCTGCGCCGATCTGACCCTGGGCAAGCTGCCTCCGGAAAGTCCGGTTCGTGACATGGTGAAGATGATCGTCAAGTCGGCCGAGCGTGCCGCCGACCTGACCTCGCAGATGCTCGCCTACTCCGGCAAGGGACGCTTCGTGGTGGAAACCATCAACCTCAATGAGCTGGTCGAAGAGATGGCCCACCTGCTGCAAACCGTGATCTCCAAAACCGCTCTGCTGAGACTCAACCTCGCCCAGGTCCCGGTGTTGACAGAGGCCGATCCAACCCAGCTGCGGCAGGTGATCATGAACCTGATCACCAACGCCTCGGACGCCATCGGCAAACGCAGCGGTGTGATTTCCATCACCACCGGGGTGATGGATGCCGACGCCGAGTACCTGGCGGGTTCCTATCTCGATGACAATCTGCAACCCGGCCCGTTCACCTTCGTCGAGGTATCCGACAGCGGCGCCGGCATGGGCGAGGAAACCCGAAGGCGCATTTTCGATCCCTTTTTCACCACCAAGTTTGCCGGCCGCGGGCTCGGCCTGGCCGCCGTCCTCGGCATCGTCCGCAGCCATCACGGGGCGATCCGCATCTACAGTGAACCGGGCAAGGGGACCAGCTTCAAGATCCTGCTGCCCTGCTGCACGTCCGCCGTCCGGCATCCGGAAACAAGCCGGGCAGCGACCCTGCCCACCGATCTGGCGGAACGTTGTGGAGCCATCCTGATTGTCGATGATGACGAGACAGTCCGCTCAGTCGGCCGGATGATGCTCGAAGAGTACGGCTTCAAGGTCCATCTGGCCGAAGACGGCCGAGAAGGGGTCGACCTGCTGCGCCGCAACCCGGACCGGATCGGCCTGGTGCTGCTCGACCTGACCATGCCCCATATCGACGGCGAGGAGGCCTTCCGGCAGATGCGGACGATCAAACCCGATATCCGGGTGATTCTTTCCAGCGGCTACAATGAACAGGACGCCACCGACCTGATGGCCGGCAAGGGGCTGGCCGGGTTTCTGCACAAACCCTACCGCAGCGAAGACCTGTTGACCAAGGTGATCGAGACGCTGCAGATCTGACAGAACCCCTCCGGACAACGGACGGAAACAAGGTCTCCTTCAAGGGGCCAGGTCCAGGTCGAATTCCGCCCAGCACGGACAATGATCCGACGGCTTCTCCATGCCGCGAATTTCATAGTCGATGCCGGCTCCGGTCAGCTTTTCGACCAGGGGCGCCGTCACCAGCAGCTGGTCGATGCGGAGGCCGCGTTTCGGGTCGCGATCAAAACCGCGCGAGCGGTAATCGAACCAGCTGAATCGGTCGTCGACGTCGGGATGCAGCTGCCGGTAGCTGTCAACCAGTCCCCAGCCGCGCAGCTGCTCGTGCCACTGCCGCTCTTCGGGCAAAAAGGAACACTTGCCGGTCCGCAGCCAGCGTCTGGCGTTGTCGGACCCGATGCCGATGTCGCTGTCGAAAGGCGCGACGTTCATATCTCCCAACACCACCAGCGGTCCGGCAGGATCACATGTCTGATCGAGAAAAGCCTGCAGGTTGGCGTAGAAGTCCCGCTTGGCGGGAAATTTGCTCGGATGTTCGCGGCTCTCTCCCTGAGGGAAGTAACCGTTGATCACCCGCAGCGTACGGCCGTCGGCAAGAGAAAAATCACCCATCACGCAGCGCCGCTGAGCGTCTCCGCCTTCACCGGGGAACCCCTTGCGGGGATTCTTCGCCTCCTGTTTCGAAAGCAGCGCCACCCCGTAATGGGTCTTCTGACCATGAAAGACGACCCGGTAACCGAGGTCATGGATGGCATCGACGGGGAACTCAACATCCCGCACCTTGGTCTCCTGCAGGCCGATGATATCGGGCGCGTGACTCTCCACCAGCGCCGCCAGCTGGTGCAGCCGGGCGCGGATACCGTTGACGTTGAAGGATACGATTTTCATGGGAATCTCCTTGAGATTCAAAAGGCAAAAGGGGGACAGGCACCTGCGGAGCCAGTCCCCCTCACATCTCACATCTCACGAGGCCTGCCCCAGCTCCTCCAGGAAATCCGCGCCGAAGCGTTCCAGCTTGGTCAGACCGACGCCGTTGATCTGCAGCAGTTCCTGGGCGGTCTGCGGCACGACGGCGGCCATCTCCGCCAGGGTAGCGTCGGAGAAGACCATGTAGGGGGGGATCCCCTGCCCGTCCGCGATCTTCTTGCGACGGGCGCGCAACCGTTCGAACAACGCATGGTCGTAGTCGCCGACCGGGCCGCGGCTCTTCTTCGGCTTCTTCACCGCCTTGACCCGCAGTCGCGGAACCGGCAGTTCGAGGGTCTCTTCTCCACGCAGCAGCGGCCGGGCCTGCTCGGTCAATTTCAATACTGAGTAGTTCTCGATATCCTGGCGGAGATAACCGCGATGGATCAGCTGCCGCAGCAGGCTGCTCCAGTGATCGCTGCTCTTATCAGCGCCGATCCCCCAGGTCGAGAGCTGCTGATGGTTGTTGCGCCGCACCCGCTCGTTGTCGGCGCCGCGCAGCACCTCGACCACGTAGCCGACGCCGAAGCGCTGCCCGACCCGATAGACGCAGGAGAGGGCCTTGCGGGCGTCCTCGGTGGCGTCGTAGGTTTCCGGCGGATCGAGGCAGGTGTCGCAGTTGCCGCAATCCTCCTTGAGCCCTTCGCCGAAATATCCCAGCAGGGTCCGCCGCCGGCAACCGCGTTCCTCGCCGTAGCCGACCATGGCGTTGAGCTTGTGCAGCTCGATGCGGATCTGTTCTTCATTCTCCGACTTTTCGATCAGGCCGCGCACCAGGGCGATGTCGCCATAACCGAACAGCAGCAGCGCCTCGGAAGCGAGCCCGTCGCGTCCCGCACGACCGGTTTCCTGGTAGTAGCTTTCAAGATTCTTCGGCAGATCGTAATGGACCACGAAGCGCACGTTCGGCTTGTCGATGCCCATGCCGAAGGCGACCGTGGCGACGACGATATCGAGATCGTCGCGCAGGAACGCTTCCTGGGTGGTGTGACGCAGCTCGTCCGGCAGCCCGGCATGGTAGGGGGCGGCGCGCAGTCCGGCGGCGCACAGTTTGCCGGCGATCTCTTCGGTCCGCTTGCGTGACAGGGCGTAGACGATGCCCGATTCATTCGGGTGGCGATTGAGAAAACGCTGCAGCTGTTCAAACGGGCGCGATTTTTCGACCACCGTGTAACGGATATTGGGCCGATCGAAACTGGCAACGTGGGTGTAGGCCTGCTGCAGCCCGAGCCGCTCGACGATATCCCGGCGCGTCTGCGGATCGGCTGTGGCGGTCAGCGCGGCCAGCGGCACGCCGGGGAAGTGCTGCCGCAACTGCGGCAGCTGCAGATACTCGGGACGGAAATCATGCCCCCACTGGCTGATGCAATGGGCCTCGTCGATGGCGATCAGGGCGATGTCGATTTCGGCCAGCCGGGCCAGGAAACCGTCGGAAAGCAGCCGCTCCGGGGCAACGTAGAGCAGGTCGAGCTCGCCGCCATGCATCCGGGCGAGAATCTGGCGCGATTCGGCGGCGCCGAGCGCCGAATGGTAACAGGCGGCGGCGACTCCAAGCTGACAGAGGCTGTCGACCTGGTCCTTCATCAGGGCGATCAGCGGCGACACCACGATCGCCGTGCCCTCGCGCGCCAGCGCCGGCAGCTGGAAACAGAGCGACTTGCCGCCGCCGGTCGGCATCAGCACGAAGACATCCCGGCCGGCACTGAGCGCCCGCACAATCCCTTCCTGGCCGGGGCGGAAATCGCGGAAGCCGAAAACCTTGTCAAGGGTCTGCAGCAGGGGATCGGGATCGGCAGGGCGGGGACAGGCACCTGCGGAGTCGGTCCCCACCATCTCGCATCTCAAGTCTTCCGTCTCACGCTTCATGATTCCCCCTCCGGGGGACAGGCACCTGCGGAGTCCGTCCCCTGCATCTCCCACAGTTCCTTTCCGACGGGATAAAAGTTCTCACGGGTACGGTTGAAATAGCCGAACTGCAGTCGCGGATGCTCGGCCTTGAGCCGGTCCATCATCCGCTTCAGGCCGGTCCCCGGTCCTTCGAGGCCCATCGCCCGCCAGTACATCACCGGGTCGATGGCCAGGTTGCGCATCTGGATCAGGTCGATGCCGGCCGCGTCGATCAGCGCGCTCAGCGCCCGCAGCTCATCTTCGCGGTCGGTAACGCCGGGAAAAACCAGGTAATTGAGCATGGTGAACAGGCCATTTTTCTTCGCCCGGTGGATGCTCTCGATGACATCGGCGAACCGATAGCCGTGCGGCCGGTAATAGGCGTTGTAGCGCTGTTCGACCACCGAGTTGAGGGAAACGCGGATCGATTCGACGCCGGCCGCCGCCAGACTGTCGACGGCGTCCGGCAGCGAGGCGTTGGAATTGAAGTTGATGGTGCCGCGCGGTGTCTGCCGACGCATCTCGCGCACCGCCTCGGCGATAGTTTCATGCTGCAGGATCGGGTCCCCTTCGCAGCCCTGACCGAAGGAGACGATGGCATTCTCGGCAGTCTCAAGGTGGGGGACCGCCACCTCGCACAGTTCCTGCACCGTCGGCACGAAGGTCAGCCGCTCCTGGCTTGACGGACAGCACTCGCTCTCCTGCAGGGAGATGCAGCCGAGACAGCGCGAGTTGCAGACCGGCGAGGTCGGCAGCGGCGCCTCCCAGCGGCCGAAAAAGAGGTTCTTGGCGGCAAAGCAGTGGTAGTCGAGGGCGCAGCGGGAAAGCTGTTCGTAGAGCCGGTTGTCGGGATAGGCCGCGACCCGCTCGCGGACCAGCGGTTCGAGCTTGCGGTCGTCGAAATGCTCCGGCTGCCACTGGTTGTTGCCGTCGACCTTGACCGCGGCGGCGTAGAAACGCTCTTCCTCCTCGCACCAGCCGACCGCCGCGTAGGACCAGAGCGGCAACTCAACCTGTTTGCGCTGCCAGTCGGCCGCCGGCAGCAGGGTGCGGGTGTAGGCGGGGGTGAGAAAGGCACAGACCGACTGGATGCTCCCCTCCCCCCAGCTCTGCGGCAACCGGTCGCGGGTCACCAGCTTGCCGCTGCGACGGTCAAAACCGACCGGCGGGGTATCCGGCACGGTGAACAGTCGGCTCCCCTGCGGCAGCGGGATCAGCTCATCGGCTTCCGGTAGCCTGGCGGTCAGGCCGCTGCTACCGGCCATCAGCAGCTCGGGATGCTCGAAAACCTCGCCTGATTCGTCGGCGACAACCGCAAGGATGGTTCTAGATTGGGGCATGGAGGAAAACCTGAAAAGCGGCTAAAGGCTAAAAGGCTAAAAGGCTAAAGGTTCAAGGCACAAGGCTAAGGGCTCAGGGGCCCAAGGTGAGAAACAGGCCACGGATGATAGCGCGGATCGCGGGCTGATCATAGCACAGCGATCGGGCCATCACAATTTCCCAAATCCACCGGCTGTTTTGTGGACCGAGGGTGGCGGAACGGGTGGAGATGCGAGGCGCCGCGCCGATTCGGGCGCAGACGTAGCCGAGCTACGTTGAGCACCGAAGCGGTGAAGGCAACGAAGCAGATTCAGCCGTAACGACAGCCGAATCCCGAAATTGCCGGTGGATTTGGGAATTTGGCTTTCACGCCTTTTTCCGCTATGCTCCCGCCATGCGCGTCGTCCTTGCCACCCTGCACAGCAAGTATATTCATCCCAGCCTGGCGCTTCCCTACCTGGCGGCCTACTGCGGTGGTCTCGACTGCGAGTTCCGCATCCGCGAATTCACCCTGCACGAGCCGAAGGAATCGATCCTGGCGATGCTGCTGGCCGAGCAGGCGGAGGTCGTCTGCTTCTCGGTCTACCTCTGGAACCGCCGTGCGACCCTCGAACTGGTTGACGCCCTGCACGTCGCCCACCCCGGATTGCGGATCGTCCTTGGTGGACCGGAGGTCAGCTTTGACGGGGAGAAGCTGTTTGCCCGGCATCCGGGCCTGGCCGCCCTGGTGCGCGGTGAGGGGGAGCTGCCGCTGTACGGCCTGCTGCGGGCCTGGATGGCGGGGGAAGAACCGCTGGATATCCCGCGCCTTGACTGGCGGAAGCGGCAACAGATCATCACCGGGCCGGACGGTCCGCCCCTGGCGGACCTCGACCGCATCCCCTCCCCTTTCGCCGCCGGACTGGTCGCCCTCGCCAAGGGGACAATCTACTGTGAAACCAGCCGCGGTTGTCCCTACAGCTGCGCTTTCTGCATGAGCGCCCTCGACGCGCGGGTCCGCAGCTTTTCACCGCAGCGGATCGAGGCTGACCTCGGACGATTGATGGCGGCCGGGGTCAGGCAGGTCAAACTGGTCGACCGCACCTTCAATTACGACGCCGCCCGCGCCCGGCGCATCTGGCGCTTCATCCTGCGACACAACCGGCACACCAATTTCCATTTCGAAATCGGCGCTCACCTGCTGACTGAAGACTGCCTGCAACTGCTGGAGCAGGTGCCGAAGGGGATGTTCCAGTTTGAGATCGGCGTGCAGTCGACCCTGCCCGAGACCCTGCGGGCGATCGGCCGCAATGCCTCGCTGCAGAAGCTGGAGGCGAACGTTTCCCGGCTGATCCGGGCCGGCAACATCCATCTCCACCTCGACCTGATCGCCGGACTGCCGGGGGAGGGTTATGACAGCTTCCTCGTCTCCATCGACCGGGTTCTCGCGCTCGGCCCCGAACACCTGCAGGTCGAACCGGTCAAACTGCTGCCCGGATCACCGCTGCGCTCTGACGCGGCCGAACGCGGCATCCGCTTTGACCCCAATCCTCCCTACACGGTTCTCGTCACGCCGGATCTTTCTCCCGCGCGGCTGGAACAGCTGCGCACCGTCAGCCGCCTGCTCGATATGACCTGGAACGCCGGCCGCGCGCGTCACCTCTTTGCCGCCCTGGAACGGCAGGGGATCACGCCGGCCCGCGCCCTTGACCGGCTGGCCGGCTTCTGCCTCGCGGGACAGCGACTGAGGCATCCGCTCAGCCAGCAGGGCGTCTTCGAACTGCTCTGGGAGTGGCTGCAGGCGGAATTTGCCGGGGATAAACGCGAACCGCTACGCGAAGCCCTGGGCCGGGACTACGCCCGCTGCGAGCGGGTACTGCCGGAACGAATTCCCGACTTCCTGACCGGAGATCTGAGCGCTGCGGAACGTATCCAGACGCGGCAGCGGGTCGAAGCCGAACGCGAAAAGCACCGCGGCGACGGCAGTAAGCTGCAGTTCTTCGCCGCGCCTTTCACCCACCTGCCGGGGCGGGAAGGAGAACGCGTGATCCTCCTCTACCTCTACCGCACCGCCAGCGGCCGGGGCCGTGAAGTGGAAGAGCTCTGGTTCAGAGACGGAAACTGGCAAACGCCTTCCGCCTGACGCCATCTCTCATTTTACAGTTGTTTCTTGATGATCTTTTCCTGGCACTCCGGACAGTAGCCGTGGGTGAACCTCATGTCGTGGTGGGTCTTGAGATACTGCTCCATCTCCGACCAGTCCTGCTGATCATCGCGCACCTTTTTGCAGACCGCGCAGACCGGCAGGATACTCCAGAGATTGGCCAGTTCGTTGATGTCCTCGATGGTCAGCAGCACCAGCTTCCGTCCCTCATGCTCGAACGGAACGGCGGTCACCAGGGCGTAAAATCCGATCACCACTCCATCCCGTTTGAATTTGAGCATCGCCCGGCTGCGGGAAAGTATTTCGCCGTCGCTCACCTTGTGAACCGCTTCTCGAATGACGCAGGTGCGGCAGTGTTCGGCGTGACCGCAACCACGGGGATGACTGTCATGGCTGACACAATGCAGAATCTCTCCCGGCCGCCGACGCACAACCGCGCTTTCATCCGGCGTGATCACGGCCTGCGCGGCATGATTCGCCGCCAGCACCCGTACCTTCTCGTCAACCACCAGCATCATCGCCGGGTTGGCGTCCACCATCGCCCGCAACAGGGGCTGCTGACCTTCATAAAGTTTCGGATCTATCCACCAAACAAAGGTTGTGGAACGGCGATACCGCCGTAAATCGTCCGTCTTAGCTGTGTGCCAACCGCATACTTGAGCAGGTTGTCGAACTGTTCAAGAACTGGCTTGGCTTGCATAACGATCTTTGACAATCCGTTTCGCTGCTTTTTCTCCACGGGGTCGCGATTATTCCACCGGAAAACAACCTCGCCAAGGTAACGAGGCAGGTGCTGGCGACTGATGTAATGGAAGATGCCTTGCTTGGCCCTCTCCAGCGTTGCGTTGAAAGATTCAGCCGTATTGACATGGGCATTACCCCTCGCGAACTCCTTGATGCCATGATGGACGCTTTCGTGACTGGCGAAATCCTTCCCAATGGCGACATATGTCTGAAGTTGGTCCGTCATGAGTTGAGCGTCTGCCGCGACAACCTTTCTGACGTGCGGTGCCAGGGTCGCGTAACTGTCATTGTCGACAACGCTTGCCCGAGCGGGACCCTGGCGACTGACCGCTACATGAACACAGGATTTCCGGGTTCCTTTGCCCCTGGGATGTTTTACTCCTCGCTGGAACCTGGGCTTGCCACCGAGGTATTTTTCGTCCAGTTCAACGATTCCAGACAGTTGCCCTATGGCATTTCCGTGTGCGGCCATCATGGCCCGGATGGCGTGACCGATCTTCCAGGCCGTCTTCTGGTTGACCCCGATCCACTTGGCCAGGAATACAGACGATACGCCTTTGCTGGAATTGACCATGAAATACAGGGCCATCAGCCATATTCGCAACGGCAACTTTGTGCCGTGCAAAGGCGTTTTTGTCGTCACGGTAAACTGGCCATGGCAACCGCCACACTCGTACAGACCGGATCGGGTTGTGCGCCCTCTGATCGGCCAGGATTTCAGACACCCACAGTGCGGGCAAAACCTGCCGTTGGGCCAGATTGCTTTTTCCAAAAATTTGCGGGCCACGTCCTCCGTGGGAAATCGTTTGCGAAACTGATTGAGATTCATGGATCATCCTCCTTTGGGGAGCATAATCCACTGTCTTTGTGTCAAAATACGTCACAAACCACCTTTGTTTGGTGGATAGAACCGAAAAACAACACCGGCAACCACGGGCAAAAAATCGTGTCAATTTTTCGCCTCATCCCTCCGCGAAATAACACCTTCCCCTGTTGTGTCGGAATCCGGCCGCAGTAAAAGCAGCCACTTGCAGAGATGGCACACGAAATGCAACTATTCGCTGTTAAGTATCGAAAAAATAAAACTAAATAATCCAGACACTATCTCCGATAAGGGCAAAACCAGAGAGATCTGGCGACGCAAAGCCACGGGTCCTGA
>NZ_PPFX01000007.1:2651-117102 GCF_002898515.1 Geothermobacter hydrogeniphilus | reverse complement strand
CCCCAAGTCATCCGGCAACCACCACAGTTGCCAGAACAGCGCCAGTCAAGGCGCTGCGCGCCATGCCTGGCGCACAAACAGGAACGGCCCCGGAAATCCGGGGCCGTTTGTTTAATTTACATAGAGCTGAAAAACACCCTCTTCAGCCGATCAGAAATGTCTCTCCCGCCCGCAGGATCATCTCCAGGGTCTCGACATCCCGGGCTTCGCCGTAAAGCCTGACCACCGGCTCGGTCCCGGACTTGCGAAACAGCACCCAGGCATCCTTCTCCAGCAGGCATTTATGCCCGTCGATGGTCACGACATCGATCACCGCGAGGTCACCGAAACGATCCGGCAGGGCATTCATCCTGGCGGCGTAGCCCTGTTCGAGATCATCAGTGAGACGAATATTGTTGCGTCGGGTGTAAAACTCACCGACCCGTTCATAGAGATCGGCCAGCAAATCACCAATTCCCCTGCCGGTCACGGCGACCATTTCCGCCACCAGCAGACAGGCGAGGATGCCGTCCTTGTCGGGGACATGATCGCGGATTGTCAGCCCGGCGCTTTCCTCTCCCCCGATGAGAATCTTGCCCGCGGCGATATATTCGCCGATATACTTGAAGCCGACCGGGGTTTCAAGCACCTGTCGGCCGTGGCTGCGGGCCACCGCGTCGACAAAGTGCGAGGTCGCCACCGAACGGGCCACATCCCCCGCTTCCCCCTTGACCCGCAGCAGATAATCGGCCAGCAGGGCGAGAATGTAATTCGGTTCGTAATAACTGCCGTCACCATCGACAATGCCGTAACGGTCGGCGTCACCATCCGTTGCCAGGCCGAGGCCGATGGCCGCGTCGGAACGAATCATGGACATGAAATCGGCAATGTAGGTCTCCGCCGGTTCCGGCGGAAGCCCGCCGAAGGTCGGATCGATGTGATCGTTGAAGGTCACCACCTCAACCCCCGCCTCGCGCAGGATACGGTCGAGATAGCCCCTCCCCGTTCCATAGAGGGGATTGACCGCTATTTTCAGGCCCGAAGCGGCGATGGCGGCAAAATCGATACGTCGGCGCAGGGTTTCGAAATAGGCCGGCAACGGGTCGATCTCCACTACCAATCCATCACGCACCGCCCGGTCCAGCGGCATGTCCCGGTAACAGACCTGTCCCAGCATGCGATTGGCGCGCTCTTCGATATCACGCGTCGTCTCCGGCAGGGCCGGACCTCCCGAAGCGGGAGAAAATTTCAAGCCGTTGTATTCGCAGGGATTGTGACTGGCGGTAAAATTGATGGCGGCGCCGGCCTGCCGGGCGAGAACCTCATGGGCAATGACCGGCGTCGGCGTATCGCGGTTGCAGATCCAGCTGCGGATACCTGACCCGGCCAGCACCCGGCAGGCCTCGTGGGCAAAGCGTCGCCCCATGAAGCGGGCGTCGTAGCCGACCACCACACCACCGGCAGCGGCATGATCCGCCGTCAGATGATCGGCAATAGCCTGGGTCACCACCCTGACATTTTCAAAAGTAAAATCTTCGGCCAGAATACCCCGCCAGCCGGATGTCCCGAAAACAATTTTATTCATGCGTCCTCCCCCTCGTCCGGGTCGATCGGATCAGCGGAACCGGTGCCCGCCAGCCTGTCCACCTCGAAGAATATCAGCACCTGCCCCGCAAGCATCATGACGCCTCCTCGTCCCATTCGTCCCAAAGGTGCGGAGCGGGGTAATTATCCCGCCCGGCAACATAGGGACAATCATCAGGCAAAACGCCCATGCCGAGAACCCGCGGCGACAGCGGCATACAATCCGGCTTGACCCGGGAACGCCGGTCATAGACAGTGCAGAGCCGGGTTTCCAGATCCAGATGAGGACAGGGCTGGTCAGTGTAATAAACCTCTCCTTCGAATTCAATCTTCTCGTAGCAGCAACGGCCGCAACGCCGACAAATCTGCTCCCAATGGGAATGTTTTCTCATGCAAGAACTCCTCAGAACATCTTCTACTTTCAGGTTCGGCGTCTGTGCTCAGGCTAAAGGATCAGGGCGCCGTCGTCAACAGATGCCCTGCAAGTTTTCGTTGACAGCCCACTCCGAAATCGGGTAAAAGGGGGGTCTTGGGAAAAAACAGAGACGACTCTTGATACTATAAAGTAAGGAGACTCCAGTCATGCAGTGTCAAACAGTTCTTCCCGGTACCGAGTGCACCTTCTGGGGCAAAAACGGTTGCAGTTTCGAAGGCAGTTCCTGCCAGCAGATTGTCGAGCAGTGCGAGGGTTGCGCGCGCGTCGTCGAAGGTTCGATCGGCAAGGTCTGCTCGGTCGCCCCGGCGCCGGCCAGGAAATGGGCCGTGAATATCTGCAATTTCGCCACCCATCAGAAGGTTGAAAAGAAGGTGGTCGAGCAACGCATCAATCCGCTCAAGGCCTCCAAGCGCGGCGGTCACTGAGTCGGTCCCGCAGAACATTTCAGACAAAAAAGGCAGACCCGGAAGGGCCTGCCTTTTTTGTGTTCAACCTGAATCTGTGGGGTCATGTCGGATGAAGAGTGCAAGGGCTTGATCTGAATGTGATTTCCAAAAATCTGAGGCGCACCCATAGGTTCGCCGGCAATTTTTGGAAAGTACAGACGGGTCAATAACTTGTGCTATTCACCGGCAAAGAACTCTCTGATTCAGGTTCACATCAGGAAAAAAGCAGAAACAGCATCGGCAGCAGAAAGGCGGTCAGCAACCCGTTGAGACCGATGGCCAACCCGGCGACCGCCCCCCCGAGACGATCCACCTCCAACATCCGCGCCGTACCGATCCCGTGAGCCGCGGTACCGACCGCCAGGCCGATGGCAACCCGGTTCCGCAGCCCGATCAGGCGACAGAACTCGGGCCCACAGATGGCTCCGAGACAACCGGTCATGACCACCAGCGCCGCTGTCAGGGGCGCGATCCCGCCGATCTTTTCGACGATACTGATGGCGATCGGCGTGGTCACCGATTTCGGCGCCAGCGAGAGCACCACGTCGTGGCTGCCGCCGAGCAGCCAGGCAAGGCCGGATGCTGACACGACCGAGGCCAGGCCGCCGGCGGCAACGCCGACCAGAATCGGCGTCCGCCGCGCCCAGATCTCACGGCGCCGCGCGTAGAGCGGAACCGCCAGGGCGACCACCGAAGGACCGAGCAGAAAGAGAATATAGTGCCCGCCGACGGCATAGCTTCGGTAGGGGATCCTGCAGGCCAGCAGCAACAGGATGATACCGAGAATGGAGAGCGCCACCGGGTTGCAGAAAAGGCTCCCGGTCCGGCGGTAGAGCATCTGCGCCAGGGCGTAGACGACAATCGTCAGGGTGATGCCGAACAACGGCGTGGCAAAGAACTCACTCGGCATGTTCGCCCCCTTCCCGGTCCAGCAGGCTGGCGACCCAACCGGTCACCGCCATGACCACGAAGGTGCTGACAACCGTGGCGATACTGATCGGCAACCATTCCCGGGCGATCAGTCCGCCATAGATCATCACCCCGACACCGGCCGGAACGAAGAAAAGCGCCAGGTGCGACAACAGCAATTCGGCCGCCTCCTCGATCCAGGCCAGCTTCACCCAGCCGCAACCGAGGGCCGCCAGCAGCAACGCCATACCGATCACATTGCCTGGAATCGGAATCCCGCTCCAGCGGCTCAGCAGCTCGCCGAAAAACTGGAATCCGAGCAGGACGGCAAATCCACGAATCATCTTCCTTCCCTCAGCTTTTCAAGCCGGCGATCACAGCCGTCACCTCATCACGGATCTGTCGGGCCTCATCGCCGGGTTCCAGGCGCAGGAAAGTTTCAAAAGCGGCGATCGCTTCCCGAACCTGCTCGCGGTCGAGACAGATATTTCCCAACGTCAGCCAGGCGAAGGCAAACTCGGGATCGAGCTGCAGCGTCTTGCGGCACATGCTCTCGCCGCGGTCCAGGTCACCGCCGTCATAATAGAGTTCTCCAAGGTTGTAGTAGGCCTGGGGGTCATCCGGTTCCAGCTCGGTCACCTTCTCATAGGCGGAAACAGCCGCCGCGACATCGCCCAGCGCGTAACAGGCGTCGCCGTAGGAATTGAGGGCGAAAACCGATTGCGGATCAAGGTCGAGCGCCTGCTTGTGGCAGACCAGGGCCTGCTGGTAGTTCTCCTGCTGATAATGCAGAAGTCCCAGACTGACCCAGGCATCCACCTGTTCCCGGTCCAGTTCGATCACCCGCTCGTAGCAACCGCGGGCCGCGGCGGCATCACCCAGTTCAAAACAGGTATCGCCAAGGGAGAAGGTCAGCTCGATGTCATCGGGAAAGGAGGCGACCGCCTTCTCAAGCACCCGGCGGGACTCCGTCAATTTTTCGTTTTCACCGAGAGCCTCGGCGAGCAGCAGGGGAATTTCGGCATCGTCACCGGCCTGCTGCAGGGCTTTGTGCAGACACTTTTCGGCCATCTCGACAGCGCCACGTTCAAGAGCAAGCCGCCCCTGTTCCTTCAACTCAGAGCTCGTCCCGTTCATAAATTTTCTCCAGATAAGAAAGACCTGATGCCGGCCACCAGGCCGGGCGCGGTTGCGTCGATCACCGTGACGGGGCAACCGAGCCGGGCGGACAGCTCCGCCGGACTCAGGTCATCCAACAACTGGTCGCTGCCGTCACGCAGCACGATATCGGGCAACAACAGTCCGACCCCCAGGTCGACTCCCTGCAGATGGGAAAGGATATCCTCACCACAGATCAGCCCGGCGACACTGATTTCACCACCGAGCAAACAGCTGGGCACGGCCAGCACCTGCAGATCGACCTCCGAACAGGCTGCGAGCTGATCGGCAAACGCCTGCAGTTCGGGGTAAAAGGAACGCCCGGTAATTGTCGTCAGGCGAAGCGGCGGCAACCCGGACGCCTCCCGCAGCGCGGCTTTCGTCCCCTGGCGGAAAGCGGCTATCAGGCCGATGCCGTTCTCCAGTTGGGGAAAACCTTCATAGTGTTCAGCCGACGGAAGCGGACGCTGCGCCTTGAGATAGAATTCATCGGCGGCAAAGACGAAGCGCCCGCCGTCAGTTCGGAACTGCCGCTGCCGGTCCTCGATCAAATCAAGCACCCTTTCCGCTTCGGCACGGGAGGGCGTGCGCAATGACGGCAACGCCTGACGATGACCGGTCAGGCCGACCGGCACCACAGCCAGCGATTCGATCCCGGGGCGCAGGTCGGCCAGCGCGGAGATGCTCTCCTGAAGCACGGCGCCATCATTGATGCCGGGGCAGAGTACGATCTGGGTATGCAGGGTGATCCCTCCGCTTACCAGTTTTTTCAATAACGGAAGAACCGGCGGCGCCTGTTTGCCGAGCAGATGGTTACGAATCTCCGGAGTCACGGCATGTACCGAAACATACAACGGCGAGAGTCGCTGTTCAAGAATGCGCCGCAGATCCGACTCGGCCAGGTTGGCCAGGGTCACATAAGCCCCGTAGAGGAAGGAGAAACGATAATCCTCGTCCTTGATATAGAGGGTCGAACGCAACCCGCGCGGGAGTTGATGAACGTAGCAGAATTGGCAGTTGTTTCCGCAACGGCTCGGCTCCGGGTGGGCGAACTCCAGTCCCAGGTCATCCCCGACCCCGAGTTCGATTTCCAGTTCCCAGAGGTCACCGTCGGCCTTCTCGATCTGCAGCAGCAACGGGGAATCCGCCAGGTAAAAGCGGGCGTCGATGAGATCGCGGATTGCATGTCCGTTCACCTCAAGGAGAAAATCTCCCGCTTCGATGTCCAGTTCCCGGCCGACAGATTCCGGGTGTACGGCGATAATCTCAAGCATCGAACCCATCGATCATAACGGCCTGCGGCAGACCAAAAGACAACAGGCCCCCGTAACAACCCGGGGTTGTCAACGGGGACCTGTTATCGGTCTGCCTTTGGGATGGGAATCAGTCCCGGCCGCCGTGCAGGCGGAAACTGCCGTCACTCGAAGTGATGGAGGAAATCGCGTGTTTGTAAAGCAGGATGTCACCACTGCTGTCAACCAGCACGCAGAAGCTGTCAAACGACTTGATGAAACCCTCCAGCTTTTCGCCGGACATCATGGTGATGGTAACGCGCACCCTCTCTTTACGCGCCTGATTGAGATACTGGTCCTGGATGTTGAATGGCGTCTTAGGCATGTCCGCTCCTTTTTAGGCTGCATTAAATTCGGCAATTAACTCTGTGATTCTAACAAACTCACGCTCGGGGTCAACCCAAATAATGGAAGAATCCCGGCGAAACCAGGTCATCTGACGCTTGGCATAGCGACGGCTGTTGCGTTTCACCAGCTCAATCGCGGTCGGCAGATCGCAATCTCCCCGCAGATAGGTCATCACTTCCTGGTAGCCGATGGTTTTCAGGCCCTT
The DNA here is from genome assembly GCF_002898515.1 of Geothermobacter hydrogeniphilus. Taxonomy (GTDB): domain Bacteria; phylum Desulfobacterota; class Desulfuromonadia; order Desulfuromonadales; family Geothermobacteraceae; genus Geothermobacter_A. The sequence goes on along the minus strand of NZ_PPFX01000007.1, from coordinate 110,745 downwards.
GACATCAGCGGGACATCCCGAGGCGAGCAGCGCCCTGACTTCATCGACCAGTCCAGCGGCAAACATCGCGTCAACCCGCTGTTCAATCCTACGGTAAAGGTGCTCCCGCTGCTGCAGCAGGCCCAGCTTCAGCAGCCGGAACGGATGTTCGGCAAAGGCATGGCGGGCCTGAAAATCGGACATCCGGCGACCACTCAACGCCTCGACCTCCAGGGCCCTGACAATCCGCACCTGATCATTGGGACTGAGCCTGGCGGCGGTCGGCGGGTCAACCTGCTGCAGCCGCCGGTAGAGCCTGTCGAGACCATGTTCTCTCGCTTCGGCCTCCAACGTGGCACGCAGTCGGGGATCAGCTGACGGCGTCTCCGCCAGCCCCGCCGTCAGGGCCTGGATGTAAAGCCCGGTGCCGCCGACCAGCAACGGCCATTGACCACGGGCGGCGATGTCGGCAATCGCCGCGTTTGCCAGATCGACAAAATCGGCGACGCTGAACGGTTGTTCGGGTTCCACCAGGTCAATCAGGTGGTGTCGAACCCGGGAGAGTTCTGCGGCGGTCGGTTTAGCGGTGCCGATGTCGAGCCGCCGGTAAACCTGACGTGAATCGGCCGATATGATCTCAACAGGAAACTGCCCGGCAAGACTCAGCGCCAGACCGGTTTTGCCGCTGGCGGTCGGCCCGCAGATCACCAGCAAGGGTTGCTTCGGTTCATTCGCCATGGTCAGCCCCGGTGAAAAAACTTTTCCACCTCGGCCAGGCTGAGGCGATGCATCACCGGACGGCCATGGGGACACTGGGCACTGAAATCGATACTGTCAAGGTCCTTCAGCAAGGCCCGGATCTGCGCCTCGGTCAAGGCCTGATTGGCACGCACCATCCGGTGACAGGCCATCAGGATCAGAACCTTGTCCAAGGCCTCTTCGATCAGCGAACTGCTGCCGAGGCCGGCAAGTTCAGCGGCGACATCACGCACCAGTTGTTCCGCATCACTGCCCGACAGCAACTGGGGAACCGCCTTGAGGACAAAAGCATTGCCGCCGAACGGTTCCAGTTCAAACCCGAGTCGGCCGAGCTTTTCAAGGTTCTCCTGCAGGCGACACTGTTCCAGGTGACTGAATTCAAGCACCGGCGGGAACAACAGGCTCTGGCGTTCAATGCCCCCCTGCCGCCATTGGGCACGCAAGCGTTCGAAACCGACCCGTTCATGGGCGGCATGTTGGTCGATCAGCAACAGGTCCGGCCCATCCTGGCAAAGCAGGTAGCTGTTGTGATACTGGCCGATCAGCCGCAGCCCGGAAAAAAAGCCGACATCCGCTTCGACAGTTTCTGCCGCGGGCGCCGACGGCAGGGCAAAGACGGACCGCGAATCCATGGGCGGGGACGGCGTCTGCACATAACGCTGCAGGCTTTCACGAATTTCCGCCTGACGACCGGCTCCCGACGGGGGCGGCGTTTTCTCCGGCATCGCGAGGACGGCACCCGGTCCAGGCGCATCCGCGTCCGGCGTCGGCCCGGGATCGGCCGGGGAAACCCAGGATGACTCGCGCAGGGCATCGGCAAGCCCGGCGACGATAAAATCGTGGACCCGGCTCTGCTGTCGGAAACGCACTTCATGCTTGGTCGGATGCACATTGACATCTACCTGCTCCGGATCAAGCTCCAGAAACAGCACCACGACCGGATACCGCCCCCTGGGCAACAGGGTCCGGTAACCGTCGAGCACGGCATGTTGGACGACGCGATCACGAATATAGCGGCCGTTGACAAACGTGTAGATCGTCCCGCTGGTGGCCCGGTTGGTCTGCGGGGGGCCGATCAGGCCATGAATGTGGCAGTCGGGTCCGGCAGCATCAATCTCGACCAGATCTGAGGCCAGGTGTCTGCCGAGCAGATTGGCAACCCGGGCACGCAGCCCTTCCGCGCGACGCACGTCGATCAAGGAGCGACCATGGTGCAACAGACGAAACTGGATATCGGGATGGGCCAGAGCCGTCCTGGTGACCACTTCACCGACATGCGCCAACTCGGTTTCGTCGCGACGCAGAAATTTACGCCGAGCCGGCAGACGGTAGAAGAGATCACGAACCTCGACACTGGTCCCGGGAGCCATTCCGCAGACATCGGCCCGTTTGACCTCGCCGCCATCGAGGAGCAGTTCCATGCCCGCTTCGCACTGCGGCGGGCGGGAGCGCAGAACCATGCGCGAGACGGCGGCGATAGACGGCAGCGCCTCGCCGCGGAAACCGAGGGTCTGCAATTTGAATAAATCGTCGGCGGAGGATATCTTGCTGGTGGCATGACGCTCAAGACAGAGGAAGATATCGTCCCGGTCCATGCCGCAACCATCATCGACAAGACGAATCAGTTTCTTGCCGCCCTTCTCGATTTCAATGGTGATATCGCGGGCGTCGGCATCGATAGAATTTTCCAGCAGTTCCTTGACCACCGAGGCGGGACGTTCGACAACCTCACCGGCAGCAATCTTGTTGCACAGATTTTCCGGCAGGATTTTTATCTGGCTGGTCATAAAAGTAGAGGGCGGCAGGGAGCTTCAACCGCTGCAGACGGCCGGTTGTGGGTCATTTCTGTTCGAGGCTGTCCAGCATGCTTTCGATCTCGGCCAGGTCATCCGCCTCGCTACGCGGCGGCGGCTCAACCACCGGCCGCTGCAGCAACCCGAGATCGCCGACAACACTGTTGAGTACCTGGGCATTGACACGCGGCAACTTGCGCAGATAAGCCTCGAACAGGCAGTTGTCACAGATGGTATTGATCAGGCGCGGCACCCCGCCGGCATAACGGTGTATGGCAGGCACCGTATCGGCGTCAAACAACATCCTCGGGGCCTTGGCGACGCGCAGACGGTGCTTGATATAGGCTTCGGTCGTCTCTACAGGCATCGACTTGAGGTGATACTTGACCGCCACCCGCTGCGCCAGCGGTTCATCAAGACGCAGACAGTCTTCGACCTCGGGCAACCCGAAGAAGATAATATTGAGCAATTTCTTGCCGGGGATTTCGAGATTGAGCAGACCGCGGAACTCTTCCATCAGTTCCCGCGATTCAAGCATTTGCGCCTCATCGATCAGCACCACCGCCCGGCGACCACTTTCCTCGATATCCAGCAGCCGGTCATAAAGCTGCTTGAGCAACGTCAACCGGTCCATGGCGGGAGCCTCCACTCCCAACTGCATGGCGATCCGGGTCAGAATCCATTCCTGGGTGATACCGGAATGAACCATCACCAACAACGAAGATTCATATTTTTCTTCCGGCAGGTTTTCCAGCATTCGACGGGCCAGGGTGGTCTTACCGGTGCCGACACCGCCGATCAGGACCGCCAGTCCCTTGTTCGAGTCAATGGCGTACATCAACCGCAGCAGGGCCTGACTGTGTTGTTCCGTGTCGTAATAGAAACGGGCGTCAGGAGCATTTGAAAACGGTTCCCGCTCGAGCCCGAACTGCTCTAGATAACTCATAAACTCACTGATTTAAAGATAGGTGACTTTTTTCCTGTTTCCAGCCGTTCCGACGTTACCGGTCAGATCATTTTCCGCAATCCCCAACCGGGCCCGCAACTGTTTGATGCGAACCCCGACTTCGCGATAGAAGTGGTCTGATTCTGCCACCTTGAGGAAACACTCCAGGGCTTCTTCCGCCATACCGGCCCGCTCCTTGAGCTGTCCGATTTCAAACGTCAGATTAAGACGTTCATCGGGGCAGATGCCGGGGTAGGCCAGAGCAAGTCTAAAAGCTTCTTCAGCGGCGTCAAAGTCACCCGTTTCGACCAGGCAGAGAGCCTTCAAAGACAAGCTGTCCAACCGCCTCACAGGATGATTCATGGCGAGATCAAACTCCTTGATGGCGTCTTCCAGCAGGCCCATCTCCTTGTAGGCGATGCCGAGATTATAGTGGGATTCCGCATCTTCCGGGAGCATGTCCGCTGCCCCCTCATACTGCGTTCTGCGAAAGGCGTCATCCCAGTCAAAAGCACTCTCGTCCTCATCGGGCAAGGATTCCGCCACAGGCTCTTCAGGGCGGGTTGAAGCCGGGGCCGTTTTACCCTGCCGGACGGCAATTTCAGCGAGAAGATCACGTGCTTCAACACACACGGCATCAAAATCGAGAATCTCCCGGCAGACCCGCTCAGCTTCGGCAAACAAGCCCTGCTGCATATAAAATCCGGCCTCTTCAAGGCGCGCGGGAATATCCACGACAGTTTCCGCGGCCGGCTCCTCGATGTCCTCGATGTCCTCGATGTCCTCGATGTCCTCGATGTCCTCGATGTCCTCGACTTCCTCGATGTCCTCGATGTCCTCGATGTCCTCGACTTCCTCGACTTCCTCGACTTCCTCCAGCTCAACAACTTCTTCTGCGACGGCTTCCAAATCCTGCTCAGAAGTGGCAACGATCTCGGTCCGCGTCGACTCCGACTCCGCCGCAACGGTCGTTGCAGTGTCAACAACCGCATCAGCCGACACGGAGTCCGAATCGTCCGCTGTCTCCGACACCGGGGATTCATCATCGAACTCAAGCTCAAGTTCGAGTTCAACTTCAACTTCTACAGCCGAAGCTTCCTCCCGTCCGGGTTCCTCATCCATCACTGCAGCGGCGTCCCCGGCAACAACTGACGATGACACCAGGTCCGGCTCAGGTTCCCCGCTGTCGCTGCCGGCAACTTCTTCGAGGAATTCCAGCGGCACTTCATCGGCGGGCAACTCTGACGATGGTGGCTCATTTTCTTCCACGGCCGGAACCGGCTCATCACCTTCGACAGGCCCTTCCCGCAACGACTCTTCAGGCACACTGTCTTCAATACTTTCAAGATCACCGACAACATCGGTCAGCAGATCATCGTCGAGGGTCTCGAGATCCTCAACCAGACCGTCATCCGAGGCAGAGGCCGGTTCATTGTTGCTCGACATCAGGTCGAAAAGTTTGTCACCGTCTCCGGAAATTTCGTAGATGGCATGCAGGGTTTTGATAACCCGCTCATTCTGCGGCAGTTCTTCCCGCAAGGTTTCGTAACATGCCTTGAGGACCCTGATCCGGTCCGATTCGAAAAAGGCATCCTTCCATTCCTCCAGCTCATCGAGAGCCCTCTCATAATCCCTGCCGTCGAGACAAGCCTGTATCAGAGCCTGACGCAAATCCAGATCGTCGCCGTTCCGGTCCAGTAACCGTTGAAACGTCAAGCGTTCACTGTCATAGTCAGCGACCACCCGATAACCATGGGCAAGGCAACGCAACGCCTGCTCCGCCTCGCTATCGTTGGCCAGCAACTGTTTGAGCAGGGCGATACCTGCCTCCGGTTGTCCCGTACGAATCAGAGCATCGCCCTTATGCAGGAGAATCTCCGGGTCTTCCGGAAAAAAAGGCAGAAACATATTGCACAGATTCAGAATTTTGCCGTAATCATCCTTCTCCAGCAGCCGTTGCAGGACTTCCTGAAATTCCTCCCGCGCCTTATCGCGCATCCCGCTGCAGGCACAGGACTCGGCATATTTGACCAGGACATTGAGATTCTCAGGTTCAAGCTCTTTCATTTTCTGCAGCACGCTGATCGCCTCGGCGGCCATCTGGTGCTGCTCATAATGAGCCACCAGGCTGCGATATTCAGCCAGGGCGTTGCCGATCAGACCCTGCTTTTCATTCAGTTCAGCAAGCCGATGATAAATTTTGACCTGGCTCTCATCGAGCTTCTGCATCTGCTTGTAAACAGCGATCGCCTTCAGGTAGAACCCATTTTCCGAATAATACCTGGCAACGGCTTCATATTCTTCGAGGGCGTTATCAAGCTGGTGGGCACGGCTGTAAAGTTCGGCCAGTTTCTGCCGACTGCGGATATCCTTGGGATCGATTTCCACGATTTTCTGGAAATCCCGGATCGCCTTGGCGACCTGTCCTTTCTGGAGGTTCTTTTGCGCGGACGCGAGAAGTTTTGCTTTATTCGACACGGACTATCCCTCAGATCGCAAAAGCGCACAAAGTAAAGTAGAAATTTAAACCAACAGGCATTGATCTGTCAAGCGATCAATAACAATTTTTGCTAGAGTTGGCGCCTAGTTACGCCACCGACAATAGATTCGAAACGCTGCTTCATTTCCTCGAACCCGGGACGGTCCATCAACCCGTAGGTATACTTCTTCCCTTCCTCGACACCGGGTTGATCCAGCGGGTCAACGCCGAACAACCCGCCGGCGAACAACGTCTGTACCTCGAACAGGTAAACGAGGCCACCGACATTCTGTGGAGAAACCCGGTCCAGGGTCAGGGTGCAGTTGGGCCGGCCGTTACTGGTCAGGGCGGCCGCCGTGGCCTGTTGTTCGGCCTGAATCAGTTCGGTCATGCTGCGTCCTGAAAGGTAGTCAAGATGCCCGGCTCCGGGAAACGCCGGGAAAACCAGATCCCGACCATAGTCTTCGACCGCGAGAAAGGTCACCACCTTGTCGAAGGGCCCCTCCATGTAGAGTTGTACCTGGGAATGCTGATCTGTCGTTCCGAGCGCCTTGACCGGTGTGGGGCCGACATGCACCCGGCTGCCGTCGAGAGCAGTTCGCTTGCCGAGGCTCTCGGCCCAGAGCTGACGATACCAATCGGCAATATCGCGCAACCGGTCACTGTAAGGCATCAACACGGAGATATGCTGTCCCTTGCGATAGGACAGGACCTGCAGGGCGGCATTGAGATAAGCGGGATTTTCCAGCAGATCGGGGCGGGTGACCCGCTCCTCCATCTCGGCCGCGCCGGCAAGCAGGGCGTCGATATCAACCCCGGCAACGGCCAGTGGCAACAGGCCGACCGGAGTCAGAACGGAAAAACGACCACCGACACCACTCGGGATGGCACAGCTGGTCAACTGTTCGCGCTCCGCCAATTCACGCAAACTGCCGGACTCGGGATCAGTAATCACGACCAGGTGATCGCGCCAGCGATCACCGAGAGCGGTCTCCAGCCAATGTCGGGCGATCATCAGCTGACAGCTGGTCTCGACCGTGGAGCCCGACTTGGAAATAACGCAGAAGATGGTTTCATCGGGAGTCAGCAGGTCGAGAGCTTCACCGAAACCGGCCGGATCAACATTGTCGAGGATCAGCAACCGGGGCCGCCCACCCCGTTCAGCAGCGGGCAGCAGGTTGTGGTAAAGGGGACGCAGGGCGCGAAAGAGCGCCAGGGTGCCGAGGGCCGAACCGCCGATTCCCAGCACGACGAAATGGCTGCAGCGTCCGGCCAACTGGTCACCCAGCTGTTTCACAGATTCCAGCACCGCGCGATCAAACGGCAGGTCGTAAAACGGCAGCAGGCCCTGCTCACGACGCTGCGTCAAGTCCTGATGAATGGCCTGAGCGGGTTTCCGCAGGGCATCCAGTTCATCCTGGCTGATGCCGCAAGGTTCACCGATGGCGTCGGCAAGCATGTTGGTGTAGTCAAGGCGGATCGACATGAGGTTCCCTCCTCCGGAAAAGCAGGTATCAAATCCGATCATTTTCCTGAATCGGTGGGTTCCTGTCGGATGGAGAGTGTAAGTGCTTGGCCTGAATGGGATTTCCAAAAATTTGAAGCGCACCCATAGGTTCGCTGGTGATTTTTGGGAAGCTCAGGCAGGTCAATGACTTGCGCTATCCGCCGACAAGGGGCTCACTGATTCAGGATTCTATTATGACAAGTTCTAAAGGCTTTTCAAACGATCGATCTCCCCGGCATTCAAAATCCGCGTTTTTCCGGTCGGCAGGTCACCCAGATCCAGAAATCCCAGACGGATGCGCTTCAACCGACTGACCGACAAACCGACTGCTTCACACATCCTGCGAATCTGCCGATTGCGTCCTTCGCGGATCGTGATTTCCAGCCAGCCGTGCCCCCCCGAGCTGCCCCGGACGCGAACCCCGGCCGGAGCCGTGATCCCGTCAGCAAGCGCCACACCACGCTCCAGCTTGCGACGGATTTCCTCGGTCACCGCACCCCGGACGCGAACCAGGTAGGTTTTTTCCACCTTGTGACGCGGGTGAGCAAGATGCTGGGCCAGTTCCCCGTCGTTGGTCAGCAGCAGCAGCCCTTCGGTATTGTAATCGAGGCGACCCACCGGGAACAGCCGCGGCAGATGCGGCGGCAGCAGGTCGAGGACGGTTCGCCGACCCTGCGGGTCGCTGACGGTGGTCACACAACCGGTCGGTTTATTGAGCAACAGGGTGACTTTTTCGGCCGCCCCCGGCAGCGGTCGGCCGTCAACCAGCACCTCGTCAACGGCGGGATCAACCCGGCAACCGAGATCGGGCATCTCCCCGTTGACCGTAACCCGCCCTGCCCGGATCCATTCCTCGGCGGTGCGCCGCGAACAGAGACCGGCCGCGGCGATGATTTTCTGCAGGCGTTCCGCCATGACAATCACACCGCCGGCTCAGGCCGACGGCTCCTCTGCAACCTGGTCATCGGCCGTAAACGGCAACGGAAGATCGGCAATTCCCTGATCGAGATCAATTTCACTGAATTCCTTCAGAGTCGGCAGATCATTGAGACTGCGCAGACCGAACACCTCCAGGAATTCGCGCGTGGTGCCATAAATCAGCGGTCTGCCGGCGACTTCCTTCTTGCCGAGAATACGGATCAGGTGTTTGTCGAGCAGGGTTTTGATCACCCCACCGGAATCGACCCCCCGCAAGTACTCGACATCACCGCGGGTCACCGGCTGACGATAGGCGATGATGGCCAGGCTCTCCAGCGCCGCCCGGGAAAACCGGAACGGTTTGCTGCGGTTCAGCCGCCGCACCGCCTCGACATGACGGGCCGCGGTCCGGAACTGGTAGCCGCCGGCAACCTCGGCCAGTTCGATACCGCCGTCACGCCGGTGATACTCTTCGGCCAGTTCCTGCAGGGCGGATTGCACCAGCGCGCGGTCACAGGCGACCAGTTCGGCCAACCGATCAGCCTTGAGCGGGACATCGGAAACGAACACCATCGCTTCCAGCATCCCTTTCAGATCAGTGATATCCAAGGCTGTCCTCCTCCGGCAGGGAACCGTTCAGGGTCTCGGCAGCGGTAATCGGGAAGAGCCAGATCGAACCGCAACGATCATTCTGCATCAGTTTGACGGTGCGCATCTTGACCAGCTCCAGCATCGCCAGAAATGTGGCAATGACATCATTGCGGCGCGGTTTCTCCTGAAACAGGTCGCTGAAGGCAAGGCTGTCGCAACGACTCAGCAATCCGAGGATATGGTTGATGCGCTCGGCAATCGAAACCTGTTCCAGCCCAACTTCATGAACAACGTCTCGCGGCGCCCGGGCGAGGATATCCTGCAATGCCTCGACCAGGTCATAGATACCGACCTCGTAGAAACCGGTATCTTCCTCTTCCACAGCCAGGTCGGGGGCGGTGAACTTGCGGGCAAAAACATCACGGCCGAGCAGTTCACGTTCATCGAGATCGAGGGCGGCATCCTTGTATTTCTGGTATTCAAGCAGACGTCTGACCAGTTCGGCGCGCGGATCTTCCTCTTCCTCTTCGACCAGTTCACCTTCCGACGGCGGCAGCAGCAGCTTCGATTTGATGTACAGCAGGGTTGAGGCCATCACCAGAAATTCACCGGCGACATCGAGGTTCATATGGTGCATGGCGTCAAGGATCGCGAGATACTGCTCGGTAATGCGGGTAACCTGGATATCCCAGATCTCCATTTCATTCTTTTTGATCAGGTGCAGCAGCAGATCAAGCGGTCCCTCGAAATTCTCCAGTTTGATATCAAGGTTCATCGCTACCGCCCAACCAGGATGCCGGCCATCTGATGAACCACCGGGGCCGCCGGGCCGGAAAGTACGGCGACCAGAGACCAGATCAGCGGACCGAGAAACCCACTCCAGATCGGGGTGTAGAAGATCAGGACCAGGACCAGAACGAAGCCGAACGGTTCCAGCCGCGCCAACTGCATGCCGTAACGTTCCGGCAGCAGACCGACCATCACCCGACCGCCGTCGAGCGGCGGCAAAGGAAAGAGATTGAAAATACCGAGCAGAACATTGATGAAAAGACTGGAGGCGATCATCAGGGCAACCGGCTGCAGAACATGGTCGAAGGCCATGTCGCCGGCAAAACGGCCACCGTAAAGAAAAACCACCCGCAGCAGCAGAGCCGAAATCACGGCGACCAGCAGATTGGTCACCGGACCGGCCAACGCCACCAGGATCATTCCCTGGCGCGGGTTGCGAAGGTTGCCGAAATTGACCGGTACCGGCCGTGCCCAGCCGAAGCCGAACAGCACCAGGGCCAGGGTGCCGATCGGGTCGAGATGACGGAAAGGGTTGAGGGTCAACCGCCCCAGCAGTCGCGCCGTCGGGTCACCGAGTTTTTCCGCGACGAATCCGTGGGCGACCTCATGCAGAGTAATGGCAAACAGGGCCGGCACCAGCATGATCGAGATTTTGGCAATCAGGGTTTCCAAACGCGGTGATCTTTCTCGACAGGGTTGAGGGCTGTGCCGGCAAGCGGCAGCGAAAGGTTGTTCAGGTTTTGATGCTTTCGCAAGAACGTAAAAAAGTTGTTGGCTGAGGCAGCAAGGCGTGCGTTTGTCGGGCAATGAGGCGCACTGATGTACGTCGAAGCAGCGAGACAAGCGCAGCAACGCAGCTGCTGGTGAGTTATTGCAACGCCATCAGGTTTTAGCAAACCGCCCGGGACAAGTCAATCAACGGCGGTGCCAGGTTCGGAACGGCAACGCAGAAAACGTTTTCGCACCAGGGCCAGTTCATCATCGCGACTGTGCAGACGACCATTGAGACGCCCGGCAAGCAGGGTATCGAGAATCTCCCGGAACAGGGGCCCGGGCGGCAGGCCGAGCCGTTCGAGGTCATGGCCGTTCAATTCACAGCGGACCTGCTGCAGACTGGAGAGATAGTGCCCCACCCACCGGCGGATGCTGTCATCGCCCAGGGTCATCAGGAAAAGCAGCATTTCGCTGTCCAGCGGGCGAAGCATCCGGTACAGATCGCTCGCTTTCGGTTCTGTTACGCGCCTCACCCGGCGCCTGAGCCCGACCAGCACCTTCTTGGCAGCACGGCGCTGCTCACACAACAGCGTCAGAAAGCGGGGGGCCACCTTCAGTCGGCGGCACATCCCGAGCATGCTGTCATCGTCGAGCCTGGCCGTCAGGCTGAGCAGAAAAACCAGCCAGGGTTCACAGGGTTGGTGCAGGTAAAGTAATTGATACCAGTGGACAACCCTGCGGGTTTCAGCCACCAGCCCCGGCATCCGGGCATCGACTTTCAGATTCGGGTGAATGTACTTGAGCAGGTCGAGATCAGCCATGCGCTGGATAGCCGGCCAGGGATCGGGTTCTCGCAGAATCAGCTCCAGTTCGCGAAACAGGCGATTACCGCCGACCCGTTCGATGAACCCCTGGCGCACGGCACTGCGCAGCAGGTGTTCGGTCGGCCTCCCCATGCGGAACCCGAGGCGCTGTTCAAAACGAACCGCCCGATAGACACGGGTAGGATCCTCGACAAAACTGAGATTATGCAGCACCCGCACGGCGCGGTCCTTGAGATCCCGCTGGCCGCCGAAGAAATCCAGCAGTTCGCCGAAACTGCCCTCGTTCAGGGCGATGGCCAGAGTATTGATAGTGAAATCCCGCCGGAACAGGTCCAGCTTGATCGAGGCATATTCAACCGTCGGCAGCGCCGCCGGCTGCTGGTAGTACTCCATACGCGCCGAGGCGACATCGACCTTGAAACCATCATCAAAGATCAGCACCGCGGTGCCGAATTTCTGATGGGTCCGCAACCGACAGCCTTCCCGGGCGGCGATTTCACAAGCAAAAGCGATGCCGTCTCCTTCCACCACCAGGTCGACATCAAAATTATCCTGCCGTAGCAGCAGGTCCCTGACCATGCCGCCGACCAGGTAGACCTGCACCCCCAGCTCTTCACCGACCTGACCGAAACTGCGTAACCGCCGCTGCAGATCCCGCGGCAGACGTTCACGCATGAACCGTCCGAGCTGCTTTTTTTTCAGCCATGGACCGCCCGTCCGGCGTTGCCCCGGAAGCACCTGCCCGTGCGGGTGCTGTTCAAAGGAAAGCAGCTGCCGCAACAGGTCGGTGCGGGTCAATACCCCGACCAGCCGGCCCTCCTCGACAACCGGCACCAGACGCTGGTTGTCGGCCACGATCAGTTCCTGCAGTTGCTGCAGCGGCGTTTCGGGACCAACCGTGGTGAAAGAACCATCCATGTAGCTGCCGACCGGGTGGGACTGAAGGCCGTGATGGGCCGCCTTGTCAACCGTCTGCCGGCTGATCAGACCGACAACCTGACCGGTGTCGTCAAGTACCGGCAGGACATTGACATTGTAACGATTCAACAATTCACGCGCGGTGCCGATGGTCTCCCCGGCGGCAACCGACTTGACCGGGCTGGACATCAGCTGCCCTGCCAACCAGCGCGGACGGACCTGGCGCTGCAGAACCTGCGGCAGACGGTCAAGAACCTGGACCAACGTCTGGTCGCGCACGGTGCCCGAGGCGGCGAAGGGATGACCGCCACCACCGAATTCCTCGAGAATGGCGCCGACATGGACCTCGGGGATACGCGACCGGCCGACCAGAAAAATCCGGTCCACCATCCGCACCGCAATGATCAGGGCGTCGAGATTCTCCATATCCTTGAGCTTGTGCGCCAACACCGCGAGGTCCCCGATATACTGCTCACTGGTCGCCTGGCTGATACAGATCTCATGACCGTTGACAGTCAGGATCTGGCGGTTCTGCAGCAACTGGTGCAGCAGGCCGACCTGGTCGGCGGTCAACTCCTGGGTCAGAAAATCCGCGACTGCGGAGAGCGCCGCGCCGCAATCGAGCAGAAAGGCGGCGGCTTCGAAATCGGCGCGGGTGGTGGAACTGAACTGCAGGCTGCCGGTATCTTCGTAGAGACCGAGCATCATCAGCGTCGCCTCATCGGCATCGGGACGGATCTGCTGTTCGGCGAACAGCTGGCAGAAGAGCGTAACGGTTGACCCGACCGGCCTGATCACTTCATGAGCCCCATGGAGGTCGCCGGGTCCGGTCGGATGATGATCGTAGATATGCACCTCAACACCGGGCCGGCGGGCGACCTCGCCGAAAGGACCGATGCGTTCCGACTGCCGGACGTCGACCAGGATCAGCCGTTCGACCTGCTCCATATCGATGTCGCGCAGGCGCTTGAAGTCGTAGGCGTAGATGGTGCTGCGCAGGAAAAATTCCCGCAGGTTGCGTTCCTGCGAGCCGGGGAAAACCATCTCGGCGTCCGGGTACAGCTTGCGCGCTGCCACCATGGCACCGAGACAGTCGAAATCGGCATTGATGTGGGTGGTGATAACGTCCATAGGGTGGGCGCTTCGCGCCGGGCATCTGAGCCGAACAAGGGGACAGTCCCCCTCAGCTAAGGGGACTGTCCCCTTCCGCCGAAATCCTGAAAGGAATTATACCTCAAGGCTGCCGATCAGTTCCCGAATGTCCGCGATTCTCTCCTCGATGCAGAACCGTTCCAGGCCGTCGATCACCTGCTGCATGGCATCCGGATCAACAAAGTTGGCGGTACCGACCTGCACCGCCTGCGCACCGGCGATGAGGAATTCGAGGGCATCCTCGGCGCTGCTGATGCCGCCGACGCCGATCACCGGAATGTCAACCGCCTGCACCACCTGGTGGACCATGCGGACGGCGATCGGGCGGATCGCCGGCCCCGACAGCCCGCCGGTGCGGTTGGCGATTCGCGGTTTGCGCCGCCGTACGTCAATCGACATGCCGGTCAGGGTATTGATGCAGCTGACCGCGTCTGCCCCGGCATCGGCCACCGCCCGGGCGATCACGGTAATATCGGTGACGTTCGGCGTCAGCTTGACAATCAGCGGTTTGTCGAGATTCTTCCGCACCACGTCGACCGCCTGGTGGGCGGCCTGCGGATCGGTCCCGAAGACAATCCCTCCCTGCTTGACGTTGGGACAGGAAATATTCAGCTCGACCGCCGCCAGTTCGGGAATGTCGTTCAGCCGTCGGGCGACCTCGCCGTATTCCTCCAGGGTATTGCCGAAGAAGTTGGCAATCACCGGGGTATTGATTTCCCGCAGAAAGGGCATCTTGTGTTCGATAAAGGCATCCACCCCGACATTCTGCAGACCGATGGCGTTGAGCATGCCGCTGACCGTTTCACAGATGCGCGGGGTCGGATTGCCGGCCTTGGGCCGCAGCGACAGGCCCTTGGTGACAATCGCGCCAAGCCGGTTGAGATCGAGATAGGGGGCGAACTCTTCACCGTAACCGAAGGTTCCCGACGCCGGCATGACCGGGTTTTTCATCCGCAGTCCGGCGATTTCCACCGCCAGGGAGACTTTGGCCGTTGATTGCTGCGACATCATTTGCATCCCTCGCAAGTGCCTTCGGTCCGGTCCAGGCGGTCCCAGGCCAGTTGTTCGGCACGGAAAACCGGACCTTCCTTACAGGTACAGAGAAAGCGCGGACTGGTTTCGGAATGGCCGACACCCTTGACCACGCAACCGAGACAGGCACCGACCCCGCAGGCCATCAGGGCTTCCAGCGACACCTGCAGCGGCACCTGGCGCTGACGACAGATATCATGGACCGCTTCGAGCATCGGCAGCGGACCGCAGGCAAAGACGTCGGCGTCGGGATCGGTGTCGAGCTGCTGCTGCAGAACCGCGGTCACCAGGCCGCGATCGCCGAGGCTGCCGTCTTCGGTCGAAACATAGGTCTGCACGCCGAGGCGCTCGAACTCGGTCACGACGATGATATCGTCACGGGTACGCCCCCCCATCAGCAGCCTGACTTCGTTGCCGCCGACCAGCTGTTCGGCGAGCATATAGAGAGGAACCAGACCGATACCGCCGCCGACAAGGATTTTGCGTCGCCCCGGCTCGCCGCCATCGAAACCGCGCCCCAGGGGCCCGAGAATCTCCACCCGATCGCCATGATGCAGTTCGCTCATCATGGCCGTCCCCTGACCGACCACTTTGTAGAGAATTTCCAGGTATTCAACCGGCGGCAGGCCATCAACATCCGAAGGTTGAAACCCGGTACGGAAGATGCCGAAGGGGCGGCGCAGCAGCGGCAGCAGCGACAACTGCACCCGGAACATCAGAAACTGGCCGGCACGGCAATCGGCAACAGCACCGGGAGCCTGAATCCGCATGCGCCAGTAACCGGGGGATATCTCCTGGTTGGCCAGGATTCGGGTCTTGAAGTTTGACATGAAACAGTCTCTCCTGGTTTTGCAAAAGGGTCAATCCGGTCCGGGTCTCCGCCAGTCCATCAGCAAAGCGTCCTCGCCGTCGTGATAATAACCCCGGCGACAATCGGAAACCCGGAACCCAAGTGCCCGGTAGAGGGCGATGGCGCCCCGGTTGCCGCTCCGGACTTCAAGGAAGACGCGGGCCACTCCGGGGTCGGCGAGAACCCCCGCCAACAGACGGCGGGCAATCCCGCGACGCCGATAATCGGGATCGGTCGCGACGTTGTGGATTTCCAGTTCGTCACCGATCTGCCAGCAGCACAGGTAGCCGGCAATGCTGCCGGCGAGTTCCGCCACATGGAAACGTGCCACCGGGTTGCCCAGTTCCCGGCAAAAAAGCTCCCGGCTCCAGGGGTGAGGCTGACAACGACGCTCAAGTGCGGTAATCTTTTCAAGATCGTCAGCCGTCAGGCGGCGGATGTACAGTCTGTTCATGGCGAGACAGCATGATAGTTGAGCCACGGCTCCCTGTAAAGGATTGTTGCAATCTGTCCGAGGCTCTCTGTCAGGCCGCAGGAGACGGATTCAGCATTGACACTCCGGCAACATTGATTTAAAAAAGGGTCCACTTTGCCTGAATCTGTGAGTTCCTGTTGGATGGAGAGTGCAAGTGCTTGGTCTGAATGAGATTTCCAAAAATCTGAAGCGCCCCCATAGGTTCGCTGGTGATTTTTGGAAAGCTCAGGCAGGGCAATGACTTATGCTGTCCGCCGACAAGGGGCTCACAGATTCAGGCTTCAGCCAGAGGAGTTCCACCTTGTCCAGAGACAAGCAGATGACCTACAAGGATGCCGGCGTCGATATCGATGCCGGCAATCGTTTCGTGCAATTGATCAAGCCCTTGGTCAAGGCAGCTTCGCGGCCCGAGGTACTGACCGACATCGGCGGCTTCGGAGGCCTCTTTTCACTCAATACCGACAAGTATCAGAACCCGGTCCTGGTTTCCTCGACCGATGGCGTCGGCACCAAGCTGAAGCTGGCCTTCATGCTTGACAAACACGACACCGTCGGCATCGACCTGGTGGCCATGTGCGTCAATGACATCATCGTCCAGGGGGCCGAACCGCTCTTCTTTCTCGACTACCTGGCGACCGGGAAACTGGCCCCGGAGAAGGCGGCCGAAATCGTTGCCGGTATCTCCGAAGGCTGCGTGCAGTCCAACTGCGCCCTGGTCGGTGGCGAAACCGCGGAAATGCCGGGCATGTACGGCGACGGGGAATATGACCTGGCCGGTTTCACGGTCGGCGTGGTCGACAACAACCGCATTATCGACGGATCGGCCATCACCGACGGAGATCTGATCATCGGCATCGGGTCGAGCGGTCTGCACTCCAACGGTTTCTCCCTGGCCCGCAAGGTTTTTCTCGAAACCATGGGGCTCTCCCTCGATGCCCGCCTTGATGGCCTGGAAGGCACCCTCGGCGAAGAGCTGATCACCCCGACCCGGATCTACGTCAAATCAATCCTCAACCTGCTGCGGGATTTCGAAATCAAGGGGATGGCCCATATCACCGGCGGCGGCCTGCTGGAAAATGTCCCGCGGGTGCTGCCGCGCCACTGCCGGGTCGACATCGACACCACCGCCTGGCCCAAACCGGCTATTTTTGAACGGCTGCGCGAAGGCGGCAACATCGCCCCACAGGAGATGTACCGGACCTTCAACTACGGTATCGGCATGGTGCTGATCGTTCCCGCCGCGCAGGCCGACGACATCCTGGTCCGGCTCGGCGGCCTGGAGGAAAAGGCCTGGCAGATCGGTACCGTCTCTCTCTGTAAAGAGGGCGAAGAACAGGTCATCCTGCATGGTGTCGGAGATTAACGGGCCATGTCCGGCAAACTGAAAATCGGCGTCCTGGCCTCAGGAAGCGGCACCAATCTGCAGGCGATCATCGACCGTTGCCGGGACGGCAGCCTGGATGCCTCCATCGCGCTGGTGATCAGCAACAACCCCGGCGCCGGTTGCCTGGAACGTGCCGCGGCTGCCGACATCACCACCCTCTGCATCGATCATCGACAGTTCAGCAGTCGCGCCGACTTCGATCACCGGGTCGTCTCCGCACTGCAGCAGGCAGGGGTCGAGCTGGTGGTTCTGGCCGGTTTCATGCGGTTGATCAGCGACGTCTTCCTCGAAGCCTTTCCCGGACGCATCATCAACATTCACCCCGCCCTGTTGCCGGCCTTTCCCGGCCTGCACGTGCAGCGCAAAGCGATTGAATACGGCGCCCGTTTTTCCGGCTGCACGGTTCATTTCGTCGACGGCGGCGTCGACACCGGCCCGATCATCCTACAGGCTGTGGTTCCGGTACTGGAAGATGACGACGAGGAGAGCCTCGCCGCCCGCATTCTGGTCGAGGAACACCGCATCTACCCCCGCGCCATTCAACTGTTCGCCGAAGGACGGCTGCGGATCGAGGGCCGCAAGGTCCGCATCACCCCATCGGCCTCCCCCCTGCGGGCGAGCCTGATCAATCCCCCGCTGGACGACTGACCAAACGGCCATGAGCGAGCGCAAGGCGGAACCGATTCTCGTCAGCAGCTGTCTCCTCGGCCTGCCGACCCGCTACGACGGCAGATGCAAAACCAACAGCGACGTTCGCGCCTTTCTGCAACGGCACAACCTGGTTCCGATACCGGTCTGCCCGGAACAGCTCGCCGGTCTGCCCACCCCGCGACCACGAACCCGCTTTACCCGCGGCGACGGGCGGGCGCTGCTCAACGGCGCGGGCGAAGTCCGCGACGACCGGCAGCAACCGGTCAGCGACCTCTTCCTCAAGGGGGCCGGACAAACCCTGGCGATTGCCCGACTGTGCGGCTGTCGACGCGCCATTCTCAAGGAACGCAGCCCATCCTGCGGCAGCCGCCTCATTTACCTTGAAGAACGGGTTGTCCCCGGAATGGGCGTTGCCGCGGCCCTTCTCGAACGACACGGGATCGAGCTCTGGTCGGAAGAGAACCTGCCGGAAGGATGAATCATGGCCCATCAGCATTACGACCTGATCATCGCCGGCGATGCCCCCGGAGCCCGTATCGACGGAATCCTGCTGGGTCGCCGGGGACTGCGTGTCCTGCACCTGCATGGCCGGGGGCAGCCGAAATACCTCCTCGGGTACAACTCGCACATGCTCGACGCCCTGCTTGATCAGCTGCAGGCCCGCAACTGCCTGACGACGGCGGTCCCGGTCCAGCTTCACATCGGAACAACCTGCATCGAAATCCACGGCAGTACGCCCTGGCAAGACGAAATCCGGCGGGAACATCCGCAGTCCTACTCCCGGATCATTGCCCTGCTTGACCAGCTGCAGCAATGGGGCAGCACGCTGCAGCACGCCCTGATCGAAATCGGCGGCAGCCCTGCCCTCAACCTTCGCCGCAGAACTCGCTGGGCCCTGGCGTGTCGCAGCAAGGGGCTGCCCGGGAGCCTTCTGCGCCAACCCTTTGCCGACTGGTGCTCCCGGCAGACACTCGACGCGGAAGGAAGGCACCTGTGCGAGTCTCTTCTGGCCTCCATCTGCCTGATTCCCGCCGCCGACCTGAGCCTGGCTGAAGCCGCCCTTGCCTGGGCCCAGGTCCTCGGCCGACAGTCCGTGGCGGGAGCCGTTCTCGACAAGCTGCTCGATCAGCGCCTGATCGATGCCGGCGCGACCCGGCGTCCGCTGGAGCAACTCACCGATCTGCGACCACTCCGTTCGGGAGTCGTCCAATGCCGCCTCGGTTCGGAAACGGTTTCCTGCGATCAACTGCTGCTGGCGGCCCGACCAACCACCCCGGTCCCCGGATGGCCGGAGGCGTTGGCCGGTCCGGCACTGTGGGAACTGGGCACACCCTCTCCGGAACCATCGAAGCTGTTGGCACCACGTTTACTGCTCCACTCTCCGGCAGGTGCCTTTCAACTTGCTCTCGGCCGCAACCGGAATCAGCCGGAAATCTATCTGCGCTGTCCATCCAATCTCGATCCGGAAGAACAATTGTCGACCGAACTGCACGCACTCTTCCCTTCCGCCCGGCTCACTTTCAAGCGCCTGCAGAGCGGCGGCACGGCCCCCGCGGCCGGTGGCGCATGCGGCGAACGAGGATCGATCCGTCCCGGCAAGGGTCTCTATCAGGCCTGTGCCGAACAACTCTATCCCGCTCTCGGGCTGCTCGGCGAAGCCCTGGTCGCCCTGACCCTGACCGGCATGAAGAGAAAAGGGCCATAGCCGTCCGGTGACTTGAAAAAGTCCCTTGCATTCTTTTTCGAAGCATGCTAGAAATTTGCGTTCTGAATCTTGAGGAGGTATCGATCGATGGCCAAGGTGTGTGAAATCTGCGGAAAAAAACCGACGACCGGCAACAATGTCAGTCATGCACATAACAAAACCCGTAAAGTCTGGAATCCGAACCTGCAGAAGGTCAGGGCGCTGCGGAACGGTCAGGTCCGGGCGATCAAGGTCTGCACCCGCTGCATCCGTTCCGGAGCGGTGGTCAAGGCAGGCTGACGCAACCGGTAGCTGAAACTGAAAAAGGCGGTTCGCCCTCGGGGTGAACCGCCTTTTTTGTGAACCGGCAACGTGAGGGGACAGTCCCCTTCATCAAGGGGGACTGTCCCCTCACATCTCATCACGCGTCATCGTGCGCGATCCATTCGATCTCGACCGATACCCCTTTCGGCAGGGCAGCCACTTCAACGGTGGCGCGAGCCGGTGGCGCGGCGGGAAAGAAGCGCCCGTAAATTTCGTTGACAACGGTAAAATCAGCGAGGTCGACAAGATAGATGGTGGTCTTGACCACCTGGCCGAAATCGAGCCCGGCGGCAGCGAGAACCGCGCCCATGTTTTTCATCACCTGTTCGGTCTGTTCGGCAATCCCGCCGGACACCACCTCGCCGCTGACCGGATCAAGCGGAATCTGTCCGGAAAACCAGACCTGATCGCCCACCCGGACCCCCTGTGCATAGGGTCCGATAGCTGCCGGCGCATTGTCACTCTGAATGATCTCTTTAGCCATGATGCTCTCCCTTTTCTGATGACACCCTCAGCCGCGCAACCGCTCCACCTTGTAAACACCCTTGAGGTTGACAACCGCCTGGCGCACCCGGTTGAGATGTTCAAGATCCTGAACATCCACTTCAAAATTGTTGACCCCCTTGTGGTCAGCGGTTGAATGGACATTGGCGCTGATGATGTTGGCGTCACAGTTGGTGATGGCAGTGGTAATGGCGGCCAGCATCCCCCGCTGGTTCTCGCAGTAGACCCTGATTCTGACCGGTCGGGACGCCTTCTTGCGTCGATCCCACTCAACCGGAACACGGCGTTCCGGATCGGTTTCCCGCACCTGAGGGCAATCGCCGGCATGGACGGTCACCCCGCGGCCACGAGTGATGAAACCGATCACTTCATCCCCCGGCAGAGGATTGCAGCACTTGGCGAAACGCACCAGGATATCCTCGACCCCCTGCAGTTTGATGGCATTGGAGGGTTTTTGACGAATCTTGTTGACCACCTTGCCGAGGGGGCCGGGCGCCGCCGGTCGGGTTTCGATCTGCTCGCGGGGAACCAGCTTGGCGACAATCTGGCCGAGGGAGACCTTACCGTAACCGAGAGCCGCCAGCAGATCCTCGCCGCCGCTGAAACCGAACTCCTCCCAGGCTTTCCGCCAGTCGGCTGACGACAGCACCTTTTTCAGGCTCATGCCGTACTTGCGGAGACGTTTTTCCAGCAGATCACGTCCGAGTTCGACGCTGCGTTCACGCTGTTCGGTCTTGATCCAGTGGCGAATCTTGTTGCGCGCCTTGGACGTGCGGACAAACTTGAGCCAGTCCTTGCTCGGGTGCTGGCCGGCCTGGGTGGTCACTTCGACGATGTCACCGTTGTGCAGTTCGGTCTTGAGCGGTACCAGCTTGCCGTTGACCTTGGCGCCGCTGCAGTGATTGCCGACATCGCTGTGGATACTGTAGGCGAAATCGACCGGGGTCGAGCCGCGCGGCAGCTCCTTGACATCGCCATTCGGGGTAAATACGTAGACTTCCTCGGGAAAGAGATCAACCTTGACCGAGGAGAGAAATTCCCGCGAATCGGTCAGGTCCTTCTGCCATTCGAGCATCTGCCGCAGCCAGGCGAAACGCCGGTCGTGCCGGCCGCTGGCGGCAATCGGGGCCCCCTTGCCTTCCTTGTATTTCCAGTGCGCCGCGATGCCCTCTTCGGCAATCCGGTGCATCTCGATGGTGCGCAGTTGGATCTCCATCCGTTCGCCATGCGGGCCGAGAACCGTCGTATGCAGCGACTGGTACATGTTGGCCTTGGGCATGGCAATATAATCCTTGAAGCGTCCGGGAATTGGCTTCCATAGAGCATGGACGATACCGAGCACCGCATAACAGTCCTGCACCGAAGGCAGGATGATGCGGAAAGCGATCAGGTCATGCACCTGGTCGAAATCGATCTGCTGCCGCTTCATTTTCTGGTAGATGGAAAAAAGATGCTTGGCGCGGCCGGAGATCTGGCCGTCAAAACCGTTGTCTTTCAGCATCCGCCCGAGGATCCGCTTGACCTCTTCGATATAGCGGGACTGCTCGCGCTTGCGGCGCGCGATCCTGGCGGACAGATCCCGATAGTCGTCCGGCTCCTGGTAGCGGAAGGAAAGATTTTCCAGTTCGTTCTTGATCCAGCTGATCCCCATGCGGTTGGCCAGCGGCGCGTAGATCTCCGCCGTCTCCCGGGCGATCAGCCGCTGCTGCTCGGGCGGCAGGGTGTCAAGAGTACGCATGTTGTGCAGCCGATCAGCCAGCTTGACGAGGATCACCCGGATATCGCGCGCCATGGCGAGCAGCATCTTGCGAAAATTTTCCGCCTGCTCCTCGGCCCGGGTTTTGAATGTCATCCGGCCGATCTTGGTCACCCCGTCAACCAGCTCAAAGACTTCATCACCGAAAAGTTCGCGGATTTCCGCCTCGCCGGTCAGGGTGTCTTCAAGGGTATCGTGCAGCAGTCCGGTAACGATGGAGGGAACATCAAGCTGCAACTGGGCCAGGATATGGGCAACTTCGAGGGGATGATGCAGATAGGCTTCGCCGGAGAGGCGCACCTGTCCCTGATGAACCTTTCCGCAGAAGACATAAGCCTTGCGGATCGGTTCCAGGTCGGCGGTCGGATGATAGCCGGCCACCATGTCAAGGATGTCGTCGAGACGGACCATCAGGGCTCGGGCAAAAAACGGGTAGACAGCACGGCGGCCGCCTGCCCGGGTTTTCAGCCGGCGTTACATTCAGCTCTTGCGGGTGGGGATTTCGAAATCGACTTTTCCAGCGGCGATTTCACGCAGCGAAACAACGACCTTTTTGTTGTTGGCCTTGTTGTCGATCAGGGGCGCGGCCCCCTTGTAAAGCTGCTTGGAGCGTTTGGATGCAACCATGCAGAGCAAAAAGCGGTTGGGGATTACATCCAGACAATCTTCAACGGTGACACGTGCCATAATCAGAACTCCCTTGGTGTTAACTTAATTTTTCCAACCCGAACCAGACCGCCGGCGCGCTCTTGAAGCGCCGGGTCCGACACCGTTCGGCCCGAACGATGGACGCCAACCGCTGACGGGCGGTTTCCAGATCGGCATTGACAATCAGGTAATCATACCACCTGGCGGCGCGAATTTCCTGCTCGGCATTGCGCAGCCGATGCCGGATCACCTCATCGCTGTCGGTCTGCCTGGAACGGAGACGTCTTTCCAGTTCCGTAAGCGACGGCGGCAGGATAAAAACGAAGACCGCGGCGTCAAGCCTGTCTCGCAGTTGCGCGGCCCCCTGGCAGTCGATATCGAGCAGAATATCCTCGCCCCGCCGACGGGACTCGTCCAGGGTCTTCAGCGCCGTACCGTAGCAGTTGCCGTGGACCTCCGCCCACTCGGCGAATTCCCCGGCCGCGACCATGCGGTCGAATTCAGCCTGGTCAACGAAATGGTAATCGACGCCATCCCGTTCCGAACCACGCGGCTTGCGGGTCGTGAACGAGACAGACTGACGGATATTGCTGAAATTGTCAACCAGATGTCGACAGAGGGTGGTCTTGCCGGCCCCGGATGGAGCAGAAACGACGATCAGCAGCCCTTCACGGGGCGCTTCGATCGGATCAAGCCGTTCTGCTGAGGACTTTTCATTCATGCGACGTTCTGTACCTGTTCGCGGATTTTTTCCAGCTCCGCCTTGATCTCGACCACCTGGCTGCCGATAACGGCGTCATTGGCCTTGCTGCCGATGGTGTTGGTTTCACGGTTGATTTCCTGCACCAGGAAGTCCATTTTCCGGCCGACCGGCTCCTCCGCATCAAACAGCCCACGAAACTGGACCAGGTGACTGCGGAAACGGGTCAGTTCTTCGCTGATGTCACAGCGGTCGGCAAAGACGGCCAGTTCCTGGGCGATCCGCTGCGGTTCGATGTCGACATCGGCGGCATAACGTTCGAGCCGCTGGCGCAACTTCTCCTGCCATTCCAGGGGGACTTGAGGCGCCCGTTCGGCCACCCGGCCGATCAAACTGTCGAGCTTTTCCAGTCGCTGCTCGAAATCGACCTGCAGGGCCTCCCCTTCCGAACGACGCATCTGGCGAATCTGCAGCAAGGCCTCGTCCAGGGCCTGTTCCAGACACGGCCGCAACTCGTCGAGCGAAATACTTTCGGAAAACTGCAGCACATCCTTCTGCCCGACCAGCAGGTCGAGCGAGACCTTGTCGTCCAGACCATAAGCCTTCTGCAGTTTGTTCAGCGACCGGACCAGGGCGTCGGCCAGCGGCTTGTTGATCCGGGCCTCGTAGGCCTGCTCGCCAATGATCTCCAGGTTGATGAAAATATCGATCTTGCCGCGCGACAGGCTCTCGGAAACCTTTTTCTTGAGTATGCCCTCAAGGGGCATGGCGACCCGTGGCCCCTTGACATTGACATCGCAGAAGCGGTGGTTGACCGATTTGATCTCGATGCCGATGGCGATGTTCTCACCGGCCGCCCGGCCCTTGCCGAAGCCGGTCATGCTGTCAATCATCTTGGCTCATCCTCTCTCAGTCCTGAATCAGTGAGCCCCTTGTTGGCGGACAGCACAAGTCATTGATCTGCCTGAGCTTCCCAAAAATCACCAGCGAACCTGTGGGTGCGCTTCAGATTTTTGCAAATCTCATTCAGACCAAGCACTTGCACTCTCCATCCAACAGGAACTCAGATTCAGGTCAGGGGTAACATTCGGCATCCCGGAACGCGGTTCCCGCTGCGTCTTTTTCCGACAGCAGGGGCTGAACATCACGCGGCCAGTCGATCCCCAGGTCCGGGTCATCCCAACGAATCGTCCGCTCATGCTGCGGGGCATAGTAGGCGGTGGTCTTGTAAAGCAGATCCGCCGTCTCGGAGAGTACCATAAATCCGTGGGCAAATCCTTCCGGGACCCAGAGTTGCCGCTTGTTTTCATCCGACAGGACAGCGCCGACCCATTGCCCGAATGTCGGTGAAGAACGACGCAGGTCGACGGCGACATCGAAAATCTCTCCGCCGACGGCCCGCACCAGTTTGCCCTGGGGCTGCTGAACCTGGTAATGCAGACCGCGCAGAACCCCGCGACAGGAACGCGAGTGGTTGTCCTGAACGAAATCGTTTTTCAACCCGGTCAACTCTTCCCAGCGGGCCCGGTTGAAGCTCTCGAAGAAAAATCCGCGCCGGTCCGGAAAAATCCGCGGCTCCAGCAGCAGGACATCGGCAATGGCGATGGTAACAATCCGCATACAGACTCCTATTCGCGGCTGAGTTGTTCCAGGTAACTGCGGTAACTCGATTTCGGCATCGCCTCGATGACCGCCAGCAGCTGGTCAAGGTCAATGTAGCCTTTTCTGTAGGCGACCTCTTCGAGGCAGCCGATCTTGACTCCCTGGCGCGCCTCAAGGGTGCCGATGAAATGACTCGCCTCCAGCAAACTCATGTGGGTGCCGGTGTCGAGCCAGGCGATGCCCCGCTCGAGCTTTTCCACCAGCAGTTCCCGACGTTCAAGGTAGGCCAGGTTGAGGTCGGTGATTTCCAGTTCCCCGCGCGCCGAAGGTTGAAGCCCGCGAGTCAGCTCGACAACCTTTTCATCATAAAGATAGAGCCCCGGCACGGCGTAACGTGATTTCGGCTGCCGCGGTTTCTCTTCGATGCCGAGAACCTTGCCCG
Source organism: Geothermobacter hydrogeniphilus (assembly GCF_002898515.1). Classification (GTDB taxonomy): domain Bacteria; phylum Desulfobacterota; class Desulfuromonadia; order Desulfuromonadales; family Geothermobacteraceae; genus Geothermobacter_A. The sequence continues at coordinate 85,324 of NZ_PPFX01000007.1, read as the reverse complement.
AGGCATCGAACTCGACCACGCCGTAACGTTCCGGATCCTGCACCGGATAGCCGAACACCCTGGCGCCACCGGCAAAGTCCCGGAAAATACGCGACAGGCCCATTTTGCCGTAAAAGATATTGTCACCGAGAATCAACGAAACCGCCTTTCCGTCAATGAACTTCTCACCGATCAGAAAAGCCTGGGCGATTCCTTTGGGCTCGGGCTGAACCTGGTAGCTGAGCCGAAGTCCCCACTGCGATCCATCACCCAGCAGGGCCTCGAAACGGGGCGTATCCTGGGGCGTGGAAATGATCAGGATATCCTTTATCCCGGCCCGCATCAGGGTCGAGATCGGATAATAGATCATCGGTTTGTCATAAATCGGCTGCAGCTGCTTGCTGGCCACCAGGGTCAGCGGATAGAGGCGGGTGCCGGCACCACCGGCCAGCACAATGCCTTTTTCAATAGCCATGGGGTTTATCCCCTCCCTGTCTCTGTTCAAAATAACGCTTCAGGCTCTCCCGCCAGGCGGGAATCTCCACACCGGAGATCTTTCCGATCTTCTGCTTGCTGAGGACGGAATAACGCGGACGACAGGCCGGCAGCGGATAGTCCGCGGTCGTGATCGGGCGAACCTGCCGCACCGCGAGTTTTTCATCACGCCGGGCCAGTTCAATAGCGGCGCAGGCGAAATCGTACCAGCTGCAGGCGCCATCATTACTGTAATGATAGATGCCGTAGTCACCCTGTTCCAGCAGCCGCAGCATCGCCCGGACCAGATCGTCGGTCCAGGTCGGGGTACCGGTCTGGTCGGCGACGATGCCGAGACTTTCGCGTTCACGGGCGAGACGCACCATGGTCTCGACGAAATTGCCGCCGCCGGCTCCGTAAAGCCAGCTGGTACGGATAATGAAGCAGCTCCCCAGGCCGACGGCAAGAATCGCCTGTTCACCGTGCAGCTTGCTCAGACCATACACCGACAGGGGGTCCGGGGTATCCGTCTCCAGATAGGGACTGTCCTTTTTGCCGTCGAAAACAAAATCGGTCGAAATATGCACCAGCGTCGCCCCGCAACAACGGGCCAGCTCCGCCAGGTAGCCGGGTCCCCTGCCGTTGACCGCCTCGGCCTGCTCGACCCGACTCTCGCAGCCGTCGACATCGGTCAGGGCGGCGCAATTGATGATCAAATCCGGGTTTTCCCCTGCCAGGTCAAGAACAGAGGTCCGGTCCGTCAGGTCAAAACCGGGCAGATCATAACCGCGAATATCCCAGTTCCCGGGAGCGAGACGCTGCACCGCATCGGCCAGCATCCCCTTGGCCCCGATCAGGGCGACCTTCAGCGAAACGCTCATTCAGCGATCTCCGTACATCCGGTCGTAGTAGTCCTGGTAGGAGCCGTCAAGAATGGCGGCACACCAGGCCTGGTTGGCAAGGTACCAGTCGACCGTGCCGCGGAGTCCCTCGTCGAAAGGGACCGTCGGCTCCCAGCCGAGTTCCCGCCTGATCTTGCCGGCGTCAATGGCGTAGCGGCGATCATGCCCGGCGCGGTCCTTGACGAAGCGGACCAGCGAACGACGTGGTTCGCCCGAGGCCAGCGGGGCAACTTTTTCATCGAGAATGTCGCAGATAGTTTCGACCACCTCGATGTTCCGTTTTTCACTGTTGCCACCGATATTGTAGGTTTCGCCGCATCTGCCACCGTTCAGGACAGCCAGGATCGCCCGGCAGTGATCCTCGACAAACAGCCAGTCGCGAATATTGCGGCCGTCACCGTAGACCGGCAGTTCCCGTCCATTGAGGGCGTTGTTGATAATCAGCGGAATCAGCTTTTCCGGAAACTGGTAGGGACCGTAATTGTTGGAACAGTTGGTGATCAGCACCGGCAGGCCGTAGGTATGGCCATAGGCACTGACCAGGTGGTCGGAGGCCGCCTTGCTGGCCGAATAGGGAGAGCGGGGATCGTAGGGGGTGGTTTCGGAAAAATAACCGGTTTCGCCCAGGGATCCGTAAACCTCGTCGGTGCTGACTTGCAGGAAACGTCTGCCATCACCCTTCCCTCCGCCCCCGAGCCAGGTGCTGCGGGCCGCCTCAAGGAGCGAGAAGGTGCCGTTGATATTGGTCCGGATGAATTCTCCGGGCCCGTCGATGCTGCGATCAACGTGCGATTCCGCAGCAAAATGGACCACCGTATCGATCTCTTCCTCGGCAAACAACTTCTGCACCAGCTCACGATCACAGATATCGCCGCGCACGAAACGATAACGGGGATCAGAGTCGAGACCGGACAGGTTCTCGGGATTGCCGGCATAGGTCAGCTTGTCGAGGTTGACCAGGCGGATCTCGTCAGGGCTCTCAAGCGCCAGCCGGATGAAATTGGCGCCGATAAACCCGCAGCCGCCGGTAACAAGAATATTTTTCATGGTAGAAATAACTCCCCCCTATGTCGCGTTGCTGGATATTTAATTTGGGGCGGAATGGTATCATTCCCGGCGTGGAAATCAAAGCGTCAATCCTGAACCTGGCCGCAGGATAAGATCGACGGCCTCGACGAGGGTCTCGACCACCGGAACCTTGAGTTCCATCGCCTCGGCAACCGCGGTATTCCCGTATCCGGTTTTCACCAGGATCGAGCCGCAACCGACCGACAACCCGGCCCGGATATCGGCCGGCTTGTCGCCCACCATCCACGACCGCGCCAGGTCGATCCCTCTTTCGGCGGCCGCCCGCAGCAGCAGACCGGGAGCCGGTTTGCGACAGTCGCATTTCGCTGAACTGTAGTCTGGGAGGTGCGGACAGATATACCAGGCGTCGATTCGCGCGCCGGCAACGGCCAGCAACCGGTCAACATGACGGTGCAGCGTCTCGACCTCGGACAGACCGTAGAACCCACGCGCGATTCCCGACTGGTTGGTGATCACGACCACCGGCAGTCCGGCCCGGTTCAGGCGCCGGATCGCTGCCGGAACCCCGTCAATGAATTCGAAATCCTCCACCCGGAAAAGGTAATTTTTCTCGACATTGATGGTTCCGTCCCGGTCGAGAAAAACCGCAGGCTTCAGTGTTTCACCGGTGCCGAAGGTCACGACTGATAGGCCTGCAGGATCTTTTCAATGAGATTGCTGGTCGACTTGCCGTCAACCACCCGGATCAGTTCCACCCGCCCGCCCTGACTCTCGACAAACTCTCTGCCGACCACCTCTTCCGGCGTGTAGTCGCTCCCCTTGACGAGGATATCCGGCCGCAGGGATTCGATCAAGTTCAGCGGCGTATCCTCATCGAACATGACCACGAAGTCGACACAGTCCAGCGCCGCCAGGATATGGGCCCGTTCTTCAGCGCCGATCAGGGGTCTCTTCGGCCCCTTCAGGCGACGGATCGAGGCATCGGAATTAAGGCCCAGTACCAGCAGGTCGCCAAGCTGCCTCGCCTGCTGCAGGTAGCGGACATGGCCGACGTGCAGAAGATCGAAACAGCCGTTGGTGAAGACAATGTTCTGTCCCTGCCGACGTCGGTCAGCGAGAATGGCCGCCAACTCCGCGGCCGGACGGATCTTGCGGTTCAGCCCGGAATCATCACCGGCGGCGGTGAACAGGTCAGCGGCTGTCACGGTCGATGTGCCGACTTTGCCGACGACGATGCCGGCGGCAACATTCGCCAGGGCGGCCGCCTCAATCACCGACAGGCCGGTCGCCACGCCGAGACCGACGAAAACCAGCACGGTATCACCGGCTCCGGAAACATCGTAGACATCCCGGGCACGGGTCGGCATCGGGGTCACCGAACCATTCTCCAGAAAAACGCTCATACCCTCTTCGCTGCGAGTCAGGACCAGGGCCTTAAGAGAGCACTGCGCCATCAGAGCCCGGCCGGCGGCGAGGGCCGACGCTTCATCCTCAACCGGGATGCCGGACGCCAAACCGGCCTCGCGCCGGTTCGGCGTCAGCAGAAAGGCGCCACGGTAGCGCAGGAAATCCTCTCCCTTGGGATCAACCAGCACCGGAACCTTGGCCGCCCGCCCGGCGGCAAGAATTTCCCGCAACACCCGCTCGGTCAGAACCCCCTTGCCGTAATCGGAAACCAGAACCACCCGTTGCCGGGGGATAAGCGGCAGCACCGCCTCAAGCAGCCGGGACTCGGTCACCGCCGGGATATTCTCACAACTTTCCCGGTCGATGCGCAGCATCTGCTGACTGTTCGAAAGAACCCGGGTTTTACGTCCGGTGCGCCGACCGGCAACAGCCAGCAGGGCCCGGCAATCGACACCGGCCGTCTCAAGCATTTTGCCGAGAAGGTCCCCGTCATCATCCTTACCGACGACACCCGCGGCACTAACCCGGCAGCCGAGTTCGACCAGGTTCCGGATCACGTTGCCCGCGCCGCCGAGTCTGACTTCCTCGTCGGCAACGTCGACCACCTGCACCGGCGCCTCGGGGGAAATGCGTTCAACATCCCCCCACAGGTATTCGTCAAGCATCAGGTCGCCGATCACCAGGATCGGACAATCGCGGGCCTGCTCCAGGAATTGACCGACATTCATGACCTCTCCCGTCGCTCGAAATCATGGTGATCAACAGCTTCGCACAACAGGTGGATCAGCAGGATGTGCATCTCCTGCACCACGGCTGTGGATTCGACCGGAATGATCAGCGGCAGGTCGACCAGCGCACTCAGGGCACCGCCGTCCCGCCCCAACAGACCGATGCTGCGGCAACCGATCTCGTTCGCCGCCCGCACCGCGGCCACGACATTGCCGGAATTGCCGCTCGTGGAGAGGACAACCACCAAATCCTCCGGGCGTGCCAGAGCCTCCACCTGGCGGGCGAAGATCTGCTCAAATCCGTAATCATTGCCGACCGCGGTCAGAATCGAGGAATCGGTGGTCAGGGCAATGGCGGGCAATCCGTCCCGCTCCGCCCGATAACGACCGACCAGTTCGGCGGCAAAATGCTGGGCATCCGACGCCGAACCGCCGTTCCCCATGATCAGCAGCTTGCCATCACTCTCAAAGCAGGCCACAATCATTTCGACCGCCTGGTGAATCAGGGGATCAAGATTCTGCTCCACGGACTTCAAAGCCTGATGGTGCAACGTTAGATGGGAGCGAAACGAATCATCTGTCTCAGTTGCCATGACCAGCCCCTTCTAGAGCGAAACAGGATTGTCTAAACACTTAGGTTACAAACAAATTGATTCAATAATTCAAAAAAATATTATTTCATTTCATACGAAGAAAATACGGTAATAAAGCTCACCCCTTGCTATTCTACGAATCCTTTTTCGCAACTTTGGCGGAGACAGATTCAGCCAGCCACCATAATTATGTTTCAACAACTCCCGATAGAGGGTGCGATTAAAAAAACATCTATGAGAAGTCTCCAAATGGTCGACGTACAGCTGCAACAAGTCCTTGTGCGGAAACTCACCGACAGGGACCCTGAAGAGTTGCCGCAATAAATCACGCTTCATTGCGCAATCTTCACGAAACCTCATAAGTCTGCCGCTTTTTTTACCGTCAGAATTCCTTTTTCTGAGTTCAGGATTATTTTGCGCATTTGAACCATGCATGCGGTGTCTGACCAACTTGAGATCAAGAAACCTGATTCCATTCAAGAGACAGGCAACCAGCCCGAGCCACTTGTCGTACATGCATGCGTCGCAGAACGGAATGGCTTTTGCGACAAGTTCACGAGTCGCCAGAACATTATGTCCAGATATGGAATTTCCCTCAATCTGATAAAACAACGGTGTTCCCTGCACAGCAGGAACTCTTAAAAATTCAAGTTCATTTTCATGGATGATTTCCCCTTCCTCGCCAATGATCATGCCACTGGAGTAAAGCAGGCTCGCACCGCCTCTATGGGCAACCATGACCTCAATCTTCTCCTCCTCCCAAATATCATCCTGGTCAGAAAAAAAAATCAGCTCACCGGTGGCGAGGGTCGCAGCTTTTTCAAAATTTTTATTTACCCCGAGTCTTTCGGTATTTTGAAAAACTCTTACCCTGTCAGGAAAGCGATCCTGATACGCCTGAACGATAGCGTAGGATTCGTCATCTGAAAAGTCATCAACAATGATCAACTCATCCGGCACAAGGGTCTGATTTAAGATACTGTCAATCTGGCTACTTAAATATCTGGCACCATTACAGGTTGCCATAACAACAGAAATTTTATTCATATTTACGATATATTAGTTTTTTCTTCCAAAGAAATAAGCCTCTGATACATATCAAAACAATTCTTCTTTAATTCAGAATCTTTAATGTCATCAAAATTATCTTCAATTTTATTTCTATAAAGCCCCTTATCAACAAAGCCAAAATCATCAATAGTTGACACATTCATGTCAATATTTAAATTTTTCAAAACCCTATCAACAAACATTTCTGTATTGCTTATTATTTTCTTATATGAAAAAAATATCCCATCATTGCTGTCGACAAAATCAACAATTGAATTGTTATATGCAATCCATATTTTTATACTTTTCTCTAAAGAAAACCCGTCTCTTTTTCTTAAGGATTCTGCAACTTCAAATGGAGATCTGAATACAACGATATATTTCTTATCATAGGGCTCGGAAAATTTTTCCCACACCGGCAACAGGCGAGAAATTCGCGGGTCCTTGACACCAATAATTGTTTTCCCTGAAAACTTTTCATCCAGCTTTGTCCTAATCAATGATAGATACTTATAGTATCTTATAAATCTAAAAAAATTGAATTTTATAGGCCTATGATCATACCATGAAGATTTATACTTCCTAAGGATAGTGTCATTAATATCAACAAAATCGAGATCTTCAAAATAGCCTTTCGGATTATCATCTGTTGCAGGCATTAAGTTGTCACCGAAATCTATTCCACACTTACAAAGAATACCTGCAGCAAGTGAAGTCCCACTTCTATGCATCCCCAAAACAAGTACAAGTTGTTTGTCCATGGCACAATATTCCTGTATACGATTTAATCAATTTACAGAACAGATTTATTGCATGAAAGCGTAAAGCAATTTTTAACTGCTGAGAAGTTAAAGAATCAACCCATCTGGAGAAAACCGGTTAAACGCTTAAAATTTTCCTTATCTGGACAGAACAAATAGCTACCCAGAACTTTTTTCGTCATCACCGGCAGGAGATTTCTGTTCTCCTTCTTAGCCCATCTCCAGACTCGTCTGACATCTTTCTGATAACATTTCATCAATACATTCTTGTCGATGTTATCACCGAACTCTTCTATAAATTTATGATGGATGGCGATAGTTTCCTTGAGCATCTCTTTTTTGTCGGCACTATAGTTGCCGCCATGCCATCGATAACCGCAGACAACCTTGTTTATTTTCCCGATAAGAAATTTGCTGGAGAGCTTCAGCCAGCTGAAATAATCTTCGATGGTGAATGTTTCAGCATAGCCCCCCATCTCCACCAGGGCATCCCGACGCACCATCGCGGTTGGAGTCTTGATGTAGTTATTCAGCAGCAGGGTTTCGAAAGCCCTGGCAACGGGTTCCTCGGTTTTCCAGGATGAGCAGTGCGGTCCGACAACATTCCCTTCCGCGTCAATCAACTCCGCGTCAGCATGCACCAGGGCCAGATTCGGTTCTCTCCACCGGCAGCACGCCTCCCACTCGGCGGCAATTTTTTCCGGATAGAGCATATCGTCAGACCCGAAAAGGTGGAACCATTCTCCCCGGGCGAGGTCCAGCAACCTGTTGCAGGTGGGCGCAATCCCCCGGTTCGCCTGCCGCAACAACTCGACCCTTTCGAACCTGTCGGCATGCTCAGCCACGAACTGTTCGGCCAGGTTGAAAGTCTGATCGGCGGAACCATCGTCCACGACGATCAGTTCCAGACGGGGATAGGTCTGACGCCTGACGCTGTTCAGGCAGTCAAGAATGTACCGCTCATGGTTGTAGGAAGGGATGCAGACGGAATGCAGCGGCAAACTCATGACAAATCCTCAAGATCAACCCGAAATACAAAACCGGAAGATTCAATATTTGATGCTTTCGCAAGAAAACCAAAATGATGTTGGCTAAGCAAAAAGCGCAATCAGCGAGACGCGCGTTTATCGAACAATGAGGCGTACTTACGTACGTCGAAGCAGCGAGATAAACGCAGCAACGCAGCTGCTGGTGAGTTTTTGCGACGCCATCAATATTTGACAATGCGGCGGGCACGGCCTTATAAGTACTATCCTCATTTAAGACAGAATGAGACGTGCCTGCAAACTGAAGATAGCAGGGCCCTCGTAAAGCCAGTCGACTCTAGCAAACAAATAATGCGCATGGCAAATTCTAAATCCGTTATCCGCGTCAAACTCGTTACCCGTTGGGGAAAGGAAAAAGGGTTCCCATGGACCGCCCAATGCCCGGGCCGGACTCCCCGCTGGGATCGCTGCGTGTTCACATCCGATCCCTTCGCGCGTGACTACGACTGGCTGGTCGCTGTTGACGATATTCCCCGGATCATGCCCGGCAAGCGGGAGGAACTGGCCTGCCCGCGAGACAACACCATCCTGGTGACCTCCGAACCTTCTTCCGTAACCCGCTACGGCAAATCCTTTGCCGCGCAATTCGGGCACCTGCTGACCAACCAGGAGGAGTGGGCGCTGCCCCACCCTCGGGCGATCCGTTCCCAGACCGGCAATATCTGGTTTTACGGCAAGAGCTATGACGAAATCAAAGAGACCGCCGAGCTCCCGAAATCAGAGCTGATTTCCACCGTCTGTTCCTCCAAGCGGCAGCCCCATACCATGCACGCCCGGCGCTATGACTTCACCTGGAAGCTGAAAAAGGAGCTGCCGGAGCTGGAGATTTTCGGCCACGGCGTCCGTTTCGTCGAGAAGAAGCACCAGGCGCTCGACCCCTATCGATTTCACCTGGTGGTAGAAAACCAGATCGGCCCGCACCTGTGGACGGAGAAACTGGCTGACGCCTTTCTCGCCGAAACCATCCCCATCTACTGCGGCTGTCCGAATGTCTTCGACTACTTCCCGAAAGACAGCCTGCTCCCCATCGACATCAACGATTTTGAAGGCTCCCTGGCGTACATCCGTTCACTTCTGTCCAGGGAAGGCGAATATGAACGCCGACGGGAGGCAGTGCTGGAGGCAAAACGGCTGGTGATGGACGAATACAACCTTCCCGCCATGATCAACAGGATCATTCTCGACCATGAGAACACCGGAAGCAGTCCCGGCGGCGTGATCTACAACCGCCGGCTGATGCGGATGCGGCACCCGGCCGACTTCCTCTCCTTCGCTGCCTGGAAAACTGGAAATTTGCTGAAAAGTGTGCGAGTATTCCGCTGAATTTCCCGACAGTCAGACATCATTACACAGTTCGCATCCCCAGGCCGCCGACATGACTGCAAAGCAACCCGTCAACATCATCAGCATCCTCTGGGGCAAGGCCTACAGCGAGGAGGATGTCAATATTCTCTTCGCGATGATCCGACGCAACACCAGCCGACCGGTCAACTTCCACCTTTTCAGCAATGAGGACCTGCCGGACCTGAACCCCGCCATCATCCGGCACCCCGAACCGGCGATGCGGATCAGCCCCCACCAGAACCGCTATGCCTACCGCAAGGAGGCCGGACTCTGCGCCGATGATCTCGGCGGACTGACCGGGCAGCGGGTCTTCTTCTTCGATCTCGACGTGCTGATCATGGACGATCTCGATGAGCTGTTCGCCTACCCCGAGGGGGACAAGTTCTACATCATCAATGACTGGAACAGCAAGGGGGACCGCGTCGGCCAGGCCACCTGCTATTCCTTTGTTGTCGGTACCCTGGGGTCTGTCCGCGAAACCTTCGAAGCTGATCCCGATCCCATTATCGAACAGTACGGGACGGCGTCACAGGAATACCTGTCGGCCATGGTGATTCAAAAATACGGCCGATTGAACTTCTGGCCCGAGGCGTGGTTCCAGTCCTTCCGCTTCCACTGCCTGCCCTTCGCCTTCATGCGGCATTTCCAGACCCCGTCACTGCCGCAAAAAGGAACCAAGGTACTCGCCTTTCACGGCCATCCCGATATCCATGACGCCCTGGCCGGGCGCTGGTCGCCGCCGAACATCCGCAAGGCCGCGCGCGGCTGGAAGCGGATCTACAAGGCCTGCCGACCCACCCCCTGGATCAGGGACTACTGGTACGAATCCTGATGCGCGCCTCACGTCATCAACCATGGTCTCAGTCCCCCGGGTGAACGTCATGAGCAAACCCGTCAAACGTATCGCCGTTGCCGATTCGCAGCGCGACTTCGTCGAGAATATCCTGCAATTCGTTCAGGACCGCTACCGGTTCGAATGGACCGACGACCGGGACGCGGACTACGTCTTTCACTCCATCGACGGCTACGACGTGCTGAAATACAGCGGGGTACGGATCTTTGTCACCGGCGAGAACGTCACTCCCGATTTCGCCATCAGCGACTACGCCCTGTCCTTTGAACGGCTCTCCTTTGCCGACCGCGCTATCTGGCTGCCGCTGATCAGACTCTACCGCCACGATTACGAGACGCTGACTTGCCCGCGCCCGGAGCCGCGGCAGATCCTGGAGCAGAAAACCGATTTCTGCGCCTACGTCATGTCCAATACCCGCAGCAGTGCCGAGGAACGCGTGCGGATTTTCGAGCTGCTGTCACGGTACAAACAGGTCAACTCGGGCGGACTCTGGCGCAACAATGTCGGCGGCCGGGTCGCCGACAAGCTGGCGTTTCAGTCCCGGCACAAGTTCGTCATCGCCTTCGAGAACTGTTCCCATCCCGGCTACCTGACGGAAAAATTCGCCCAGGCGGCGGCCGCCAACGCGATCCCGATCTATTGGGGCGACCCCGGCATCGGCGAGATCTTCAACCCCGATGCCTTCGTCAACTGCCACAACTTCGCCTCCCTGCAGGAGGTGGTGGAAGAGGTCGCGCGCATCGACCGGGACCCCGCCCGCTATGAAAAGATGCTGCAGGCGCCCTGGTTCAGGGACGGGAAGGAGCCGGAAGCACTGCGGGCCGAAACCTATGCCCGGTTCCTCGCCAACATCTTCGACCAGCCGCTGCCGACGGCCTATCGACGCAACCGCAGCCGTTGGGGGCAGAAACGGGAACGCCAACTGTTCGACATGTATCACCGCCCGCACCTGCAGGCCTTCCGCAACGGCCGCCGGGCCTGGAGACGCTTCTGGCACCGTTTTCTGCCGCGCCGCAAAATGTACTGACGCCGCCCACGGAGTTTTGATGCACACCACCCGACGACATTGCCCGATCTATGTCATCACCCTGGATCACGCCAGGGAGAGACAGCAGACCATCAGCGCCAGGCTGCGGGAACTCGGACTGGCTTTTGAATTTATCAGCGGCGTGGACGGCCGCGGCCTGAAACTGGAGAATCATCCGGACTACGAGCCGATCAAAAGGCGGCTCTTCTACGGCCGGGACCTGTCGCAGGGAGAGTTCGGCTGCATCCTGGCTCACCGGAATGTCTACCGACACATGCAGGAACTGCAGGTCGAGATGGCGGTCGTCCTCGAAGACGACTCGATTCTTACCGAAGAACTTCCCGAAGTCATCGAAGCCCTGGCACGGATCGCCGACAACTGGGATCTGGTCCGTTTTCTCGGGCGCGACAAAAACTATCGCTCCACGCGCTCCATCCGCCCCCTGGAGGGGACCTCGGCCATGCTGGCCCGGCAGCTGGGCATCCCCGGCGGCGCCTACGGCTACATGCTCAACCTGAAGGCCGCGAAACGCCTGAGCCGGATGACGCAAAAAAACTGGCTGGCCATCGACACCCTGCACGGAGCGGTCTGGCTGACCGGGCTCAGAACCCTGGCGGTCGCCCCGTCACCGGTGCTGCCCAACGACGAATCCCCGTCCTGCATCGACAGCCAGGACAACAATCTGCGCTGGGACAAGACCGTACGTCTTGAAGGAGGCATGCGCCTCATCTATCCGGTCACGCGCGGTCTGTGGAAATTTTATCTTGCCTGCTGCACCGGATGGATCAGACTGAAAAGCTTACTAGGTGACCGGGGAGATGTGAGACGGGTCGGGACTCACGGCTCATAACTGATTCCGAAACTTTTGTTTGAAGGAAAACCATGAATTTTCATGCCTACGTCATCAACCTGGAACACGCGACCGCCCGCTGGGAACATATGCGCGAGCAGCTGGAGCATTCCACCATCCCCTACACCCGCATCGAGGGGGTCTACGGCGACCGGCTCAACGAACCGGTTGCGAATTATGACGAGCACCGTTACCAAGTCCGTACCGGCAAGGAAACCAACAAGCGGGAAATCGGCTGCTATTTCAGCCATATCAAGGCGATGCGGACCTTTCTGCAGTCCGACCTGCCCTACGCGCTGATCCTCGAAGATGACGTCAGCCTGCCGGAAAACATCATCCCGCTGCTGACCGAAGCGACAACGCACGGCGAGAACTGGGACATGCTGCGCCTGACATCCTCGCGGGAAGGCGACTTTCTCCCTTTCGCCCAGCTGAACGGATGCCACCAGTTGGCTTATAATCTGAAGGTGCTGAAAAACACCGGCGCCTATTTCCTCAACCGACATGCGGCCGAATGCTGCGTCAACGGAATGCTGCCGATGAGTCTTCCCTACGATGTCGCGCTGGACAGGGACTGGGATTTCGGCTTCAGGACCGCCTGCGTCGTCCCCTTTCCGATCAAACTGGAGGAGGAGTTTCCGGGGCAGATCCCGAAAGCCAGACGCATCCGGCTCTACCGGTCAACGACCTTCCACCTGTTTCATCTGCGGACGCTGCTTGAGCGGCGGCGGCATCGCCGGCGCTATTACCGGCAAGCTCAGGAAGATCAATGACTTGTGCTGTCCGCCGACAAGGAACTCACGGATTCAGGAGAATGACAAAAAATCATTCAACAGTTCAGCAGATCCCGTTTTCCCGTCTCACCGACAACTCGTTATAAACAGAGACCGTTTTTTCAACCATCAGATCAAGGTTGAAATTCGTCGCAACATACTGCCGCAGATCCCGGAAAGTCTGTCCGCGGGCCGCCTGGATTCGCTGACCGAGTTCGTCACAGTCTCCGGGAGCAAAAAGAAAACCGGTCCTGCCGTCCAGGACGATATCCAGCACTCCCCCATGAGCCGTCGCGATCACCGGCACCTCCATGGCCAGAGCTTCAGCTGCTGCCCGACCGAAACTTTCCGGTTTCTTTGAAGAGGAAACCACAACATCGCTCAAGGCATAGATTTCCGCGATCTTTTTCTGACTGCCGGTGAACAGCAGGTGTCCCGCCAATTGTTTATCCCCAGCCCGTCGCTTGAGGACTTCGAGGTAGGTCCGTTTATCCTCGCGGACACCACCGACAATCAACCCGAGGATATCAGGCATGTCCCTCCGCAGTCCGGCAATGGCGTCGATGAAGGTTTCAAAATCCTTCAGCTGGGTAATCCGCCCGACGGAGGTGACGACCCACCGGCCTTCGAGCCCATGGTCGGCCCGGAAACGGGCCATGAATTCCCGGTCAAGATTGTCGGGATTGAAGGACTCCAGATCCACCCCGCGCGGAATCACCACCAGTTTCGCATCGGGCACTCCGTAGTGCTGTTTGACATAATCCCTGATCGCCCCGCTGACGCAGATCACCTTGTCGCCGAAAGTCATCACCCGGCTGTAGGCATTGACACTGTTGAAGCCATGCACGGTGGTGACGAAGGGGATCCGCGGGGAACGATTGGCGAGCTGGCAGAGCCAGGCCGGAACCCGGCTGCGGGCGTGCAGGATATCGGGTCGCAGCTCCATCAGCAGGCGGCGCAGCCGGCGGATGCGCGCCGGCGCCGTCAGGGGGTTCTTGCTGCAGACATCCAGCCGGCAATAACGCCCGCCGTCTTGCTCGATGACCTCGGCCAGGCGGCCGCCGTTGCTGATCACGGTGCTGGAGATTCCCCGGGCGACAAGTTCGCGGCTCAACTCGACCGTTCCCCGCTCAACCCCTCCTTCGTTCAGTTCCGGCAACACCTGCACAACGTGTATCACAACACCCCCTTGAGCAACTGCTGAAGGTCAATCTTGTCGCGGCAATGACCGAGGGAGCCATCGAAGACATGCAACAGCCCCCTCTTCTCAAGGTGACTGATCATAGCGGCAATCTTGCTGTCCGGACGGCGATAATCGACCGGCAATATCTCCACGCAACCGTTCCCGAAACTGACCGCTTCGCTGACCATGGAGGTCGAGTCGCCGGTCAGAAAAACATGTTCACTGCAGGCGAGGTAATCGGGGATCGGGTTCTTTGGCGTCCGGGAATAAATCACCCGGTCGGCGAAATCGAACGTTTCCAGCATTCGTTCCACCTCGTCCGGAGTTCGCCGGGAGGTGGTCACCAGCTTGTCCGCCGCGGGAAAAAGGGCAAAGATCTCCTCGACCCGGACCTTCAGCGCCGCCGCGTCCAGACGGCAATGGCGACTGTTGCCGCCGATAATCAGGGAAATATAACGACGATCGGGTTCGGGACGGAAAACACCTTGAGGTGAAACGCGGCAAAGATTGATCGGCAGAGAGACCAAGTTGTCCCTGGACGGAGGGTTGTCATGCTCCTGGGCGAGGATGAGGTTGAAATCATAGCGAAACCCCCGCGGCAGCATGATCGCCACCGAACGGACCCGCAACTGCCGGGCAAGCACCTTGTTGGCGTAATAGGTCTCGGAACCGGCAGAGACAACCAGGTCGTAATGCCCGTCACAGGTCACCGGAGTAAACAGCGAAGAGGAATAGACACCGCAACGGTCAAACAGGTAGCCGAGGCCTTTGGCCAGTCTGCCGCGAGTCCGGACTTCGACCAGGTCATGATCACACCCTGACAGTTCGGCAAAAGCGAGGGACTGGTTGACATGTCCCGGTTTACCGTCGCTGAGAACCAGAGCCTTCATTCGCCGGGTGCAGATCCTCCGGGCAGGGATTGGGCTTCATCGATCAGCATCACCGGAATTTCGTCCCGAACCGGGAAGCTGAGCCGGCAATGATCGCAGAGAATCGCGGTCTGATCTTCGTTGCAGTGCACCTGGCCCTTGCATTGCGGGCAGGCGAGAATTTCGAGCAGATCTTTTGAAAGCGGCATGGTCTGACCATCATCCTTGTTCAGCAATCCTTCGAGCAGCCCCTCCAACCGTTCCTGTCCCGAAACAAACTCCATGCGCAACGGCACCTGGTAGCAGGGACGGGGCAGGTCAGTGTCAGCCAGTTTAACACCGTCCTTCTCGGTGGTGAGGAAAAAATCAATATTTTCAGCCAGTCCGGCAACCTGATCAAGAATCGCCGGAGAATAGTCACAATGGTCGGCAAAAGCCAGCGTCGTCTCCAGCCGAAACCCCAACTCGCGCAGCTGGTTGAAAAACGATTCAGAGTCGGCGATGCCGCAAAAGGCGGCGGCACGCCCCTGCAGGGCATTCACCGGAACCTTCTCACCACGCAGTTCGAGCAACGGGTCACCGGGGCAATGCCGGGCACGAACCGCGTCGTCAAGAGTGGCGGGAAGCTTCACTCCGGAATGCCAACGGGTGAGGATAACCAGGTCGGCCCGCTGCCGGGCACTGGCCGGTTCCCGCAGATAACCCGCCGGCAGAACCCGGCCGTTGGCAAACGGCCGCCGGGCGTCAAGCAACAGCAGGTCGAGATCACGCTGCAACCGCAGGTGCTGAAAACCATCATCGATCAGCAAAAGTTCGGCTTCATGCTCCCGGACCGCGCACTCGGCGCAACCGACCCGGTCGCTGCCGACCACGACCACCGCCTGCGGATGACGCGAGGCCAGCAGCCAGGGCTCGTCTCCCGCCTCGGTCGCCGAAACCAGGGGCCCGTTGCCGGCACAGACGGTCAACACCCCGTCGTGACGCCTCCCACCGTAACCTCGCGAAATAACAGCGGCACGCACCCCCTGGCGCTGTGCCCAGTCCAGCAGCCAGGCGACCATCGGCGTCTTGCCGGTTCCACCGGCCGCCAGGTTGCCCACGGAAACCACCGGCACCGGCGGCCGGTAAGAATGTAACCAGCCATTACGGAAGAACCACACCCGCGCTCTGCCGACCCATCCGTAGACCAGTGAGGCGGGGAGCAGCAGGGTAAACAGCAGGGTCTCAACCCCCTTCTCCGGCCCCTCGATGGCAAAGCGGCGATACCAGCGGGCAAACTTCATCCCCGCCGCTCCAGCAACACGGAAAGCAGTTCCAGGCTACGATCCGTGGCACCGGCATGGCGATCAAGCAGAGCTTTTCCCGCCCGCCCCATACGCTCCCTCTGCTCGGGGTGAGCCAGCATCTCGTTTAGTACCCGCACCAGGTCGGAAAGGTCGTTGACCTGCCGACCGCCTCGGGCGAACAGCACCAGTCGGGAAATTTCCCGGAAATTATTCATGTGCGGACCGAACAGCACGGGCTTCTGCAACAGAGACGCTTCGAGAATGTTATGCCCGCCGACCGGAACCAGGCTGCCGCCGACGAAAACAATGTCGGCGAGGTCATAAAACTTCAGCATTTCGCCCAGGGTATCACCGATCAGGATCGTCTCTGCGTCCAGGGGCAGGCCCTCGCACTGGCTGCGCAGTCGGGTCTGCAGACCGGACTGGGTGATCATCCCCGCCACCTCCGGGGTCCGCTCGGGATGCCGGGGCACCAGCATCAGGCGGAAACCGGGGTTCGTCTCCAGGCATGATCGATAGGCCTGCACCAGCAGCTCTTCTTCGCCGTCATGGGTACTGCCGGCCACCAGCAGAACCTGCTCGGGAGCCAGGCCGAGCAGGGTTCTGAAAAGATCCGTTTCGCCGGTTTCGAAAACCGGCGAACCCATGTCGAACTTGAGATTACCGGAAACACCGATCCGGTCACGCCCGGCGCCGAGGTCATGAATGCGTTCGGCGTCCAGCTCGGTCTGCATGGCATAGAGCTCGATGCAGTCGAGAATCGGCCGGAGCAACAGGCGGAAACGCTTGTAGCGCGGATAGGAACGATCGGATATCCGCCCGTTGACCAGCGCGACCGGAATACCCCGGCGATGGGCGAGGCGGACGAAATTGGGCCAGATTTCGGTTTCGACCAGCACGATCAGTTCGGGCCTGATCCGACCCAGAACCCGGCGGATGACAACAGAAATGTCAAAGGGGAAAAACAGGCAGAGATCGACGCAGTCCAGTTCAGCGGCGATGGCATGACCGGTTTCGGTGACATTGCTGAGTACGATGGCATGGTCGGGATGTGCCCGGCGCAGGCCTTCCAGCAGGGGGACGGCAGCGCGGGTTTCACCGACCGAGACCGCGTGGACCCAGATGACCTTGCGACCGTCGAGCGGCGCCAGGTGCCCGGCGGCGTATAAACCAAGTCGATCCCGGATACCGCGACGGCTTTTGCCATACTTCAAGCCGCGCAGCAGGTAATAGGGGATCAGGCCCAGGCCCGCCAGAATCAGCAGCAGGTCATACAGCAGATACACCACGTTCCTCCAGTCGTGAAACGGCCCGCGCCTCATTCTCCGCCATGGACCGGGCAAGCCGCTCACAGAAGGCTTCGGCCTGCTCGCCCGGTTGATGCCAGATCGGCGGACCGAAGGAAAAAACCCCGCGGGCGAACGGTGCCGGCAGCAGAAAACGGTCCCAGGAAGAAAACCGATGCCCGCGGCTGGTAACGTAAGCCATCGGGATCACCGGTCGGCCCGAGATCCTGGCCAATTGGGCAACGCCCGGCTTGACCTGGTGGCGGGGGCCGCGGGGACCGTCGGGGGTGAAAACCAGGTCAAACGGCTCGCGCATCAGTTTGACCATCTCCCGCAACGCGCGGCTGCCGCCCCGACTGGACGAACCGCGAACCGTTCCCTGGCCGAAAAGTTTCATCGTCCGGGCGATCAATTCGCCGTCCTGCGAGGAACTGATCAGGATCCTCGCGCCGCCACCATCCGCCACGCCCTTCCTGACATGCTGATAGCCCTTGACCATCAGCAGCAGTTGATCGTGCCAGAAAGAAATGATGATACGCTCTCCCCTGGCGAACTGCTCCCGGACATGGTCAACGCCCAGAAGCTCAGTTTTCTGGCTGGCGTGGATCAGGTTGATGGCTCCCCACCCCAGCACCGGAACGCAGGCCGCGGCCAGGCGCTCAGTCCAACGACCCATCAGTATCCTCTTTGAACTGCATGTCATGCAGTCGGCGGTACATGCCACCCCGCGCCAGCAGTTCCTCGTGGCTGCCGATTTCGCAGATGACTCCCTTGTCGAGCACGACGATGCGATCGGCATGTTTCACCGTCGAGAGCCGGTGGGCGATGACGATCGTCGTCCGGTTCTCCACCAGGTTGTTGAGCGCCTCCTGGACAATCGCCTCGCTTTCGGTATCCAGGGCGCTGGTCGCCTCGTCGAGAATCAGCACCGGCGCGTTCTGATAGACGGCACGGGCAATACTGATCCGTTGCCGCTGACCGCCGGACAGCCTGAGACCACGGTCACCGATTTCAGTCTGGTAGCCGTCGGGAAGCTCCTCGATAAACCCATCGGCATAGGCCTGGCGGGCGGCTTCCCGCACCCGGTCGAGAGAGCCCTCGGCGCTGCCGTAGCTGATGTTGTTGGCGATGGTGTCGTTGAAGAGAAAAGCCTCCTGGTCGACCATGGCCAGATTACGATGCAGGCTTTCGGCGCTGATCTCCCGCAGATCATGGCCGTCAAGCCGGATCGATCCTGAATCGGGATCAAAAAACCGCAGCAGCAACCCCATCAGGGTGGTTTTTCCCGAGCCACTCGGCCCGACCAGGGCCACCATTTCTCCCGGCTTGATCGTGAGCGACAGATCGCGGATAACCGGTTCCAGTGAAGCGGTGTCATAGCTGAAGCAGACATGCTCCAGCACCAGCTCACCCCGAACCCGGTCAAGCCGGACGGCGTTTTCCGCGTCGAGAATCTCCGGTTGCGCTTCAAACAGTTCGAACACCCGCTCGGCCGCCCCCATCGCCGACTGGAAGACATTGTTGACCCTGACCAGCCGCTTGACCGGTCCATACATCATCAGGATGGCGGCAACAATGGAAAACAACTGACCCTGGGTCATTTCTCCGGCCAGCACCCGGTTGAGCCCGTACCAGAGCACCCCGGCGACGCCGAGGGAGGTCAGCAGCTCGGTGACCGGAGACGACGCGGCATCATACTTGATGACCTTGCGCCAGAAATTGTAATAGGAGCGATTCTTGTCGAAGAAGCGTCGAACCTGGTCCTTTTCGGTCCCGAAGGACTTGATCACCTTGATGCCGGAAAAGGCCTGTTCAAGCGCCGTAGTCAGAACCGCGATCGCGCCCTGACTCTTCTTCACGTAAGCCTTGATGCGCCTCGCCAGCAGCGCCGCCGGCAGGGCCGTTGCCGGCAGCGCGGTGAAAGCGATCAGGGCCATTTTCCAGTCGGTATAAAAAGCCAGCCCGACCAGCACCACCAGGGTAAAGCTCTCCCGCAGGATGATCACCAGGACATCACCGAGAAAAGCCTGCAGCATGCCGATATCATTGAGTACCCGCGACATGATACTGCCGGTCCCGTTGCTGGAATGAAACCGCATCGACAGGGACATCAGGTGCTTGAAGACCTGGTTGCGCAGATCCTGGATCGCCAGCTGCCCGGCGGTCAGGATATAATACTGCTGAACATACCGGGACAACCCCTTGAACGCCGCCAGGCCGATCACAATCAACGGAACAAGCTGAATCAGGTCACGGTCCCCGGCGATGATCAGCTTGTCGATAAACGGCTGAACAAGCTTCGCCATGGCGCCGTCGGTCGACGCCACGCCGAGAGACGCGAGCATGGACAGCAGGATTCTCCTGCGGTAGGGCCACGCATAAGACCAGACCCGCCTGGAAAGATTCTTTATCTGCCTGGAATCATCCACGATCAATACACCATCTCTTTCAACAAAGCGGCAACCTTCCGGGAACACCCCGGCTCACCGAGCAGCCTGCGCACCTCGGCCAGATCATTTATCATCGCGTCACGACAGGAACCGTCCGACAGCAGCCGTTTAAGCTCGGCGAGCAGATTCTCGACATTCGCCTCGTCCTGAAGATATTCCGCGACAACCTGTCTGCCGGCAACGATGTTCGGCAGGCTTACATAGGGTATTCTGATCAACCTTCGGGCCAGGGCATAGGTCAGGGAGGAGGCCTTGTAAATGACCGTCATCGGGATACCGGCCAGGGCCACCTGCAGGGTAACAGTCCCCGAAACAGACAAGATGGCGGAACAGATTCCGGCAACCGAATAGATATCCTCCCGACAGATCATCAGATCCGGAAAAGCCGGGGTCAATTTCTCCCGTAACAGGTCTTCACTCAGAGACGGTGCCAGCGGAACAACGAACTGCAGTTCGGGACGCTCGTCTTTGAGAGCCCGCGCGGCTTCAACCATGGTCGGCCAGCAGTAGCGGATTTCACTCCGTCGACTGCCGGGCAACAGCCCCACGATCGGCCGTTGCGGATCAAACCCGAGCCGTCCACCGAGACCCGCGTCCCGGACGGATCCGGAAAACTCGTCCAGCAGGGGGTTGCCGACATAGGCAGTACGGATTCCGGCTGCGTTGAACAGCTCTTCCTCAAAAGGAAAGATCACGGCCAGCTGATCGATACACCGGGCCATGGTCTTCATCCGGCCGGGCCGTGAAGCCCAGACCTTGGGAGCGATGTAGTAGAGGACCGGCACCCCGGCCCGCCTGGCGGCACGGGCGAGCTTGAGGTTCATCCCCGGATAATCGACAAGCACCAGCAGGTCGGGACGCTCATCGCCTCCCGGCTGCATCATCCGGCAGAGATCGCGATAAACCCTGCGGATGGCCGGCAGACGTCCCAGCACCTCCACAACGCCCATGACCGAAAGCGATTCCATGGGAATACGGATATCGCACCCCGCAGCCCGCATCCAGTCTCCGCCGACCCCGAAAAAGGATAGCCCGGGAGCAAGCTCCCGGGCTGCCCGGATAAGATTGGCGGCATGCAGATCGCCGGAGGCTTCGCCGGCTACAATCAGCACTCGACGGTGCTCTGTCCGTTGCGTCATCACCGAAACCGGGACCTGCTCAGCGCGCGATACCGCGCTCACCCCGTTTCAGAAAATCAACCAGAACACTCAGTTCCGGTCCGTCTTCGAGTTCCTCCTCAATACGGCTGATCGCGGCTTCAAGACGCAGGTCACTGCGAAAAACCAGCTTATACGCCGCCTTGAGAGTTGCCAGCGCCTGATCCGAGAACCCGCGCCGCTTGAGACCGATCAGGTTCAGACCGACAATTTTGGCCCGGTCACCCTGGGCGATAGCGTAGGGGACAATATCCTGGGTGATCATCGATCCACCGCTGATCATGGCGTGCGCCCCGACCCTGGTGAACTGGTGGACAGCGGACAGCCCGCCGAATATGGCGAAATCCTCGACCAGCACGTGCCCGGCCAGGGTCGCGGCGTTGGCGAGGATCACATGGTTGCCGACCTGACAATCGTGGGCGACATGAGAGTAGGCCATAAACAGGCAGTCATCACCGATCCGGGTTTCTCCGCCACCGTCAGCGGTGCCGCGGTGCAGAGTGGCAAACTCGCGAATACGGTTGCGGTCACCGATGCGCAGCCAGGAAACTTCCCCGCCGAATTTCAGGTCCTGCGGTTCGGCGCCGACCGAAGCAAACTGGTAGATATGGTTGTCCCGACCGATTTCCGTATAGTCGTCGATGACCGCGTGGGCACCGATTTTCGTCCCTGAACCGATGCGGACATGTTCCCCGATGACGGCGAAAGGCCCGACCTGAACTTTCTCGCCCAGCTCCGCCTGGGGATGGATCTGTGCCGTGGCATGGATCATGGTTTCATCCTTCCCGGTCAGCAAAGGTTGCCTTCAGTTCCGCTTCGGCGACCACTTTGCCGTCCACCAGTGCCTTGCCGGCAAAAGTGTAGATCCCCCTGCGAACACCGACCATTTCCAATTCAATACGCAGGCTGTCTCCGGGGACCACCGGCCGTCTGAACTTGGCCTTGTCGATGCCGACGAAGTAGGTCACCTTGTCCTCCCCGACCTCGTCACTGACCAGGGCGTAGACCCCGCCGACCTGGGCCATGGCTTCAATGATCAACACCCCAGGCATGATCGGGTGCCCGGGAAAATGCCCCTGGAAAAAGGGTTCATTGATGGTGACATTTTTCAGCCCGACAATCCTCTTCCCCGGCTCCACGGAAAGAATCCGATCCACCAGCAGAAAGGGATAACGATGCGGCAGCATAGCCATAATCTTTTTATAATCGAGAACCATCCTTCAAGACTCCTTCAACAACGCCTTCAGCTCATCAACCTGACGCTTAAGACGGGAAATTTCTTTTCTCATTTCAGGCAGTTTCGGCAGTGTCATGGACAGCTTCAGCCACTCCCGGTGAGGGATGGCCGGGGCACCGGAAATCACCTGGTTTCCCTCGGTATGACTGGCTACGCCGCCACGCCCGGCAACGGTGACGTTGTCACCGATACGAATATGGCCGGCGGTCCCGGACTGGCCGCCGAAGGTGCAGTGTCGACCGATGACGGTACTGCCGGAAATGCCGGACTGGGCCGCCATGACGGTATGCGGCCCGACATCGACATTGTGTCCGATCTGAACCTGGTTGTCGAGCTTGCACCCGGTGCCGATACGGGTCACGCCGAGTGCGGCCCGGTCGACACAGGCGCAGGCTCCTATTTCAACATCGTCTTCGATGACAACGATGCCGACTTGGGGAATTTTCTCATACCGTTCACCGTCCGGAGCGAAACCGAAACCATCGGAGCCGATCACGGCATTGGGCTGCAGGATGACACGGTTGCCGATCCGGCAATCCTCGCGAACCACGCACCCGGCCTGGATCAGGCAATCGTCGCCGATTGTCGCTCCCGGATAGATGACCACGTTGGGGTGCAGGACGGTACCACGGCCTATCCGTACCCCCCGACCGACATGACAACCGGGATGAATGCTCACATTCTCACCGAGCGAAGCTTCAGGGTCGACAAAAGCCCCGGGCATAATGCCGAGCGGGGACGGGTTCGCGGGCTGCAGACATTGGAGAACCCGGGCGAAGGCCAGGTAGGGGTTCGGACAGACCAACTGGGCGAGGGGCAGGTTCTCCCGCTCCTTGTCCAGAATGACAGCGGAGGCCCTGGTTTCGCCGAGACGATTTGCGTACCCGGCCCTGGTGACGAAAACGATATCTCCCGGCTCGGCCTCCTCGAAGGTCGTCAGACGGTTGATCTCCAGTTGAGGGTCTCCGACCACCCGACCGCCGACAAGGTCAGCCAGTTCCTGCAGGCATGGCATCCGGCTTCTCCCGAGTCACTTCTTCATGGACTGATTGTAACGCTTGATCACCTGGTCGGTCAGGTCGATTTTCTCATCGGCGTAAACCAGGGAGCTCTCATTTTTTTCAAAAATGGCGGTATAACCCTTTTCAGCACCAAACTTCTCAACAACCTTGATGATCTCATCGAGAATCTTGCGCGTATAATCATTGTCCTTCATGCGCAATTCATCCCGGACATCCTTGGTAAAACGCTGCAGTTCCTTGAGTTTCTGTTGGTATTCACGCTGTTTCCTGGAACGGGCTTCTTCTGAAAGGAGCAACGCCTGTTTTTCAAGTTCTTCCTTGGCCTTTTTCAAATCCTCCTGTTGCCGGTCAATCTGGACCTCATACTCCTTCACCTTCTTGGCAATTTTTTCCTTGGCCACCTTGCCGCTGTCGGATTCATTGAGAACTTTCTGCAGGTCGATGTAACCGATCTTCACATCTGCCGCCGCGTAGTTCACTCCACCCAGCAGCAACGCAAAAATCGCCAGAACCATCATGATCCGTTTCATAACAATCTCCTTTAAATGAACTTGAAATTAAAAGTACTTACCCATGGTAAAATCAAACCGGCTTTGCTGTTCACCATCTATGGGGTCGAGATTATACCCCCATTCGAGACGCAACGGTCCCATGGGACTCGTCCAGCGAATTCCGGCACCCGTACTGTAGCGCATGCCGGAAAAATAATCTTCGTTGGCATCCCAGGCATTGCCGATGTCAAAAAAGACGACACCTTTGAATTTGACTTCCTTGATCAAGGGAAAAATATATTCAAAATTGGCAAAAGCTTCCTTGTCCCCACCAACATAATCGTAAGCCCCGGGAATCGGGGTTCCGGTACTGTCCTTCAGCTGAACCCGGGGACCGACTTCCCGCCAGTCAAAACCCCGGATGCTGGAAAGTCCGCCGAGGAAGAATTTCTCATCGACCGGCAGAGTTTTGCCGCCAATCGCCCCCAGGTAACCAATCTGCCCGTGAATGACAAAATAGGTTTCCCATTTGAAGGGGAAAAAGTGCCGATGCTGCAGAATCAGTTTGGCATACTGCTCACTGCCGCCCCACCCTGCCAGTTCCGAGGAAAATTCGGTCAGATAACCCCGCGTGGGATCAAGTCGGTAATCTGTGCGATCGCGGGTAATCTTGGTTGAAAGCGAAGAGATGGTGGAACGACCCAGGGATTCCTGGATTTCAAAAGCGGCGGCGGGGTCAACATTGGTGATATCTTTCTGTTCATAACGATAAATGAACAGGGCGCTGTTGTCCTCTCCGAACTGGAAGCCGAGCTTGATATCCCCCCCGATCGAGGCCCGGTCATATTCGCTGTATTCGTACTTGGTTTTGAAAAGGTCTCCGCCCAGCGCGAACCGGGTATCAAGAAAATGAGGGTCCAGCAGACCGACATTATAGGTCGTGGTCCGTCCGCCGAAGGAACCGCTGAGATTCAGCTTGAGAGCGAGCCCGAGAAAATTATCCTGACTGACCGACCCCTGCGCAATCAACCCGTCGATCGAGGAGTAACCGGCTCCGATACTGAAATTTCCTGTCGGTCGCTCCTTGACCTGAATATCGATATCCATCAATTGTTCGTTGGCGGTCTTGTTCGTCGACACTTCGACTTCCTCGAAAAAACCCAGGTTGTTGATCCGTCTCCGACTGGCTTTTATTTTGGTCGAGCTGAAAAGCTCCCCTTCGGCAAGCTGAACCTCACGTCGAATAACCTTGTCCCGGGTCTTGGTGTTGCCGGCGATATGGATTCGATTGATACGAACCAGGGGACCTTTTTCGATATCGAACTTGAGATCGACCAGTCTGCGTTCAGTGTCCAGCTGGGTCAGGGGGGCGACATTGACGTAGGCATACCCCTGGTCGGCATAGGCATCATTCAACTTGAGAACATCCTTGCGCAGAACATTCCGCTTGAAGATATCACCGGGCTTCGTCTTCAGTTCCGCGAGCAGGTCAGCCTTGGGTTTGATCAGGTCACCGGCAATATCCAGCTTCCCGACCCGGAACTGGTCACCCTCCTCGATCTGAATATAGATATCGACATATTTACGATCTTCGCTGATAAGGATGACCGGTTTCCTGACCTTGACCTGAAGATAGCCGATATTGAAATACTGGTCAGCGATCAGTTCGAGATCGTTCTGCAGCACATCCTCCAGGAACGTTCCGCGACCGGTCAGCCAGGAGAGCCACCAGCGTTCCTTGGTTTCCATGATCTTGCGGAGCTTACTGTCGGGGATCACCTCGTTGCCGTCAAAAAGGATATTGTCAACCAGAACCTTGTCGCCTTCCTTGATCTTGAAGGTGACAACCGCTTCGGCCCGGTCATTGATCTGCACCTCGGGTTCGATCTCGATGCCGTAGAACCCCTCCTTGAAATACTCCTTTTTCATCGCCTTGACGCTCTCGTCGACCACCCGGGGTTCATAGATGTCAGGGGTCTTCAGAGCCACCAGGTTTTCAAGCTTGGCATCATCGAATTCATCATTGCCCTCGAACAGAACCTTCCGCACCAGCGGGCGTTCCTTGAGGTGATAGACCAGGATCTTGGCGCCGTTCTGATCAATGATCTCGGCACTGATGTCCTCGAACCGACCCAGCTTGTAGATGGCCTGGATATCCCGGTCGATCTGTTCACTGGTCACCTTCTGCCCCGGCTTGACGGACAGCAGCGGCAGGATGGCCTCCTTCTCAACTCTCCGGTTCCCATCGACGGTAACATCGTCAATCCTGTAGACCTGGCTCCAGGCCGGAGAGGCAACACATATGAGCAGCGCAACGACGGCGCAAATGAATTTAAACATGGAACCTGGTTCTCCGGAATTGAGATTGTCCCCGAATCGGCAGCGAATTCACAGATCCGCGCTGCCCACAAAATGGGTCATTATAGGAAACGGCCCCGAGGGGTGTAAACCCTTTTCACACCGAAATTTCCCCATCTTCAATATGCACGATACGATCAAGACGCTGCGCGAGCCGGCTGCTGTGCGTTACGATAACCATGGTCAGGTTATGCCGTTCATGCAGTTCATTGAGGAGACGGAAGATCCCGTCACTGGTTTTCGAATCAAGGTTTCCCGTGGGCTCGTCGGCCAGCAGCACCTCCGGCGCCATCACCAGGGCCCTGGCAATCGCAACGCGCTGCTGTTCTCCGCCTGACAGCTGCCCGGGCTTGTGTCCAAGGCGATGGGCCAGTCCAACCTCTTCAAGCAGGGCCCGCGCCGCAACAATGCCGTCACTGCGCGAAGCACCGCCGATCAGGGCCGGCATCATCACATTTTCCAGGGCGTCGAATTCAGGCAGCAGCTGATGAAACTGAAAAACAAAGCCGACGGTGCGATTGCGGAACGCGTCAAGCGCCGTCCCGCGCAGCCGGTAGAGATCCTGCCCGGAGAAATGGACCGTTCCCGAAGTGGGACGATCAAGACCGCCGAGAATATGCATCAGGGTGGTCTTGCCGGCACCCGATGAACCGACCACGGCGAGGCGTTCACCCCGTCCGACCCGCATATCGATACCGCGCAGAACTTCAACCACGCCGTCATCGGTACGGTATTCTTTTTTCAGTCCGCCAACCTCAATCATTGCACCCGCCTGTCAGGGTATTGAAAAAGTCGCGTTCCCCGGGCTGAGCAAAAATGCCCAGATGCAAGGCGTCCGTACCCCCGCGGAATAAGGCGTACCGAAAGGTACGTCGTTGACGCGGGGGAAGGACAACGCAGCAGATGGACGTTTTTCCTCAGCCCGCTATTCATAGCGCAGGGCCTCGGCCGGATCCATCCTTGCCGCCTGCCAGGCCGGGTAGATGGTCGCCAGCAGGCAGATGGTCAATGCCACGCCGACCACCGCCATCACATCCCCGCTGTTGACCACGGAAGGGAAATGATCCATGCCGTAAACCGACTGGTCAAAAATCTTCACTCCCAGGGTTCGCTCCAGCCACTTGATGATCGGATCGGCATTCTTGGCCAGCACGACTCCCAGAGCTGCCCCGAGACCGGTTCCGAGGACACCGATCACCAGTCCCTCGAACAGGAAAATTTTCATGATGCTGCGCGACGTGGCGCCCATTGAACGCAGGATCGCGATATCCTTGCTCTTTTCCATCACCACCATGATCAGGGTGGTGGCAATATTGAAGGCGGCAACCAGCACGATGATGCCGAGGACAATAAACAATCCGAGTTTTTCCAGTTTCAGGGCCGAGAGAAACGAGCCGAACATATCCTCCCAGGAGCGAACCACGTAGGGGAAATGGTATTCACCACGCAGTTGTGCGGCAACCGGGCGGGCCTGGCCAAAGCCGTCAACCTCGACTTCAATACCGCTGACCTGACCTTCACTGTCGAAAAAGGACTGTGCCTGCGCCATGTCGATATAGGCGTAGAAAGTGTCAAGAAACCCGCCGCCCTGCCGGAAAATGCCGACGATGCGAAAGGGCTTCATCTTGGGGATCATACCGAACGGCGTGATGGTGAACATCGGCGGAATGACATTCACCGAATCGCCGATGGCCACACCGAGGCTGGTGGCGGTATCGAGTCCGATCACGATGCCGGGCAACTTTCCGTTTCGTTCGAAAAGCAGCTCACTGACCGGTTTATGGTCGATACTGAGAAATTTCTGGTTGAGAATCTTGTGCCCCGGTTCAATCCCCTTGACATTGACCGCGGCCACATTCCGGTGCGACAGCAGCATCGCCTCCTTGGCGACAAAGGGCGCAACCGACGTAACATGAGGAGAGGTCCGGACCTGTTTTATGATCTGCTGATAATCACTCAGACCGCCGCCCTGGCGTTGAATCAGCACATGCGGAATGTTGCCGAGAATCTGCTGGCGGACACCGTCATGAAAACCGGTCATGACCGCCAGGACCACGATCAGCGCTGCAACCCCCAAGGTCACCCCGGCAATCGAAATGAAGGAGATGATCGAGATAAAGGTCTGTTTACGTTTGGCCCGCAGGTAGCGCAGGCTGACAAACCATTCGTAGGCCATGGCGATAAAAAAGAAGGTCAGGCGCGGAACGCCCGCCTACCTGGTTTCCTTGCGTAATAGGGGGAACAGGATGACGTCCCGGATCGAGGCGGCATCCGTCAGCAGCATCACCAGCCGATCAATGCCGATTCCCTCCCCGGCCGTCGGCGGCAGTCCGTATTCGAGGGCCCGCACATAGTCTTCATCCATGGCGTGAGCTTCTTCATCCCCCGCTTCCTTCTCCTGCAACTGTTTCTCGAATCGCTGCTTCTGGTCAATCGGGTCATTCAACTCGGAAAAAGCGTTGGCCAGCTCCCGACCGACAACGAACAGCTCAAAACGATCGACAACATCGGGGTTGTCGTCGTTTTTACGCGACAACGGCGAAATCTCGGTCGGATATTCAGTGATGAAGGTCGGCTGCCAGAGATTCGGTTCGACAACCTCGTCGAAGATTTCGGCCAACAGCTTGCCATGCCCGATCGGCCCATCGAATTCAAGACCGCATTTTGCCGCGTAGGCCAGGCACTGGTCATGATCATTCAGGACCTCAAGACTGACATCGCCATACTTGCAGATCGATTCACGGACCGTGAGCCGGTCCCAGGGGGGCGTCAGATCGACGTCCCGGCCCCCATAGGAGATCTTCAGTCCCCCGCAGATCGTTTCAGCCAAGTGGCAGATCAACTCCTCGGTCATGTCCATCAGGTCATGATAGGTGGCGAAGGCCTGATAAAACTCCATCATGGTGAATTCGGGATTATGCTGGATGGAGATGCCTTCGTTGCGGAAGTTACGATTGATTTCAAAAACCCGTTCAAAGCCGCCGACCACCAGCCGCTTCAGGTAGAGTTCAGGGGCGATGCGCAGGAAAAGGTCCATATTCAACGCATTGTGATGCGTCACGAAAGGTTTCGCCGTTGCCCCGCCGGCGATCGGCTGCATCATCGGCGTTTCGACTTCAAGAAATTCCCGGTCAACCATAAACTGGCGGATCAGGGCAATGATCCGGCTGCGGTTGCGGAAATTCTCCTTGACTTCAGCATTGACCATCAGGTCGAGATAACGCTGACGATAGCGGGTTTCGACATCCGTCAGACCGTGCCATTTCTCCGGCAACGGCAACAGAGACTTGGTCAGCAGCTGCAACGAAGAAGCCCGCAGGGAAAGTTCGCCGGTTTTGGTCCGGAAAGGTCGACCGACGACACCGACAATGTCTCCGAGATCGAGTTTGCGGAAGAGTTCGAAGTTTTCCTCCCCCAGGCCGGCCTTGTTGACATAGACCTGCAGACGGCCGCTACGGTCCTGGATCTGGATGAAAGCCGCCTTGCCGAAATCGCGCCGCGCCATGATCCGGCCGCCGACAGCATAGTCAATCGACTTCTCCTCCAGCACCTCGGCCGTGTCTTCGGCATGCAAAGCGGCAATATCGGCCGCCGTGTGACTGACCTCGAAACCGTTGGCGTAGGGGTTGACCCCGGCGGCCCTCAATTCTTCAACTTTCGCCAGCCGCTGGCCGCGAATATCGCCTGTCTCTTCCATCGTCTGAACTGCCTTTCAATAACGTTTTATACAAGCCAGCGAGTTTATACGTCCGCCCCTAACAAGTCAAGAAAATCAACTGTTTTCGGCATGATTCGGACATTCACTCAGGCCTTCTGACTGAGCAGGTAAGCTTCGATGAACTTGTCGAGATCACCATCGAGAACCGCATCGGTATTGCCAACCTCGTAATTGGTCCGATGATCCTTGACCATCCGGTAGGGGTGCAGCACGTAGGAACGGATCTGACTGCCCCAGGCGATCTCTTTTTTGTCTCCCGCCAGGGCGGCGGCCTCTTCTTCCTTTTTCCGCAATTCCATTTCGAACAGTCGGGCCTTGAGCTGTTTCAGGGCAATCGCGCGATTCTTGTGCTGAGAACGTTCGTTCTGGCAGGCAACGACGATTCCGGTCGGAACATGGGTGATGCGGATCGCCGAATCGGTCTTGTTGATATGCTGCCCGCCGGCGCCGCTGGCCCGGAAGGTATCAACCTTGAGATCCTTCTCCTGGATGTCAACTTCGACTTCATCGGTCAGTTCCGGAAAGACAAAGACCGAGCAGAAGGACGTGTGGCGGCGGGCGTTGGAGTCATAAGGAGAGATCCGTACCAGGCGATGGATGCCCTTCTCCGCCCGCAGCCAGCCGTAGGCATAGTCCCCCTCGACGGTGAAGGTTACCCCCTTGACACCGGCCTCTTCGCCCGGCTGGTAATCGGTGATTTCAGTCTTGAAACCGCGCCGTTCGCAGAAGCGCAGGAACATGCGCAGCACCATTTCCGCCCAGTCCTGGGCCTCGGTGCCGCCGGCGCCGGCATTGATGCTGACGATGGCGTTGTTGGCGTCATATTCGCCGCTGAGCATGCGGGCGAACTCCATCTGTCCGACTTTTTTTTCGAGGTCCGGCAGCAGCCCGCGAATTTCGTCCCGAGTCGCCTCGTCTTCCCCCTCTTCACCCAGCTCGCAGAGAATCAGCAGGTCATCGAGTTCCCGGCTGCATTCCTGCCAGGTTTCGACCGTCTTCTGCAATCCGTTGCGCTCCCTGAGGATCTCCTGGGCCTGCTCGCCGCGGTCCCAGAAATCGGGTTGGGCCATCTCGGCGTCGAGTTCCAGCAATCTTTCCTGCTTGCTGTCGACGTCAAAGATACCTCCTCAGCTCGACGAGCTTTTCCTTCAGATTCTGCAGTTGTTCTTTTTCTTCACGAAACATGAATAACCTCGCACAATGTGGCCGGCAGGACAGGCACCGTCCAAAGATGACAATTTCCCGGCGGGAGGCGCGATTATAGCTCCCCTCCGTTCCGGGAGCAAGCACCGTAAACCGGAATCCTTCATTCCCCGGAAAGCTGCCCCCGGAAACGGCGGCAGGGTCGCAGCCGGGCGGCAAATCCAAGCAGGACCGCGACCAGCAGGCAGCCCTGCGGAAGCAGATCGCCGATCCGTCGATAGAGAGACGCCCCGGCACCGGGATAAACCTTCCCGACCAGCAGGGCCGGTTTAAAGAGGGGGGTCTGCTGCCTGATCTCGCCCAGCGGGGAGATCAGAGCAGAGATACCGGTGTTGGCGGCACGGGCGATCCAGATCCGGTTTTCCACGGCACGCACGGCACTCATCTCCAGCAGCTGCCAGGGCGCCGAAGAACGGCCGAACCAGGCGTCGTTGGTGATATTGACCAGCAGGTCGCTGCCGCTGTTGACGTAATCACGGGCCAGCTCCGGAAAGATCGCCTCGTAACAGACCAGCACGCCGAGCCGGTGTCCGTTCATGACCAGCGGCTCGACCCGTCCCGGTGAAAAATCACCGATTCCGACCACCAGTTTGTCAATAAAAGGGAAAAGCCACTTCAGGGGAACGTATTCACCAAAGGGAACCAGATGCACCTTGTCACTGCGCCCGAGCTGTCTGCCGTCCGCATTCAACAGATAGGCGCTGTTGAGGTAACGCACCTTTCCTTCCTGGCGCAGGTAGGCCGGACTGCCGAAGAGAAGAAAACCTTTGAGTCTGCCGGCCACCTGCAGAACTTCACGTTGTTCCTGCCCCGGTTCCTGAAAATAGAAGGGTACGGCACTCTCGGGCCAGATCACCAGGTCGGCACCCGCGGCAGCGGCCCTGGCGGTTAATTCCCGGTAGGTCCGCAGTGTCCACTGCCGGAAGGCGGGATCCCACTTGACCGCCTGGTCAATGTTGCCCTGCGCCAGACCGATGGTCAGGGGTTTTCCGGCAACCGGCCGCTGATCCAGCCTCCATCCTCCGTAACAGAGCGCGGCGATCACCAGCACTGCGGTCAGGCCGGCAGCAAATAACGGTTTGCGCCGTTCTCCCTTTCCAGCCCGCACCAGTCCCGCCAGCGACGCATTGGCCAGCACCAGCAGGAAACTGAGGCCGTAAACACCGAACAGGTCGGCACTTTGCAACAGCGTGGTGAAAGGCTGCTGGGAATAGCCGAGCAGGGCCCAGGGAAAACCGCTCAGCAGATGACCTCTCAGGTACTCAAGACCGGTCCAGAGCAGCGGCAGACTGAACACATGCGGGAGCCCCAACCGTTCCCGCAACTTGCAGCTTCCCCACCAGGCCAGTCCCCAGTAGAGGGACAGGTAGGTGACCAGCAGCAGGTAGGCCGCCAGCGAGAGGAGAGGTTCCAACCGGCCATAGGTGGTCATGACAATATTCAGCCAGTAAAGAACCAGAGCGAAAAAGCCGCAGCCTGCCAGCCAGCCGTTGCGGAAGGGACGCCGTTCCCCGGTCAACAACAACGGCAGCAGACCGAACCAGGCGAAAACAAACCAGGACGGTCGAGGGAAGGCAAATGCCGACACCAGACCGGATGCCAGGGCGCAAAGGGTATCCCGGCGGGGAAAACGCAGCACCATGATCAGGCCTCGTCCTCGTCCTGCCCGGTGACAACCAGTCGAACCTTGCTGATCCGACGTTCATCAGCCTCAAGAACCGTCATCTGCAATCCGGCATCCTCGATCGTTTCACCGACCACCGGGACATGGCCGAAAAGATGGCAGAGATAACCGCCAAGAGTATCGATCTCCTCATTGTCGGTCAGTGACCGATCGAGATGTTCCTCAAGTTCGGACAGGCTGAGGCGGGCGTCAACCAGATAGCTGTCCGGCCCCTCGACGGAGAAAAGGCTCTCCTCCAGATCATATTCATCCTGGATATCGCCGACGATCTCCTCGATCAGATCCTCTATGGTGATCAGCCCCGAAGTGCCGCCGAACTCATCGACGGCAATCGCCATGTGTATGCGCCGGCTCTTGAAATCCTTGAGCAGTTCTTCGATTTTCTTGGTTTCCGGGACAAAGAACGGGGCCCGCATCTGCTGGCGGATGCTCAACCCGTCCGGGGCCCTTCCCCAGTAACGTAACAGGTCCTTGGCATAGATGACGCCGACAATACGGTCCGTGGTCCCTTCGAAAATCGGAAAACGGGAGTGCCCGGAACGGATGATGATCTGCAGCAGATCTTCCATGCCGGCGTCGACCGGACAACAGACCATATCAGTTCGCGGCACCATCACCTCGCGCACGATGGTTTCACCGAATTCAAAAATCGAAGCGAGCATTTCGCCCTCTTCTTCATTGATGATCCCGTCCTCTTCCGATTCTTCGATAATCGCCTGCAGGTCCTCCTCTGAAAGAGCCCGACGGCGCCCGCCGAAAAGCCGTCGCCAACCGGAAAAGAAAGATTTTTTCTGTTCTGATGGTTGTTCCTCGTCCAAACGATCCTCCGTTTTTTCCAAACCCTTGAATCCGTGAACCCAATGACCGGTTCAGAAGACCAGGTGGATCAGAAGCGTTATCGTCACACCGATGGCGGCGCCGACCAGAACTTCACGCAGGCTGTGAATCTTCATCAGCAGGCGGCTGTGGCTGACCATGGTCGCCAGCAAAAGCGCCATCACCACGATGACCAAACTGACATCGGTGACGGCAATCGAGGTCGCGATCGAAAACGCGACCGCCGCGTGACCGCTCGGCATGCCGCCATGCAGCGGGGTACCACCGGCAAAACGGGCCTTGAGCAGAACCACCAGGATCGTCACCGCGAGCACGGCGATAACACTCACTTCGCCGGGAGGATGACGCAACAGGTTCAGTCCCTTGCTCAACGGAGGCAACAGGTACTGGGAAAGCGCCAGGTAACCCATCACCGCCGCGCCGATACTGGCAATCAGCACCGATCCGGCGGCGACATCCTTGGCACGCTTGGCCAGGGGATGGTAATCGGGGGAGATCATATCGACCACCACCTCGACGGCGGTATTGATGATCTCGGCAAACAGCACCAGGATGATGGCAAAAACCAGCAGGATCAGTTCCAGCACCGAAACCCGGAAAAACAGCGCCACCAGCAGCACGCAGATACTGCCGAGAAAGTGCCAGCGCAGGTGCGGCTGGCTTCTGACCGCCCAGAGGATGCCTTCAATGGCGCAGTTGACGCTCTCCAGCCAGTTGCCCGGCTTGATCGGCTGCCGGTTCACGTCGGCAGGAATTCCGCTTTGATCAGGGCGAAAATTTCCTGCTCGCGTTCCTCCATGCGCCGGGCCTCCTCTTCGCCGCTGCGTTCATGGTCGTAACCGACCAGGTGCAGAATGCCATGCAGCAGCAGAAAATAGAGTTCATCGCGATAGCCGATCCCGGCTTCGACCGCGTCACGGGCCGCTGTTTCGGTTGAAATAACCACGTCGCCGAGCAGATCAGCGCTGTTTTCGGGGCCATCCCCTTCGCGCATGGCGAAGGAAATAACATTGGTCGGCCGGTCACGCTGCAGGTAGTCACGGTTGATCTCGCGGATGAGCTCATCGTCAACCAGCAGAATGGACAATTCGGCGTCAGGACATGCCAAGACGCTTAAGATCCTCTGCGCTACCTTTTCGAGCATGACCGGATCGGTCTGCTGATTCCTGGCCTGATTCTCTATCTGAATGGTCGCCATTTTTTTTCTTCGTCTGGTCCTTTTCCTTGTGAACCGGCTCGGGATAATCAATACGATAGTGGAAAATTCCCGCCAGGATGCGGTTGAAGCTCTTGGCGATATTGTGCAGGTCTTTCAGCGTCAGTTCACACTCATCAAGCTGGCCGTCGATAAAGATATTGTTGATGATCTTCTGCACCATTCCCTGGATACGGGCCGGGGTCGGGTCGGCCAGAGTCCTGCCGGCGGCCTCGACCGCGTCGGCCAGCATGATCAGGGCCGCTTCACGGGTCTGCGGTTTGGGTCCGGGGTAGCGGTAATCCCGTTCATCGACCTGCTGCACATCGGGATCCTGTTGATTTTTGGCCTTGTCATAGAAGAACTTCATCAGCGCCGTGCCGTGATGCTGGCGGAGGATATCGATCAGGGCATCACCCAGCCGGTTCTCACGCGCCAGCTCGACGCCGTCCTTGACATGCGCCATCAGCACCAGGGCACTCATCGACGGCGTCAGCTTGTCATGCCGGTTTTCACTGCCACTCTGGTTTTCAACAAAATAAAGCGGTTTTTTGATCTTGCCGATATCATGATAGTAAGCCGCCACCCTGGCCAGCAGCGGATTGGCGCGAATCGCTTCGGCACCGGCTTCGGCAAGATTGCCGACGACGATCGAATGATGATAGGTCCCCGGCGCCTGGACCATCAGCTGTCTCAGCACCGGGGTGTTGAGATTGGCCAGCTCCAGCAGCTTGATGTCGGTCGTGTACTTGAAGACGGTTTCAACCAGGGGCACCGCGGCGGTGACGACGATCGCCGAGAAAATTCCGCCGCCGAAAGCGAAACCAAGCTTGTAGAGCAGTTGCAGATCAAGCTGCTGCCCCCCCAGCAGATGCAGCCCGACCACGGTCGCCATGTTGATCAGTGAGAGGTGCCAGCCTGCCCGATAAAGCGTCGAGCGTTCGTTGCAGTGGCGCACCCAGTGCGCGCCGGTCAACGAACCGACCAGGGTGAAAAGGGACAGGAAAAGGCTGTTGCCGAACATGAATCCGACGACCAGCGCGATCAGGGCCGCGAAAACCAGCGCGATTTCCGAGTTGAGGACAATCCGCACCACCATCGCGCCGGCGGCAAACGGAAAGAGATAGAAAAAACTGCTCGATTCGATCATCGGAAACGCGGTATCGACCGCGGCTACGATAAAAATCGAGAGCTTGATCAGCACCATCAGGCCGATGAAGGTTGTCACCAGGAAAAAGAGGTCTCGTGATTTCAACCGGTATTTGCTGATGTTGCGGTCCGCGTAATTGTTGCAGACGATCAACAGCAGGAAGATCGTCAACAACAGGCCGGTTGCCAGAGGCAGGCGTCCCTGGTCCTTGTTCAGGGCCCGCACCGCAGTCAGCTTTTTGACCTGGTCGGCGCTGACCCTGGCACCCTCGCGGACAATCATCTCCCCCTTCTTGACCTGGGAAAGAATCGGCTGAACCGCTTCAGCGGCAAGCCGCTTGCGTTCCTCGGTGGCATTCTTGTTAAAGGTCAGGTTCGGCCGGGCCAACCGACCGAGCAGGTCAGCCAGAACCTTGCCATTGCTCTTCTTGAGACCGGCAACACCCTTCACGGCGGCAAGAATCCGGTTACGCAGTTCTCCGACCCCGACCACGGTGGTCAGATCCGCCAGCTCTGTTTCACTGTTGCTGACCAGGTTGCGAACCGTCACCCCGCGGTTGCGATCCTGCTGAAAAAGGCGCAGATTGGCAACCGCCTTGGTCTTGAGAGCCTTGACCAGCCCCTGCTGCAGAGCGGCATGGATTTCTTCCTGCGACGCCAATGCCACCAGGGTCTTGAATTCCTTCTCCCCAAGATTGACCCCGAGAATTTTTTCAACCTCGGGCTGCAGGTTGCCGGGAGCCAGGTTATCCTGCGGGCCCTCCTTTAAAAGGGTAAAAACCTGACCAAGACGATCCGCCAGTCCCCGTCCGACAGAGGGATCATAATCATACAGCGGCAACACCGCCTGCTGCGCCTCGCGGCGTTTCTTTTCGGTCAGTTCGAGATCCGGGATCAACAGATCCCGCGGCGCCTTGATGTCCCGCGATGCGATATCACCCGGTGCATAATGAGCCGGCGCCCCCCCACCCTTGGGAATGATAATCAGGGTCAGCAGCAGGGCGAGAATCGCCAGCAGGACCAGCGACTGGTTGTGCGACGGAACACCCTGCAGGGTGGCGGACACGCCATGGTCGCGCGTCTTCTTCCTCACCGGTGATTCCGGTTTGCGTTCCGGATTGCTCATGGTGAACCTTGTTTCATCCCGGGCTGTGCCCGTTTTGGCAGTTTTGAGGCCCGCTCGTAGGCCTGCACGATGGTCTGCACGATCGGATGCCGGACCACATCCTGGTCGGAGAAGGTCATGATTTCGATGCCCTGAACGCCCCTGAGAATCTGAATCGCCTCAAGCAATCCCGACGCACGCCCGGAGGGCAGGTCGATCTGAGTGATATCGCCGGTCACAACAGCCTTGCTGCCGAATCCAAGACGGGTCAGAAACATTTTCATCTGTTCCGTGGTGGTATTCTGCGCCTCGTCGAGGATAACAAAAGCATTATTGAGAGTGCGACCGCGCATGAACGCCAGGGGAGCAACCTCGACGATTCCTTCCTCGACCAGTTCCTGTCCGTGGGTCAGATCGACCATGTCGTACAGCGCGTCATACAGCGGCCGCAGGTAGGGATTGACTTTCTCGGCGATATCTCCCGGCAGAAAACCGAGTTTCTCCCCCGCCTCCACCGCCGGCCGCACCAGCAGAATACGGCTGACTTCCTTGCGCATCAGGGCGGCAACAGCCATCGCCATCGCCAGGTAGGTCTTGCCGGTTCCGGCCGGTCCGACACCAAAAACCACATCATACTCACGGATGGCGTCAATATAATTTTTCTGCGCCAGGCTTTTCGGCGTGATGATCTTCTTGCGCGCCGAAACATAGATGGTATCGAGGAAAATATCCTTCAACCGGGTGCGGGAATCGGCAGACAGAATGCGGATAGCATAATCGATATCCTGCGGATAAAGGGGATACCCCTGACGGAGCAGGTCGGTCAGTTCCTCGAACAACCGCTGCGCCAGTTCAATCCGACAGCGCTCTCCGCGGAAATGAAGAATCGTTCCTTTTGAGCCGATCCGCAGGTCCAGCAGTCGTTCCACCAGTTTAAGATGACAATTCTGACGTCCGAACAGACGTGCAGCCAACTCGGGATCAGGCGCTTCAAAACGATTGGAGCGATCACTTTCGTTCAAGTAAAACCACCTTTGACGACAGTCGGAACCAGGGTCCGCCGGCGACTGAGGGCCGTCACCGGCCAAGAGACAAATAAATATCATTCCGGGTTCAGAAAAGCAACGCTGTTGCCTGTCCTCCGGCGGCAGGAAAAACCCTTCCCAAATCAAATCCTTATGATATAAATAGGACCGGCTGTTTCGGCCCAAACTTCCAATCCCATCGCCAAGGGGGCAAAAATGAGCGAAATTATTGATGTTTACGCCCGCGAAATCCTTGATTCGCGCGGCAACCCGACCGTTGAAGTTGAAGTTTTCCTCGAAAGCGGCGCCATGGGCCGCGCGGCGGTACCGAGCGGCGCCTCGACCGGCGAAAGAGAGGCCCTGGAGCTGCGCGACGGCGACACGTCACGCTACCTCGGCAAGGGCGTTCTCAAGGCTGTCGAAAATGTCAACGAAATCATCGCCGACGCCCTGGTCGGCTGGGAAGCTTCGGATCAGGTTGGCATCGACCGCAAGCTGATCGAGCTGGACGGCACCGATTACAAGAGCAATCTCGGCGCCAACGCCACCCTCGGTGCCTCCCTGGCCTGCGCCAAGGCGGCCGCCGAAGAGGCCGGACTGCCTCTCTATCAGTACATCGGCGGCGCCAACGCCAAGGAGCTGCCGTTGCCGCAGATGAACATCCTCAATGGCGGCGAGCACGCCGACAACAACGTCGACATTCAGGAATTCATGATTCTGCCGGCCGGTGCCGCTTCCTTCAAAGAGGCACTGCGGATGGGCGCCGAGATCTTTCACCGTCTGAAAAAAGTCCTGAAGGACAAAGGCTACAACACCTCCGTCGGCGACGAAGGTGGATTCGCCCCGAATCTGGCCAGTAACGAGGAAGCCCTGCAGGTGATTGTCGAGGCGATCGAGGCCGCCGGTTACAAACCCGGGGAAGATGTCCTGCTGGCCCTCGATGTTGCCGCGTCGGAAATCTACGAAGACGGCAAATACAACTTCGCCAACGAAGAGCATGCCATCAAGACAGCAGAACAGGTGGTTGACTTCTACGAAGATCTGGTCAACCGCTACCCGATCATTTCGATCGAAGACGGCATGGCGGAAAACGACTGGGACGGCTGGAAACTGCTGACCGAGCGGCTTGGTGAACGCATTCAGCTGGTCGGTGACGACCTGTTCGTCACCAACACCCGCATCATCAGGGAAGGGATCGAGAAGAACATCACCAACTCGGTCCTGATCAAACTCAACCAGATCGGCACCCTGACCGAAACCCTTGAAGCGATCGAGATGGCCAAACGCGCCGGTTACACCGCGGTTGTCTCTCACCGCAGCGGCGAGACCGAAGACACCACCATCGCCGACCTGGTGGTCGCCACCAACGCCGGCCAGATCAAAACCGGGTCTCTCTGCCGTACCGACCGGATCTGCAAGTACAACCAACTGCTGCGTATCGAGGACGAACTCGACAAGGTTGCGGTCTTCAACGGCAAAGATGTTTTCTATAACCTGCGCAACCGGTAAACCTCCGGGCGAGACCAGTAAAAATGCCCCCGGTTGACAGGCCGGGGGCATTTTTATTGGACCAGGTGCATCTGCTTCGGGTTGGATCCACGTCATCCCGAAGGATAGAGCCGGTAACGACCTTTCTCTTTTTCCCGGCGCAGACGACCTTCACCTTCCATGCTGCGCAACAGTTGCTGCAGTTTCCGGCGCGGCAGGTCGGCAATCCTGTCATACAGTTCCGTCTGCAGCAATCCGGATTCGGCAGAGACAATATCCTGAATCCGTCGCTCAACATCAGCCATCTCCGGGGGCTCCTGAGACCGGATCTCCGGAGCCTCTTCCAATGTCGGCACCTCACCCCGGTTCGCGACTGCGCCCTGTTCTTCGGCCATCTCCCGCCGGATATCCCGTTCGATGTCGAGCAGACGACGGTAAAACCACCCTCCGGCGAGAATCAAAATCACCAGAATCAGAAACAACCAGAAACCCATCGCATGCTCCTCCCATCAGGGCGACACCGCGGACATCAATACCGCCGCGACACTATTCGGCAAGTTTTTCGGGATAATCATCGGCTGCGTTGAACCACTGGTCAAACCAGTTGCGATGATCCTTTCCGGAAAGAATCTGGAGATCATTAGGCCCCAGCCAGATGCCGCCGCAACCGGGACATTTGTCAAGCGGAACCCCACGAAAGGTCATCGCCTCAATCATTTCTCCACACTTGGGGCAGCGACCTCGGCAAAGGTCATGAATCAGCTCTTCGCGCGCGTCCTTCTGCATTTTGCGGATTTTTTCTTTTTCCTGACGATAGATGTATTCGTTTTCCAAGGCCTTTTCACGTTCTTTCCAGATATCGACCATTCGGCACCCCCTTGATTTTACAAGCCTTTTCTCCATTATACCGGGCAATCGAAGGGTCGCAACAGGTACCGGAGAATTCAGCGGCACTTCCAGGAGCCGCCGCCATAGGAAGCTCCCTTGCCGAGATTAAGTAAATGACCGATGGCAAACAGAGGGTGAAGTTCCTCCCGCCATGGACCCGGCAGGTCGATCTCCCCTGCCAGACCGCCAAGATCCTGGGTTGAATGGCCCTTGTCAAGGGTCCGCCAATCCTGCCAATGCAGACGGGAAGCCCCTTTATCCACCACGGCGAAGCGCGCAAGCAGTTCAGCAGGGTTCGGGACAACCTCCACTCCGCACCAGGCAACGCACATTCCGGTCAGGCGTCGTAAAAAAAAGGGAAGCAGGACGGTATGATTCGGAGCAAACAGCGGCCGGCCATGAACCAGCAACCGGGC
Organism: Geothermobacter hydrogeniphilus; assembly: GCF_002898515.1. Classification (GTDB taxonomy): domain Bacteria; phylum Desulfobacterota; class Desulfuromonadia; order Desulfuromonadales; family Geothermobacteraceae; genus Geothermobacter_A. The sequence continues at coordinate 44,461 of NZ_PPFX01000007.1, read as the reverse complement.
CGGAGACAGAAACTTCAGGGTCGCGTCACAACGCTGCGATTCGACCAGATCGAGCGCCTGAAGGATCGGCAGCGCGGGATCGACTTCAGGATCACCTCCAAATTCAAGGTCATGCCAGGTACCATCGGGGAGCTGAGCCGCAACCCGGACAATACTGAAAGCACCTTCCCGGCGATGGATCCCGATTTCCCCCAAAGTCAGCAACAACCTGCAGAAGGATCCGATCAACTGCCTTCCCTCTCCCCAGAAAACCACATCGAGGGAGAAAAGGTCACCTGCCGAGAGGACAACAGGCAGGTTCTCGGGCAGCTGAATGACAAAGGGAGGTGGATAAAACGGGAACGCCTTGCGTGTCCGAGGATCCGGATTTCGGCATGGCGTGAACAACAGGTCCAGCTGTGCCTGGAGTTTCTCCTCCCGGCAACACCCGGCGAGAATTTTACGGGCCATTTTCAATTCGCGACGCAACTGCAGCAACACGTCCGGCCCCAGCTCGAAATCCCGGTCGAATTCGATCTGAAAACGCGCGTGGACGTAGTCAACCTGCCTCAGTGCCTGGGTATCGAACCATTCCATGGCGACAGACTAACAAAAAAAGGGCGGGCCCGAAAGGACCCGCCCATAAAAGCTGGATGCAGAAAGCTTAATCCTGGGCCCCTTTCGGCAGCGCCTTGATCAGCTCCTTGTTCAGATACGAGATAAAAGCGGTCTTGACCCCTTTCGGGCAGGCGGCTTCACACTCGTAGTGATTGGTGCAGTTACCGAAACCTTCGAGATCATGAGCGGCAATCATCGCCTTGACCCGGCGGGCGCCTTCCGGCTTGCCCTGCGGCAGCATGTTCAGATGCGCCACCTTGGCGGCGGTGAAGAGCATTCCCGAAGCATTCGGACAGGCGGCGACACAGGCGCCGCAGCCGATGCACTCGGCGGCATCCATGGCCCGGTCAAGCTGCCACTTCGGAATCGGATGATCGTTGGCATCCGGAGCCCCGCCGCAGGTGATCGAGGTATAGCCATAGGCCTGCATGATGCGGTCGAAGGCGCCGCGATCAACCATCAGGTCCTTCTCGATCGGGAAGGCCTTCGAGCGCCAGGGCTCGATGAAGATGGTGTCGCCGTCGTTGAAACGACGCATGTGCAGCTGGCAGACGGTGACCAGTTCTTCGGGGCCGTGGGGCACGCCGTTGATCACCTGGGAACACATGCCGCAGATGCCCTCACGACAATCATGATCGAAGACGATCGGCTCGATCCCCTGCTTGATCAGCTGCTCGTTGGTCACGTCGAGCATTTCGAGAAAAGACATGTCCGGAGAAATACCTTTGGCCTCGTAACGCTCCATTTTTCCGGGTGCTTTGGCATTGGCCTGCCGCCACACGTACAGCGTAAGATTCATTGTTTTCTCGGACATTATTTGTAACTCCTCTGGGCAAGATGGATATTTTCAAACTTGAGGGGCTCCTTGTGCAGCTCAGGAGCCTTCCCTTCGCCCTTGTACTCCCAGGCGGCGACGTAAGCGTAATTTTCGTCGTCGCGCAGCGCCTCGCCTTCTTCGGTCTGGCTCTCGACCCGGAAGTGGCCGCCGCAGGATTCCTTGCGGTTGAGGGCGTCGAATGCCAGCACTTCGGCAAATTCAAGGAAGTCGGCGACGCGGCCGGCGTTCTCCAGTTGCTGGTTGACCTCTTTGTCGTTGCCGACACACTTGAGGTTCTGCCAGAACTCTTCACGCAGCTTGGGAATTTCGGTCAGAGCCTTCTTCAGGCTCTCTTCCGAACGGGCCATGCCGACGTTGTCCCACATAATCTTGCCCAGCTCACGATGGAACTCAAACGGGGTCTTGTTGCCCTTGATATTACGCAGCTTTTCGATGTTCGCTTCAACCTGGGCCTTCGACTCCTTGAAGGCGTCGTGGTCGGTGGTCACCGCGCCCGGGGTGGTCGAGGCGAGGTAGGGACCGATGGTGTAGGGAATGACGAAGTAACCGTCGGAGAGCCCCTGCATCAACGCCGAAGCGCCGAGACGGTTGGCGCCGTGAACCGAGAAGTTGGCCTCGCCAAGAACGAACAGGCCGGGGACGTTGCTCTGCAGTTCATAATCGACCCAAAGACCGCCCATGCAGTAGTGCGGGGCCGGGTAGATACGCATCGGCACTTTGTAGGCATCCTCATCAACAATTTTCTCATACATCTGGAACAGGTTGCCGTAGCGCTCACGAATGGCTTTTTCGCCATCGCGCTTGATGGCATCGCGGAAATCAAGATTGACCGCATAGCCCGAAGCCCCGACTCCCTTGCCGGCATCGGCCTGCAGCTTGGCGTTGCGCGAAGCAACGTCACGCGGCACCAGGTTGCCGAAGGAGGGGTACTTGGTTTCGAGGTAGTAGTCGCGCTCGTCCTCGGGAATCTCGTTGGCCGGCCGCTTGTCGCCGGCTTTCTTCGGCACCCAGACGCGGCCGTCGTTCCGCAGCGATTCCGACATCAGGGTCAGTTTCGACTGATGATCGCCGGTCACCGGAATACAGGTCGGGTGAATCTGGGTGTAGCAGGGATTAGCAAAGAAGGCGCCCTTCTTGGCCGCCTTCCAGTTCGCCGTGACACTGGACCCCATGGCGTTGGTCGACAGGTAGAAGACGTTGACATAGCCGCCGGTCGCCAGCACCACCGCGTCGCCCCAGTGGGACTCGATCTCGCCGGTGATCAGGTTGCGGCAGGTAATCCCCTTGGCATGGCCGTCAACCACCACCAGGTCGAGCATCTCGCGACGGTTGTGGATCTTGACCTTGCCGGCTTTCACCTGGCGGGAAAGGGACTGGTAAGCGCCGATCAGCAGCTGCTGGCCGGTCTGGCCGCGGGCGTAGAAGGTCCGCGAAACCTGGGCGCCGCCGAAGGAGCGGTTGACCAGGTAACCGGCGTAGTCACGGGCAAAGGGAACGCCCTGGGCGACACACTGGTCGATGATATTGTTCGACACCTGGGAAAGACGCCAGACATCGGCCTCACGGGCACGGAAGTCGCCGCCCTTGATGGTATCGTAGAAAAGCCGGCGGATGCTGTCGCCGTCGTTCGGGTAGGCCTTGGCCGCGTTGATGCCGCCCTGGGCGGCGATCGAATGGGCGCGGCGGGCGCTGTCCTGGTAACAGAAGCATTCGACATTGTAGCCGAGTTCACCCAAGGTGGCCGCGCCGGCGCCTCCGCCGAGGCCGGTTCCCACCATCAGGATCTTGTATTTACGTTTATTGGCCGGGTTCACCAGCTTCATGTCAAAGCGGTGGCGATCCCATGAAGTTTCAATAGGCCCTGTAGGGCATTTGCCGTCGAGAATCACTGTATGTACCCCCTAGAGTTTGACAATGCCGACCATGATAAGGACGGGAATGGAGATGAAGCCGATGGAAACCACCAGAGCAAGAAATTTGCCGACCGCCTGGTATTTCGGCTGAACACATTCGTTGCTCAGCCCCAGGGTCTGCAGAAAACTCTGGAAGCCGTGGCTGACATGGAAGAACAGCAGGATCATGGCGGCCACATAGACGAGAACATTGATCGCCTTGCCGAACCCGGTCACGACCATGGTGTAAACATCGAAATGCTCACCCATATAGGCCTTGGCGAGTTGATCGACATTGTCGACACCGACATGCAGGGTGAAGTGCAGCACGTGGTAGATGACGAAGGCCAGCAGCACCAGCCCACTGACAATCATGGTCTTGGCGGCGAAGGTGGTGACGAGGTTCTTTTTCTGCTGGTAGTCGACCGGACGGGCCGCCCGGTTTTCCAAGGTCAGCTGGATGCCGAACCAGACATGCAGAACAAAAACCACCAGCATCACCAGGCGCACGACCCACAGCAACGGACCGAGATCCCGCAGGTGAACAGCATAGGCGTTGATGCCTTCCGGGCCGACGAAAATCGACATATTGCCGAGCACGTGGCCAAGGATGAAGAGGACCAGGATTGCCCCGGTCACGGCCATGGTGAGCTTTCTGCCCACGGAACTTTTCAGCATACTCATGTTTAATCCCTCAAAGTAGTGAAGTGAACTAAAGAATCAGGGGAACGGGACACCAGCCTCGCCGCCTCCCTGCAACGGCGATGGCACTGAGGCTGGACAGTTGGAACGGGGTGGACCTCTCCATTCGATCACAGATTGCATTTGACAGACCCCCTGTATCAAGAGTTAAAAAGGTTGAAAAAGGAACAAAGAATGCAGGAACCGGACAGTCGCTTCAAGGTCCGGTTCAGCCCGCCCTACATACCACTCGAAACGTATACATGTCAACTGAAAACATGCACACTGTATACAATGTTTCAAACTTTGTTCTTCTCCGTCAAGGGCCCATTTCATGCGGGTTTGAATGCCTGTTGAGGGGCGACAAAAAGAGCCGGTAATGCTTGTCGATATCGCCGTTTTCTGGTAAAAGAAGAGGCCTTTTCAATGCCCGCAATTCAACCGAAAGAGACCGACTGATGTTTCCCTTCGAGCTTCTCGCCAACGATACAGACAGCCGTGCCCGGCGCGGTCGTCTGACCACCCCGCACGGGGTTATTGAAACACCGATTTTCATGCCGGTCGGCACCCACGGCGCCCTCAAGGCGATGACCCCCGATCAGGTCGATGCCGCCGGCGCGCAGATCATCCTCGCCAACACCTACCACCTGCACCTGAAACCGGGGGAAGGACTGGTGGAGAAAGCCGGCGGCCTGCACCGCTTTATGAACTGGGACAAGCCAATTCTCACCGACAGCGGCGGCTTCCAGGTCTTTTCCCTGCCGAAGAAACAGATCGGCGAAGACGGGGTCACCTTCCGCAACGAGGTGACCGGAGAACAGACCTTTCTCGGCCCGAAAGAGGCGATCGCCATCGAAAACGCCCTCGGCGCCGACATCATCATGGCCTTCGACGAGTGTATCCCCTACCCGTCCAGCCACGACTATGCCGCCCAATCAATCAAGAAGACCCTGCGCTGGGCCGAAGCCTGCCGCAAAGCCCACCGCCGCGAAGACCAGGCGCTGTTCGGCATCGTTCAGGGCAGCGTCTACCGGGATCTGCGCCGCGAGTGCGCCGAGCAGCTCGCAGCGATGGACTTCCCCGGCTACGCGGTCGGCGGCGTCAGCGTCGGCGAGGGGCTGGAACTGCTGAAGCAGGTGGTCGAGTTCACCGAGCCCTTCCTGCCGGAAAACAAACCCCGTTACCTGATGGGGGTCGGCCTGCCGGAGGACATCCTCGAAAGCATCGAGCGCGGCATGGACATGTTCGACTGCGTGATCCCGACCCGCTACGCCCGCAGCGCCACCCTCTTCACCCGGCGCGGCAAGCTGCGCCTGACCAACCGCAGGTTCCGGCGTGACTTCTACCCGGTCGACACCTCCTGCGACTGCTACTGCTGCCGCAATTTCACCCGCGCCTACCTGCACCACCTGTTCAATGCCAACGAGGTGCTCTCGGCGACCCTGTCGGCGATCCACAACGTCCACTTCTACCTGACCATGGTGGCGGAAGCGCGCCGGGCGATCGAGCGGAACGACTTCGTCGCCTTCAAGAAAGCGTTCCTCGAAGAGTACGGATTCTATCGCCAGGGCTGAGCGGAACCATGGGGGATGAGCGGGACAAGGCGATCAGGCTGCTGTGCGCCCTGCGGGCCGACGGGGACGAGCTGTTCCAGCTGGTCCGCGACTCCGATCCTGAGGTGCTGCTCAACCTGCTGAAGAACCCCGGGGTCGGGGAAGAGCACCTGCTGGTGCTGCTGAAAAGGCGTGACCTGCCGGAAGGACTGCTCAAGGCGATCGACCAGCGCACCCGGGAGAAGGCCGGGCACCGGCTGCAGCTGGCGCTGGCGCGCAATCCGAACACCCCGGCGGCCACCGTGCTGCGCCTGCTGCCGCACCTCTACCTGTTCGAACTGCTTGACCTCTGCACCCTGCCCGGCCCCACACCCGACCAGCGCCTGGCGGCCGAGCGCCAGATCATCCTGCGCCTGCCCGGCGAGGAACTCGGCAACAAGCTCAGCCTGGCGCGCCGCGCCACCTCCACCATTCTGCAGGCCCTGATCAGGGACGGCGACCCGCGCCTGGTCCAGGCCTGCCTCGACAACCCGCGCCTCAAGGAGGTCGCGCTGCTGCAATTCCTGCGCAGCGGCAAGGCCAACGCCGAGAGCATCTCGCAGATCGCCCGCCATCCGCGCTGGCAGCAGCGCCGACAATTGCGCCTCGCCATCCTCAAGTGCCCGAAGACCCCGGCCGTCTGGTACACCCTCTGGCTGCCGCGATTGAAAAGCGGCGACCTGCGCGCCCTCGCGGCACAGCGCAACCTGCCGGTGCGGCAAAAAGAGCTGCTGAAGGCCGAAATGAAAAAACGCGGGCTCGGCTAGGTTTCACAGCACTGTCTGCATCCAACATCACGAAGATATAGCGGTTGACTGCCTTACCGGCGAACTCTAAGATTGATTTCAACCTGACTCCATGAGCCCCTTGTCGACGGATTCAGGTTCAACCGCCGAATTCCTGGACCTGAAATGGATTATCACTCATCATGACGGCAAGCTCCCTTACAGTCCCCGCAAAGCAACTGTCGGCAATCGCTGAAAGTTTGGGTTCCCTGTCCGGCCTTGCCGTCGCTTATCTGCACGGCTCGGCAGCGAGAGGGCGACTGCGCCCCGCAAGCGATCTTGACATCGCCCTGCTCTTCAATGGGCCTGCTCCGCTCACGAACAAACTGCTCTCCCTGTCGGCAGACCTCGAAACAATCGCCGGCCGCCCCGTCCATCTGGGAATTCTTTCCCTGGAAAACCTGATTTACGCCACCGAAGTTTACCGGCACGGCAAGGAAATTTTCTGCCGTGACGAGGACTGCCGTGACCTGTTTCTCATGCAGATGCTTTCGGCCTATGTCGACTACAACTACGCCCGCCGGGAGGTTCTGGACGCGTACCTGATCCGGGAGAATGACTCAGATGAATATACTGCTGAATAAGGCCCAGATTATCGAACGATGCATCAGCCGGATTCATCAGGAAGTGACGGCCTGCCCCAACCTCGACAATTTCACCCATGTTGATGCTCTGATCCTGAACCTTGAACGGGCCTGCCAGGCGACAATCGACATGGCCATGCACCAGGTGGCACGGCATCATCTCGGCATTCCGCAGGGTGCCGCCCAGGCTTTTGAGATGCTGGTTGCCAGGGGGTTGCTGGAACAGTCTCTGGCGCGGGCAATGAAGGCGATGGTCGGATTTCGCAACATCGCCATTCATGAGTACCAGGAACTGGATCTGGAAATTCTTAAAACGATTATTTCTGAAGGGCTTAACGACTTGATCAGTTTCTGCCGGGCCATGGGCGTCCGCATTAAACCCCATTGACGTCGGAACAATCCGGCATCAACTGAATCAAAAATCCATATCACCTGCGGGAAGCGATTCTCTGTTTCGAACCCTCAAAGGACTGCGTCAATGTGGGCGTGTAAATGAAAAGAGACTTTCCGGCCAGCTGGACCTCACGGGTACCGAGAAAGGCCTTGTAGTGGGTGATTCCAATGGTCTGAATTCTCACTCGACCACCTCCCAATACCCTTCTTTCCTCCCTCCAACCCGCCGAAGCAAACCTTGCGCCTGGAGCTTCTGAATGTTCCGTTCAATAGATCGCTCGGTTATACCAATCAAAACAGCTAATTCCGGGATAGTGATAGTGCTTTTGTCTCGACAGGCTTTCAGGATCTTTCCCGACGTTTTCCCGACGTTTTCCCGACTGAGCGTCGGTTAAAAGATCACGACTCGGGTCAGGTTGACCGGATAAAACAGCATCGTGCTCCACAAGCTCCGGCTCCTCCACAGGTTTTCGGTGCACCGTTGCGGTGAACAAGCAGCCGTCGTGGTCGTCGGTAAAATCGATGTCGGACCACTTCTCCAGGGCGCGTTTGATGCCCGAGCCCAGCCCGTGGTAGGGCAACAGACCCTTGGCCACGTAGGACACCAGGATCGGGTTGCGAATATTGGAGTTCCCGGCGCGGATTTTTTCTACCGTCAGGTTGTTCGGCAGATGACCGGGACTGATGATCTCGATGCGGTTGTCGAACATGAACAGGCGGATTGGAGCACTTATCAGGTAGTCACGGTGGACCAGAGCATTGACCAGCAGTTCCTCGAAGACGGTTTCAGGAATCTCCGGCGTCCCCGGCGCATTCACCCCGCGCCCGGCCTGTACCTTGTGCAGATTGCGCATGACAAAGGCCAGGGCACCATCGAATATTTTCGGCAGCGGTCCGGCGAAATCTTCCGTATCAAGATAGTCGGTGGCGTGTATTTTATTGCCGGGGTGCTGATGTTCGCCGAGCAGCCCGAATGGATTGTGCCGCAGTTCGTCGTCAAGGCGATCCGCTATCCCGCAACAGAGCAAAAAACATCAACAATGTAGGTCATTTCAGACGCCATCTCAAGGGAATTTGCGAGTTGTCCGCTATTGATCAAAAGCCTGTTATGATATCCTTGCCGACCACAGGGAGGAACAATGGAACAGTATAGCTATCAATGGCTCAAGGGAGATATTCTTGCACCTAAAGAGTGGACGCCCCCGGCCGGGCTGGAGGATTCACCTTTTGCCCGAAGGCGACTGTTCTTCAATCACCATCCAACCCACTGCAACGGACACACGACCTGCCCCTGCTGCGGCTATCCCACCCTGGAATTCCGGGGAGCTTTTGACTATTGCTCCATCTGCCATTGGGAGGATGACGGCCAGGACGACCCTTATGCGGACCAGGATAATGGCGGGCCGAACGGGGGCTGGACGTTACAGCAGGCACGACGCAATTTCAGTGTGACGCTGAGCATGTTCGCCCCCAATGATGATTTCTTCCCGAAGGAGAGGGTGTTGGGTGAGGCGGCCCAACACAAAAAAAAGCGACTCTGCCGACTCTATGACAGCCTCATGACAGTGGTATCGGAAGACGAGATACGCCGAATCTGGAGCGAAATTGATCGGCAATGGGGCAAGGTTCCTTAGCCTGGCCCCTCATACAACCGGGAAATCAGGGGTGGGATATATCAATCCCCTCTGCAGATACTTCAGAACGACGCCCGCAACCCCACCATGAAGCTGTGGTTGTCATACTCGCCGTCAAACTCCTCGCCGGTCGCGTCCTTGAAACTCGGGCTGGTGGTACCGAAATAGCGGTAACCGAGGTCGAGTTTCCAGCGCGGGTTGATGGCGTAATCAACCCCGAGTCCGACCTGGTAGGCCAGCACCAGGTCATCATCATCCGCCAGCGGGGAACCGGCCACGGTCACCGTGTCGAGGGAGATCGAGGCGACACCGAGCCCGGCGCCGAAGTAGGGAGTCCAGGGGGTGCGATTACGACGTTCACCATAGCTGCAGAGCAACAGGCTCCAGGCGGTGATGTCGCCGTCACCGGCAAACTTTCCTTCAACGAACTCGACCTTGTCGACGGCATTCTGCCGCCAGGCCGCTTCGATTTCGACCCGGCCGCCATGATAGGCGGAGGACTCGGGAAGAGCGTAACCGAGGCTCAGGGACGCCATCACGCCGGGATCGGATTGGGTAATGAAGGTCCCATCGGCACTGCTGTTGTCAGCATCATTCAGCAGGCCGGCACCGGCATTGAGCTGGCTGTAGAATGTCCCGTCAAATGCCCATCCGCCAATCGACCAGCAGAGCATCAGGATCGTCAACAGCATCGTTTTCATCGCCAAGATCCTTCCCGAACTACTGCACATTGACTGTTACCGTGGCTGTCTGACCGCCGAAAGCGGCCTGAACGTCGAGGGTACCGACATCGACACCGGTCAGAAGACCCGGGTGGCGCACTGAATCCAGAAATGCCGCGACCGATTCGTCCGGACTGCTCCAAGTGACATCGGCGCTCACATCCTGGCTGCCGCCACTGTAGGTGGCCGTCACCGCAAGTTGAACAGTCGCCCCGGATGAAACACTCACCGTCTGTGGAACGATGCTGAGCGACTGGAGAGTCGCCGTCTGGACAGCGAGCGTGGCGGTCCCGTCCGGCACCCCGCCGAAAGCGGCCGAGATCGTGGTCTGGCCCGCTGCCACCCCGGTCGCCACCCCCCTGATCGGGTCGACCGCACCGATACCGGCCACCGCCGAATTGGAACTGCTCCAGGCCGCGTCCAGGGTCAGGTCCTGGGTGACATTCCCGGCAAAGGTCCCGGTCACGGTAAAGGCCCGGGTCGTCCCGGCAAAAATGATGGGTGCCGCCGGACTGATGTCCAACCTGTTCAGAACAGGTGTGCTCACGGTCAGACTGACCGAGGGTGAGAAGGTGTCATAGGTGGCCGTGATGGTCGATGTCCCCTGCGTCAGGGCCGACAGCCGGCCCTGCAGACCGCTGACATTGCTGATGGAAGCAACGGCCTGGGTGCCGGAGTTCCAGGTCACCAGCGACGTGATGTCGCGGGATGTGTTGTTGCTGAACTGCCCGGTGGCGGTCAGCTGCGCGCGGGTTCCGGCGACCAGCGACAGGGGAGATACGGGAGTGATACTGATACCGGTCAGGTCCCCGCCGGTGACCTTGAGTCCGGTCCCGGCATTGACACCGTTGAGGGCCGCGCTGATCGTCGTCTGCCCCGACTTCAGGCTGGTGACAACCCCGGCCGCGTCAATTTCGGCAACCGTGGCATCCGTTGAACTCCAGGCGACCTGGGCTGTCAAATCCTGGCTCGTCTCGTCCGAAAAGGACCCGGTGGCTGTGAAAGAACGCATCGAGAGGCTGACCATGGCGGCATTCTGGGGAGCAAGGGCGAGACTCTGCAGCACCGCCGCGGTCACCGTCATGGTGGTGGAGGCCGTCAGGCCGTCGAAGGTCGCGGAGATGTCGGTCGTTCCTTCGAGCAGCGCCGAGACCAGTCCCTCGCTGCCGCGACTGTTGCTGATGGCCGCCACCGTCGGCACGGTCGAGGACCAGGAGACATCGCTGGTCAGGTCCTGGCTGGTCGCGTCGGAAAAGGTGCCGGTAGCGGTGAATTGTCGGGTCAAACCCTTGGCCGCGCTCGGAGTCAGGGGGCTGAGGGTCAAGGTGGAGATGGTCGCATTGCTCACCGTCAGCAGAAAATCGGCCGTCACCCCGTCGAGGTCGGCGGTCAGGGTTACGGTCCCGGGAGCAACGGCCGTCACCCGCCCCACGCTGCCGGGCTGGTTGTCAACCGTGGCGATGGCCGGATCGGAACTGCTCCAGGTCACCTCGGCGGTGATGTCGCGGGTGAACTGACCGGAGAAATTGCCGACCGCCGTCAGCTGGGCGGAAGTCAGGTTGGCGATCTGCGACAGGTTGGAGGTGACCTCGATGGCGGTCAGCGGCAGGAAATTGTTGCTGCGAGTGGCATCATTGCTGCTGCCGCAGCCGGTCAGCAGCCCCAGCAACAGGACCGGAAACCAGAGACGAAAACGCATCACCCCTCCTTTATCCTGAATCAGTGAGCTTGTCACCTGCACTCTTCATCCGGCACAAACCCACTGATTCAGGTTTGAATCAGCACCCGAAAGATTAAACGGAACGGGACGGAAGAGGCAGCGGCAGAAACCCGCAACCGGGCCCTTTGAACGGCAGAATCAGCCGCCCTTCTCCAGCGGCAGCTTCCTGCCGCGCCAGCGATGCATGTGTCCGTCCAGCAGCTCGATCCGGCTGAAACCGCGCATCCGCAGGAACCCGAGTGCCAACTGCGCCCGCGGCCCGTGTTCGCAGGTCAGGACAAGGGCCCGGTTCCGGTCAGGAAGTTTCCCGCAATCAACCGGCAACCGCCAGAAAGGCATGTGCAGGGCGCCCGGAATATGGCCGCCGCGGTATTCAAAACCGCTGCGGACATCAACCACCAACGGGGCATCCGCCCTGCCGAGCTGTTTCGCCAGATCTTCAGGCTTCATCGGCTACTACTCCGTCGCCACCACGAAGGCTCCGGCATAACCCTGCCCGGCAAGCTGCTCGCGAGCCGCCTCGGCCGCCTCCAGGCTGCGGTAACGCCCGGCCCGCACCCGGTAGAAACGTTGTCCGGAAACCCAGCCTTCGGCGACGCTGGAAGCGCCGTAACGGGCCCGCAGCCGGTCGGCCAGGCGGTAGGCATTGTCGGCCAGGGCGAAGGCTCCGACCTGGATCGAGAATTCGCCGACATCGTAACTCCGCGGGGCCCGATAGGCGACCTTGCGCCCCGAACCCTGCTCGGCATAGCCGAGTGCCTCGATCCTGACCGGGGCGGTTCCCGGGCCGACCACGCCGAGCTGCTTGGCGGCGGCGTAGGAGAGATCGATGATCCGGCCGGCAACGAAGGGACCGCGGTCATTGATCCGCACCACGGCCTGACGGCCGTTGCGCTTGTTGGTCACCCGCACCGATACACCCAGCGGCAGGGTCTTGTGTGCCGCGGTCATCTTGTACATGTCGTAGATTTCGCCGTTGCTGGTCTTGCGGCCGTGGAATTTCCGACCGTACCAGCTGGCCATCCCCTCCTGGACGAAGCCGTTCGACTGCCGCAACGGGTCATAGCGACGGCCGTTGACCATGTACGGCTTTTGATGGCCCTGCAGCTCCCGGTTCTGCGGGGTGTCGATCACCCGCGTCCGATAGGCGGGACCGCCGCAGCCGACAACCGACAGCGTCAGCAGCAGACAGGTCGTGAACGGCAACAGAGCGGGAAAACGCGAGAGGACGGGGGCCAAGGGATGTCTCCAGCCGGGCGGCGAAAAAGCTATTCCTGCACCCGGGTCATGGCCCGGAATTTCTGATAGCGCTGTTCGACCAGCTCTTCGCCCGACAGGGCCTGCAGCTCGCCCAGGTGTTTCTTCAGGGAACGCTTGAGGTTGGCGGCCGCCAGAACATAGTCGGTGTGCGCTCCGCCGACCGGTTCGGGAACCACTTCATCGATCACGCAACCGAGAGAATCGATATCGGCGGCGGTCAGTTTGAGGGCCTCGGCGGCTTCCGGGCCGCGGGCGCCGTCCGACCAGAGAATGGCGGCGCAGCCCTCGGGCGAGATCACCGCGTAGACCGAGTACTGCAGCATCAGCACCCGGTTGCCGACGGCAATCGCCAGGGCTCCGCCGGAGCCCCCCTCGCCGGTGATGGTGACGATCACCGGAACAGTCAGAGCCGCCATCTCGCGCAGGTTGCGGGCAATCGCCTCGGCCTGGCCGCGCTCCTCGGCGCCGATCCCCGGAAAGGCGCCGGGGGTGTCAACGAAACAGAAGATCGGCAGGCCGAACTGTTCAGCCATCTTCATCACCCGCAGGGCCTTGCGGTAGCCCTCCGGGTTGGGCATGCCGAAGTTGCGATAGACCTTCGATTTGGTGTCCCGCCCCTTCTGGTGCCCGATCACCGCGCAGGGCTCGCCGTCGAGGCGGGCGAAGCCGCAGACCAGCGCCGGGTCGTCACGGAAGTTGCGGTCGCCGTGGACCTCGAACCAGTCCGTGAAGACATGCTCGATGTAGTCGAGGGTATAGGGCCGGTCCTGGTGACGGGCCAACTGGGTCCGCTGCCAGCGGCTCAGCTTGGAGAAAATCTCGTCCCGCAGCTTGGTGGCCTTCTTCTCCAGTTTCTTGATCTCGCTGGAAAAATCGACATTATCGGTCGAGTAGTCGCGCAGCTCGCGGATCTTCTGCTGCAGATCGACAATCGGTTTTTCAAAATCGAGGTAATGTTGCATTTGTGGGCTCCCGAAAAAAACGCAAAGGCGATTTTTTAACGCTGAGTCGGAGAGGTGCGGAGGTGGAGAGGTCTTCATTATGAAACCACAGTTGATGACGTCGCCAAAGCCATTTTGACTTTCGGGCGAAAACATCAAAGTTAGTTTCAATTTTTCTCTGCGCCTTCTTCCTCTCTGCGGCTCTCCGTTAATAAAGATTTTCCTGGCAATAAATTCCTTTTATCACTCAAAAGTAACGACATTATAGCCGAAAAGTTTTTCCGCATCATCCATCATTTGGTCGCTGGCCGCAACCTTGAGATTCTCCGGCAGGCTCAGCAGGGTTTCGCTGCGGTCAGGGATAACCATGTGCAGCAGCACCCGGCATTCTCCCCGGTGACGTTCGATGATCTCCTTGAGCCGCCGCAGCATGGTCTCGTCCAGTCCCGGCGTGCTGAGCCGGAAATGGACCCGGCGGGTCTGGCTCGACTGCACCTCGGCCAGGTTCTGCACCTGGTTGACCATCAGCTTGTTGCTCTCCTCGCCGACATCAACGGTGCCGCTGACCAGCAAAGCATCATCCCCCTGCAGCAGCTCCCGGCAGGCGGCGTAGGTCTCGGGGAAGATCACCGTCTCGACGAAACCGTTGAGGTCCTCGAAGGTGACGAAGGCCATGCGGTCCCCCTTCTTGGTCGTCAGTTCCTTGATGCCGCTGACGATGCCGCACAGCCGAACCTCCTCCTTGTCGCCGCATTCGGCGATACTGGCGGTGTCGACCGTGGCGAAGCGCTTGATCGCCTCCTTGTGCCGCGCCAGGGGATGACCGGAGATATAGAAGCCGAGGGATTCCTTTTCGAAATTGAGCTTGACCTTTTCTTCCCATTCGGGGACGTCGGGCAGCTTGCCGTAGCCGTTGCCGTTCTGCGTGGAGATGATCTCCTCGCTGCCGAACAATGATTCCTGGCCGATTTCCCGCTCACGCTGGACCTTGGAACCGATCTCCATCGCCTCTTCCAGGGCGTCGAAAAACTGGGCGCGGTGGCCGCCGAGGGAGTCGAAGGCACCGCACTTGACCAGCGCTTCAACCACCTTCTTGTTCACCCGCCGCAGATCGACCCGCTCGCAGAAATCGCTCAGGCTGGCAAAGGCGCCCTCCTCGCGGGCCTGCTGGATCGCCTCGATGGCGGCACTGCCGGCCCCCTTGACGGCGCCGAGCCCGAAACGGATCTGGCCGTCATGGACGGTGAAGCTGCGCTCCGAAGCGTTGATGTCGGGCGGCAGCACCTCGATGCCCATGGAGCGGACCTCGTTGATGTTCTTGATCACCTTGTCGGTGTTTTCCATGTCCTCGGTCAACAGCGCGGCCATGAATTCCACCGGGTAGTGGGCCTTGAGGTAGGCGGTATGGTAGGCGACCAGGGCGTAGGCGGCCGAATGCGACTTGTTGAAGCCGTAGGCGGCAAACTTTTCCATCAGGTCGAAGACCCCTTCGGCCTTCTTCGCGTCGAGCTTGTTCTCGCGGGCGCCGGCGAGAAAGATTTCCTTCTGCTTGGCCATCTCCTCCGGCTTCTTCTTGCCCATCGCCCGACGCAGCAGGTCGGCACCGCCGAGACTGTAGTTGGCCAGCACCTGGGCGATCAGCATGACCTGCTCCTGGTAGACGATGACGCCGTAGGTGTCCTTGAGGATCGGCTCCAGTTGCGGGAAGGGGTAATCGAATTCCTCCTGGCCGTGCTTGCGCTTGATGAAGGAGTCGACCATGCCCGAGCCGAGGGGACCCGGCCGGTAGAGGGCGACCATGGCGATCAGGTCTTCAAAACAGTTCGGCTTGAGCTTGACCAGGTATTCCTTCATCCCCGAGGATTCGAGCTGGAAGACCCCGGTGGTTTCAGCCCGGGAGAGCAGTTCGTAGGTCTTCGGATCGTCGTCGGTCACCAGTTTAAGGTCGAAGTCAGGATCGGCGCCACTGCGGATCAGCCGCACCGCGTTGTCGATGACGGTCAGGGTCTTCAGGCCGAGAAAGTCGAATTTGACCAGGCCGATCTTCTCGACGTAACTCATGGCGTACTGGGTAACCTGGCCGCCCGATTTCTGGTCTTTGTAGAGGGGCAGGTAGTCGGAGAGCGGTCTCGGCGTCACCACCACCCCGGCGGCGTGGGTCGAGGCGTGCCGGGTCAGGCCTTCCAGCGCCAGGGCGACCCGCATCAATTCCTTGAGTTTGGGGTCGGACTGCTGCAGCTCGGCCAGCTTCGGTTCCTGCTGCATCGCCTCCTTGAGGGTGATGTTGAGTACCCCGGGGATCAGCTTGGCGATACGGTCGACCTCGCCGTAGGTCATGCCCAGCGCCCGGCCGACATCGCGGATCACCCCCTTGGCCGCCATGGTGCCGAAGGTGATGATCTGGGCGACGTTCGGCTCGCCGTACTTGCGGCGTACGTATTCGATCACCTCCTCCCGCCCGTAGATGCAGAAGTCAACATCGATATCAGGCATCGAGATCCGCTCCGGGTTGAGAAAGCGTTCGAACAGCAGATTGTAGGGCATCGGGTCGATGTCAGTGATGCGGATGGAAAAGGCGACCAGCGAACCGGCCGCCGAGCCGCGACCCGGACCGACCGGGATATCATGATCCTTGGCCCAGTTGATAAAATCGGCGACGATCAGGAAATAGCCCGGGAAGCCCATCTGCTTGATGCAGTCGAGTTCCCGCCGCAGGCGGTCCCGGTAGGTCTGCTCCTCCTCTGCGGAGAGCTCGCGCACCTGGCGGATATCCGCCAGGCGCACTTCCAGCCCCTCGCGGGACATCTCTTCGAGCACGTCATCAAGGCTCTTGTCGGCCGGTTTTTCATACTGGGGGAAATGGTAGGTGTCGAAATCGAACTCGATATTGCAGCGTTCGGCGATACGCACCGTGTTGGCCAGCGCCTCCGGTTCATCCTTGAACAGGGCGGCCATCTCCTCCGGGGTCTTGACGTAGAACTCGTCATTGGAAAAACGCATCCGCTTGGGGTCATCCATGGTCTTGCCGGTCTGGATGCAGAGCAGCACCTCATGGGCATGAGCCTGTTCGCGGGTCAGGTAGTGGCAGTCGTTGGTCGCCACCAGCGGCAGGCCGAGATCACGGGCGATCTGTTTCAAGCCGTTGTTGACCGGCTCCTGTTCGGGAATGAAGTTTTCCTGCAGTTCGAGGAAGAAGCGGTTGTCATCGAAGATTTCCGCCATCTGCGCGGCCCGCCGTTTGGCCTCGTCAAACTGGCCCAGGGTGATCAGCGCCGGCAGTTCGCCGCCGAGACAGGCGGTCAGGGCGATCAACCCCTCGTTGTGATCACGCAGCAGTTCCCAGTCGATGCGCGGCTTGTAGTAGAAACCTTCGAGGTTGGCCGCCGACACCAGCTTGCAGAGATTGCGATAGCCGACCTGGTTCTGGCAGAGCAGCACCAGGTGATAGGATGCCTCCGAAGAGCCGCGGGCGTCGGTCTTTTTGAAACGGGACTCGGGCGCGACATAGAGTTCACTGCCGATAATCGGCTTGATCCCGGCATCGTTGGCCTTGAGATAGAATTCGACCGCGGCGTGCATGTTACCGTGGTCGGTGACGGCGATGGCGGGCATTTTCAGATCCCTGGCACGCTGCACCAGGTCACCGATCTTGATGGCGCCGTCAAGCAGGCTGTACTGGCTGTGAAGATGCAGATGGACAAAGTTGGCGTGCTGCATAAGACCTTGGAATTCCAATAAGATAGAAAGGCAAAAGGGAGACGGCGGGTTCCCGGCGGCGGCGACTGAAAGCGCGCCGAGTTTAGCATCCGCGGCGACGCGGGGTCAACAATCAGGAACCGAGTACCGGCACCCCGAACTGGCGGAGAAAATCGACCAGCTTGATCAGCGGCAGACCGATCAGGGCGTTGTAGTCCTCGCCCTCCATGCTTTCCATCAGGGCGATGCCGAGCCCCTCGATCTTGAAGGAACCGGCGCAGTCGAGGGGCCGTTCCCGTTCGACGTAATCCTCGATTTCGGCGTCGGTCAGAGCCCGCAGCGAAACGCTGAAGGAGGCAAAATCGGTCAGCGCCTGCCCGCTGGCGCTGTCGAGCAGGGACAGACCGGTATAAAACGTGTGGGTGCGGCCGGCCATGGCCTTCAACTGGCCCCGGGCCCGATGGGCGGTTTTCGGCTTGCCGAGAATGCGGCCGCGCGGATCGACGAAGACCTGGTCCGAACCGATGATCAGGGCGTCGGGATAACGTTCCGCCAGGCTTTCGGCCTTGAGCGCGGCGAGATGCTTGACCAGCAGTTCGGGGGCGACACTCTGATTCAGTTCTTCGTCGCAGCGGGGAGCGGCGGCGATGAACCTGAGGCCCAGCTGAGCAAGCAGGCGGCGACGGTAGGGGCTGGTGGATGCCAGGACAAGGGTGCGCATGGGGGTCTCCGGAAAGTTCCCCCTGTTTTAGCTCAGCGGCGGGGCAAATGCAAATCCTTTACCCCAGCCCAAATCCATCGGCAATTTCGGGATTCGGCTGCCAGGCTGCCAGCCCCTCGCGCACCAGCGGCTCAGGAAACGCATCCCCCGAGGCGCCTGCAAGCGGCGCATCACGCCGGAAGAGCGGCAGACCGTTGTTGCGCGCCCCGTCGCTGGTGGGAAGCAGAGCCTCCTGAAGATCTTCCAGCAGTTGCTCGCGGTCGACACGGGCGAAAAAGTCCTTGAGGGCCAAAGGATCGAGATGCTGGTCGAGAAAGGTAAGCTCACAGCGGCCGGCCGTGATCTCCACCAGGACTTCCCCTTCGTAACTGCCATCGCCAAGAATCCCGGAGACCAGCTCCCCGCCGGCCGCGGCCCGCGATTTCTCCCGTTTCCAGATATCCAGGTAGAGGACCTGCCCCGTCTCTGTCACGCTGTTCAGCAAGACCATGTTGACCTCCCGTAAGGTAGCAAGTTGACTTCTCTTACAGGATATCCGGCCTTACGACAGAATAAGTCACACAATGTTGATGGCGTCGCAAAAACTCACCAGCAGCTGCGTTGCTGCGTTTGTCTCGCTGCTTCAACGTACTTAAGTCCGCCTCATTGCTCGACAATCGCGCGCCTTGCTGCCGGCGCTTTTTGCTTAGCCAACACTCTTGATGCTTTTTGCAAAAGCATCAATATTGATTCAGGAATATTTCTGCAGTGCGCAGCGTAGCCCGTCCGCGAAGCGGTCCCGCAACGGAGCGGGCTCCAGGACTTCGACGTGGGGGAGATAGGAATAAAGCCAGGCCAGCAATTCGGTTTCGCCGCTGACGGTCAGGCTCAGTTCAATGGAACCGTCTGCCAGTTCGCGAAGCTGCTGGCTCGGATGCCAGGTTCGTTCCCGCACCAGGTGGGCGATCTCGCCGGAAAATCGCACCCGCGCGGTGAACTCCTCCCCCTCGTCGATCAGACCGAAAGACTGACCGGTCAGATCCTCGGCCCGGTAGTCCTCGGGGACCTCGAAGCGTTCATCGAGCAGTTCCACATCCTCCACGCGGTCGACCAGGAACAGTCGCAACGCCTCGCGGTTGTGAGCATAACCGCCGAGGTAGAGAGAATCTTTGTGAAACAGCAGGGTGTAAGGGTCAAACAGGTACGCGACGGTGTCGCGGTGCGGGGGGGTGTAACGCAACCGGCAGCGGTACTGATGAAGCAGCGCCCTGCGCAGCAGTTCAAGCTGCTTTTTCCTGCCGGCATAGTCGCGGATGCCGAGGAACTTCGGCGCCGCGGCCGAAGCGATCCGCTCCAGGTGAGCGACGCTGCGCGGCGGCAGCACCGAGCGGATACGACCAAAGATGGCGTCAAGGTCATCCTGAAAAGGGGTTCCCCGCAGAAAACCGAGCTGTCCACGGCAGAAGTAGAGGGTCATCAGCTCTTCAAGAGAGAAAGCAACCGGCGGGATGCGGGAAAATCCGCTGACAAAGCGATGTAGCGTGCGACCGTCGACACCCGGCTCACTGACCAGCGGGTAGCCGGCGTCGCTGATCGCCTGCAGGTCGCGATAGATGGTCCGCCGGGTGACGCCGCATTCCTCGGCCAGTTCGTCGACGGTGGCACCATAGCGCGCCTCGAGGATGCGGATGACATCGTGCAGCCGGGCGGCCTGGCTGTACTTCTTGGCCGGTTTTCCCCGGCGACGCGTTTCACCGTTCATGATCCCTCCCTGATGAACAGGTTGAGCAACAAGCTTCGCGCACTAGCGCCGACCGGACTGAAGATGTTGGAAAAAGCTCTGCATATGCTTTTCGATCCCGGCTTTGCGCTGGTCGGCCCCGGGCTCGTCAGCCGACAGGGCGTAGGCGACCGAACGCAACCGCAGCCGATGATCGTAGACCACCACCCGGAAAACCAGCGCCCCTTCGCCGATACGGGAAAAGGTTGTGCCATAGACCACCTGGAAATGCCGGGGTCGATCCCGCCAGTAGGCGTCGGTCATCCCCTGGATCTCAAACTGGTGGGAACGCTGCGGTGCGTCCGGAATCCGCACCTGGCCGAAATCCCCGAAGATGCCACGCAGTTTTGCCAGGCCGGCGGCCAGTTGGTGCCGCTCGCGGGCAACCGGGTCGGCATCCCGACCCGGGTCGAGAAGATAATAACCGGCCACCAGGTCGAATCGGTCCTGCCGCAGCAGGTTGATGCACTGGGCGGTAAAGGAACGGACCTGGAATTCACTGATCTGCTCCTCGGCCGCGACCGGTGTCACGGAAAGGAGCAGGAGCGACAGGCCGATGGCCAATCTGAAAAGAGGACACATGGAAACAAGATTAGCAGGTCAGGCGCGAGATGCAGCGACTTGACCGCAATCTTCCGGCTGGCAGCGCAGAGATCAGCCCTACTCCCACTCAATCGTGGCCGGCGGTTTTGAGGAGATATCGTAGGCGACCCGGTTGACCCCCTTGACCTCGTTGATGATCCGGTTGGAGATGCGGGCCAGGTCTTCGTAGGGCATCGGGTACCAGCCGGCAGTCATGAAATCCCTGGTCTCAACCGCGCGCAGGGCGACCACGTACTCGTAGGTGCGCCCGTCCCCCATCACGCCGACGCTCTTGACCGGCAGGAAGACGGCGAAGGCCTGGCTGATCTTCTCATAGTGGCCGCTGCGGTAGAGTTCCTCGATGTAGATGGCGTCGGCCTGGCGCAGGATGTCGGCGTACTCCTTCTTCACCTCGCCGAGAATCCGCACCCCCAGCCCCGGTCCGGGGAAGGGGTGCCGCCAGACCATCTGGTGCGGCAGACCGAGTTCCTCGCCGATCGCCCGTACCTCGTCCTTGAACAGCTCGCGCAGCGGTTCGAGCAGCTTGAGCTTCATGTAGTCGGGCAGGCCACCGACGTTGTGATGGCTCTTGATATTGTGCGCCTTGCCGGTTTTGGCGCCCGCCGATTCGATCACGTCGGGATAGATGGTCCCCTGCGCCAGCCAGTTGGCGTCGGTGATTTTCTTCGATTCCTCCTCGAAGATATCGACGAACAGTCCGCCGATGATCTTGCGCTTGGCTTCCGGGTCGGTCACCCCGGCGAGTTTGCCGAGAAAGCGCTCCTCGGCATCGACCCGGATCACCTTGACGCCGAGATTCTCGGCGAAGGTCGCCATCACCTGGTCCCCCTCGCCGAGCCGCAGCAGGCCGTTGTCGACAAAGACACAGGTCAGCTGGTCGCCGATGGCGCGATGGATCAGCGCCGCCGCCACCGACGAGTCGACCCCGCCGGAGAGACCGAGAATGACCTTGTCATCACCAACCTGGCCCCGGATGCGGCGTATCGCGTCCTCGATGATCTGCCCCGGGGTCCATTCCCCGTGGCAGGCGCAGATTTTGCGGACAAAGGTGTCAATCAGCACCTCGCCGCGCGGGGTGTGGTTGACTTCGGGGTGAAACTGAACGCCATAGAGATTGCGGGCAACGTTCTGGATGGCGCAGACCGGCGCGTTCTCGGTCGCGGCGATCACCTCGAAGCCGTCGGGCACCTTCTCCACGTGATCGCCGTGGCTCATCCACACCGGGCTTTTGCCTTCGACGAAAAAACTGTCGAACAACGGCCCCGGCGTTCCTTTTCGCTGCAGTTCGGCATGACCGTATTCACGCTTGCCGGCCGGCACTACGGCGCCGCCGAAATGGTGGCAGAGCAGTTGCATGCCATAGCAGATACCAAACACCGGCACGCCGAGCTCGAACAGTTCCTCGGCGACCGCCGGAGCACCCTCCTCATAAACCGACTTGGGGCCGCCGGAGAGGATGATGCCCTTCGGCGCGAAGGCCCTGATGTCGGCCGGCGACATGTCGAAGGGATGCAGTTCGCAGTAGACGTGGGCTTCGCGGACCCGGCGGGCAATCAGCTGGGTGTACTGGGAACCGAAATCGAGGATCAGAATCCGTTCCTGGTGAATATCCTGGGACATGGTATTTCCTGTGACCGGCCGGAATCGCGGCGGAGAAAGAAAGCGCCCGCGGAACGATCTTGCGATCGGCCCCGCGGGCGATCCGGTTAATTGCGCTCGATACGGTAGTTGGGAGCTTCGTGGGTGATATTGACATCGTGGACATGGGATTCACGCAACCCGGCGTTGGTGATGCGCATGAACTGCCCCTTTTCCTGCAGTTCACGGATCGTCCGGCAACCGGTATAGCCCATGCCGGCACGCAGACCGCCGAGCAGCTGATGAATATTGTCGGAGAGCGGTCCGCGGTAGGGAACCCGTCCCTCGATACCCTCGGGAACCAGCTTGACATCGTTGTCGACATCCCCTTGGAAATAGCGGTCCTTGCTGCCGCGCTTCATCGCCCCGAGGCTGCCCATGCCGCGATAGGACTTGTAGGTACGACCCTGGTAGAGGATGGTTTCACCGGGTGACTCCTCGGTGCCGGCGAACAGCGAACCGATCATGATCACGTCGGCACCGGCGGCGATCGCCTTGGGCAGTTCACCGGAATACTTGATGCCGCCATCGGCGATCATCGACACCCCATGCCGGCGGGTGACGGCGGACACATCGGCGATGGCGGTGATCTGCGGCACGCCGACCCCGGCGACCACGCGGGTGGTGCAGATCGATCCGGGACCGATGCCGACCTTGACGGCGTTAACGCCGGCCTTGATCAGGACTTCGGCGGCGGTGCCGGTGGCGATATTGCCGGCAATCAGTTGCAGATCGGGATACTGGCGCCGGGTATCGACAACCGCGTCGATCACCCCCTGGGAATGGCCGTGGGCGGTGTCGATCACCACCACGTCGACACCGGCGGCGACCAGCTCGGCGAGTCGTTCCTCGCGATCCGGACCGACCCCGATGGCGGCGCCGACCCGCAACCGGCCGATGTCGTCCTTGCAGGAGTTGGGATACTTGCGGACCTTTTCGATGTCCTTGATGGTGATCAGCCCCTTGAGAGTGTAGTTGTCATCGACCACCAGCAGTTTTTCGATGCGGTGGGCGTGCAGGTGCTGCTTGGCCTCTTCGAGGGTCGTTCCGGGCGGCACGGTAACCAGTTTGTCCCGGGTCATGACGTTGGCGATCGGCTGGTCGAGATTGGTTTCAAAGCGCAGGTCGCGGTTGGTCATGATGCCGACAAGTTTGCCGTTCTTGCAGACCGGTACCCCGGAAATCCGGTACTGCTTCATTACCGCCAGCGCTTCGAAGATCTTCTGCTCCGGCTCCATGGTGATCGGATCGACGATCATGCCCGACTCCGATTTCTTGACCTGGTCGACCTCGACCGCCTGCTCCTTCGGTGTCATGTTCTTGTGGATGATCCCCATCCCGCCTTCACGGGCCATGATGATCGCGCTGCGTGATTCGGTCACGGTGTCCATGGCCGCCGAGAGCAACGGCATATTGAGGCGGATGGTCGACGTCAGCCAGGTGGAAATATCGGCTTCCTTGGGCAGAATCTCGGAATGGGCGGGAACCAGCAGAACATCATCGAAGGTCAGGCCTTCGCGTACCTCGGGGTCGAGCATGGGGATCTCCTTGCAGCTGAGATGCTGGAAAAAACGGGTGAAAAAATATAACCCGGAATACTAGGTCAGAGCCGAATGCGAGTCAACCGGAAAGAGCGAGAAAAAGACGCCGCCGGCAACCTGCCGACCGTGACGCGCCAGCCCGCCCGGATCCCCCGCCGCAACGGCCGTCAGTCAGGGATAAAATCGCGTCGGGAACGCACCTTTCCGGCAACGGCGACCAGCAGGTCGAGCGCCTGTTCCAGGTCGTTCAGATCGAGGACTTCCGATGGCGTATGCAGGTAGCGGGTCGGCACCCGCAGCAGGGCGGTCGCCACCCCGTTGCGGGAGAGCTGGATGACATTGGCGTCGGTTCCGGTGCCGCGCGCTTCACCGATCACCTGCAGGGGGATCCCGACCTCGGCGGCGGTGGCCCGCAGCAGCCCGAACAGGGCGTGATTGATATTGGGCCCGCGCGAGAGCAGCGGTCCCTTCCCGAGACGGACATCGCCGCTCTGCGCGGGACTGTGAGCCGGGGTATCGGTACCGTGACCGATTTCGACCGCGATCGCCACGTCAGGAGCGACCCCGAAGGCGCCGGGACCGGCTCCCCGCAGGCCGACCTCTTCCTGGACGGTGAACAGGGCGTGGATGTCGGCCGCCGGCCGCTTGCCCGCCGCCAGACGACAGAAGGCCTCGGCCACCAGCCAGGCGCCCATCTTGTCATCCAGCGCCCGCGAGGTGACGCGCGTCCCCTGCAACCGTTCAAGACCGGCGGCAAACACCACCGGGTCACCGACCGCCACCAGCGCACGGGCCTCTTCACCGTCGGCGCAACCGATATCGATGAACTGCTCGGTGATCGGCACCACCCGCTTGCGCTCCTTGGCCTCCAGCAGGTGAATCGGTTTCTTGCCGACCACCCCGCGCAGGGGGCCATTGGCCGTCTGCACGCTGACCCGCTGGCCCGGCACCAGGTGGGCGTCGACCCCGCCGATGGGTGCGAAAAAGAGAAATCCGCGGTCATCGATGTGCCGCACCAGGAAACCGATCTCGTCACAGTGCGCGGTCAGCATCAGCCGCGGACGATGCTCCCCCTCCCCTTCGAGCACCGCCACCAGGTTGCCGAGCATGTCGACCTCGACCCGGTCGGCGCATGCTGCAACCCGCTGCCGCAGCAGGGCCCGCGCCGGCGCCTCGTAACCGGAGGGACTGGGGGATTCAAGCAGTTGTTTGAGAAAGGCGAAAGACTCGTCGGTCATGGGGATATCCGTCCTGGCTTCGTGTCGTTGGTCACCGCCGATGCGCAGCAAATATTTTTAACGGAGAGGCGCAGAGATGGAGAGTACGCAGAGACAAGAGTTTTCTCTCCGACTCTGCCTCTCTCCAGCTCTGCGTTAAACCTTTTCTACCCGCGCCACCAGCGCCGCCGAGTTGGCCAGCGCCTCGTCGACCCGGGCTTCGTCCAGTCCGGCGCCGAGCGCCACGCGGCGCATCAGTTCCGGGGAGAGAAGATCGCCGGGGGCGTGGGCATCGTTGTTGATCACCAGCTTCGCTCCTGTTTCCAGCGCCACGCGGGCGACGTGGCCGTTACACAGGGAGTGCCCCCGGCGGGTGGTCAGTTCGAGATGGATGCCGCGCTCAGCGGCCAGCCGGGCATCCTCGATGCTGATCAGGCCGGGGTGGGCGAGGATATCGATGTCGGCTTCCAGCGCCGCGCGGTTGGTGCCCGCGGCAACCGGTTCGACGATGGTTTCACCGTGAACGATAATGATCTTTGCGCCGAGTCCGCGCGCTTCATCAGCCGCAGCGGCGATCTGCTGCGGCGGCACATGGGTCAGTTCGATCCCGGACAGCACGGTCAGCCCCCAGGCGCTGCCGAGTTCCCCGGCGACGCGGGCGACGCGGGGAATAATCAGGTCGAGGTTGGAGCGATCGCCATGATCGGTCATCGCCAGGGCCCGGTAACCGGCCACCGCCGCCCGCCGGGCGAGTTCAGCCGGGATCAGTTCACCGTCGCTGAAAACTGTGTGGGTGTGCAGATCAATCATTGTCTCTCCAGTTCTCCGCTCGTACGGAACATCGCTAAAATGAAAACACGTCCCCCAGGCTGAGCAAAAATGTCCAGATGCAAGGCGTCCGCACCCTCGCGGCATAAGGCGTACCGGAAGGTACGTCGTTGACGCGGGGGCAGGACAACGCCGCAGATGGGCGTTTTTCCTCAGCCGGTTGACGACAGGGTCAGCTCCACCGGGCTGCGGAACGGCTCGGCAAAGGCGTGCAGCAACTGCCGCAACCCCTGGCGATCGCCCGGTTCCAGCCGCAACACCCCGGGCCGCGGAACGGCACCGGCCAGGGGGACAACCGGGGCATCACTGT
Source organism: Geothermobacter hydrogeniphilus (assembly GCF_002898515.1). GTDB lineage: Bacteria > Desulfobacterota > Desulfuromonadia > Desulfuromonadales > Geothermobacteraceae > Geothermobacter_A. Next base: position 18,509 of record NZ_PPFX01000007.1, on the reverse strand, counting down.
GATGACGGAAAAATTCTTCGGCCCGGGCGGTCCCGCTGCTGCCCCCGAGGGACAGAACCCCCAGTAGACGCCTGCAGAAAGGCCGCCAGAGCGGGGTCTTTTCCGCGTCGGTCGGCAGGCAGAAAAGCCGCACGGAAAAATTCTCGGAAATCTTCAGTCGGCCGACATCCCCCAACGGCAGTTGTCCCGGATGTCGCAGCAATTCTCCTTCCGGTTCGAATTCCCGAATGCCCTGCAGGGCATCGAGGACATAGTTCAGATCCGCCGGGCTGTTGGCCAGCACCACCAGTTTGGCCGAAGCCTCCTCCAACAGGATATCACCTTCTCCCAAGCTGTCCTTGATGGCGATGATCTCCTCGGAACTGAGCAGTTGCCGGTCGTCATCATCCTCGGCCGTACGGGGCGCGGCGCCGAGCAACCCCTTGTCGAGCAGCACCTGCAGAATCTGCAGCACTTCGAGATCCGGACGACTGCAATGGTCGAGAATATCACCGACCCGATGATAATACTGCAGCAGCAGCAGAATTTCCTGGGTGGCGGGCCGCAGACCACGCGGCAGATGGCCGTTCGGAACCTTGAGGACCAGCTTATCTTCGGGATGCGGCAGGGCATGCGCCTGAGCCGCCAGTTCATCCTGCTGCCGCAGGCCTTCCATGATCAGGTGATCGGTCGGCGTGGTGATCCGGGCTTCTTCCCCGCTCACCCCCGGCCTGAAGTGAAAGGTTCCCTCACTCCAGGCAAGCATACGGAAAAAGGCCTTTTCTCCCTGCAGCCGACCAAGCCGGGCATTACAGACCAGGCCGCCGAGCAGGGCGATGCTCCCCTGCCGGTCGCCATGATGGAGGGTCAACAGACCATCCTTGCGGTTGAGGCTGAAAATCTGCAGCAGGTCCACCAGCGAGATCTGGTTCAGGTGGCCCTCGACCTCCTGCTCTTCACGACCGACCTGGCGGGTCTGTTCCTGCCGCCGACAATAGGCCAGCAGGGCACCGAGCAGCTGTTCCTGGTTGAAGGGGCGGACAAAGAACTGGTCCCGGTGACGCTGAAAGCCGTCCACCTCCTCCCCTTCCCGGCCGATAAAGACAAAGGCGATCCCCTCGGTGCGCGGGTTGGCGCGCAGAATCTGCGCCAACCGCGAGGCCGGCAGCAACGGCAGGTCGGTTTCCAGGATCATCAGTGCCGGGCCGGTAGTCAGCGCCATCTCCAGGGCCCGGGCACCGTCCTCGCAGTTGAGCACATCGAAGCCCTGCGCCCGCAACTGTCCGGCCAGAGTGAGCAGATCGTCCCGGCTGCTGACGAGAATGATTTTGCGTGAATGAGACGGCATGGGCATCAAATCTTCGGTTGCAGTCGGTACTGCACCTGCAGCTTGGCAATCATGTTTTCGACAAAGTAGAAATCGGAGCTGTGGAACCCGACCAGCTCATCGCCCCGCCTGCGGGCGAACAGGGCATAGGCGTAATCTTCGTTGAGATAGAGCAGAAAACTGACGCGGGAAAAATGTTCATCGTCAATATGAATCGGCACCACCCGCTGCAATTCCCAATTGACACGATGGCGGCCGCCGAGCAGAAACAGGCTGGTGGCCGAGCGCTCGATGGCATCCAGATCGGGAAGGTTCCGCCGCACTTCATCGAAATCCCGGCAACCGCGGTAGATAATCCCCCGTACCCGTCGCGATTCAACGACATCGCGGCTGAAACTTTTCTGCAGCTCCCGGAACTGCCAGAAAGGCATGCGGAAATAGCTGCTCGACAGCTCATCCTGAAACGCCTGCAGCCGCGCCGAAACCTTCAGAGCGGGGCCGCTGAAGTCATAATCACCGGGAGCCCCGAGCAACCGACCGACCACCCCCCAGAAGGAACTCTGCTCCATCCGCCCACGATGATAGAGGCTGTGTTGCAGGCGTTCCTGGCGCCGCGCGGCCACGGCGATCAACTCCTCGAAACTTTCACCGTCAACCGGATAGGCGGCCGAACGCAGGAACACCTTGAGCGGATAGCTCTTCTTCAGATCGCAGAGGGTCAGCTTGCCGGACAACGCCCGGCGAATGCGCTGCTGGGTGACCAGGGATCCCCAGTAGTCGGTCTCCGGCAGCATGATGTAGTACATGCCGGGAGCCGCCAGGGCCATGATATCGGCGTCCCGCAGGGCGGTGTTGATAATCTCCACCAGCCGCGCCATCGCCTCGTCGAGGTCACGGTCGCGGAAGTGGGCGGCCAGCTCGGCATAATTGACCACGTTGAGCTTGATAAAGGAAAGATTGCGATTGTAACGCCTGGCCTTGTGCAGTTCCTTGGCGACATGGTCACGGAAGTAGGCCATTTTATAGGCTTCGCTGTGGGGAATGCGCAGGCTGTCGTGAGCCAGGCTGCGATAGGTCAGGACATTGTGCAGCGCGGTCGCGGCAAACTCGCTGACCATCTCGGCGCGTTTCAGGTCGTGGCGGTTGAAGGCCTCGCGCCCGGTCGGCGCCTCGATCCGGATGACCGCCAGGCTCTCCTGTTCCACCTGCAGCGGAATCAGCATGGCGCGGCCGTTGTCATCGAGGGCCGGCACCCCGCTGCGGAAAAGACGCTCCTCGCCGGCACCCGGCTCAAGTTTTTCCCGCCCCGGGGCAACCCGCACCAGCCCCCGCCGGCAACGCAGGCGGAAACTGTGGCCGCCGTAGGCGACCAGCCACAGCAGCCCCCCCTCGGCGCGCAACATCTCCATCAGGGTGTCGAGAATCAGGTCGCCGAGCCGGTCGATGTCATGCACCCGCAGAAAAGCGAGGCATTTGCGGTAATAGGCGAGCAGGGAAATGAACTCGATATTTTCATGCATCAACCGCTGGTGTTCACTGCCGAGACTCTGGCGGAACAGGATGCGGTTGATCACCAGCAGGAATTCATCGGGATTGATCGGTTTGAGCAGGTACTCGGAAACCCCGCGCTTCATCGCCTCGACCGCCAGAGAGACATCCTCACGGGCGGTGACCACCATGATTTCCTGGTCGGGATTGAACTTCTTGATCGCCGCCGAGGTCTCGACGCCGTTCATGCCGTCCATATCCATGTCGGTGATGACCAGGTCGAAATCCTCGCGCCGCAGCCACTTCAGGGCTTCCGCCCCGCTGGCGGCGGTGCGCACCCGGTAGCCCTCCTCGCTCAGCAACTCCTGGTAGAAGTCGCGGAAAAAGGCTTCATCATCAATGGCGAGGATACGTCCCTTGGACATGTGATTCCCTCAGCAGGGCTTAAACCACTGGAATGGGGTCGCCAAACCTTTTTTAACGGAGAGGCGGAGAGGAGCAGAGACGGAGAGAAAATTCTTCGGGTTTAAAACCTGACATCTGCTTTTGGTTTTCTCTGCGCCCTCTCCCCCTCTGCGACTCTCCGTTAAATGAGTTTTTGACCTTCTTGGCGTCCTTGGCGGCTTGGCGGCCTTCCGCTTTTGCCTCAATAAAACTTCAATCAACCCGTTCGCCAAGCTGTGAATTGCGCAACGAGCGTGTCACCCTGACCTTTACCATACGACCGACCAGCTCCGTCGGGCCGCTGAAATTGACGATCCGGTTCCAGCTTGAACGGCCGAACAGCTGGCCTTCGCCCTGGCGGCTGGTTCCTTCAACCAGGACCTCCAGGGTCTTGCCGACATCCCCCTGCCAGGCCTCTTCACTGATCCGGTTCTGCAGCTTCAGCAGCCGCTCGAAGCGCTCCTGCCTGACCGCGCGCGGGGTGTCATCCGGCAGCTCGGCGGCGGCGGTACCGGGACGCGGTGAGTAGAGGAAGGTGTAGGCATCACTGTAACGCAGGGTTTCGACCAGCTGCAGCGTGCCAAGAAAATCCTCCTCGGTCTCGCCGGGGAAACCGACAATCAGGTCGGTGGTCAGGCGGATATCAGGGCAGACCGCTTTGAGCCGTTCGACCTTGCCGAGATAGTCGGCGACGGTATAGCCGCGGTTCATCGTCCGCAGCACCCGGTCGGAACCGGCCTGCAGGGGAAGATGCAGATGATGTGCCAGCTTCCCGCACTCGCCGAAGCAGTCGATCAATTGATCAGAAAGATCTTTGGGATGGGAGGTGGTGAAGCGGATGCGCTCGATGCCGTCGACCCGATGAACCGCGCGCAGCAGTTCGGCGAAGCTCTTCTCTCCGGCATCCCTGGCGCCGTAGGAGTTGACGTTCTGACCGATCAGCGTTACCTCGCGGACCCCGGCGGCGGCGAGCTGCCTGATTTCCTCAAGGATTTCGCCGCTCGGTCGGCTCACCTCGCGACCGCGGACATGCGGCACGATGCAGTAGGAGCAAAAGTTGTCACATCCCTGCATCACCGTAACAAAACGGGTCACGCTTTCCGATCCGCTGCGCTGCGGGAAAAGCCGCAGCCGGGTCTCGCGATCAAGGAATTCAACCTCGTGACAGCGTTCCCGCTTTTCCTCCACCCGCCGCACCAGCTCGGGCAGTTTATGGATGTTGTGGGTGCCGAAGACCAGGTCGAGATGAGGAATTTTCTCCAGGAAAGACGCGCCTTCCTGCTGAGCGACACAGCCGCCGACAGCGACAATCAGACCGGGATTGTTTTCCTTGAGGGGCTTGAACCGACCGAGGTGACCGATCACCTTCCGCTCGGCCTTGTCACGCACCGAACAGGTGTTGAGCAGGATCAGGTCGGCATCTTCGACCCGGTCGGTCTGCCGGTAGCCGATCTCTTCGAGCAGAACAACAATCCGCTCGGAATCGACCACGTTCATCTGGCAGCCGAAGGTTTCAAGATAGAATTGCTTGGACATGCGTCAACGACTTTCATTCTCAGGCCCCTGCCGGACCCGAAGCTATCGAGCTGTTGAAAAAGCCACGTTCCCCAGGCTGAGCAAAAATGTCCAGATGCAAGGCGTCCGTAGCCCCGCGGAATAAGGCGTACCGGAAGGTACGTCGTTGACGCGGGGTGAGGATAACGCAGCAGATGGGCGTTTTTCATCAGCCGACTATGGAAGCGAAACAGGGGCCGATACTAAGCTCTGCCGGAGCGGAAAGTCAATATGATGACGGCGCTTTTGGCTTGACCGACAACATTGTTGTTTTCTTGCGAAGGCCTCAATTATCTCCGTCACAGAGCACGCCACTGTCGCGCATCGCCTGCTCCAGCAGGTCGGTCAGCATGCGGGGGTGCTCGATGCAACAGAGCTTCAGCCGCTGCCGGTCGCGGGAGATGACCAGCACGCTGCCAAGCTGTTCACCATGGGGCTGCAGGCAGAAATAGGCGACCTGGTCGAGCGGCATCGAGAACCACTTGTCCCCCCGCACCCCACGTCGCAGCAGAAGACGGCGATCCGTGACAGCATAGCGGACCTGCTCCCACTCCAGGCGGGCCAGCAGCAGGTGACCGAAAGCCAGGTAGAGACCGATCAGCCAGACCGGAATCGGAATCCAGGCCAGCAGCGGCAGATCATAGACCACGGCGAGCTGCAGCCCGATCGATTCCCACCAGGCCGCCAGAACCACCAGCAGCAGACCGAACAGGCTGTGCTTCCAGTTGCGGAAGGTATAGCAGCGCGGCGCCGGTTTCGCTTCCCAGCGCAGCGACTCTCCAGCTTCCAGCTGTCCGACCCAGCTCATCGCCGCCCCGCCAGCCGGGCCGCCCGACGGGCCGCGGTCTGCCCCAGTTCGCCGCGTGAATCGGCCCGGGCAACGGCCTGGTAAAGCTGCAGCGCCTCTCGCCTGCGGCCGTTTTTTTCATACCCTTCGGCCAGCAGGAAACCGCCCTGGGCGGTGGGGTAGAGGTCCATGCTGCGTTCCAGCTGGGTGATGGCGCGAGCGGTTTTGTGCTGCTGCAGCAGAACATAACCGAGGCCCAGTCGCGAACGGTAATAATCCCCCTGCAGCCGAACCGCCCGGGCCAGGTGGCGCCGTGCCGACCGCAGATCCCCGGCCTTCAGGTAGGCCATGCCGAGTCCGGTCAGAATCAGCGCCTGGTCGGGAGCTTTGGCCGCCGCCTGCAGATAGGTCGCGATGGCGCCGTTCAGGTCTCCCTTGCGTTCCTGCAGACGGGCGCGGTCATAAAGCCGGTAACCCGGTTCAAGGGCCCGGAGGTTCCGGACAGCCGCCTGAAAGGGGTCGACATCGAGACGATAGGCCGGGTTGTTGAGGGTGGCGGCGTAACTCTGCCGGACATAGGCGTCGTTGGCCCGCATCCGGTCTTTGGAAAAGGGGTGGGAGCGGAACAGTCCGGCCAGCCAGCTCGGCTGGGCACCCCCTTCGATCTGACGATAGAAATACTCCTGGACCTGAACCGACCCCAGAGGGTTGTACCCGGCCTTGACCATGTAATCGATACCGAGCCGGTCCGCTTCACTCTCCTGCTCGCGGCTGTAGGTCTTGTCAATCAAACCGGCAGCCAGCTGTCCGGTCGGACCCGCCAGGCCGGCATAGGGGGTCTGGTCGGCGGCCGCTCCGAGAACCGCCAGCCCCAGGTTCAGAAGCGATTCACGCTGCATCCCCTGCACCGCGTGGCGGGCGGTGACATGGCCGATTTCATGCCCCAGCACCGCCGCCAGCTGCGCCTCGTTCTGCAGGCCGACCAGCAACCCGCGGCTGATGACGATAGAGCCGCCCGGCAGAGCGAAGGCATTGGGAGACGAATCATTGACGACCTTGAAGCGATAGGGCAGATCGGGACGATGACTGACCCGCGCAAGTCGCATGCCGACCCGGTTGATATAGACATCAAGCTCCGGATCGGGGAAGTCCGCTCCCATTTTCTGCAGGACCCGCGGAAAAGCCTTCTGTCCCATCTCGATTTCCTGCTGGGTGGAAACCGGGCTCAGGGCCAGTTCATTGCGGCCGGTGACCGGGTTGACGGCGCAGCCGGTCAGCGCCAGGGCACAGCAGAACCAGAGTAGTTTTTGCCACATGAAGGTAGAACCTCGCGTTGAAAACAAGGATAACCAATGCAGAATAAAATGAAAGATCCGTCGACGCAAGCCCCGCCGCGGTCCTTTCGTCGATTGCACTCCGCCGGGATGAAAAAATGATCATCATTTTTTACTGGCCAAAAACAATCCACTTCAATTAATATTGGCGGGTTTGCCAAAAGATGACAACATACCCCTAACCTGAGTAAAGTGAAACCATGCAGCAGGAAATTCGCAACGTCGCCATTATCGCCCATGTCGACCACGGTAAAACCACCCTGGTCGATGCCATGCTGAGACAATCCGGGGTTTTCCGCGAGAATCAGGAGATCACCGAACGGGTCATGGACAGCAATGACCTGGAGAAGGAACGCGGCATCACCATCCTGTCGAAAAACCTTTCCATTCACCATTCCGGCCTGAAAATCAACATTGTCGACACCCCCGGTCACGCCGACTTCGGCGGAGAGGTGGAGCGGGTGCTGACCATGGTCGACTCGGTGCTGCTGCTGGTCGATGCCTTCGACGGGCCGATGCCGCAGACCCGCTTCGTGCTGAAGAAGTCCCTGGACCTGGGGCTGCGCCCCATCGTCGTGATCAACAAGATCGACCGCCCCGGCGCCCGGCCGGACGATGTCGTCGACATGGTTTTCGATCTCTTCTGCGAACTGAACGCCAACGAAGAACAGCTCGATTTTCCGATCGTCTATTCCAGCGCCAAGCTCGGCTTCGCCCGTTTCGAGATCGACAGCGACAACCAGGACCTGGAGCCGCTGTTCGACACCATTCGCGACCATGTACCGGCCCCGGCGGGAGATCCGCAGGCCGACTTCCAGCTGCTGGTGACCAGCATCGACTATGATGACTACATCGGCCGCATCGCCACCGGGAAAATTTTCAATGGCCGGGTTAAAGCGGGCGAACAGATCACCATGATCAAACGCGACGGCAGCGTCATTCGGGGCCGGATCTCCAAGCTGCTCGGCTACCAGGGCCTGAAGCAGGTGGAACTGGAAACCGCCGCGGCCGGCGACATCGTCTCCATCGCCGGGTTTGAAGAGATCGGCATCGGCGAGACCTTCGCCGGGGGGGAAAACCCGACCGCCCTGCCCTGCATCAACATCGACGAACCGACTCTGTCGATGAACTTCATCGTCAGCAACTCCCCGTTCGCCGGCCGCGAAGGGAAGTATGTCACTTCGCGCAACCTGCGCGACCGCCTGTTCCGCGAGCTGCGGACCAACGTCTCGCTGCGGGTGGAAGAAACCGACAACACCGACACCTTCAAGGTTTCCGGCCGCGGCGAACTGCACCTTTCGATCCTGATCGAAAACATGCGCCGGGAAGGCTATGAATTCTCCGTCTCCAAGCCGGAGGTTATTTTCCGTGAAGAAGACGGTCAGCGGGTCGAACCGCTGGAGAACCTGACCATCGACGTTCCGGAGGAGTTTCAGGGGACGGTGATCGAGAAACTTGGTCCGCGCAAGGCGGAGATGGTCTCGATGGAAAATCTCGACGGCGTCAATCGGCTCGAATTCGTCATTCCGGCACGCGGCCTGATCGGCTTTCGCACCGAGTTTCTGACCGACACCCGCGGCACCGGGGTGATGAACCACACCTTCCACAGCTACGGCCCCTACCGGGGACCGATCCCGGGCCGCAAGAACGGGGTGCTGATCGCCATGGAGGCCTGCGAAACGGTCGCCTACGGCCTGTTCGGACTGCAGGATCGCGGCATCCTCTTTGTCGGACCGGGGGTTTCAGTCTACGAGGGGATGATCATCGGCCAGCACGCCAAGGAAAATGACTTGGTGGTGAATGCCGGCAAAGGGAAGAAACTGACCAACGTCCGCGCTTCCGGGTCGGACGAAGCGGTGCGTCTGACCCCGCCGCGCATCCTCTCACTGGAACAGGCGCTGGAATTCATCGATGACGATGAGCTGGTCGAGGTGACCCCGAAGTCGATTCGTCTGCGGAAAAAGATCCTCAACGCCAACGAACGGAAGAAAAGCGAAAAACGCCGCAATGAGGGCAGCTGATCGTTCTGACCCGGATCCGCCGGCTGTTTTGCGGACCGAGGGTGACGGGACAGGGAGATGCGAGGCACCGAATCGGTGAAGTCAACGAAGCAGATTCATCCGTAACGGCAGCCGAATCCCGAAATTGCTGGTGGATTCGGGTCCGAAATAAGGGCTTGAAATAAGGCCCGCAGGGCCTTACCATGAAATCCCATATTGCCGGTTGGCAGTATGGGATTTTATCATAGCCGTTGCCGGGTATCGGCAACGACCTTGCGCAGTTCAGGTGAATGTGCTCTTCAGGAGGTGACCGCGTGGAAAAGAAGCTGACCGTCAAGCAGTGCCGGACGCTGCTCGAAATCGCCCGCCAGGCCATCGAGCACGCCGTTCAGGAACAGCCCTACGAGCCGGAACCGCGCGAAGAAAAAGCCCTCAATATGCGCAACGGCTGTTTTGTCAGCATCCACAAGGAAGGCGAACTGCGCGGCTGCATCGGCAACTTTCAGGCCGAATTGCCGCTCTTTCGCGAGGTCGCCCGAATGGCCATCTCCTCGGCGACCCAGGACCCCCGTTTCTACCCCGTCCAGCAGGATGAACTGACCGACCTGAAGCTTGAGATTTCCGTCCTCTCGCCACTGCAGAAAATTGAGGATATTGCCGAGATCCAGGTCGGCAGGCACGGCATCTATCTCGAAAAAAGCTTCCATCGCGGGGTTCTGCTGCCCCAGGTCGCCGCGGAACACGGGTGGGACCGGGATGAATTCCTCAAACAGACCTGCATCAAGGCGGGTCTTCCCACCAACGCCTGGCAGGGCGACGACGCCGATATCTACATCTTCACGGCGCAGGTTTTCAGCGAGGAATAACCCCGAACCTGCCTACCCAAACAGGTCCCCTCCAGGCTGAGCAAAAATGTCCAGATGCAAGGCGCCCGCAACTCTGCGGAATAAGGCGTACCTGAAAGGTACGTCGTTGACACAGGGTAAGGGCAACGCCGCAGATGGGCGTTTTTGCTCAGCCTGCTGAACGCGGGACGGATTGTACCTCCTGCCGACGGTCCCACCAGATGATGGCTTCCCGCAGGGTCGCCAGATGCTCCTCATCGACACGGGCCAGACCCGCGAAAAGCTGACGGATACGCTGATCCTCGATATAAAGGCTGTTATCGAGATGGATGCGGATGAAATCCTTCTCCAGCCGCAGGGCGGTCTTCAAGGCCTGTTCCGCCGTACAGGGCTCGTAATGCAGGTCCTGGAACCTGGCCCGAATCCGGTCATCAAGACCGGCAGCAATCCTATCCCAGGCAACGCGTTTAACATCACCCAGCGTCCCTTCCGGCAACTCCAGCGCCAGGTCGAACTGGCGAGCGTGGGCCTCTTCGTCAAGAGCCAGCTGGCAAAGGTCTCGCGCAGCCGCTCGGGAAAATCGTTCTGTCCAGCAAAGTGCTGGTAGATACGACCGGCCAGCAACTCGATCTTGCAGCAATCGTTGAGATACCCCCGCATTGAACACCTCCCTCGTCAACAATCCCGGAAGTCCGAGCCACCCAGCCGTTGTGTCATGACACGCCGGGCGTGCCAGGTGTGCAACTGCGGCACAGTTGCAACCTTCCCTCTCAACCGGAGTTAACCTCTCCGGCCAGGCAACCATCCTGAATCACTACGAAATTCAGTTTTCATTAAAAACAGCAAGTTTTGGCACCCGTGATGCATTCATGAAGAGCAGGTGTCGCTGTCGGCACTGTTGCCAGGAGACCGATCATGCGTCTGGCGCTGAAATACAGAAACTCTCGGGGAAACCTTATTCATCCCCTGGACCGGCCCCGCCCGGTCACCCGGGAACGCGCCCGGAACCTGAGACGCAGACTGCTCCTGCATATCCTTCCCTTTATACTGATGCTGCTGGCCATAAGCTGGCTGTCGCTGATGGCCGGCCACTCGATCGAGCAATCCAAGCTGCCCTCCGGCTATGCCACCCTGGAGCGCAACTGAAACATCTCCCCTTTATCAACGCCCCGTTCCAAAACGATTGCGGTGAACCTGCCCTGACAACAGGTTTGCAGCCGGATGCCCGGGTTTTTCTTCCGCCGGATAACCAATTCCCACCACGGATTCGACCTGCAACCCCTCCGGCAACCCGAGCAGTTGGCGGATATAATCATCGGCGCCGGTCGTGTCATCATGGTCGCGCAGCCGGATCTGCGCCCAGCAACTGCCCAGGCCCAGCGAGGCCGCGGTCAACTGCAGGATGATGGCGGCAATCGCGCAATCCTCGATCCAGACATCCGACTTGCGGGGGTCGGCGGCCACCACCACGGCCAGCGGCGCGCCGGCGAGAAAGGCCGAACCATGCCGCTTGCAGGCGGCCAGCTTTGTCAGCAGCGCGGGGTCATCAACAACAATGAATTCCCAGGGATTGCGCCCCCGGGAACTGGGGGAACGCAGAACCGCCTCGATCAGCTGTTGCTGTGTTTCAACATCCACGGGACGGGACTGGAATTTGCGGATACTGCGTCTCTGGCGAAGCAGTTCAAGCATCGACATCCTCCGGCTAAAACTGTTTGAGATAGGCCTCAATAGCCTCTGCCAGGCCTTCCGGAGCCCCCTGGAACTCAACGCCGAAGCCCTGCGGAAGCTTCAGGTTGCGGCGCGGAAACCCCTGGTTGAGCCAGGTGACGCGTCCCTGGCCGGTGAACTGTTCGGTGCTGACCGTCGGCAGCATGAAACTCAGACTGATCTGCTTGTCCGGCGGCAGCTCCTCGCGAAATTCGACGTAGAGTCCATGCCGGCTGATATCATGGCCGCGCCCCCGGAAGTCCCGTCCGGCAATGGTGAAATCGACCGTCATCTGGCAGGACACACGGCGCTCGCGGCGCTCGATATGGAACAGGAAACGATGGCCGAGGTTGAGAAACTCCTCCTTGCCGAACGGCTTGGTCAGGTAGCCGTCGCAACCGCTCGCCTCGACCTCGTCGACCCCGGCGTCCCGTTCGGGGGTGAAGATGATGATCACCGGGATCCCGGCGGTGCGGGCATCGGCCTTGAGACGCCGGCAACATTCCAACCCCGACATCTGCGGCATCCCGGCGTCGAGATAGATCAATTCCGGCCGCTCGGCAACGGCGAGATCAAAAGCCTCCAGGCCGCTGCCGACGGTGAGCACCTTCGCCGGGGTCCGCTGAAAGTAGGTCTGCATGACATCGCGAAAAAAAGCGATGTCATCGACCAACAGAATTTTCGGCAACTCTTTAGTCTGGGTCACAGTCCGGCTCCCGACGTTTTTTCAGCAACCTGTTTCCGTAACGACAGGATGCCACCAAGGCTGAGACCGCCCACAGTCAGGCATCCTGCGTCCTCAGCGGGCCTGAACCAGTTTTGAAACGGCCCTGAACTCGGGCACCCGGGAGTCCCGCATCAACTGAAACAGCACGGTTTCAGCGCAGCTCACCACGGCGCCGGCCTCCCGGGCCAGCTGCAGGGCGGTGCGGTAATCACCACGCCGCCGGGAGCAGACACCATCCCGCGCCAGGTGGACATGATAACCGGCATCGAGCAGCCCGAGCACGGTCTGGTAGACGCAGATATGGGCCTCGACCCCGGTGACGATGACCTGCGAGCGGCCCAGCTCCCGCATCCGCTCCATGAAACTCGGCTCGGCACAGCAGCCGAAGCTGGTCTTCTCGATAACTCCGGAAGCACAGGCCTGCCGCAGTTCGGGTACCGTCGGGCCCAGGCCTTTAGGGTACTGCTCGGTGGTCACAACCGGGATTTTCAGCTCCTCGGCCCCCTTGATCAGCAGGTCGATGGTGCCGAGCATCTCCCGGTACTGTTCCGCCGGAAAGGTCGGAGCGAGTTTCTCCTGCACATCGACAACCAGCAGGGTCGCCTGGTGACGATCAATTTTGAAACGATCCAGCATACCCATATTTTTCTCCTTTATACCCCGGCACCTTCAGCGTGCTTCGGGGACAGCGAGCAGCGCCCGCAGTTTCTTCAGTTTGGCTTCCATGGCCGCTTCGACCCGGTCGGGTCCGAACATCCAGGTCAGCTGGCCGACCATCAGCGTCACGTCGGCCAGTTCGTTGATAATCGCCTCGGTACCGACCTTGTCCCGCTTGAAATGCTTCAGGCCGGCGATCAGTTCGGCACACTCCTCAACCATCTGGTCGTATTGCGCCTCTTCCCCCCACTTGGCGAGGGTGGCGCGATAAATCTCGGTCAGGTCGGTCTCTTTCACCAGAAGTTCCATTCTCACGTGGAGGGAAAAGCAGTATCAAATCATTGATGCTTTCGCAAAAAAGCATCAATGTTGTTGGCCAGGCAAAAAGCGCCGGCAGCAAGGCGTGCGATTGTCGAGCCATGAGGCGTACTTACGTACGTTGAAGCAGCGAGACAAGCGCAGCAACGCAGCCGCTGGTGAGTTTTTGCGACGCCATCCACTCTCTTGATTGTTTTACGTTATCCCGTCTCAAATGTAAATGATGACAAACCGGAGCCGTAAGCAGACGACTGTCTGAAAAGATGTGTCGCGGGCCAGACAGTCAATGTGGCACTTCATGTACAATGATGGAGAGTAAAAGCTCAGAGGTGCCAGCCAACGGTCGGGTTCCAGGTCTGTTCGGTCCATTCGATTTTTGATTTTGTACTCATGTCAGAAACCGAACCCCAACTGGTCTTCGCTGTATTTACGAGCTCACGGAGACATCTCCAAAATACCGACTGCCCCAGCAGAAAGGGCCTCCGAAGAGGCCCAAACTTACCTTTTAATTTTCAAAACTGGCAATGTAAACGGGGGCAACCCAACTCGCGTTAAAGAGCTTTGAACAAGCTCGCGAATGTAAGGTTGCAGATTTACAGGGATATTTCTTGCCTTAAATAACTCAAACAGCTCATCATCCATTTTGGCCTCTGAACGATAGGTCAGGGCATATTCACCTTTTAACTCGAAAAGTTTGTGCGGTTTTTGGTCACCATCTTCAAACTCATCAAGAAGGAAAATAAATTTTTGCCTGACCTCAAGCTGATTCCCTTTTTGCTTATATGAAGCTTTTTCCGGTGTAAAACTTACCCTGACCTCCGGGTACTTTTCGGGGTCTGGGGTTCCAGAACGCTTGTACTTCACAGAAGAGAGAAAAATCTCTTCCATCTCAATTCCGGAAATCAATTTTTCATACTTGCTTTCCATCTTTTATTCTCCGACAACGCGTAGCTTACGACGTTCATAAGGTAAGACCTTGCGAGATTTTTCTCTGTCGGTAACAGCCCAACCGAGGACATCATCAACAATATCGCTCTGAGCAGTCTGAACTCCTGGCCCAACAACCAACCTCTTGAAACTTGCCAAAACGTGATTCTCTGCAAGTAGAGTCACAATATACTGATTCAAACTGACCCCCTCATCCTCTGCGCTTTCAGCAAGCTTCTGGTGCAAAGATTTCGGCATACGCAAGGCAAACTTCCCGCTTTGCTTAATGTCACGCATTGATTCGGGCAAGGGGATTTCCAAGCCATCTTCAATGGCAACGGCAAACCACTCCCTTTTCGCATCCTCGATCATTGCAAGAGCATCAGCAGGACTGTCGCCGACAGACATACATCCATCCAACTCTTTAATTTTCACGAAATAACTGCCATCGTCCGGCGTGAGTTCTACGGTGTAAGGAAGCTCCATATACTCTTCAACTGTTTTTTTCATACCATTCCTCCAAGTCAAGCAGCTTGATGACTTGTTTTACATAGACAGCATTTACGGGTTTTTTCTTTGGCACAGTAATCGGAGCGGCACCAGCCTTCCTGAACACGTAGTGGCTACTCCCACGACGAGGCTGTCGGCATTCATAACCAAAGCTCTCCAGAAGCCTTTGCAGTGCACTGAAATCAACATCCTTCGGTTTTTCAATTATCTGCCTGACCCGCTTTAGCAATCTCTTGTTTGGCACAAGTGCTCCGTCATGCACAATGATATCATATGCAATATCATTTGGAGGAAAAGTTTTCAATGTTTATTTTACGCCACCAAAAGCTGCTGCACGGTGGTTTCCATCAGTTTTTCGCTGTGCTGCCGAACCTGGTTGAGTTTGGCTTCGAGCTGGTCGCACAAGGCCATAAGTGGTCAACCTTGTGACGATGCGTTTTTATTCGTCTTGAGATGAGTTGCCGGCAGGCCATTCTATTATTCCCGTGCCGATAAATCACACGATCAGTTCGGGCACTTCGTTCCAGGTGCGTCCACCAAGGATCCGACCGTTTTCTTTTTTCCGGCGCTTCACGCCATCCGGTCCCCAGCCTCCCCACTGTTTGAAGAAAAAAGAGGCCCCTTGCCGGGCACACTGTCGTTGGATGTTGCTGGCCCATGCCGGCTTCATGGGCCGCGCCCGATGTCCTGACTCACCGCCGACGATGACCCAGTGAATGTCTGTCAGGTCAATATCGCCCAGGTCTTCCAGCAAGGGTTCCACCGAGAGAAAGCGAATGAAGGCAGGAACTTTGCGCAAGCAGTCAATGCGGGGCAGACCATGTTTCCGGTCTTCGACCGTGACGCCCAGCCAGGCGTTTTTCGGTGGCTTGTAGGAGGAGAAAAATTCGACCATGTGTTCGGCACGCTTGGTCAGGATCTGGTACGTGTGGTGCGGGGTCTGCTCTATCGTTGCGAACACCCTGCGGATGTAGTCAAAGGGGATATCTTCGTGAAAAAGGTCACTCATCGAGTTGACGAAATAGACCGTCGGCTTCTTCCGCCTGAGTGGTTCATCCAGCCGTTCGGGAAGAATAGTCAGCTCAAAGCCGTTCTCATAGCCTTTTACACCGATCGCCTCCAGACGACGGGCCATAACCTCAGCGTAGCAGTTCGCACACCCGGGTGAAACCTTGGTACAGCCGACCGCCGGGTTCCAGGTCTGTTCGGTCCATTCGATTTTTGATTTTGTACTCATGTCAGAAACCGAAT
>NZ_PPFX01000007.1:0-2553 GCF_002898515.1 Geothermobacter hydrogeniphilus | reverse complement strand
TCCAGGTCTGTTCGGTCCATTCGATTTTTGATTTTGTACTCATGTCAGAAACCGAATCCCAGCTGATCTTCGCTGTATTTCCGGGCTTCTTTGAAAAACTTCCTGGCAAGAGGATGGCGACTATAGAAGCCCAGGCGATAAATCGTCGTCTTTCTGTTTCGTATTTTAACAGTTTCGTCGACAGGTGGGACAAGATAAGTCATTGATCCCATCTGTGTCCCAAAAAACTCCGTCAGGAAAATTTCCGCCTTTTGTCCTTTACGCCGAGCCTCTTCCCAAGCCTTACGCCATTCCATTGTCCCGAGAAAATCATCAAGTTTTGATCGTGGACTCGCTACATAACGATCGATATTGCGTTGCGCATCCATGCCGGTCGGGATCAGAACCAGAAAATCAAAAAACCGTTGCGCGAGCTTCCTGAGGGTATCGAACTTCAGGCTCTCCAGGTTGTAAGGATCGGCAAAACAGAATCCGAGGACTTTTGACCCTCCGCCATAAGCGGGCATTTCAGCAAGGATGTCGTCAACCAGCTGGTTGGCGTCGCCGAGAAGGTAACAGACATCATTCTGTGGGTAATCTCTTTCAACCCGCAACCGCAAAGCATGAAGTTTTTCCTCGTTCTGTTCGCAGAAGATATATCGGCTAAAGGGGTGATCTATCTCCATGGCAAGCAACGGCGACGCCGGGACAGTTGCCCCGCTTTCGTCAAGTTTCGCCCGGCCAGATCCCGCAAACAGGTCCACATACACCAAGTGATCCCATTTGGCTTTCATGGCGGCAGTAAACATGCTGGCATAATTCTGTACCAGACGATATTTGGTCTCACCCCAGAACCCGACTTCAGGTGTAATCAGGCCATCATCCTCCAGATGCGGCAATTTTGGTGAAAACATGTTCCCCCTCGTTGTCTGTACATTTAATTGATTCTGCCGTCACGCACTGTTGACCGTCGATCAGAACCTTCTTGCCCTTCGGATATCGTGCCATCCTTCAACTTGACATTGGGATTAAGCCCGGCAATCAGATAGCCGCTCGCCCCCCCCTGACAGAGAGAGTCCACCAGGTCACGGACTTTGGTGGCATCCCACACAAAAGGCTGCTGGATTTCCGAAATGGCGATCTCGCCGAAGTTGCCCCAGGCAAGGATGGTTGAGTTAGCACAGGATTCCCCCTATAAAAATGCCTTCAAAAATCAAAATCTGATCAACATAAAAAAACTCTTGACAACTATTGCACAGGCGACGATATTTATAGCGGAGGCTTTGTCGACCCCGGTTGACATTGCCTTTTTTCTTTGCCGAAAGGCCACTCAGCCCTCATTCTCGCCGTACCCGAGATCCTTAATCACGGCAAAACTCCAAATATTAAAATCAGGGTTGCCATTTATTTCACGCGTCGAACGATGCCGGAGTTGGCAGATCGCCTCAACATACGGCCCCAATTCCTCTCTAACCGGCTGATTCAGTTCTCGAATCCGGAACCCCCACGACGTAACATAAGCGATCAAATCAGCCAACTGAATGCCGGTCGTCAGGTCACTGTGCACAAAAAATGGTTCTGGTATAATTTGCCGGGCCCGCAACCGGCCCTTTGCCGTTCGTTTGAAATAAGTATCCATCTGGCTAACAAGGACGTGACTCTTACTTTTCTCCAGTTCATCAAAGACAATAATCCCCGAAGCCTCCTCGTCTTTGTCTTCCAGATAATAGAAAAACCGTTCAAAAAGGTAGCAGTAGTCGCGCCGCAGCAGATCACAGGCGTGAGGTTCCGGACCACAAGCGTCCACGATACTGGCAAAAGCCCTACAGCGGAAGCGGGTGCATATTTCGAGAAGTTCTTCCACGTAGGCCAACTTGGCTTGAGCGAGAGCAGTAATTTCCCGCCTTCCGGCAGCATCTCCCTGCTCCAGACACGCCCTTGCCAAAACCTGCCGCTCCTCAACAGGAAACGGGTCCAATTGGCGTGCCTTTCTGAAAGTCTTTCGATTCAAAAGTTTCTTCGCTTTTAATTCACGCCGACCATGGCTGTATCGTGTTCCGAAATGCCTGATCTCTGCGCCCTGAATCGCCTGAATGAGGTTCCAGAGGTCACGATCCTCTACAGCCATCCCCGCCAAAACTTCATAGGGAGAGCTCGTCCGGTCCTGACCGCTTTCATCTATAAACAAGAAATAAGCCATAGCATTTCCAGCCTTATCACGCCACCAGAAGCTGTCGCACGGTGACTTCCATCAGTTGTTTGCTGTGCTGCCGAGCCTGGTTGAGTTTGACTTCGAGTTCGTCGCACAGGGCCATGAGTTGGTCGACCTTGGCGACGATGCGTTTTTGTTCTTCTAAGGGCGGCAGGGGGATTGCAAATTTGGCAATATTCCCCATACTCAAGTTAGCTCTGGCATTATCCCTGAATCAGTGAGTTAACAATAGTACCTCTATCCCTTAATCTTTGACAATTGGCTGATTTTACACGTGTTTTTATGCTACAATAGAGCCGCTTCGAAATTCACCCAAGGAGATTTTTTCGTGACGTTTCCGCGGTTCAAAATCGAGCAGTCCG
>NZ_PPFX01000073.1 GCF_002898515.1 Geothermobacter hydrogeniphilus | reverse complement strand
GGATATGCCCCGGCGGCTCCCCCCTCCATGACGCCTACATGGAATCCCTGAACTGACGGCGGTGGCTGAAGCTGGACATGCCGCCCTTGAAGGACTTCTCGTCGGCCTTGATGAAGGCGGAGAGGTGGATGACGGTGTTCAGGGCGATCAGGGCCGCGCCCTGCAGGTCGGGTCCGTCGAGACGGGCGTCATCTCCCACCCCTTCCGATTTCTGCACTTCGAGGGCGCAGCGGCCGATGCGTGACAGCAGGCTCTGCACCTCCCCGGGGTCGGGTTCCCGCCGGCCGTTCTCCTCCTCGCAGAGGGCATCCATGGCGTAGCTGCCGATCAGCTTGGGGAGCAGGTCGTTCATCGCCGGTCGATACGAAATGAAATCGAGACCGGCAAGCTTTCCTTCCAGGAAGACGGCGATGCCGTTGACGTCCCTGATGTCCGCAAAGGCGCGGACATATTTTTCCAGGTCCTCCTGCCGGGCTTCGTAGGCATCGCGCATGGCACCGGTCTCCGATGAGATGTCCAGGAGGCAGTGGAGGGTATCTACCCCCTCCCATACTTCACCCTGATCAGAGTGGAAAGATTGGTGTTCCCGGACGTTTTTCGAGACCGAAGCCTGTTTGCGCTGCCGAAGCGACTGGGCCATGACCACCTCCGAATCTTCGAACCGGCTGGTGGTGTAGTGCCAGCGCCCCTGCTCGGTGCAGCTGACCGGGACGGTACATTTGCTGCCCGGTGCGACTAGGATCGAGGTATTGAGGACCCGGTTCTGCTTGGCGCCGCGGATTTCCTCGCCGTCGAGCAGCAGGACGTGGAGTTCTCCCCGGTTGATCACCGAAAGCTCCGGGACCGAACCGGAGTCGCTGATCTCTTCCACCGTAAGCACCTCCTGGTCGAATCCCTGGCTCATGGTCAGGTACTTCGGCCCCGTTTCGTCAGGCCGTGACAGGGTTGCGACGCTCATCCTATCGCAGGTGTGCAGTTCATCGATCTGCAGGGTGTCGAGCAGGTTGCTGATCATTTCATCCATGGTCATATCCTTTCCTTTGGCGGGATCGTTGGTTGACCGGGGAGTAAAGAGCAATTCTGTTGCCAGGTTTGCAACCTGTTGTAAACAGGGAGAAATCGAAGGATTGTCCGGCCGGCAAGCCAGATCGATGAATAATGTTTGTTGTGATGTGGTAAGAAGTTTTATAGTCTGGCTTGAGCCTTTTTTCGGGAGAGAGCCATGAAGAAAATTCTGTTTGCCTGGGTCGGCATGAATGACATCAAGGCGGCGCGCGAGGACAAGGATGACAACCTCGGTCCGATTGCCAGGGTGGTGAGCGAGATTGCCTATCAGCGGCTGGTGCTGCTCAATAATTATGGCAAAGAGGAGAAGGTCCCCGATTACGTCGCGTGGTTGCAGAAGAAATGTTCGATGATGATTGATCTTGTGGATATTGACCTTGCCAGTCCCATCGATTTCGCCGCCATCTATGTGGCGGCGAAGAAGCAGGTTGAAAGGGTTTTTAAGGAAGAGAGGGGCCGGGTGGTGCCGGTTTTCCATCTCAGTCCCGGCACGCCGGCGATGCAGGCGGTCTGGATCATGCTCGGCAAGGGCCCCTTTGTCGAAGCCGAACTGATCCAGTCCTCCCGGGAGCAGGGGGTGCAGCGGGTCGAGATGCCCTTCGATATCTACGCGGAATACATTCCCGATATTCAGGCCGGAGCGGATCGCCGGTTGATGATGCTGGCCGACAGCGACACCCTTTACGAGTTGGATTTATCCGCTCTCATTCCCCGGCACGGCATCATCCATCAGTGCGGGGCCATGAAAACTCTGGTCGCGCAGGCCGAACAAGTGGCCGGACGGGATGTGCCGGTCCTGCTGGAGGGGGAGACGGGGACCGGCAAGGAGCTGTTTGCCCGGCATATTCATGCCGAGAGCCGCAGATCAAACAGGCCTTTTCTGCCGGTCAACTGCGGGGCGATTCCCAAAGACCTGTTCGAAGCGGAGTTCTTCGGTTACGCCAGGGGGGCCTTCTCCGGTGCCGTCAAGGACCATTCCGGCTATTTCGAACAGGCCGACGGCGGCACCCTGTTCCTGGATGAGTTGGGGGAGATGCCCCTCGACGCGCAGGTCAAGATCCTCAGGGTGTTGACTGACGGGGTGGTGCGACGGATCGGCGATCCCCGGGAGCGCCAGGTCGATGTCCGCATTATCGCCGCGACCAACCGGGATCTCCTGGCCGAGGTTGCCGCGGGGCGCTTCCGGGCCGACCTCTTCTATCGGCTGGCGGTGGCGATGCTCAAGCTGCCCCCGCTGCGGGAGCGCGAGGGGGATATCCATCTGCTGCTGGAACATATCCTCGGGCAGGTCAACCGTGAGTTGGGCAAGGAGCCGGGCTACAAACAGAAGAAATTTTCCATCAATGCAAAAAATCTTATGAAACGGCATCCCTGGCCGGGCAATGCCAGGGAGATGCACAACACCATCCTGCGGATCTGCGTCTGGTGTCAGAACGAGGTGATCCAGGAGGAGGATGTCCGCCGCGCACTTCTGCCTGGCATCACCGAGGATAAAGATGATATCCTGTCCAGGCCCCTGGGGGAGGGCTTCAATATCCAGGAATTACAAGCCTTTTTATCCTCCCATTATATCCGCAGGGCCCTTGAAGAAAGCGGCGGCAACAAGAGCAGGGCCGCCGCGCTGCTGGGGCTGAAAAACTACCAGACGCTCAACAACTGGATGGTGAAGTACGAGGTGGAACTCTAGCTGGCACGGGCGTTGCTCTAGCCGGGAGGCATGGACGCGGAACTCATGACATCACAAAACTTTGAATTCCTGCGGGAGGGATATTCCGAGTTGGCCGACCTCGGCGGTTTTGCCGAGACCTACCTGCACAGCGATCCGGCCAGCGCGGTGGCCAAGATGCGGCTCTTCGCCGAGCAGTTGGTGGCGCGCATCTACCAGATTCACCGCCTGCCCAGACCCTACCAGGCCAACTTTCTCGACCTGCTCAACAACGGCGCCTTCACCTCCATGGTGCCGCAGGTCATTCTCGACAAGATCCACCTGTTGCGCAAGATCGGCAACAAGGGTGTGCATGGCGATCCGGTGAGTGTCAGCGAGGCGGTTTCCAACCTCGACGAGTGCTTCGATCTGGCGCGCTGGTTCCATGTCTTTATTGCCCAGGGCGACCGCGACTCACTGCCGGTCTTCAGGCGCATCATGGCTGAGCCCGAAGACAGCAAGGGCAAGATCAAGAAGGAGAAGAAGGCCGCGCTGCAGAAGCTCAAAGCGCAGGAAGAGCGGATGCAGCAGCTGCTGGCCGAGCTTGAGGAGCAGCGAGCCGCGGTCCAGGTCGCCGAGAAGAGGGCCGAAGAACTGGCCGAACTGCTCGTTTCCGGCCAGCAGGTTGCCGACGCCCTGGAGCTGGACGAAGAAGCGACCCGCCAGCGGCTGATCGACGTGCAGCTGGCCGAGGCCGGCTGGAAGGTCGGACCCAAGGGGGCGAGCACCGCCGAGGTCATTCAGGAGGAGGAAGTCCCCTACCAGCCGACCGACAGCGGCATCGGCTATGCCGACTACGTGCTGCGCGAAGACAACGGCAAGGCCCTGGCGGTGATCGAGGCCAAGCGCACCAGCAAGAATCCCGAAATCGGCCGCGAGCAGGCCCGGCTCTATGCCGACGGCATCGAGAAGCGGGAAGGGCAGCGTCCGGTCATCTTCTACACCAACGGCTACCAGACCTGGCTCTGGGATGACGCCCTCAACTATCCGCCGCGCCAGGTGTACGGCTTCTACTCCAGGGACAGCCTGCAGTACCTGGTGCAGCAGCGTGCTTTGCGGCAGTCCCTGTCGTCCCGCAACCCGCGTTCGCACATCACCTCCCGCCTCTACCAGATCGAGGCGATCAAGCGGATCTGCGAACGCTTCGACCAGGGCTACCGCAAGGGGCTGATCGTCCAGGCCACCGGCACCGGCAAGACCCGGGTCGCCGTCGCCCTGACCGACCTGCTGATCCAGACCGGCTGGGTCAAGCGGGTGCTGTTTCTCTGCGACCGGCGCGAGCTGCGCAAGCAGGCCAAGAACGCCTTTGACGAGTTCATCGACGAGCCGACCACCTACGTCACCGCCAGAACCGCCAGGGATCGCACCCAGCGGGTCTACTTCGCCACCTACCCGGCGATGCAGAAGATCTTCACCACCTTCGATGTCGGCTTCTTCGACCTGATCATCGCCGATGAATCGCACCGCTCGATCTACAACCGCTACCGCGAACTGTTTTTTCACTTCGACTGCCTGCAGGTCGGCCTCACCGCCACCCCGGTCGATTTCATCGCCCGCAACACCTACGCCCTGTTCGGCTGCGAAGAGAAGAATCCCACCGCCTACTATCCGCTGGAGCGGGCGGTCGAAGAGGGGCACCTGGTTCCCTACGAGGTCTACACCCACACCACCAACTTCCTGCGCAAGGGGATCAAGTATTCCCAGCTCACCGAGGAGCAGAAGCGCCAGCTGGAGGAGGATGGTGAAAATCCCGAGGATTTCGATATCGACAGCAGGGATGTCGACCGGCAGATCTTCAACAAGGAGACCAACCGGGCGATCCTGCGCAACCTGATGGAAAACGGCATCCGCGAGGCGACCGGCCAGCATCCCGGCAAGAGCATCATCTTCGCCCGTAGTCACGACCACGCGGTGCTGCTCGGCAAGCTGTTCGACGAGATGTATCCCCAGTACGGCGGCGCTTTCTGCAAGGTGATCGACAATTACGATCCGCGCGCCGAACAGCTCATCGACGATTTCAAGCAGACCGACGGCAGCAAGGAGCTGACCATCGCCATCTCGGTCGACATGCTCGACACCGGTATCGACGTGCCAGAGGTGGTCAACCTGGTCTTTGCTAAGCCGATCAGGTCGAAGGTCAAGTTCTGGCAGATGATCGGCCGGGGCACCCGCCTGTGCCGGGACCTGTTCGGCCCCGGCAAGCACAAGACCAAGTTCCGCATCTTCGACCACTGGGGCAACTTCGAGTACTTCGAGCAGAACAAGCCCGAGGCCGAGCCGCGCCCGACCAAGCCGCTGCTGCAGCAGATTTTCGAGGCGCGCCTGCTATTGGCCGAGACGGCGCTGGCCAAGGCCGAGCTGGATGCGTTCGGCATTGCCCGTGAGCTGATTGCCGGCGACCTCGCCGCGCTGCCGGAAAAGACCATTGCCGTGCGCGAAAAGTGGAAAGAGCTCGCCCGCGTCTCGCGCCCGGAGGTGCTCGACCAGTTCGCCCCGGTCACCCAGGTGATTCTGCGCGACGAGATCGCACCGTTGATGCAGTGGGTCAAGCTCGCCGGTTATGTCGACGCCTACCAGCTCGATCTGCTGATCGCCCAGCTGCAGGTCGAGAAGCTGCGCGGCAGCGGCCGCTTCGACGATCTGAAGGACAAGCTCCTCGACCGGGTCGCAAAGCTGCAGATGCACCTCAACCCGGTGCGCGAGAAGTTCGACACCATCAAGCGCGTCAAGACCCCGCAGTTCTGGGATTCTGCCGACATTGCCGCCCTCGAAGAGGTGCGCAGGGAGCTGCGCGGCATCATGCACCACCGCGAAAAGGAGACCGGCCCCGGCCGCCCGGAACCGAAGGTGATCGACATCAGCGACGGTGATATCGAGTTCGAACGGCGCAAAACCAACATCCGCGAAGTCGACATGACGGTCTACAAAAAGCAGGTCGAGGAGGCGCTGCGCGAGCATTTCGACACCAGCCCGACCCTGCAGAAGATCCGCAACGGGCAGCCGGTCAGCGAGGCCGATCTCAACAGCCTGGCTTCGCTGATCCTCACCCAGCATCCCGGGATCGATATCACCCTGCTCAAGGAGTTCTACGAGGAGGCCCAGCCCCTCGACTTCATCCTGCGCCGCATCATCGGTATGGAGGCCGAGGCGGTCAATCGGCGCTTCGAGCATTTCGTGCAGAAGTACCCTGGTCTCAGGGCCAACCAGGTGCTGTTTCTCAACATGCTCAAGAACCACATCAGCAAGCACGGCGCCATCGAGCTCGATCGCCTCTACGAACCCCCGTTCACCCACCTTGCCAGCGATGGCGTTGACGGCATCTTCAATGACGAGCAGCAGGTCGATGAGCTGCTGGTGATTCTCGATACGTTCAAACCTGAAGGAGTTAATACCCAGGCATGACCCGCAGTGACATGAAA
>NZ_PPFX01000072.1 GCF_002898515.1 Geothermobacter hydrogeniphilus | reverse complement strand
CGTCGAGGATATCGTCGCCCTTGCCGCCGGTCAGGGTGTCGTTGCCGGCGCCGCCTTCGAGATAATCGTTGCCGCCGTAGCCCTTGAGGATATCCTTGCCGGCCATGCCGTAGAGGCGGTCGGTAACATCATCGCCCGCCAACGCCGACCGGCTGCCCTCCAGGAGATCCGCACCGTCGGAGCCGAAGACGATTTTCTTCTCCGGATTAAGCAGCAGCGGTTCGTTGAGCGTCACCTTGTCGGCCAGATCGACATACTGCACATCGCTGCCGCTGTCGGTGGTGTCGTTGCTGTTGCCGTACAGCAGGTTGGCAAGGTAGTCCGCCCGGTCGGCCAGGTACATGTTGGTCAGGCCCTTGCCGGTGGTCGGGTTGTAAAGGTCCAGTTCGCCATTCTGGTTGAAATTGCTGTAATTCACCCCCAGCACGGCAAAGGGATTGCCCTTGACCAGGGCGTAGCGGTAGGCGGTGTCGCTGCGGGCCAGGTTTTCGATCTGGGATGGTGACAAGGGAACAAGATTACCGACCTGATCAAGGGTGCCGAAGACGTCGATGCTCAGGGCGGATCGATCCTTCAAAGCGACGGAAATATCTTGCAGGTCCTTATAGAGCAGGTCGCGGGAGGCATTGTACTCGCTGCCGGTGTGGAATTTGAAACCGGGGAGCAGCAGCTCACCAATGGCCGACACGGCTGATTCGAGGGTGTTTTCCGCTTTGGCGGCAGAGGCTTTGAGAATACCGCCGATGGATTCGAGGCTCAGGGAGGAGTCGATGCTGGCGAAGAGATTGTAGACGGCGAGGGCGTCGGTGAGCGTTACAATGGAGTGATTATGGATTGGATCAAGAGAGGGCTCGATTGAAACTTCCTGAATAGATCCACCATTTGTCCCAGACCAGCTGTTGCCGATAGACCTTCGGTTGCACGTATGTTAGTAATTTTGTCGTTTGGTATGGTGGCATCTGTGATGCCAAAAAATTCCAGGAGTTGTGTGGCGTAATTGAAAATCACACCGGGAGATGCTGAAAATCCAGGGGCATTGTAGGTATAAGCAGCTGACACGACAGCATTATGTTCGGCGGTAAATGCCTGAGCCAGAAAGCCGCCCAGACTGTGACCGGTCACCACGACCTGCTCAGAGGTGCCGAGCTTGCCCTGACTGACCAGTGTCTGGTAAAAACTTTTCAAAGAGCTATATTGCGGCATACCGACGTTTGTCCCCAGCACTGCGATATTGATCACATCGGTCAGATAGTCAATCCCCCAATAGCTTGGCTCGGTACCACGAATGGCGAGAACCTTGTCACCGACGGGGTTGCCCTGTTGATCGACCTGCTGAAACAGCACTGCTGAAAATCCGTTTGATAGATCCTGTTGGTCCAATACTTGCCATGAGGCATCGAAACGTGTTGCTTGGGTCTTGGTCATAACCGCTCGTTCGTACTCTAAAGCATTCCCGTTTCCGATACGCAAGTTACTTGCATATGAGGCAAATGCTGTTTCTGCTAAGTTCAAATAATCGTTAATCGTTGGCATTTTTATCCCCTCCTTTGACAAATACTGATTTAATCAAACCTTCACTATCATCTTTATAGACAGGACAACTCTTAGATGTAGGATGGGCAAAAGGGAGAAAATCGCCTCCGGATCGGCCATATGAAATAGACTCCCCTAGCAACTTTCCATCGGACATACGAATAATTTTTTCTACTGTACGATCTAGTCTCCCTTCCCCTTTTAGCGGATCACCTTTCTTGAGATATGTAGTTTCAACTACATAACGATAACCCAGCCCTAATCGGTCTTCCTGTGATCGACTACGCCAACCCGGAAATGGATCTCCCCAACGGTCGAACATCTCCGGTGGCAAGGTGACGGTTTCGTAGACTTTGACACCACCATCCTTTTTGCAGAGTTCTTCCATCTGCTGATCAAGAGAAGATTTCTCACATCCCAGCAGACTGAAAATTACAACGAACAAAGAGATAGCTACAGGGATTCCCACCTTTCTCCGTCTCATGCCGTCCTCCATGGCTGCATGATCTGCATGATTTTGCCGGCCATGCCGTAGAAGCGGTCGAAGCTGTTTCCACCTTCCAGCAACTCGCTATTGTTGCTTCCGAAATGAATCTGGCGACGATTACTGCCGCCGATCCACTTGTTTCTGAGCACGATTCGCCGTCCGCCAGCATGGTCCACAAAACGGACGGCGGGCGGGGAATCTTTGACATAGGGATGGGCGTCGGAGGCAAAGGCCTTTTCCCCGTCGACTTTCATCTGCCAGTAAAGCATCTCGGCGCGGTCATGAATCCAGTTGTTGCTGAGCGTCCCCTGATCATTCGATGGATCGTACTGATCGAGTTCGCCGCTCTGGTTGTGGGGAGTGTACAGCGAAGCATCCCCGATAACGACGAACGGGTTGAGGTGGCTCAGGGCATACCGGTACGCCAGCCCGGTCGCCGAATTGTCGGTGGCGTTGAAGGCGATTTCATCGGGTGGCAGATTGGTCAGGGCTGTCAATGACAGGTTCAGCCCGGTGTGTTGCGCAAGTTGCCCTGAGAGTGCCGGGCTGTCGAGAGAACCGGCGCCGGGAATCTGCAGAAGATCGGCCAGACCGACCAGAACACGGTGAACCTGATTGTCCCTGCTGGACACATTGCTGATAACATCGGTCAGCCCCAGATAGTCATAACCGGGCAGAAGGGTCAACAGGTTGTTGTATATGGCGATGTTTTCATTGAGGGCAGCAATTCCATGGGAGAAGAAACCGCCTGCAAAGGTATTCTGGTGTTCGACAATCGGCTGAAAATCACCAATCAACCCACCGACGATATCTGTCACCAAGCCCGAAACCAGTTCCTGATAATCCGCACCGACCGAAACCACATTGATGTTGGTCCCTGGTGTGCCGGTAACGGGCGTTGAGGAATTGAGCGCGGAAATAAGACGGTTGACATCCAGTCCCAGACCGTCAGCAATGGCATGAATGACCGTTGTATTCTGGATCGTGTTGATGTTGACAGAAGTTGGATCGCTGACATAGAAGGGAAGGACGTCTTCGACAACCCCCCTGAACACATCGCCAATAGTGGCAGCAGTAAACAGGTCGTTTTTGGCAATGCCGAACGGGTTGTAGCCATAAGCCTGAAACCCGAAAACATAGCTGACAGCGGTCGCCAGGGAACCTCCCAAGGAATGGCCGGTTAGAGTCGTGTTCTGAACCGTCAGGTCAGGTACGGCCGCCATCTGCTCCTGGACAAAAAGGATCGCCTCAAGAAACTGAGCAGGAACGTCCCGAAGCCCCATGTCCAAAACATCGGTCTGGATCAAGTCGCGCCAAGTTTCAACAGGCGTCGAAAAAGAGACTTCAGTCCCCCGAAAGGCAAAGACGTATTTCGATCCAGCGGTGTTAGGGTCGATTTTTTCGAGCAGCAGGGCCTGGAAACCGTTGTTTGAGGGTTGGCTGAAGGCTTTGACTTGGTAGCCGTCAAACTTTGCCATGTTCTTCAGATTGTTATCAGAATAAACGTCTTCAGCCAGTCGACCGAGGACCTTAACTATCTCAATGTTGAAGTTCATTTCCGCCCCCTCCCTGTATTTCTTGATTTATGGTAATCATTGATTCTTAAATTAACAGAACTCATCGAAAAAGAACTTCGATACAAATCTGGAGCTAAATCGTTGTCAACATATGAGAAGACTATTTCATCATCGAAATTGTAAACAAAATCATCCCCCACGTGCCCCCCACCTTCAAAAGGACTATCCCCGACGGGCAATATCAACGCCCAGCGCGGCGAATAGCCCATGTAACGCTCCGAATAGGCAATCCGTTCTTTGTTTTGGTTGTCGATGATCTCCATCCGGTCGGCCCAGATGAACGGCTTTTGCCAGAAGGCAAGAGGAACGGGGTCGAGCTTGACGTGGTAATTGAGCGGCGGCAGGTCAGCGGTGTTGGTGAAGACCTCCGGCGTATCGCCTTTGCCGTAGCGGTAGAGGTAGATCTTGCCGTCCGGGCCGTTCATCGCCAGGGTGCTGAGATGTTCGCCGTCGAGCAGGTGGTCGATCATCCACAGGCGGTAGTTTTCGTCATAGCCGGGCCAGACGTTGTCTTCCCAGTAGACGCTGCCGGGGACATCGACGGTGCGGACGATCTGCTGCAGCGGGCTGCGGATCAGCTGGTAATACTTCAGCAGTGCGGTCTGAACAATCATGTCGTAGGTGGGAAAGAGCACCACAAAGGCAACCGCCAGCCAGGTGTAGAGCCGGCGGTTAAAGATGACCAGCACCAGCCAGACCACAAAAGCAGCGACCAGCAGGTAACCGACAAACAGCAGCAGGTAAAAAAGCCCCATGAATCCCTCCTGAACCTCCTCAACAGTCGGGCAACTGAAAAGGTCTGCCACGACTGTCCCGAGACAACAGCCTGCCAACAAAAAAACCGCGTCAAGAAAAACCCATCACGGCTTTCTGGTGTTAGTGGCAAAGTAAAACTGACCCACGGCGCCACCAACAAAAAAATCCGCACACAGGTCGGGACAACAGTCCCACCCGCGTACGGATTTTTTGGTCACACAAAACGTCCCTCATTTCAACAACCCTCCATGGTCGTTGTCAATGAAGCAGATTAAAATCAGTGCATGAAAACACCCTCCCCCTCAGGATGTCAAGAGGGAAATCTCTCGAGTGAAATCCACCAGCCATTGGTGTCAGGTTTGCCTTTTTGCTCTTCCGAGATATCGTAGCATCTCTTCCCACATCTCAAGCAGAAGAGCATCATTCTCTTTATTGTATGAAACAAACTCCTGATCATCATCCGAGCGCACCAGCCATTCATTCGCTCCACTCAGGCTGGTCTCCCAGTAGCGGTGCAGGATGTTGGAAATGGAGCCGGTGCGGGAGGTGATGGAAATGGATTTTGCCAGTTTATCTTCTTCATATTTGACCGACGGCCCAATAATGTAATCCCAGCCCTGGCCGACCAGGTCGCTGGCCGCGTCGGCGGCAAACCAGCCGACGGCGACGCCGCCGGCTGCGATCAGGAAGGGTGCACTGGCACTGCCGGCAATCGCTGTTGTCAGCGCACCGACCCCGTAACTTACTGCCTGGGAGGTGATGGCCAAGGCAATTGATTTCACCCACCCCTCGCCCTGGACGATGTTGACCGTGGTGTCAAGCAGGGCCCCGCCGTGCAGGCTCCAGATTTTGATGGGTAAGGGGAGGTCGGTCTGGGCGATAATAGTTGCATATGATTGGGCAACCGCAGAAATGCCCGTGGCAAGTTTTTCCACAGCCGCCGGGTCACTGAGAGCCGCACTTGAGCTGTTCTGGATGGCCTGCCGAACTGCCTCTGTTACCGTTGGGTCGTTACCGGCCGCCTGCTGGATGTAATCCTGTTCAGTTGCCATGAATCGCCTCCTCGATCAATTGAAATTCTTTCTCAAAAATCGATTGAATCCTGTCATCCCATAATTTCTTGTCATCCCAATTCTTTGTATTGAAAAATTCTTCCTCCCCTGCCACCTCGATGCCGCAGTATTTCGGCAGCATGCGCTTGTAGAAACGGGCACCGACCCAGTTAATGCGGGCGTCGTAATGGTATTCACGCTGCTTGGCGTTGCGCAGGCGCATCAGGGGCGAAGGGTGTTCCCGGCTGCCGACGAATTCGGCCCGGGTCTTGACGTACAGCTGCACGTAGGGGTGGTCGCAGCGGAATTGTTTGTTCAGAATGAGAGTTTCCATGGCAAACTCAAGTCCACTCAACAATGCCTCCTGCCGCGCTACCGCGATGAGTGGATGTTTTTTCAGGACATTTCGCATGGTCTGAGCGTCCTGCCACTTGCTGCGTAGCTCTCCCAGCCAGCGAATCAGCAAGTTGGTCCGTTCTATCTGTACCGGATCTTGTGCCAGTACCTGCAAAGCTCCCCAAACACTTTCGTAATGCTGGGCCTTCTTCAGGTTGTAATAAAACGCCAGGGCCGGGAAGTTGCGGTAGTACTGTTCATGCTTCATCTGCGCATCGGCAAAGGGCTGGGTCGCCATCCCCTGCAGC
This sequence comes from Geothermobacter hydrogeniphilus, assembly GCF_002898515.1. Lineage (GTDB taxonomy): Bacteria > Desulfobacterota > Desulfuromonadia > Desulfuromonadales > Geothermobacteraceae > Geothermobacter_A. Next base: position 871 of record NZ_PPFX01000072.1, on the reverse strand, counting down.
GAGTCCCAGTAGCGGTCGAGCAGCTTGACCATGTTGGGCGAGTATTTGTTGTCATCCCCATCCCAGGTCTCGCGCAGGGTGCGGGTGTAGGGATAGAGAAACCAGAGTTGCTGCCAGACATAACGCTCGCCGTCCTTTTTCGGCAACAGCTTCACCCCGTCGGAATAAATCTTCTCCTGCAGGGCGTTCAACGGCCAGAGCACGACGATATCCGGGTGGATGAAGCGGGTCAGCAGGGCGCGAAAACCATACAGCACCTGCCCGGCAACAAAATACTCCTTGGCCTCCAGGTGGGCGTTGTCCCTGCCCATCCACTGCTGCCGCTGCTGGATATAGAAGGCCAGGTGGTAGACCAGAAAGACGATCAGCAAGAAGGACAGCGCCTTTCTGCGCTTATCCGGCTCGAAAATGACAGCATCCAGCGTCGTCCGTTTCGGCTTCCGTCCCTGGCCGGCAAACATGCGGCGGATGATTGAGCGAACCGCATACAGCAGCCCCCCGGCCAGCAGCAGGTAGCCCGCCGTCAGCAGCATGGTGACAACAAGGTAAAACAGACTGTGAAGCAGGTGCATCGCACTCCCTCGGATATGTTCCTGATTCAGGACAAAAAAACCGCGTCAAGAAAAACCCATCACGGCTTTCTGGCGCGGTCTTGTCCGTTTGCTGCTCCCCCTCCATGGATTTGCCGAAACTTAATCAAGCGGTTCTTTTCATAGCAAGTTAATAAGCAATCGTCAATGATTTATACGTCAATGTTTACGCAATGTTGCATCGCATTGTCGCCATCCATGCCTTATCTCCGGCGGAGAAACAGCGGCTCCGCCTCCAGGCAATCCAGCCTGGAGAGACCATAATGCCGGGCACGCGCCGG
>NZ_PPFX01000071.1 GCF_002898515.1 Geothermobacter hydrogeniphilus | reverse complement strand
GCTCAGATACCGGGCTTATTACGACGGCCAATGCTACTTCCGGCCTCTATGTTTTGAAAAACCAATTTACATTCAGCCTGTTGCGCCATTTAGAATGGTGCGAAAGTTGAGTATATTACGTTATCAATCGTGGCTGTTGCGCGAACGTGGTGTTACCAAGTTGTGAAGCGTTTTATCCTCAAACACCTGGCTCCGAAGTCGCCCTGGTGATCGTTCGCATGGAGATCTCTGCAAGGCAGTAGGGGCAGTATCGTTTCGCCTTGGTTCTTGTTCAGAATGGTGGGGAGGACCAGGCATCGAGTGAAATAACCGATGGTTTGTGAAGTGGCGTAGTGGGTTAGGCGTGGATTGGTCTGGTGGTATTGGTCCGGCCAAGGGGCGGGCTTGGCTAAATGCAGGCAAGGCTCTTGATAAGCACATGATTTTTTTACAAAAAGGAGAGGTGTCTGCCTGTTTGGAGGATTTGAGTTGAAGGATTTTTTTGGCTGATATAAATTTTGAATTATGATATTCTAACGAGCGGGTACCATAAATTTAAGTGTTGGGTGCCGTGGAAAAAGGAGGGGGGGGAGATGAATCGTGAGGGGGACATCGTTGCTGGCTTATCGAAGGGCGTAATGAGCCATTGAGGCTCATTGCACCCTTGTTTTTGGTTGAATATCGACCATGGTTGGGTGTTGCTGTTAGGGCATTGAAGTTATTCGCAAATATAAGATGTTTCGCATTCTTCCCCATCACAAATGGTTTTGCCTTTTTGGGCTTTGGCTTGAGACTTGAAGCAGTGATTGATGGCTGCATTGTTGATGGCAGTTAAAGCCTCATCAGTTTTGGCATGTCGAAAACGAATCATCGAGTCTGTGCTCAAAAGGGTTTGATACTGCGGTTGGGCGCAAGAGACGACTGAAAATGTAATACAAATAATAGAAAAAAAGCGAAAAGAGTATTTCATAGGACCCCCAAAGAAAAAATTTTGTAAACTTAGAACACCGCTAAAAAGGTAAAAGTCAAGAAAAAATGAAAAAAACAATTTTTGTCATCTTTTTAGTCATTGTATTATATGCTCCAGCTTTTTCTTTTGCGAACGTTGACGAAGTTATTTGGTCGGGCGTGGGTTTCTCAGGTAACTGGGCAGACAGGAATCGGCTATATCCAGTGACAAGTTCTTTTTTTGAGTTAGATAATAAGCCATTAGAGGTATGGGCTAGAAAACTTTTGTTGGATGGAAAAAGCTATCCTTTTGCTGTTAAGTTTGGAACCGTCGATATTTCAGGCCTGGATCCAATAGCCTTGGCTATTACGATTACTGGAGAAAATGTTTTTCACGAGGCGATTATTGTATCAAATAAAATCAAACATTTAGAAAATTATAGTATATCCGGGGCCGCTATATTTTTTAATCTTAAAACCAAAAAACTGGTCGCATCTGTCCCTCTTATTACAAGATTTTCAAAAGTCTATGAAACTAAGCCTGATGAGAATGAAACAAAAAAAATTTTTAAATCAGTGTTAAGCGACGACACCCTTGGGGTGAACTTTTTCTCAGAAATGTCTAAGCGACTCGAACATGTCAAGTTGAATTCACTCCCATCTAAGTACGTTCAAATTGGGCAATTTACCATTGATGACACTGTCCATGAGTCTGTAGCACGCTCTCCCAAAAAGGACCTTATAGCTTCGTATCTCTCGACATTTTTTGAAAACAGGCTTATGAGTGAAAGCGGTCTTGCTTTGATTCCAAACAAAGTAGGATATGCCATTGGAAACAAGGTAGCAACTCGCCTTCCCTCTGGTGATATGACGATTGTGTTGCCTGAGCCTGGGTATACCATAAATTTTCGAGTTCATAAGTTGTTGTATCAAAAGAAGCCTAATAAAGCCACCGACTGCCTATGTTATGGCGGTGTCCTTTCAATGACGGTTATTTCTCATCTTTTTGGAGAAGAGGAATTCGCCAAGTTTGGCTTAAAAGATGTGAATTGTTGTAACGTTGATAAAGGGGTTGGCCTAGACGATGTAACAGAGTTCCAAAAACTTTTAATGGGAATTCTGGATGGTTTGGCAAAACAATTTAAAGATATAGATAAGAAGTGGTTGAAGGTTAGATCTTTTAATTACTCGCAATCAAAAAGATCGATTGAAAAGATATCGAAGGAGTTTATGTCGACGTTACAATAAACACCAAATGGAGGTTGATTCAATGCTTTCTAAAAAAGTAATGGTTTTTGTTGTCATTATTGTTCTTGCCATTACAACAAGCGCATTTGGGGATGAGGTGCGAGGTAGTGCGACAGTTGGTTACAAGTGGTCTTTAAATGATAAAGTAAAAAATGAGGCACTAGAAAAGGCGAAGTTAGATGCATGGGGAAAGTATACTTCCAAGTTTCCAAGGGCGCGGATGTCAATATACCAGACTAGGCTTAAGTCGCAGTTTTTGAACAACCTCGACCAATTTATGTCATATCAAATTGAGGGTGAAAGAAACGATAAAAAAAATGATCGATATTCTGTTGCAATAAGAGCCAAGATTAATGATGTTGCTGTCGATGATCTTTTTACAAGAAATTCAGCTGCTGGTAGCGCAAATGACAGTCAGTTGTCAGATTTCGGCTCTTTATTTATTGCGCGAGTACAAGTACAGCAAAAAAATTATAAAAAGAGAGTTGTTGATGTAACGAGAAGTGAATCCTCGAGTGTAGTTGAACAGACAACCGGTATCTCGAATGCTGGTGATGTTGATGCTGTAAATACGAAAGATATGACCGTAAAAGAGTCAGGGGGAAGCGTAACGCAAAAGCGAGCCGAGACTGTTTACGAAGTAAGCGAAGATTATAATACTTCGCTAGCTGATGTTGTTTCCGAGAGACTCGAGGATGCGGGGTATTCGCCTCTTGAATACGAAGATCTGACTGATTGTGGCGCTCCGTTTCTTGAAGATGTTTACGAAGAATTTCGTTCTAATGCGAAAATGGGCAGCAGGATGGTGAAATCAATTCGTAACGCTGCGATTGATTGTGGATGGTCTTATTTTGGCATGGGGGAAGTGACTTTGAGTGGTCACCGGGTTGATCCTGCCACTGGGTTGAAGGCCGTCGATGCCAATGTTTCTTATAAGGTGTGGAGAATTGAAGATGGGCGGTCCAGGCGCGTTGCATCTGTAAGAAATAAGACTTTTACTGCCATGCATACAAATGAGGTCGCTGCTGAGCAAGAGGCTGTCATTAAGGCAGCGGACTATGCCTTGAAAACTGTGATTGCAAAATTGCAAGCCAAGGAAGTCCGCTAATTAACAAAAGGAGGAAGCGATAATGAAGAAGCTGGTTGGAGTTCTGTTGGTGTTGGTTGTTTCCGTATGTATAACACCTGATTCGTACGGATTCGGCCTGGGGGGATTGAAGAAAGTAACAGGAGGAGGCTCTGGTGGGACTGATTGGGCTGCAATGTCAAAGCAGTCAGATTCCGCTCTTGCTGATCTTTATGCTGGCCAATCACAATTGTCCGATGCAGTTGCAGACTTGGCTGATGTCGTTGGGCTTAAGGAGCAGGCTGCGGAATTGCGTGGCCATGTAGCCAATTTGCAAAAGTGTGGGTCCAGTTCTTGTAGCAGTTTTTCAGAAATCCAAAAATCAGACGACTCAGTAACAAAGGCTACATTGGAAAAGCTTAAGAGCGTTGACAACCTTACTGCAGAACAGAAGAAAAAGGCATCTGCGGCAATGAAGAAATACATTAAGGGGGGGATCCTTTATGCAAAGGGTTTAAAAGATGTGAAAATCTTGTCAAAAAAAGCCATGGATGCTCCTGCGATGCAAAAAATAAAATTTGCAGGGCTTATTAAGGCCGCACCTGTTGCCGGGAAGGGTGCTGGCAATATACTTCAAACAGCGCCTACTCTTTTCAAGTTGGCTACTGCAAAAGATATTGAGTATCCAGAAGATGCCAAAAGCGAAATGATGAGTAGCCTCACGATGTAAGACCTATTTTAAGGGCCCCCTATTCTTCGGGGGCCCTATCCACAAAAAGGTGCGGCAAATGGTCCAGAAAAAAATTTGGTTTTTGATTCTTTTCTTGCCTTTATTCCTTTTTTGCGATGCTGCTTGCGTATTTGCTGACAATGGTTGCAGGAAGATGGAGCGAGAAGCAGGGGCTATTGAGGGGATAGTGCCTAGGATTGGTAAAAATGGAAAGATTGAGTCCCTCTCCATGTATGGAGAAGCCTCCTTTTTGTCAGCAAAGAGGAGTTTGATAAGTGCGGCAAGGAAGCAGGCTGAGTTGAAGGCAAAAAGAGAATTTGCCAATTTTTTGAAGGAAAAGTTGGCTGCGGGTACCTTGTCGAACTATCTCATGGAAACGGCAACGCTTACAGATCAGTCTGGAGAAACATCAGGCTATGCCGCGGAAGTTAATCAGTTGGTAGACACCATTTCTTCTCAGACGCAAGCCGTGATTTCAGGTGTTATCAAATTAGATGAATGTGTCAATGTGGATGGAAAGTATATCCTTGTTCGCATGGGATGGAAGCCAAGCCTCTCGGCCTTTGCTGCTGACGCCTCAAAGGCCGCTGCCAGACCTATGTCTTCGCAGTCTACAGAGAAAAAGGCTGCGGGCAAGAATCAAGATTCCTCAGGAGCGGCTTCCTCGAGCATTGGAGTGAAAATTGTAACTGTAGTTGTTGAAGGGCAGGGAGAAGATTCTAACGAAGCTGTAAGATCTGGGCTTCGGCAAGCTGTTAGCCAGGTGTTTGGTGAATCGTTGGAATCAGAGATAGACTTGACCCAAACAACACAGACCCTTGAAACTTCTGGGGCTGTAACTCTTGGCGTTGCAGTTGAATCACATTCTCAAACCGAAAGAAGTAAAAGTAAAACCAAAGGCACTATTCGCTCCTACAAGGTTTTGTCAAAGAAAGAAACGACTAATGGAGTCGTGGTATCATTAAGAGTTTCATTAGCTAAGTATGAAAGTGGTATTGATAGAAACAAAAAAACAATAATTGTACTTAATCCAAAATTGACTTCTGGTTTGTCACCTAACGATGAGTCATTGAAGAAATTTGCCAGTTTTGTCCAAGGAATAATAGAAAAAGAAATAAATGGAACTGGTAAATTTAATTTACTAGATAGAGAATATTTAGGGGACACTTTCGCTGAACTCAATTTTGTCGCCTCTGGTAATGCCCCCATTGATGAAATGGCCCGATTGGGGAATCATGTGGGGGCGGACTTGATATTGGTTACAGAGGTCATTTCCTATTCACCTGTGGAAATAAATAGAACCGTAGGTAATCGAAATATTAAAAGAGGACTATTAAGTGCACAGGTGGCATATAAGCTAATAGATCCCGCGACAACTAAGGTTGTTGTTAGTGACTCAGTCCTTTTGGTAAAGCAGAGAGTAATGGAGCCTTCAGAAAGTGAATATGCAAAAATTGTTGCCTTGAGAATTTCTGGAAGGATAAGCAGAGGTTCTGGCAGACGTAATTATGAAAACAATGATGCGGAGCGCATAAGAGCGTCAAAAGAAGCAAATCAAAAATACAAAGAATTGGAGAAAAAACATGAAAAAGATTGGTAGCCTTTTAGTCCTCCTTTCTGTGGTGTTCGTGTTTTCCTTTTCCGCAACGTGTTTTGCGGGAGGATGTAAGCAGATGATGGAAGAGGGAGCTCTGATCGAAGGTGTTTTGCCTAAATTTGATGAAAATGGTCGGCTAAAATCCATATCAATGTATGCCCAGGAAAGCTTCTTGGCACCCAAAACCAGCTTGATTGGGGCTGCAAGAAAAAAAGCTGAGTTGAAGGCAAAAAGAGATTTCGTTAGCTTTATTAAAGAAAAAGTTAAAGGGAAAACATTGACGGAATACCTTCTCGAACAGAGAGAGAAAACGACCGAAAGTGGGGAAACGTCTGGTTCGGCTGAGGAAATTACGCGAGTCAGTGATTACATAGGCCAGGAAACGGAATCTGTTCTGTCTGGCATAGTTAAACTCGATGAATGTGTTGATATAGATATGAAAATGGTCTTGGTTAGAATGGGGTGGAAACCTCAAATATCCCAGGCCGCTGCGGATGCCCGTCAAACTATCGACCGAGAGATTAAGAGAGGTGAGTCAGGTGGCTCTTCGTCGAGTGTAGGAACCAGAGAGATCAAGCCAGCTTCTGGTTATCGGAAGAAAAGTCCTCTTGCTGATGATTTTTAATCATGAAAACCGGTCTTGTCAGCATTTTTTTTCTTTTGTTGTTAGGAGCCCTGTCTCTCGCCCACGGAGGATGCTTAACTCGGGATGTGGCAGATATATCTGGGAACATACAAACGTATTTTGTCTGTAAAAATACGCTTCCGAGTCCAGATTATCTGATTGCAAGTTACATGGGCCCAAAAATAAGTTTTACCGTTTTTAGCTTTGACAAGTCTGGTGCCAGTTATCTGTGCCATGATTATGAATCTAAATACGATAGTGACTATAGGTGTGAAAAGGGCGGTATAAGAGATGTTCTCAGTGAGTATAGAAACAAGAAGACGAAGGTGTTGACATATGATATCGGGGATGTCGATGAAAATCTCATAAAAAAGATATTTAAAAGGAAGCCGATTTTTGCCACGTCTGAGACGCAAGAAGGCATCATGGTTGACAAGTGCTTTTCTGCTATTGTCGATGATGATGTCTATTTAATCTACGACAGAAAAAGCTTTGTGGAATTTTATAAGTGTCTAATAAGAATGGAACACTATTTTGAAAAAAATAAAAAATGGACAATAAAACATTTTGACTAATACCTTTTAGGCAGGGGGGGTGTATGAGGATTGTTTTTGTATGTGTTTTATTAATTTCGGCTCGTCAGCAGAATCTGTGGAGATAATCAGGTTCCGGCAACTTGCCAAGCTCGTGATATAGGGCGATTTGCAGGCATTTGAGGGTTCGAAACCCGTAGGCTTTTC
>NZ_PPFX01000070.1 GCF_002898515.1 Geothermobacter hydrogeniphilus | reverse complement strand
CACAACGACCGGAACAGCGCCAGTCAAGGCGCTACGCGCCATGCCTGGCGCACCACACAAAAAGCCCCGGTGCAAACCGGGGCTTTTTATGTTGCTTCTGGATCTGTCCAGCAGGCTCAGGCGATCCGCTTCTCGCGAATACGGGCAGCCTTGCCGTGCAGGTTGCGCAGATAGTAGAGCTTGGCCCGGCGGACACGACCGATGGTCAGGACTTCGATCTTTTCCACCGCCGGCGAGTGCAGCGAGAAGATACGCTCCACACCGATGCTGTTGGAAATTTTGCGTACGGTGAAGGTCGAACCGATGCCTCGGTTGACACGCTTGATGCAGACACCCTGAAAGACCTGGATACGTTCCTTGTCTCCCTCGGTGATCTTCACATGCACCCGCAGGGTATCGCCCGCCTTGAACGCGGGAATGTTTTTCCTCACCTGTTCCATGCCGATCCGGTCGACAATATTCATCCTGTCCTCCTTATGTGCGATGCTGTTCGCTGTTTGTTTTAACGTTTCCGGTCCGCTCCCGGTCCGGCGATCCGACATGACCGTCGCCGCTCTCCCCGAAAGCCGTCACCCATCTGTCTGGCGGGAGTCGTCACGCAACTGCCGCAAAAATTCCCGATCCTGATCATCAAGCGGGGCCGTCTCCAGCAGCTCCGGCCGCCGTTCGAAAGTCCGCTGCAACTGTTGCCGTCGGCGCCAGCGGGCAATCGCGCCATGGTCGCCGGAAAGCAGAACCGGGGGTACCGCCTGACCGTTGAACTCCGCCGGACGGGTATACTGCGGATATTCCAGCAGCCCGTCGGAAAAGGAGTCGCCAGCGGCGCTGCCGGCCGCGCCGAGTACATCGGGCAACAGGCGCGCAACGGCATCGATGATGGTCATGGCGGGCAACTCACCGCCGGTCATGACAAAATCACCGATCGAATATTCATCGTCGACCAGCGAACGAACTCGCTCGTCAATCCCTTCGTAACGGCCGCAGACGAAAATCAGGCCCGGTTCACGAGCCAGTTTTTCCGCCTCGGCCTGGCAGAACCTGCGGCCCTGGGGCGTCATCAGCAGCACCCTGGAACCGGGATTGGCGCGTTGCAAATCGGCAAGGGCCCCAGCAACCGGATCTACCTTCATCACCATCCCGTCGCCGCCGCCGTAGGGCGTATCGTCGGTCACCTGATGCCGACCCTCGGCCCAGTCACGCAGATTATGACTGCGCACGCTGATCAGTCCCCGCTGCTGTGCCTTGCCGAGAATACTGGCAGAAAAAGGCGAGGCGCAAAGCTGGGGAAAGAGGGTCAGAATATCAAAGGTCATAACGTGTCGCCGAGCCTGTATTGAACCCGGTCCCTCTGGTTCAGACTGACTCACTGCCCCAGGTTATCCGGAAACAGGCCCTCGGGAACATCGACCTGAAGTGTTCCCCGTTCCAGATCAACTGCCCCGATAAATTCAGGAACGGCCGGGATCAGCACCTCACCATACCGGCCCCTGACTACATAGACCGCATGGGCGCCGGTTTCAAACATCTCTTCAAGCCGACCGATCGGACCACGGCCGGCATCAATCACGTCCAGACCTTCAAGTTCAAACCAGAACAGGTCCCCATCTTCCCGCTGCAGAGAAGCAGGATCAACCAGCACCTCGGCGCCAACCAGCGGTTCGGCCCGCTCAATCCGGTCAATCTCCCGCAAACTGACACGCAACCAGCCACGACCGGGAACGATCCTCCGCACCGTCAGGCAATCAGAACCGGCATTGTTCTGGCGCAGATAAATGCGGGGCGCTGCCAGCAGAGCCGCCTGGTTGCCGGGATGCCCCTTGATTTTCAAATCCCCGCGCAGGCCATGGGTACCGATCACCCGGCCCAGGGGGCGCAAAGCTGTTTCCAACGGCTGCATTACTCCATAATCTGCAGCGAGGCTCGCTTGCTCTCCCGGGTGGCCTTGGCATTGAGCAGGGTTCGCATCGCCTTGGCGGTACGTCCCTGTTTGCCGATAATGCGCCCCATGTCCTCCTGGGCTGCGGCCAGCTTGACGAGCACGGTCCCGTCCTCGCTCTCTTCTTCAGAGATGGAAATGGCCTCGGGATTTTCCACCAGAGACTTGGCGATGAACTCGATCAGCTCTTTCATGGGGGTCCGTCCTTTGGTACAGGGGTTGCCCTGGCCTCGGAAACCTGACGGAGAAAATCTCGACGTGAAATCCTCCCCACCCCCATCCGACCTTACCAGATGGAGAGAACTAGGCCTCAGCAGGCTGCTTGAACTTGGCCCAGATGCCGCTGCCACGGAGCAGAGTACGCACCGTGTCGGTCGGCTGGGCGCCTTTTTTCAGCCATTCGAGGGTCAGTTCTTCTTTCAGGTTGACCAGGGGTGGATCGACTTTCGGATCGTACTGGCCCAGATTGGCAATGAAACGGCCATCGCGCGGGAAGCGCTCATCGGCGACCACGACCTGGTAAAAAGGCTTTTTCTTGGCGCCGCCACGGGCCAGTCTGATTTTTACTGCCATGTGTGTATCCTCCTGGATCTTCCTCGTTGTAATCTTAGCACTTGTTTCGAAATTGTCTTGTCAGTCAATAACGTGAAGCTGCGACAAACCTAAAACGGCATGCCGCGCATCATTCCCTTAAGCCCCTTGGGCCCCATTTTCTGCATTTTCTTCATCATCTTCTGCGCTTCCGAAAAACGCTTGATGAGCTGATTGACGTCCTGCACCGTTGTTCCACTGCCGCGGGCGATACGCTGCCGACGGGAACCATTGAGAATCCGGTGATCATGACGTTCACGGCGGGTCATCGAATTGATGATCGCCTCGATTTTTTTCATTTCCTTGTCAGGCGGCTGCATCCCCTTCATCTGCTTCATCGCCTTGCCGGCGCCGGGGATCATCTTCAACAGGCCCTCCATGGAACCCATCTTCTTGATCGTCTGCAGCTGATCGCGGAACGTTTCAAGGGTGAAACCATCCCTGCGCAACTGCGCTTCCATCCTGGCGGCATCCTCGGCCTCGACCACCGACTGGGCCTTCTCGATCAGGGAGAGAACGTCCCCCATACCGAGAATCCGCTGCGCCATACGGTCGGGATGGAACACCTCAAGGGCGTCGAGTTTTTCGCCCATACCGACCAGCTTGATCGGCTTGCCGGTTACCGCGCGGATCGACAACGCCGCGCCACCGCGAGCATCACCATCGAGTTTGGTGAGGATCACACCGCTGATATCGAGAACCTGGTTGAAGCTCTCAGCGACATTGACGGCGTCCTGCCCGGTCATGGCATCAGCGACGAACAGAATCTCGCGCGGCTCGAGGGAATCCCTGATCCGCACCAGTTCCTGCATCAATTCGCTGTCGATATGCAGCCGCCCGGCGGTGTCGAGGATCAGGGTGTCGAACCCGTTCAACTCGGCGTAGGCACGGGCCGCTTCACAGATTTTTACCGGGTCCTGCCCCGGCTGACTGTCGAAGACCTCGACATTGATCTGGCGACCGACAGTCTTGAGCTGCTCGATCGCCGCCGGACGATAGATGTCGGCCGGCACCAGCAACGGATTGCGCTTCTGTCTCCGCAGAGAAAGCGCCAATTTACCGCAGGTGGTCGTTTTACCTGCCCCCTGCAAACCGCAGAGCATAACCGGAACCGGCGGGCGCGCCGCCAGATCGAGAGTATTGGCCTCACCCTCGCCCATCAGTCGGGCAAGTTCCTCGCGCACAATCTTGATAACCTGCTGGGCCGGTGTCAGACTTTTGAGGACATCCTGGCCGAGCGCCCGGTCACGAACCGCGGCGATAAAATCCTTGACCACGCGGAAGTTGACGTCGGCCTCAAGCAGAACCAGCCGGACCTCCCGCAGAGCGTCCTTGATATTCTCTTCGCTCAGGCGCCCACGGCCCCGCAGCTTCTTGAAGACCGTGTCAAACTTTTCCGTCAGGTTATCGAACATCGATCACATCTATCACTCTGAATGAAGCCTTCTCACAAAGGATGAAATAATAGTGAAGCGACGATCGACTGTCAAGGAGAAAACGGCGGCGGCGAGACAAGTTAGCCCTTACGAAAGCGACTCAAAACCGCCTTCCTGCTTTTTATGCAGTTCCACCGGCGACAACCGCGCTTCATCGAGCAATGCCAGCACCCGCGCCCGGTCTTCCGCCGCGATGCGAATCGCCAGACCGCAATCGGAACTGAGCTGGCGCGGCACCGGAATCAGGAGGATGTCCGCGTCCGCCGACTTGAGCAGTTTTTCCGCCTTCATCACCCGGTGAATCGAGTGAAAAATGGCAACCAGATCACCTTTTTTGACCATGCTGTCCTTCCCTTGGGGCCGGCATCATGCCATGATTGTCACAACGAAGCAACCCCACCATTGACCCGGCGGAGAAAAGGCGATAAAATTCCTCAGTTTTTATCAGGAGACCACCGTTGATATCCGAAACGACCATCCACCTTACCAGCTTACTGGTTTTTGCCTTCGGCGCCAACCTTCCCCTCGGCTACCTGCGCGAAGGCGTGCGTAAATTCTCGCTACGCTGGTTCGTCTACATCCATATCACGATTCCAATGATCATCCTACTGCGCCTGCACTATGGTTTCGACTGGAGTATTGTCCCCCTGACCCTGGCCTGTGCCGTGGCCGGACAACTCCTCGGTGGACGAGCCCGGCGCCGGGTGCAATGAACAGGAAACCGAAGCGACCACGTCTCCCCCAGGCGGTCAGGGCCGGGAGCATCGCCGAGGAGTTCTTCTCCAGTGGCGGCTATGCGGAAAAACTGAAGCAGTACCGCGCCTGGCAAGTCTGGGAGCAGGTGGTCGGCCCGCAGATCGCCTCCCACGCCAAGCCGCTACGTATCCGCGACGGCATCCTTGAGGTACGTGTCGACCAGCCGATCTGGATGCAGCAGTTGCGAATGATGGCGCCACAGATTCTGCAGAAACTCAATCAGGAACTCGGCGAAGGACTGATCCGCGAACTGTTCTGGAAACGCGGTCGGATGCCGGACACCCCTGTCGAGACAACAGCCCCCGAACGTCCGCCGCGGTGCCCGTTGACTGAAACCGAACAGGCCGCCATTGAACGGGAACTTGTCGCCTTGCCCGAGGGTGAAATTCGCGATGCCCTGCGCCGGGTGCGTATCCGACAGGCGGAGACTGAAAAAGGGAAAAAGCAGTAGGCAGTAGGCTGACAACTGACAACTGACAACTGCCCTATTCTTGCCCGAGGCCGAAAGCGGCATAGATCTCCCGAACCTCAGCGGAGTAATCGTCTCCGTCATACACGTAAAGCGGCGCCTCGACTTTCAGGCCGCCGGGTCTGGCCGCGCGCCGCCCCTCGACCAGCACCAGCTTGGCCCCCTCACCTTCCCTGGAGTGAACCATACGCAGCCGTTTCGGCTCGATTTTGCAACTCTGCATCAGGGACAGCAACTCCGCAAGCCGTTCCGGCAGATAGACAATGCAGAAGTGCCCGTTGTTTTTCAGCAGATAGGCGGCGGCGCGAATAAAGTCCTCCAGCCCGCCGGCCATTTCATGTCGGGCCCCGGCACGCTCCGGATCAGGAGCAATGCGGCCGCTTTTCGGGGAGCGATAAGGAGGGTTGGCCAGTACCGTCCGGTAGGACTGCGCTGCAAACAATTCCCGGCACAGCCGCAGGTCCCCGTGAACGACGCGAAACCTGCCGGGCTCCGGCAGGCGGCCGAGGTTTTTACGGGCAGCAGCAACCGGCAACGGCTGCCGTTCAATGCCATCCACCTGCTCCGCTCCTCCGGCAGCCAGCAGCAACTGAATAATTCCACGGCCACAACCGAGGTCCATCATCGGTGCCTTGCAGGTGTTCCCCGCGAAAGCAACCAGCAGAAAGGGATCAAGGGACCAGCGGTACCCTTCCGGCGACTGACTTTCTTCGGCCCGAAGAATGGACGCAACGATTGATTTCATCAAGTCGCTCCGTATTACTTGTATTTGACAACGTAAACAGAATAGATTACAGGCTGATACAATGATGTAAACCTAGCCTGCCTCATCCAAGGTAACAAGCGGCACCACTCCGAGCCGGCAAAATGCATCACGGGGTAACACGCTGCCTGATTGCCGCCAACAAAGCAGCGGCGGACTCAGGGGCAAAACTTTTTAAACGCCCCGCTACCTCCCGTGCCGATACACTATTCCCCTGTTCCAGCAGAATAAAGCCAAGACCGCTTAACGCCTGCTCATCATTGGGATTGACGGCCAACGCCGCACGTAACGCCGCAGCTGCCGGCTTAAGTTTACGCTGTTCGTACTGGGTTATCCCTAACAGATAATAGGGCAGAGCATCGCGGCCGACCCCCATCGCAATGGCCCGCTGCAATTCTTGTTCAGCAGCAATCCAATTTTTGGCATCAATATAAGATCTAGCCATCAGAACCCGTAAACTATAATCGGCAGACGAATGCAGCAACTCGCGGAGTATCATCCGTCCCTCCTCCGCCTGTCCGGTCTGCAGATAAGAGATCGCAAGATTCTTGCGCAATTTCACATTGTCCGGGACTCGAAGCAGTCCAGCCAGTGCCGCACGACGCGCCGCAAGAGGGCTTTGCCGATCCAGATAAATCGAGGACAGGTTGATATAGATACGAAAATAATCGGGATTTATCGCCAACGCACGCTGCGAAGCAGCAAGTGCTTCTTCCAAACGACCCGCTTCAAGGTAACGTCCCGCCAAGGCGACAAGTGCCCCCTCAGAATGGGGACTTTTGCGTACATTGTCCTCAGAAAATGCGATGGGATCACGCCAAAGTTCATTGCGTTGCCAACTCATGACACCCAAAACAAGTAACAACACAACCGGTAAAATCAACGCCCTGGATGAGGCACCCGTCACTTTTTCAAGTACGGCACAAAACAGCACGGTCAAACCGACCAGAGGCAGGTAAAGACGATGTTCAAAAACCGGGTCAAGAGGCAAAAATGATGACTCTACAAAAAGAGCGAGATAAAACCAGAACACTGCAAGGAACAGGGCACGAAAACGTTTTCTGCTGAAAAATGCACCAGCAAGTATGGCCAGATGCGCTCCAAACAACAGAGCATGCCCCAAAGTGAATGGCTGAGTAATGACCGGATATGCGTATTCAAGCCGTAAACCTATCGGCCAAAGCAACATCTTGACATAGAGAAACAGCACCGATAACTCGGTGACAAAATAGTTTAACGGAGTGACTCCCTGCATAGTTCCAAGTTCACGTACCGTGGTGATAACACTCAGGTCAGCACCGGCCAGGGAGGGCAAAATGACCTGTTTGACAAAAACCGCCAGTGGTGCAATCAGAAACGGTAAAAGACGCAACAACTGTTTTCTCCACCGTTGCGGATAACGATAATTGGCAAACAGAAAAATCAGTGCCGGCAGAGTTGCGGTATTTTGTTTGGTCAAAACTGCGATGGCGGCCAACAACAATGCCGTCAACCATAAAATACGCGAATACCCATGACTGTAAGCAAGACAATCATCCTGTGCAGCATCTTCGGCTGCCAAAAACAACGCAATGCTTGCTAAAGAGAGGAGTGCTGCCAAAAGAACACTGCGTTGGACAATATAATCAACCGCCTGGGTCTGGATCGGGTGAAGAGCAAACAGCAGAGCACCGCAAAGAGCCACAGATCGGCTAAAGGCACACCATCTGCTTAGAATCCACCACACCAAACACGTGACGAGGAAGTGCAGAAAAATATTCACCAGGTGGTATCCGGCAGGATCAGTCAAGCCAAAGTGATAATTGATTGCGAAGGTGATCCCAACCAGCCCACGAGGTTGCAATAACTGCCCTAGGCTCTCAGTAAAATTCCGTATCACAGGATTTTCAACAATGTTTTGGATATCATCAAAATACCAAGGGATATCCAGAGAACGGCCGTACACGAGCAACACAGCCACTAACAACAGAAAGGGGGCAAAGACAGGCTTTACAAACCGCATCATAGGCTTAACTCTCCAGAATTGCGAGATAACGAATCTGAAACGGGTAAAGATCAATGCGACACCAAAACTCACCGGCAACTGCGTACTGGACTTGCCCCACTGTTTCGATGTGCATACGCCTCATGGCTCGACAAATGACGGCCCTAAATCGACCCTGAATACTCCTTCGATTCTTGGCTCTTCCCTCGATCGAGTGGGTAACCTCTACCGAATACCGTCGGGATAGAG
>NZ_PPFX01000006.1 GCF_002898515.1 Geothermobacter hydrogeniphilus | reverse complement strand
TATGCTGTTGCGCTACATATATTCAGAGAGTCGAATGTAGTTTTGCAAGAGGCTCATTGGAGTATGTTAAATACAGGTTTTACCTGACAAAAAATACAGTCCATCCTCGATTCCCTCCTGCTGTACGTCGAATTACAATCGGCGTGTCAAATTCAGAGTTGTTTTCTCGGCGGTTGAGCTGCCGGAGATGGATGATATCACCGACGGCAATCTGCTGAAAAAGAATGACCCCGCTTTCAGTTCCCCAATTATCAGAATTGATGCTTTCGCAAGAAAGTCAAAATGGGGCCGGCCAAGTAAAAAGCGCCATCAGCAAGGCGCGCGTTTATCGAG
This sequence comes from Geothermobacter hydrogeniphilus, assembly GCF_002898515.1. GTDB lineage: Bacteria > Desulfobacterota > Desulfuromonadia > Desulfuromonadales > Geothermobacteraceae > Geothermobacter_A. Next base: position 127,709 of record NZ_PPFX01000006.1, on the reverse strand, counting down.
CAATGAGGCGTGCTTACGTACGTTGAAGCAGTGAGACAAGCGCAGCAACACCGCTGATGGTGAGTTTGCGACACCATCAAGAATTGTAAAAACAAAATTTAATGGATTCTGTCATGACGTCATGCTCCGGTCATGACAATTGATGCAGGATAAATCGTTCTATCCATATCAACGGAGGGATGTCCTATGGATAAATTATGGTTGTTGTTCCTCGCCTTCTGCCTGTCCGGGTGCGGCGGATCTTCTGGTAGTGACCCGACATCAGGGACGGCCACAATCAACAGTTTGACCCCGATGGCCGCCATTGCTTCGGTCGGTCATGATTATGAACTGAGTTATGAGATTGCTGCTGACCGTCCCATGTCCGATGTGGCTGTCAGCTTTTATCTCGTCAACAGGCAGGAATATGATCAGACCGGAGATCCGGCCGACGTCGACAATATGGCTCTGCTCGGAGTCGATATGATCCCGCTGTCAGAAACAGAACCGATGACGAGGATTCTGTCTTTTCCGGTTCCGGCAGGTCTGGTGGATGGTGATTATTATCTTCAGGCCTATATCAATGAATACCAGGATGATGGTTCTTCCGAAGCCGATTTCACAACCACCGGAGCGATTCAGGTTTCGGCCGCCCTGGCGAACCAGACAAACCTGCGTATCACGGACTTCAGTCTCGACAAGGCAACCCTGGTTCTCGATCCTTACGTTGACGATACCAATGTCTTCGGCGTTAATCTGAGTTCATTGCAGGCAGGCCTCGGCAGCATCGTGAATGACCCGGTCAAACTGGCTGCCCTGGGGCAGGGGCTGGTCAGTGATGCCGAACTGACCGGAACGGTTGAACTGCGCTGCGACGGACCTCTGCCGGCCAATCCCGCCCAACTGAAATTTCAGATTAATCTCAACGGCAGCTGGCAGGATCTTGAATACTGGGACAACCTCCTGCAGGATTACGCCACTGCTGTCAGGGTGAACTTTCCGGCGGAATCAGAAGCGGCCGACTACAATACCGGTCTGAAAACGGCAACTGTCGATGTAGATATCAACGTGACTCCCGCCATGCTGTCGACCCTGATCAACCAATTGGCCGCCAACGTCAACGCCGCGAGCCTGCTCGACAGTCCGAACCGTTTTATGGTTCGGGTACTGGTCGAGTCTGTGGATGATACCGATCCGGCCGACAATAGTCTTGAGACGGCGGTCAACGTCTATTCTCTCCCCGCGCCGACCACAACACTTCCGGTACCGGGCTTTCTTCAGGCCGGATCTGTCCAGCCGTCTGCATCCGACAGAAGCCCCGTTCCGGTCCCCCTGTCTGTCAGTACCGGTTCAAGCGGCAATGACCGCATCTATGAAAAGAGTTGGGAAAAATGGGTCGGCAAAAAGAAAAAGTTCAAGGCCGGCGTCGAGTACTACAGCAAATACGCCCTTTACAACAGCACGAAACGTGGAGTTTACGGCAAGACCGAACTGACTGTCCCCATTTACGTTCTGGGCAAAAGACGGACAATGGTCGATGCTTACTTCAGGGCCGCTTCCTACATCAATCGTCCGGCTTACACCGGTTACAAATACAATCTTGGGTTCTTCCTGAACACTCTGGTCGACAAGGAACTCTGGGGGTCCCATTTCCCGCTCAAGGAACGGGGCTACACCTGGAGCAGGGAAAAAACGATCGGGAAATTCAAGTTCGTTGTCGGGCCGATTCCCTTCAAGGTCGATGTTGCTGTCGACGGTCAGGCCGGCTATTCCATGGGGTTCGGTGTGCTTGAGGACGGACTGTTTCTGGAAAACCAGATGCCGCAGATCGATTTCAATGTCATTGCTGACGGAGGGCCGACGCTCGGCGTTGTTTCGTCTGGAATAACTGCCAGCCTGATGTTGATTGAAGAAACGGTCGATGCGACCGCCAACTTGCGTTTCAATTATGACAGTGGCAGCGACAAAATGCTCGACGCCAACCTGGATTTCGCCGTCGACAACGAGATGCGGTCCATCAGTGGTAAATTCGGCCTCTACGTACAATACCGAAAGCTGAAAGGGTTCAAATTTGTCAAAAGAACGGCGAGACTCTGGATTTACAATACTGACACTCTCTACAGCAAGACAACTCCTCTGTATCGGGTCAGTGAATCTCTGAGTTTTTAGCACCTGGCGAGACGGATGAAAACTTATCTTTTCGGACTGCTCGCTGCTCTGGCGGCCCTGCTGTGGATTATCAGCATGGCGGACCGCTCTTCGGATCCTCGACCTGTTCATATCCCATCGGACCAGGTTCAACCGACCTTGAACTGGAGCGGGGACAGTTCCGTCTATCAACTGCAGGTTGAAGCCTGGTCGAATATCGGTCGTCAAACCGGAGAGGCAGCTTATCAGCTTTCGGTTTCCGGAACACTTCATGTTAAAGGATTTACAGTGGCCGACGGTTACCGGGTTGCGATGCAGATGGCCCCGGTCAAGGTGCTGGCAAACGGCATCGAACAACCGGCCCTTGCGACGGCCCTGACAAAGATATTTTACGTCCAGATGGGTACCGACGGCCGGATGGGCCGTTTTGAATTCAGCCCGATCATAGATGACGATACCGCTGATTTTATCAGCGGCCTGCTCTATACGCTGGATGTGATTTTCCCGGTCAATGACCGCAAGGTTTATACTGCGTCCCATCAGGATGGCCTCGGGGATTACCTTGCCAGTTATTCACAGCAAGGAGAGCAGGTTCGTCGACGGAAATTACGTTACCTGCGTCCGGAGCCGGGGCAAAAAATCGAAATTCTCGCGTCTGAAACAGACTTCCGCGTGGATACCGCAGGGAACTGGCTCCAGGAACTCAACGGCCGGGAGCAATTGCGGGTCTCGCTGGGAGATGATTTATTTCAAACCGATACGGTTACCACCGTTTCCCTGGTCAAAATGGACACGCCACAGACCTCACTCCTTGACGACCTGACTGACGTCCGGATGCTTGAAGACCTGTCAACAAAGCCGGCCCCGGTTCACAGCAAACCGAAACTGCAGACAGAGGCGGAGCCGCCGGTAGACCTTGGGCAGCTGTTGGGTTCATATACCGAGCTGTCGCATGAGCAATCGCTGCTCCTTCGTCAAACCCTGCGCAATAATCCTGAACTGATGCTGCAGTTGCCGCAACTGCTCTCTGCTGCCGAGCTGTCCGACAAGATGGCAGCCGAACTCATCAAGATTCTTGGAATCGTCGGTCTGCCCCAAGCCCAGGAGTCCCTGGTGGAAATCGCCTCCAGTCCATCATTTGACGCGCAGGATCAATTTCGCGCTGTAATCTCCCTGTCCGGGCTGACACAGCCGTTAACCCCGGAAACAGAAAACTTTCTGCTCGGGAGTTTTGACGCTCTGGCGACGCAGGATGAGCTGCCCGACGCTCTGGAATCCTCGTTGCTGGTTGCCGGAGCCATTGCCGGCAATTTACGAACATCCTACCCACAGCAGGCCGATCAGTTGAATGCCGACCTGCTCGACCTCGTGACTCAGGCGACCACCCCCCGTCAGCAGCGAAAACTTCTCATTGCTCTCGGTAACAGCAGGGCTGAGGAGAATATCCCTGTTCTGGGACGATTTCTGGATGATGTCGACCCGCAAATCAAAGAGGCCGCCGCAACGGCCCTGGGGAAATACGACTCGCCCGAGGCAAGCGAAATCCTGACCGCATCGTTACAACATGAACAGGACGTTCCCGTTACCAAGGCAATCCTACGCGGCCTGCAGAGAAAAAAACCGGATTTTGAAACCCTCGAAACGGTTGGAAAACTTCTGCTCAATTCGAACGATACAGGCGTCCGCCGACTGGCCGTTCAGGTTCTGGACGGTCAAACCGGCAACCGCTCACAGGTCAGAAAACTGCTGCGACAAGCCCTCGAAACAGAAACCTCTCGTCAAAACATGAAGCTGATTATCGAAGCCTACGACCGGTAACCCCGTTTTCGGGGCATATCTCAAGCTGACAATTGACCGATCTTCGATCCATTGGTCGACATCACCGGCATGCTCCAAACGTTGGAGGACCTGAACGTGGGTAGGGGCGACCGGCGGGTCGCCTTTACGCCGGCCATCGACAGGGGACGCCTTGACAAACGGGCCGAACACCCCGACGATATCAGCATTGGCCCACGGCGAGCGAGATTGTCACCAGCGGACAGGCACGTCCCTTTTTCCAGCGAGGACAACGAGATGTTCAAAGACATGGTATTGAAAAACAGGAGTTACCGGCGCTTCCAGGAAAGCGCCGCCATCGAAGAGCAGGATCTGCGGGAACTGGTTGACCTGGCGCGCCTGACCCCCTCGGGGGCCAACCGGCAGCCGCTGAAGTACCTGCTTTCGAATACGCCGGAAACAAATGGCAGGATCTTTCCCCACCTGCACTGGGCGGGCTACCTGCGGGACTGGCCGGGACCGGCGGCAGGCGAACGCCCGGCGGCCTACATCGTCATCCTCGGCGACACCGACATCGCCAAGGGGTTCGGCTGCGACCACGGCATCGCCGCCCAGACCATCCTGCTGGGGGCGGTCGAAAAGGGCTGGGGCGGATGCATCATGGGGGCCATCAAAAGGGACGACCTGCGTAAGGATCTCGGCATCCCGGAACAGTTTGAAATCCTGCTGGTGCTCGCCCTCGGCAAACCGGTGGAAGAGGTGGTCGTCGAGCCCGTGCCGGCGGACGGAGACGTGAAATACTGGCGGGATGAAAAAGGTGTCCACCACGTGCCGAAGCGGGCCCTGGAGGAGATCATTCTCGAATTTTGACGTGGAGCGGATGCCTCAGGCGTCCCTGGGAGACCGGGGGAGCTCCAGGCCAGCGGGGCACATAGCTCCCCCACTTTCAACTGATGACAATTTTATGCGCAATCTCCTGGAAAAATTCCGTTGACCAGACCTCCAGTGCCTCAGGTTGCCGGACAAATGGCAACACCTCTTGCTTAGCCTGCTGAATATCGACCTTATCGATAGTCTCGGCGAGGATATCCCTGAAGGCCTTTTCGCTCAATGATTCCTGGGCAGTCCAATGCCCACTCTGCCGCATTCGCTGCTCCAAGTGGGACAAGTGCAATTCTGGATAGCGAGCGCAATACCAAACCAGGTCGTACCAATCCCTCCCTTTGACACGATTCTTCCATCGCCGGCAAAGCAATGCGTGCATTTTGCCGGCAAACAGATCGGGCAACTTGCAGGTCCTTACGCCAAAGGGGATCGGTTGCAGCAAAAACTTGCTCTGAGTCTCGAACCCTCCTGGCGGATCTGTGTCGATTTCAATTTTTATCCTTGTCACTTGCCCGGAAGGAATTTGCCGAACAATATCTTCGCCCGCTTTGATCACCAGGAGCTGGTTGGCCGTATTGGCCTTGAGAAACGCCGACTGAACCGCTGTCTCGACAGATTTATTCTTGCCTTCAACCTGCACTTCAAAACCAAACGCGGCCAACTCCTTTTCCAGGCTGGTGCTATAGATATTGAGATCAAATTTCTCATCGGGAGCCAGCAAAGAGAAATCCAGGTCTTCAGAAAATCGGTCAAGGCCGTACAAAATACGCAAAGCTGTACCACCGTAGAAGGCCGCCTTCTCAAAGAATTTACTTCTCCAGAGCCCGAGCAGGGCTATTTCCTGGAGGATTTCCCTGAGAGCCTGACTGAAATCTTCGGCACGTCGACAGTCATACTTTTCAAGCATCTGCGCTATGGCATCATGCATTTGAACCTGCCCGCTTCTGAATTCGCTTGATGATTTGAGCTAAAAGCGAGATCCGCTTCGAGTTATAGGCGTTGCCAAGTTTTTCCAGGAGACCCGGATTGAGCTTCAACAAGTCAGACTCGGCGATTCTCAGGGACGAAACCAGGTATTCCAGGCACTCTTTCTGGGTGCGAATATTCAAGCCACGATCACTGCGCAACTTGTCAGCGAGGGCTTTTTCCGGGGCAGCGATCAGGAAAGCCCTGCCATCCTCTTCAATTCGCTGAATTCCGATATGAAACCCGGCCTCGGGGACCTTACCGTAGATAAAGAGGCCGACAGGGGTCTGGAACTTTTTTGGACGCTTGGTCGTAACGGACGTGACAGCCTCAACTTTTTCCGGAATCAGTCCATGATAATGAAGAGCGAACTCAAGAGAGACGCAAGAAGGACCATAGATCAAGTTGGCAAGGAGTTCTCTGGAATAGGGTCGCCGTTGGCAGGAGGGGCCGAAAACGTAGAGGCCCTTTTTAATTCGAATGATGGCCCCTTGCGCAAGAAGGCTGGAAATCTTCCCCCTCGGCTGGGCGTAACCCGACAGAGCATCCATCAGGGACTGATAGTCAAACTCTTCGGATGGTATTTTTTTTCTCAGGTCATCAATGCGCATAAAATGTCTTTTCTAACATAGTAAGTGCGAATTTGATATACATACTATGTCAAAAAAGACATTTTTTCAACAGCGTTTCGGATAAGGAGCGCCTTTTTGCGCCGGTCCGGCTCGAAGATGAGCCTATCCAGCGCCGTCCGCTTCAGCTTGCGCCCCTGGCCGGAACGAACCCTCGGTTCCCTGGTGCGACTGCTATCATCTCTGACCCTCCTGAAAGAAACAATAAATCCAATGCATTGGAGCTATCGCTAGCACTTCCATTAAGAAATAACAACAAACCACGTTCGCATCGATCCAGCTGCCTCCATGACAAAAGGGAGCTGACGTATTTTGCCAACCTCTAAAAGTGTCAATTCAAGACCTGACCCCGGCGTTTTAACCTGGATCAGTGCGTTCCGGCCTGCTGGAGAGTGACTCAGCCTTGATGGCTAGTAACTGGAAAAGGGGCTGGGATTGCAGAGGTTTTTCGCCTCCTTGGCCACCGCGTTGCAGTTCAGGCAGGTATGTCCCGGGTTCTCCATGAGCGCGGCGACCTCTTCCTCGCGGCCCGCTTTCCGCAGCTGGCAGATATGCAGCCGGTGGCCGGCGGGGTCCTTGCATTCGTTGATGATTTCCGACATACATCCTCCGATCTTGTCAGACTGATGTTTTTTCCAGTATAGCACCCCACGGCCGCCGGACATTGCGGTCAGATCCGCCCTTCCCGCCCCAGTTTATCCAGATGCGACTCGATGTTCAGCATGGCAAAGGGCAGCAGCCGCGGGTCGACCCCTCGGTAGACGGTATCGAGAATCTCGGCTTTTGTTTTGCCGCTGACGAATAACCTGTGGATCGCCTCTTCCCGTTCGCGGCGATGCCGCAGGGTCTCCCGCAGGCGATAGGTGCCGCGCATCGGCGCGCCGTGCGAGGGCAGAATCACCGCCGGGTCAAGGGCGATGACGCGCTCCAGGGTGCTGTAATAGGCGGCCATGTCACCCTCCGGGGGGGCAATCACCACGGTCCCGGCACCCTGGATGAGATCGCCGACCAGGAACCAGCGCAACGATTCCGGCGCCAGGCCGAGTTGCCCGGCATCATGGCCGGGAATCGCGTAAACCATGACATCCTCCCCCTTCCAGCGCGTCAGGACATCTCCCTCGCGCCGGGTCTCAACCACCAGGCCGGCGAAGTAGTCGGCGCCGTGTTTACGCTCGATGCGCTCGCGGGTATCCTCGCTCATCCACACCGGCACCCCCAGGCGCCCGGCCAGCTGCGGAACATGCTCATGATGGTCGTGGTGGTGATGGGTCAGGAACAGGGCGCTGAGTTTTTCCTGCCGCAGGGTGCTCAGCAGTTTCTCCAGGACCTGCGGCGACTCGGGGGACGGGTCAACGAGGATGCGCGGCGCGTCCGCATCGCCGAGCAGGAAGGCGTTGGTCCGCTTGACCGGCGGGAAGGTGTTGGACGGTACCGGCAGAATCCGTACCTCGCTCAGCTGCTCAAAGCTGATGACATAGCGGTCCTCGTCAAAGCGCGGCGACAGGTCGCCGAAATCAACCCCCTGCGGGTCGCGCTCCAGGGCCTGCAGCACCCAGCGCAGCGGCGGCACCATCAGCGCGTCGCCGCGCTCGAAGCTGTCGAGCAGCTGCCGCGGGGTCTTCCAGAAACAGTCGCCGATTTCCCCGGCGTCGGCGCTGAAGACCGGCCGGGTCTCCAGGTCGATGCGGAACACGTGCAGGAAGAACCTTGCCGCGACAACCGGCGGCGCCAGGGCTTTGGCCAGGTAATGGACAGCCGTTACCTGCCCGGAGGCGATCCCGGCCGGGAGATCGTAGCCGAGTTCCTCCCGAACTTCCCGGACCAGCGCGTGCATCCGTTTGCCGTCCCACTCGCGCAGCAGCGGGGAAGAATGAGGCAGGTCCGGATCGTCCCGGTCAATCTTCCCCCCGGGAAAGGACTCATAGCCCGGAAAAGCCTGCAGGTAGGACTGTCGACGCAAGGCGAAGATCTCGCCCTGGTGACAGAACACGGCGGCGACAGACGCGATGATTTTATCCGGAAGCATAGGATATTTTCCCAGGCCTGTTCAGGCTAACGCCAGGTGATCACCGGAGCCTTGCGAGTGGGCAGGCGGTGATAGCGATACTGCGGATAGCCAACCATCATCGCCCCGAAAGACTGGTGTCCTTCAGGCAGAGCGAGTGCCTCCTTCAGCGGCGGGAAGCCGGTGGCCGCGGCATTGAAGTAACCGGCCCAGCAGGTTCCCAGCGCCATGCCGAACGCCGCCAGCTCCAGGTAGGCCAGAGCGATGGTGCAGGTCGATGGTGCCATTCGGTCGTTTTTGGGAGCATGAGCGACAATCAGAGCCGGAGCACCGCGCAAAATAACATCCTCGCCCCCTGCGATCCGCTCCAAGACACGATCCATATGCAGTGACCGGGCAAGGTCTGCCATGTTGTCCAGCATCCAGCGCATCCAATCGGCGACGATGCCGCTCATTCGGTTCAATTCCTCACGATTGTCCACCACCAGCCACTCGGCACCCTGAGAATTATGGCCGGAGGGGGCGTAGCGGGCCGTTTCGATCAACGTCTGCAGGATCTCCCGGGGCACCGGCCGATCCCGGTAGTTGCGGATGGAACGGCGGCCGCGCAAAAACTGCCGGCTCTGCTCTTCGGACAAAAGCAGGTCCGTGCGGATCGGTGGGCACGCTTCCAGCGGCAACTCGGCATGCCGCAGGCTGCCCGTCGGGCAGACGGCGACACAGTGACCACAGCGGATGCAGAGGTCCTCCGCCCCGGCGACCGGGGTCGGATAGTCCCCGTTGGGAAAATCAATGATCTTCATCGGACAGACGGAACTGCAGAGGCCATCCCGGTTGCAGGTTTGTTGCTTAACTGTGATCAGCGGCATAAAGGAACTCCCTGGAGCGAGATTCAAAGGTGATCAACGGCATGGGTTTCCTGATTTCAAATCCTCCACATGGTCTCTTGCCCTATGGTCCTTGTCAATGATATTGCGTACGTTCACGGAGGAACAGCGAGCAACAGGACCAAAAAACAGCGCGGCGTTTCAGATTGAATTGAAACGCCGCACCACTATGTCACGAACAGTTTACCTGCGGTCCCGAAAGCGTTCAGGCCATCAGACGAGGTCGAAGCGGTCAAGGTTCATGACCTTGTTCCACGCCGCGACAAAGTCGAGCAGGAACTTCTCCCGGGCGCCCTCACAAGCGTAGACCTCTGCCAAGGCCCGGAGCTGGGAGTTCGAACCGAAGATGAGATCGACCCGGGTGCCGGTCCACTTGAGTTCTCCCGTTGCCCGGTCACGACCCTCGAACACATCCCCGGCCGGCGAGGTCGCCTTCCAGGTGGTGTTCATATCGAGCAGGTTGACGAAGAAGTCATTGCTGAGCACCTCCGGCCGCCGGGTGAAAACGCCGTGCCGGGACTGGCCGTAGTTGGCATTCAGGACACGCATGCCGCCAACCAGGACCGTCATCTCGGGAGCGGTCAGCGTCAGCAACTGTGCCCGATCGACCAGCAGTTCCTCTGCCGATACGCTGAATGTTGTTCTGAGATAGTTGCGGAACCCGTCTGCGGCCGGTTCGAGGACCGCGAACGACGCCTCATCGGTCTGCTCCTGCGTTGCATCCGTGCGTCCCGGCGCGAAGGGAACGTTCACATCATAACCGGCATTCTTCGCCGCTTGCTCGACAGCTGCGCATCCGCCCAGAACAATCAGGTCGGCGAGCGAAACCTGCTTTCTGCCCGCCTGCGCGCTGTTGAACTCCTTCCGGATTCCCTCAAGGGTCTGCAGTACCGTCTTCAGCTGGGCCGGCTGGTTCACGTCCCAGTCCTTCTGCGGGGCGAGACGGATGCGCGCCCCGTTGGCCCCGCCGCGCTTGTCGGAACCGCGGAAGGTTGAGGCCGAGGCCCAGGCTGTCGAGACCAGCCGGGAGACGGACAGTCCTGACGCGAGAATTATACCCTTGAGCTCGCCGATATCCTGCTCATCAATCAATGGATGGGTGACCGCGGGGACGGGATCCTGCCAGAGGAGTTCCTCTTCCGGGACTTCCGCTCCGAGATAGCGTGAACGGGGCCCCATGTCGCGGTGGGTCAGCTTGAACCAGGCGCGGGCGAAGGCATCCGCGAACTCATCCGGATTGTCATGGTAGCGCCGCGCGATCGGCTCGTAGATCGGGTCGTAGCGCAGGGCGAGGTCCGCCGTGGTCATCATCGGCCGGTGCCTCTTCGACGGGTCGTGCGCGTCAACCACCATGTCCGCTTCGGCCACGTCCCTGGCCAGCCACTGGTGCGCGCCGGCCGGGCTCCTGACCCGCTCCCACTCGTACTTGAACAGTACCTTCAGATACCCCATGTCCCACTGGGTCGGGTTCGGCTTCCAGGCGCCCTCGATGCCGCTGCTGATCGTATCGCCGCCTTTGCCGCTGCCGAAACTGCTCTTCCAGCCGAGTCCCTGTTCCTCGATGCCGGCGGCTTCCGGGGCCGGGCCGACCTGAGCGGCGTCGCCCGCGCCATGACACTTGCCGAAGGTGTGCCCGCCCGCGACGAGGGCGACAGTCTCTTCGTCATTCATCGCCATGCGCGCGAAGGTCTCGCGAATGTCCCGACCGGAAGCGACCGGATCCGGGTTTCCATTCGGACCTTCCGGGTTCACATAGATCAGGCCCATCTGCACGGCGGCGAGAGGATTCTCGAGTTCCCGCTCACCGGCATAGCGATTGTCCCCCAGCCACTCGTCCTCGGAGCCCCAGTAGATATCCTCTTCCGGCTCCCATACGTCCTCACGTCCACCGGCGAAACCGAACGTCCTGAAACCCATCGATTCCAGGGCGCAGTTGCCGGCAAGGATCATCAGGTCAGCCCAGGAAATCTTGCTGCCGTATTTCTGCTTGATCGGCCAGAGCAGGCGGCGCGCCTTGTCGAGGTTCACGTTGTCCGGCCAGCTGTTGAGCGGCGCGAATCGCTGCGTGCCGGAAGAAGCGCCGCCGCGTCCGTCACCGGTGCGGTAGGTGCCGGCGCTGTGCCACGCCATGCGGATGAAGAGCCCCCCGTAGTGGCCATAGTCGGCCGGCCACCAGTCCTGCGAGTCGGTCATCAGCGCAACGAGATCCTTCTTCAGCGCCGCAAGGTCGAGACTCCTGAATTCTTCAGCATAGTTGAAAGCCCCGCCCATCGGGTTGGAGAGGGGGGAATGCTGGTGCAGAATGTTAAGGTTCAACCGGTTCGGCCACCAGTCTCGGTTCGACGTACCACCGCCGGCGACCTGCTTGCCTGTTCTGCCCGTGACCGGGCACCTGTTCTCGCCGCTCATGATGTTGTCTCCTGATGTCTCTGAGAGTCCTTGGTGATATCGCTCCCGGCCCCGAATCCGTGAATTCACTGCCGGGACTGCGGCTCGATTATGACCGAAGTCACAAGGGAGACAAGTAACCACTACCACGGCTTATGGCTTTGTCAATATCAAAAGATAATCATTATTGATAATTGCCCAAAAATGAGATTATCTGACTATTTATCCTGAATCCGTGAGGTCCTGTTTGGATGGAGAGTACACGTGCTTGGTCTGAATGAGATTTCCAAAAATCTGAAGCGCACCCATAGGTTCGCTGGTGATTTTTGGGAAGCTCAGGCAGATCAATGACGTGTACTCTCCGCCGACAAGGGACTCACGGATTCCGGTTTATGGCGGCAGTTGGGACAGATCCCGAGAAATTCTGGTTCGGGGAGAGGGGAGCCGTTTTCCCCAACGATCAGAACTTAAGTCACACCCGGCACAGCCCCTTTCCGGCAACCTAGAACAGCAGCCGGTGGCGGATATTCTTGGGGGCATGCGCCCCGATCGAGGCAATGAGGAAAGCCAGCAGGACGGTCGCCGCGGGAGGCAGGATGCCATGAAACGCGGCTCCCACCAGCAGCAGTTTCAGCATCGTGATCATCCCGGCCAGTTCGCGGAAGATCTGTCGATGGCGCATCCATTCACTGAGCATGAGCAGGATTCCGCTGCCGACGGCGATAGCGATGTAGAGTTTCGGCGGTCCGGGCACAGCATCGAGCAGGAAGGCGGCGAGAAAGACCGCCACACCGACCTGGTGGGCGGCACGAACCAGCAGGGTGGCATTCAGCACCCAGTAGGGGCGCTCACCGATCCGGCCGGTGGGCACGCCGTTCAGGTAACCGTTGCCGGTCTTTTTTCCCTCCGCGCGGCGCAAATCTCTCCTCAGCTCCCACCCGGTTCCGCCGGGAAGACCGATCCGCTCTCCTCCCGCTCGACGCGCATCCGGGCGCTGTTGAGAGCCGTCTCCAGGGTGATGGTGTCCAGCACCGCCTTGGTGAGATCGTCAATCTCGCGGGTGATGCTCTGCAGCTCCTCGACCACCGCCTCCCCGGCCCGCCCCCGCGGGCTCGGGATGTCGAGTTCCGATTCCAGGGTTTCGAACAGCTCGATGACATCGAGCAGCGTGGTGCGGTTGGGCACCCCGGTGAAGCGATAGCCGCCGCCGGCGCCACGCACCGCCTGCACCAGGCCCGAACGCACCAGGGTACGCAGCACCTTGGCCAGGTGATGAGTGGAAATGGCATATTTGTCGGCAATGTCGGTCGCTGAAAGCTGCCGTTCGGGGTCGCCGGCCAGTTCCAGTACGGCATAGAGCGCAAACAGGCTCGCCTTGTGCAGTTTCATAAGGGCTTCTCGAGTTCGATATAGCGCCCGGTCCGCAGCCCCTGGCTGCGGAAGAAGGACAGGGTCAGCTTGTTCTCCCGGTCGACCATGGTCCGCACGGTGGTGACGCCGGCTTTTTTCAGCCGCCGGCAGATCTCATCGAACATCAGCTGTCCGACCCCCAGCTCCCGGGTGCGGGGCGAAACGCTGAGGGCGAAGACCCAGCCGCAGGGAGGCGAACCGAACTCCCAGGCCCGCACCTCGCCGATGATGAAGCCGACGGCCTCGCCCTCCCGTTCGGCGACGAGAAAGGTCCGGTCATCCCGCTCAGCGACCACGTAGCGGTCGAAGACGCCGCGCCAGTAGGCCGGCTTTTCCTCCGCCGCCCCCACCAGGTCGAGCGCCACCACGGCCTCGAAGTCGGACGGCCTGGCGTTGCGGATGGTGATCTGATCTGCCATGTTCATGGTCTGCTCACCGGTTTCGGAAACAGCTGCAAAAACTCGGTATTGTGGTACCACAAATGCCACTTGTGCGACAAGCGATTTCCTGCCACCCGGCCTCCGGTCCGGCCTCCAACCGGAAAAACACGAAAATGCGGCGTCTCCGATAACGCTGTTATATTTCCTTGACCTTAAATCAGTATTGGAGTACCTTTTTACACGATTCGCCATTCAAGAACCCGACCGACCGCAATCGACGGCCCAAAGGCCGTTCGAGACATTCTCCTGGCTCAGTGGGGTCATGGTGGATGAAGAGTGCTGTTCGCCGGCAATAACCTCGCTGATTCAGGATTTAAAAAGGGGCAAGCGCATGAGGTACGCAGAGACAGGCTACAATCTCGAAATCGATCTCTCCCGCGGGAACATCGAAAAGGTCGCCACCGATCCGAAGGAGACCGAACTCTATCTCGGCGGGCTGGGCACCAACGCCAAACTGATCTGGGACCGGGTTCCGCCCGAAGTGGAGCCCTTTTCCCCCGACAACCTGCTGATCTTCGGCGCCGGCCTGCTCTGCGGCACCCCGGCGACCGGCTGTAACCGCACCATCGTCTCGACCATCTCTCCCCAGACCCGGCTGCTGGCCTTTTCGATGATGGGCGGCTTCTGGGCCCCGGAGCTGAAGTACGCCGGCTACGACAAGGTGGTGCTGCGCGGCAAGTCGCCCGATCTGGTTTACATCTGGATCCACGACGACAAGGTCGAGCTGCGGGACGCCTCCCACCTGCGCGGCAAGGGCGCAGTGGAAACCGCGGAACTGATCAAGCAGGAACTGAACCAGCCCAAGGCCCAGGTGGCGGCGATCGGCATGGCCGGCGAGAACCGGGTCTATTACGCCTCCATCGAGCAGGGCCGTTCCAGTGCCAGCCGCGGCGGCATCGGCGCGGTGATGGGCGACAAGGGCGTCAAGGCGATCGTGGTCCGCGGCACCAGAGATCTCAACATCGCCCGTCCGGAAGAATTTCTCGGGCTGTGTAACGAGGTCCTGGACTATATCAAGTACCGCGAGGAGCACCCGATCCCGGGCGTGATGCCGATCCTGGCCGGGCTCGGCTCGCCGCAGGAGATGAAAGTCCACGACGAGAAGTGGCATACCGAAAACTTCATGTGGGGCAACTCCCGGGAACGGCGCAAGGGCTTCTGGACCGACGAGATCGCCAAAGAGTGGACCGAGACCATGGAGAAGGCCCGCACCCGGCTGATCAGCTGCTTCAACTGCCCGATGAAATGCGGGGCGACCATCTCCATGCCGGGCCTGCCGACCTACATGATGAAATGCTTCACCAAGCTCACCTACACCATGGGCGCCTTCTCCGATCTCGACTTCGGCCTGCGCATCGCCCAGAAGGCCACCGAGTACGGCGTCGACGGCTTCTCCGCCCCGCAGGTGATGGCCTTCGCCATTGAGCTGCTGGAAAACGGCATCCTCAGCAAGGACGATTTCCCCGGCATGCCGGAGGACAACGAGGGCCGCTTCTTCTACCTGCTCGACATGATCGTGCGCCGCGAAGGGATCGGCGACCTGCTCGCCAACGGCACCTACTGGGCGGCGAAGGAAATCGGCAACGGCGCCGAGGAATTCGCCCACAACAACATCAAGAAGACCGAGCAGCTGCCGCTCAAGCTGTCGATGCTCAACCCGATCTACTTCCTGATGTACTCCACCGGCGAGAAGATCAACATCACCCAGATCGAGGGCCAGTTCCCGCAGGCGCCCTTCCCGACCCGGGAGGCCCGCGAGGAGTTCGTCAAGGACTGGATCCAGGTGCCGGACGATCGCTTCAAGCAATATTTCGTCGACTGGGAGCTGCGCGGCGAGAACTCCATGCCCTTCTACCCGACCGTGGAGATGTGCTGCGACATCGTCGACTGGCAGGAGCGGATGCACTACATCGACGACGCCCTCGGCCAGTGCGCCGGGCTGTCCTCCTTCCCGCTGAAACCGCCCTACCACATCCATAACTACCCGAAGTTCATCTCCGCCGGGGCCGGTATCGAAATGGACGAAGAAAAACTGACCGCGGCCGCCAAGCGCTACCGGACCCTGGTGCGGGCGATCAACATCCGCCGCGGCATGCGGCGCAAGGACGAGAAACCGCCGGCAAACCACTGGAAGAAACGCTTCCCCGAACTCGAAGAGCAGCTGCTGGACGCCTACTACAAGCTCAAGGGCTGGAACCGGGACGGCATTCCGACCGCCGAGTCGCTGCGGGAACTGGGGCTCGACTATGTCAGTGAGGACTTCATCCAGCGGGGCATTCTGGGCGACGATGAAGCCGCGGACGCGACCGCGAACCAGCAAGCCGCAACGGCACAGTAAACGGGAGGGCGCAAGCCGTGACCAGCAAAAAGAAGACCATCAAGAACATCAAGATCGACGTCGACAAATGCAACGGCTGCCGGGCCTGCGAGGTGATCTGCTCGTCCTTCCACGCGATGCCGAAATACAGCAGCAACAACCCGGCCCGCTCGCGCATCCGGGTGATCCATGACCCGTTGCGGGACATCTACGTGCCGGTCTACGCCGGAGAATACGCTGTCGCCGAATGCGCCGGACGCGACAAGTACGTCATCGACGGCAAGGAATACGACGAGTGTGCCTTCTGCCGCGCCGCCTGCCCCTCGCGGGAGGAGTTCAAGGAGCCCGACTCCGGCCTGCCGCTGAAGTGCGACATGTGCGAAGGGGAGGACGAACCGCTGTGCGTCAAGTGGTGCCTGGTCGACGCCCTGACCTACGAGGAGCGGGAAGAGGAGGTCATCGTCGAGGAAGAGGAGGCACCGGACGAGATCGAGATCGGCCTCGAGACCCTGATCAACAAACACGGCCTCGACAAGCTCCTCGACACAGTGGAACAGCTGGCGAAGGACAAAAGCTAAGCCGGGAAGGACAAAGGCTCTTTTAACGGAGAGACGGAGAGGTGGAGAGAGAATCTTTTGGGTTTTAAAACTCCCAAAAGGGCCTTATGCTTTTCTCCGCCCCTCTCCCTCTCTGCGCCTCTCCGTTAGAAAACAGGTTTTCCTGGTGCCCTGGTGGCAGCCTTTCCCACAAACAAGACAGGTGACAGCGTGGAAACAGTAGCTCCCGAACAGGAAATCGTCGAGGTCATCAAGGAAAACGGCGGTGACTCATTCAAGTACTGCTATCAGTGCGGTCTGTGCGACGCGGTCTGCCCGTGGAACCGGGTGCGCGATTTCAGCATGCGCAAGATCGTCCGCCAGGCGACCTTCGGCCTGACCGAGATCGACCAGGAGGAAATGTGGCGCTGCACCACCTGCGGCACCTGCCCGCAGCGCTGCCCGCGCGGCGTGAACCAGATCGAGGCGGGGGTCGCCCTGCGCAAACTCGCCGCCGAGTATGATGTCTACCCGGGCAATGTCGCCCCGGTGCAGACCGTCATCGCCAACCTCACCTCCCAGGGCAATTCCCTCGGCGGTGATCGGGAACAGCGCGCCGAATGGGCCAAAGGGCTGCCGGTCAAGCCCTACGCCGAAGGGATGGACATCCTCTATTTCACCGGCTGCTACCTGAGCTACGATCCGCGCATGCGCCAGGTGGCGTCCGCCACCGCCGCCATCCTCAACAAGGCCGGGGTCGATTTCGGCATCCTCGGCGCGGCGGAGAACTGCTGCGGCGAAAGCATCCGCAAGACCGGCAACGAAGACCTGTTCAAGCGCCTGGCCAAGGACAACATCAAGGCCTTCATCGATCATGGCGTCAAGCGGGTACTGGTCTCCTCGCCCCACTGCTACCACACCTTCAAGAACGAATATCCCGAGTTCATGGTCAACTTCGAGGTGGTGTTCATCTCCGAACTGATCGCCGAACTGATCAACGACGGGCGGCTCAAGCTCAACGGCGAGTACCCGAAAAAGATCACCTACCACGACCCCTGCTACCTCGGCCGCCACAACGGCATCTTTGACGCCCCGCGCGAGGTGCTGGGCAAGATCCCCGGCCTGGAGCTGAACGAGATGGCCGACTCCCGCGAAAACAGCCTCTGCTGCGGGGGAGGCGGCGGCCATATCTGGATGGAGACCCCCAAGGAGGACCGCTTCTCCGATCTGCGCGTCAGGCAGGCGGTCGAGGTCGGCGCCGAGGTACTGGTCACCTCCTGCCCCTACTGCATCACCAACTTTACCGACAGCAGCCTGGACCTGGATGAGAGCGAGGCCCTGGAAATCAAGGATCTCACCGAAATCATTCAGGCGGTGCTCTGAGATAAAGGAAGAATCATGGCAAACACTGCAGTCGAAAGACCGGCGTTGAATCATTCCGCAGACAGAAACCGGGGCGACGTGCTGATCGTCGGCGGCGGCATCAGCGGTATCCAGGCCTCCCTCGACCTCGCCGAATCGGGATTCCGGGTTTTCCTGGTCGACAAGTCGCCGGCCCTCGGCGGCAAGATGTCGCAGCTGGACAAGACCTTCCCCACCAATGACTGCTCGATGTGCATCGAGTCGCCCAAGTTCATCGAATGCTCGCGCAATCCCAACATCGAGATCATGACCTACACCGAGGTCGACCGGGTCGACGGCGAGGCGGGCGATTTCCGGGTCACGCTGACCAAGAAACCGCGCTACATCGTCGAGGAGAAATGCACCGGCTGCAACATCTGCGTCGACTACTGCCCGGTCGAAATCCCCGATCCCTTCAACCAGGGGTTGTCGAACAACAAGGCGGTACACATCCACTTCTCCCAGGCGGTGCCGCTGGTCACCTACGTCGACCCCGAGACCTGCCTCTACCTCAAGGAAGACAAGTGCCAGATCTGCGTCGGCGCCTGCAAGACCAACGCCATTGACCTGCACCAGCGGCCGGAACAGTTCGAGGTCGAAGTCGGGGCGATCCTGCTCTCACCCGGCTACGACATCTTCGATCCGAAACTGCGTAACGACTTCGGCTACGGGCGGATGGAGAACGTCGTCACCAGTCTCGATTTCGAGCGGCTGCTCTGCTCCACCGGCCCCTTCGAAGGCGAGGTGCTGCGACCGTCCGACCATACCCACCCGAAGAAGATCGCCTGGATCCAGTGCGTCGGCTCGCGGCAGGTGGTCCCCGGCGGCAACAGCTACTGCTCGGCGGTCTGCTGCACCTACACCCAGAAGCAGGTGATCCTCGCCAAGGACCATGACAGCGGGCTCGACGCCACCATCTTCCACAATGATATCCGCGCCTACGGCAAGGATTTCGAACGCTTCTACCAGCGCGCCGCGAAGCTCGACGACGTGCGCTTCATCCGCAGCTATGTCACGGTCGGCCGGGAGATCCCGGAGAGCAAGAACGTCACCATCCGCTACGCGACCTTCGACGACGGGGTCAAGGAGGAGGAGTTCGACCTGGTGGTACTCTCGGTCGGGCTCAATCCACCGGCCGACGCCGAGCGCCTGGCGCGGACTTTCGACATCGAACTGAACGAGCACGGCTTCTGCAAGACCGACCCGGCCAACCCGATCCTGACCAGCCGCAAGGGGGTGTTCGTCAGCGGCGCCTTCCAGGGACCGATGGACATCCCCGAGGCGGTGGTCACCGCCAGCGGCGCCGACGCCCTCTGCGGCCAGCTGCTCAACTACCGCCGCGACAAACTGAGCCGCGAACGGGTCTACCCGCCGGAACGGGATGTCTCCGAGGAAGAACTGAAGATCGGGGTGGTGGTCTGTCACTGCGGCGCCAACATCGGCCGGGTGGTCGACATCCCAGCGGTGGTCGAGTACGCCTCGACCCTGAAGAACGTCTCCTGGGCGGGCGAGAACCTGTTCGCCTGCTCCACCGAGAACGCCAAGCAGATCTCCGACGCCATCGTTGAAAAGGGCCTCAACCGGGTGGTGCTGGCGGCCTGCACCCCCCGCACCCATGAGCCGCTGTTCCGCGACACCTGCCGCGAAGCCGGCCTCAACCAGTACTTCTTCGAGTTCGCCAACATCCGCGAGCACTGTTCCTGGGTCCACTCCAAGGAGAAGGAGAACGCCACCCAGAAGGCCAAGGACATCATCCGCATGTCGGTGGCGCGGGCCGCGCACCTGGAACCGCTGCAGGAATTCGACCTGCCGGTCAACAAGGCGGCACTGGTCATCGGCGGCGGCCTGGCCGGCATGACCAGCGCCCTGAACATGGCCGACCAGGGTTTCGAGGTCTACCTGGTGGAGAAGGACTCCGACCTCGGCGGCATGGCCCGCCGGCTCCACTACACCCTCGAAGGAATGGATGTCCAGGCCCACCTGCAGCAGCTGATCGGCAAGGTCTACCGCAATCCGCTGATCCACGTCGCCACCGACGCCGAGATCCGCGAGGTCTCCGGCTATATCGGCAACTTCGTCACCACCGTCGATCGCGGCGGGCGACTGCAGAAGATCGCCCACGGCATTGCCGTCGTCGCCACCGGGGCCGACCAGCATCGCCCCGACGAATACCTCTACGGCGAGAACGAACGGGTACTGACCCAGCTGGAACTGGAAGGAGAGATCGTCGCCGACAGCGAGCGGGTGACCAACGCCGGCAGCCTGGTGATGATTCAGTGCGTCGGCTGCCGCGAAGAGGGCCGCAACTACTGCAGCCGGGTCTGCTGCGGCCAGGCGGTCAAGAACGCCCTCAAGCTCAAGGAACGCAACCCGGAGATGGATATCCACATCCTCTACCGCGACATGCGCACCTACGGCTTCAAGGAGGATTACTACCGCCAGGCCGCCGAGCGGGACATCAAGTTCATCCGCTTCGAGCCGGAACAGAAACCGCGGGTCGAAGCGGCCGGCAACGGGCTGAAGATTACCGTCCCCGACCCGGTGCTGGGTCAGCAGCTGGAGCTGGAAGCCGATCTGCTGGCCCTGTCGGCAGCCGTGATACCGGCCGAAAGCAGCCAGGACCTGGGACGGATGTTCAAGGTTTCGATGAATCCCGACGGTTTCTTCCAGGAGGCCCACGTCAAGCTGCGGCCGGTCGACTTCGCCGCCGACGGCGTCTTCCTCTGCGGCACCGCGCAGTACCCGAAACACATCCACGAGACCATCAACCAGGCCTACGGCGCGGCCGGGCGGGCGGTCGGCATCCTCTCGGGAGATACGGTCACCGCCTCGGGCGCGGTCTGCGATGTCAATGAATACGCCTGCATCTCCTGCGGCGCCTGCATCAGCGCCTGCAACTACGACGCGATCAGCTTCTACCAGACCCCAAAGGGCCGCAAGGCCCGGGTCGAGGCAGTCCTCTGCAAGGGCGACGGGCTCTGCAACGCCAAGTGCCCGACCGGGGCAATCTACCTGAAGCACTACACCGACGATGAAATCTTCGCCCAGATCGACGAGGCGATTTCGTAAACAGGCACAAAAGCAATATCAGTAACCAGGATGCCAGGAGTGCAAAAAATCTTTCAACGGAGAGCCGCAGAGAAGCAAAGAAGGAGAGAAAATCTTTTGGATTTCAAAACTCCAAAAAGGTCTTATGCCTTCTCAGCATCCCCTCCATCTCCGCGCCTCTCCGTTAAGGAAAGGTTTTCCTGGCGAATCTGGCGCATAGGTAGCGACACTAACAATTTTCTCGGTGTCCTTCGTGGCTCGAGTGAGCGAAGCGAACGGGTGGTGACAAGGACTTTCACCACCTTCCAAACGACTGACAAGGGCTGAGTAAAAATGTACAGATGCAAGGCGGCCGAAATCCCGAGGAATAAGGCGTACCGGAAGGTACGTCGTTGACGAGGGATGAGGCCAGCGCCGCAGATGAGCGTTTTTCCTCAGCCCCAAAAGAAAGGAGGAAACCATGGCAGGATTTGAATACAAGCCCAGCGTCATCGGATTCTTGTGCACTTGGTGAGCGTACGGGGCTGCGGACCTGTCTGGAGTTTCCAGACAACAATATAGTACCGAAACCAAGATTATCCGGGTCATGTGTACCGGCCGGGTCGACATCTCCTTTGTCCTGCGCGCTTTTTCCAGGGGCGCGGACGGGGTCTTCATCGGTGGCTGCTGGCCGGGCGAATGCCACTACGTGACCGAGGGCAATTACGATGCCCTGTTCAACATGCACCTCTGCCGCAAGCTGCTGGAGCGGATCGGCATCAACCCGCTGCGCCTGCGCCTGGAGTGGATCGCCGCCTCGGAAGGGGCCCGCTACGCCGAGGTGATGAACGACTTCGGCAAGCAGCTCAAGGGCTTCGGCCCGCTCGGCAAGGGCGAGGGGATCGAGCCCGAGACCCTGAAGCTGAAGCTGGAGGCCCTCAACAAGATGGTTCCCTACATCAAGCTGGTGGAGCGAGAACGGCTGCGGGCACGGTTTGCCACCGAAGAGGAGTACGCCGACTATTTCGCCGGCGAGGATTTTGCGCGGCTGTTCGACCAGCTGCTGGTCGACAAGCTGGCCATCAGCCAGCTGACCCTGCTGCTGCGGCAGAAGCCGCTCAGCAGCGCGGAGATCGCCCGGGCCCTGGACCTGGAGCCGGGTGACGTCTCGCGGCACCTCAAGGAGTCGACCACCCAGGGGCTGGTGCGTTTCGACGCCGAACAGAAGTGCTTCGCGCTGGCGTAAAGAGACGCTGCCGCCAAGACGCCAGGAGCGCCAAGAGAGTCAAAAGCTTTAAGGGAGAGCCGGAAAGAAGAGCCAAGATCCTTTTGGGGCATGAAATCACAACCGGATATTGGCTCGGTCAGTGTTCTAACCTCAGCATCTCTGCATTACAAAGCCTTTTTTGGCGTCCTTGGCGTCTTGGCGGCACAAGATCTCACGGGTAGAAATTACATACAGCAAGCAAGAGGAACTCCATGGATATCGGAACCATCGATCAGATCATTGACAATCACCAGAGCGAGGCCGGATCGCTGATCCAGGTGCTGCTGGAAATCCAGAGCCAGAACAACTGGCTGCCCAAAGAGGCACTGACGCGGGTCAGCGAGCGGCTCAAGGTGCCGATGAGCCGCATCCGGCACATCACAACCTTCTACAAGACCTTCAGCCTGGTGCCCAAGGGGCGCCACGAGGTTCACGTCTGCATGGGCACCGCCTGTCACGTGCGTGGCGCCGAGCGGGTGCTCGACACGGTCAGGGAAGTGACCGGAGTCGGCCCCGGCGAAACCGACCCCGAGCTGAATTTCAGCGTCGAAACCGTCAACTGCCTCGGCTGTTGCGCCCTGGGACCGGTGATGGTGGTCGATGGTGAATATCACGGCAACGTGGAAACCGCCGAAACCGCAGAAGTGTTGAAGAAATGCACCTGCAGCAGTGAATGATGGTTTTGCAAATTTATCTTGCGATGCCATCAGTGAATAAGGAAAGACTATGCCAAGGATGAAATCAGCTGCCGAGCTGGAGGAATTCCGCCAGCAGATTCTCGCGCAAAGGGATGCCGACCAGCCCTGCTTCACCCTCTGTTCCGGCAGTGCCTGCCATGCCACCGGCTGCGGCCCGGTGGCCGCGGCGGTCGAGCAGGAGCTGGAAAAGCAGGGACTGACCGGCAAGGTCCGTTTCCGGCGCACCGGCTGTCACGGCTTCTGCGAACAGGGACCGGTCGCCGTCATCTACCCGGAAGGGATCTGCTATCTCAAGGTCAAGCCGGAGGATGTCGCCGAAATCATCACCGAAACCATCGTCAACAAGAAGGTGGTCGACCGGCTGCTCTATGTCGACCCGACCACCGGCGAGAAGGCGACCCTGGAAAACGAGATCCCCTTCTACAAGCACCAGCAGCGCCTGATCCTCGGCCTGAACCTGGAAATCGATCCGCAGAGCCTGGAGGATTACCTCGCCGCCGGCGGCTACCAGGCGCTGGTCAAGGCGCTCTTCGAGATGACCCCGGAACAGGTGGTCGGCGAAGTGAAGGAGGCCGGACTGCGCGGCCGCGGCGGCGCGGGTTTCCCCTCCGGCGTCAAGTGGGATTTCGCCCGCAACGCGCCGGGCGAGCAGAAATACGTGGTCGTCAACTGCGACGAGGGCGACCCGGGCGCCTACATGGACCGCTCGCTGATGGAGGGCAATCCCTACGCCGTCCTCGAAGGCTTGATGATCGGCGCCTACGCCATCGGCGCCAGTGAGGGCTATGTCTATATCCGCCAGGAATACCCGCTGGCGGTGGAAAACCTCGAGGTCGCCATCGCCAGGGCGGAAGAGCACGGCCTGCTCGGCCAGGATATTCTCGGTTCCGGTTTCGATTTCACCGTCAAGGTCCATCGCGGCGCCGGGGCCTTCATCTGCGGCGAGGAGACCTCGCTGCTCAAGTCCCTCGAAGGCATGCCGGGCGAACCGAATGCCCGTCCCCCCTTCCCGGCGATCAAGGGCCTGTGGAACAAGCCGACCAATATCAACAATGTCGAAACCTGGTCCAACATCCCCCTGATCATCAACCGCGGCGCCGAATTCTTCAACGCCATCGGCACCGAGGGCAGCAAGGGCACCAAGATCTTCTCCCTGGTCGGCAAGGTCAACAACACCGGGCTGGTGGAAGTGCCGATGGGCGCCACCCTGCGCGACATCATCTTCAAGATCGGCGGCGGCATCCCCGGTGACAAGGCGTTCAAGGCGGTGCAGACCGGCGGCCCCTCGGGCGGCTGCCTCCCGGCCGACCTGCTGGACACCCAGGTCGACTTCGACGAACTGACCCGGGCCGGCGCCATGATGGGCTCCGGCGGCATGATCGTCATGGACGAAGACACCTGCCTGGTCGATCTCGCCCGCTACTTCCTCGGCTTTCTCAGCGATGAATCCTGCGGCAAGTGCACCCCCTGTCGCGAGGGCATCCGCCAGATGCTGAAGATTCTCACCAGGATCACCAACGGCCAGGGCAAAGAGGGTGACATCGAGCGACTGCAGGACCTGGCCGAGACCACCCGCGGAGCCTCGCTCTGCGCCCTCGGCAAAACCGCCCCCAACCCGGTCCTCAGCACCCTGAAGCATTTCCGCGACGAGTACGAGGCCCACATCCATGACCAGCGCTGCCCGTCGCTCTCCTGCAAGCAGCTGATCGCCTTCCATATCGATCCGGAGAAGTGCCGGGCCTGCGGGGCCTGCCTGAGGAAATGCCCCGCCGAGGCCATCGACGGCGGCAAGAAGCGCATTCACGTCATCGATCAGGACAAATGCACCCGATGCGGCTCCTGCCTTGATGCCTGTCCCGCGGCCTTTGGCGCGGTCGGCAAGCTGTCCGGCGAACCCGTCCCCGCGCCTGTTCCCGAAGAACAGCGGGCCATAGGATGATGACGTCACAAAAACTCCCCAGTAGCTGCGTTGCTGCGTTTATCTCGCTGCTTCGACGTACGTAAGTACGTCTCATTGCTCAACAAACGCGCGCCTTGCTGCTGGCGTTTTTTGCTTAGCCAACATCATTGTTGTTTTCTTGCGAAAACACAAAGGAAGACCGACCATGAGTGATATTATTCTGCAGATCGACGGCAAAGAGGTTGCCGCCAAGCCCGGCATGACCGTTTTCGAGGCGGCCCAGAGCGCCGGGATCGCCATCCCCACCCTCTGCCATCATGAAAAGCTGGCCCCCTACGGTGCCTGCCGGATCTGCACCGTGGAAGCCGATGCCGGCGGCCGAACCAGTTTCGTCGCCGCCTGCCTCTACCCGGCGGAGAAGGGCCTGGTGGTCAGGACCCGGACCGAGCAGGTGAACCGGATGCGCAAGGTGCTGCTGGAGCAGATGCTGTCCCACGCCCCCGACTCGGAGGACCTGCTGGAACTGGCCGGGGAGTACGGCGCCGACCCCCATCGCTTTGAAAAGGAACCATCCTTCTGTATCCTCTGCGGGCTTTGTGTGCGATACTGCGCCGAGGTCAAGCAGAAGCACGCGGTCAGCTTTTTCGACCGGGGGGCGAAGCGGGAGATCAACTTCATCCCGGAGATCGCCGTCAAGGAATGCTGGGATTGCAAGGAATGCTTCCCCCTCTGCCCGACCTCGGCGCTGCAGGCCGCCTATGTGCTGACCGAATCGCTGCTGACCCCGCCGGAGGAACCGAGCAGTTGCGGAGGCTGCTCAAGCCGCGGATAACCGGGACACGCGCACCGAAACGGGTGACTGATGGAACGACCCTCCAACCGAAACATAGTCCGAATCATCCAGGGCCGGAGGGAAGAAGCGGCACGCCGGGTGGTGGAGGAATTCCCCCTGCGGCTGCGGGTCAACGACCATGACCTGGCGACCCTGGTCTGCTCACCCCACCAGCTCAATTACCTGGTCGCCGGCTTCCTGCGCCTGCAGGGCTTCATCGACAGTCTCGACGATATCATCATCATGGGCGTCTGCCAGGCGGACGCCCAGGCCGAGCTGCGGCTCAAACGTGAAATCCCCGGGCAGCTGCGGCCGATCCTGACCTCCGGCTGCGGCACCGGCATCACCTTCAACCTGCCGCAAAGCATCCTCCGTTCTTCCGCCGCCCTTTCCCGCAGCTACCGAACCGCGGACGTCTTCCACGTCATGCGGGAGTTGAACGACCGCGCCGAGCACTACCGCAACCACGGCGGCATCCATTCGGCGGCCATCGGCGACAGCGACGGCCTGCGACTCTACGCCGAGGATATCGGCCGCCACAACACCCTCGACCGACTGGCCGGCGAAGCCCTGTTCCGCAACCTCGACCTGCAGAACAAGCTGCTGGTAACCTCGGGACGGATCTCCACCGAGATGGTCGCCAAGGCGGCCCGCCTCGGCGTCGGCCTGCTGGCCTCGCGTACCTCACCGACCGACAAAGCGATCGACCTCTGCGAACAGGCCGGCATCACTCTGATCGGCTACCTGCGCGGCGACAGGATGGAAATCTTCAGTCATCCGCAGCAGCTGACGGTCTCCCTGAATCAGTGAGCTCCTTGTCGGCGGATAGCACACGTCATTGATCTGCCTGAGCTTCCCAAAAATCACCAGCGAACCTATGGGTGCGCTTAAGATTTCTGGAAATCTCTTGCAGACCAAGCACGTGCACTCTCCATCCAACAGAAACTCACTGATTCAGGGTCTCCTGAACGACCATCCCGCACATCCGTAGTAGGGGCGACCGGCCGGTCGCCCCTGGCCCATGGCGCTTGGAGAAGACAGGGGTCGTCCCCTTACGTTGACGTATGACCATATAAGGACTATATTTAGTTCTGTCAGCGAAGGGAGCGAACCGATGAAACTATCCGACCAGATCAAACCGATCAGTTATCTCAAGTCACATACCGCGGAGATTTTTCGCAACCTGGAAAAACAGGGGAGTCCGTTGATCATCACCCAGAATGGTGAAGCGAAAGCCGTGGTGCAGAATATTCACAGCTACGAACGGGACCAGGAGAGGCTGGCCCTGCTGAAAATCCTGGCCCTCGGCAATCGCCAGATCGAAGAGGGCCGGGTCCAGGCGGCTGAAGATGTTGTCGCCCGACTGAGATCCAAGGGGCTTGAGAGGTAATGGCCGGCAAGGTTTTTTTGACCGACGATGCCGCACACGACCTTGAAGAACTCTACGCCTACGTTGCCCGACACGACATGCCGGAAAAAGCCGATGACCTGCTCCGCCGGATAGAATCGGTTTTTTCCTGCCTGGCCGAGATGCCTCAGCGCGGTGCTTATCCCCGGGAATTGCAGGAACTCGGAATCCGGGAATTTCGCGAGGTCTTTTACAAACCCTATCGCATTATCTACCGAATCACCGGCGAGGACATCTACGTCATGCTGATAACCGACGGCCGCCGGGACATGCAGACCCTTTTGCAGAACCGCCTGCTGTAGAGGCGACCGGCCGATCGCCCTGCCCCGTACCTGAATCCGTGAGTTCCTGTTGGATGGAGAGTGCAAGTGCTTGGTCTGAATGAGATTTCCAAAAATCTGAAGCGCACCCATAGGTTCGCTGGTGATTTTTGGGAAGCTCAGGCAGGGCAATGACTTGTGCTATCCGCCGACAAGGGACTCACGGATTCAGGCCGTAATCACCCCGTAGATTTTTTCGTTGACATTAAATTGGTATTGAAGCACCATAATACCATAATGTTTCACAGAAACACTCCGGGAAGGCTGCGAAACCCGCCTCGCCTGCTATGCTTGAACCTGCAGCAGCGAGCGGTCACGAGCCGTCCCGAACCGTAGAGACACACCTAGAACCCGCCGGGAGAACCTGTATGGCTACCAAGTCCGTCAAGCAGATCGTCGACTTCTGCCAGGAGATCTACGCCGACCTGGATTTCACCCGGGCGCGGCAATGGAAGGAGGCCGAGCCGGGGCGCAAGGTGATCGGCTACATGCCGGTCTATGTCCCGCGGGAGATCATCCATGCCGCCGGCATGCTGCCGCTAGGCATCCTCGGCGGCGGCGCCGACATGGAAGTGATCCACGGCGACGCCTACTACCAGAGCTACATCTGCCGCATCCCCCGCTCGACCATCGACCTGGCGATCACCGGCAAGCTCGACTTCGTCGACGGCATGCTGTTCCCCTCGATCTGCGACGTGATCCGCAACCTGACCGGCATCTGGCAACTGATGTTCAAGGAGAAGTACGTCCGCTACTTCGACACCCCGCAGAATTTCCGCGACGAGATCGGCGGCCGCTTCTACGCCCACGAGCTGGGCGAGCTGCGCGCCGACCTGGAAGAGCTTGCCGGGCGGAAAATCAGCGACGCGCAGCTGAACCGCTCGATCGCCGTCTACAACGAGAACCGCGAATGGGTGAACCGAGTCTACGACTACCGGTCCGCGACCCCGTGGAAGGCCCCGGCCTTCGAGGTCTACCTGCTGATGCGGGCCGGGATGGTGCTGCCGCCGGAGGAGCACAGCGCGCTGCTGCGCGACTACCTGGCGGCGGCCGAGGCCGAGGACCGGCCGCTGCGCGACAACTGCCGGGTGGTGATGACCGGGTCCTTCTGCGAACAACCGCCGCTGAACCTGATCAAGTCGATCGAGCTGGCCGGCTGCTACATCGTCGACGACGATTTCATGCTGGTCAACCGCTGGCTGCTGGAAGAGGTGCCGACCGACGGCGATCCGCTCGCCAACCTCTGCCGGGCCTTTCTGCACCACAGTGCCGAAACCGCCGCCAAGTACGAGGCCGACATGGAGAAGAAGGGCAGCTACCTGCTCGGCCTGATCGAGAAGCGCGGCGCCGAGGGCGTGATCTTCGCCGCGCCGAGCTTCTGCGACCCGGCCCTGCTCGACCAGCCGATGATCGTCAGGCGGGTGGCGGAACGCAACATCCCCTACATCACCATGCAGTACGCCGAGAATTCGGGGCAGATGCAGCCGATCCGCGAACAGGCCGGTACCTTCGCCGATTCGATCAAGTTATGGAGCGCCTCATGAGTCAGGACGTCGTCAAATCCCCCTCGCAGCTCAAGCAGAAGGAGATGATCCGCCGCAACTACGACAAGATCACCAGCGGCGAGGTCAAGGTCTCCTCGACCTTCGTGCCGGGCAACCTCAACGAGCTGCTGATGTGTTTCGATATCGCCAACAACCTGCCGGAGATCAACGCCATCCAGAACGGCATGCGCAAGAAGTCGGGCGAGATGATCGTCGAGGCCGAGCGCAGCGGCCACTCCGAGGATGTCTGCACCTACGTCAAGGCCGACATCGGCATGATGGCCAGGGGCAACATCGCCCCCAACGGCAAGCCGATGCCCGATCCCGACCTGCTGCTGCTCTCCTACACCGGCTGCTTCACCTTCATGAAGTGGTTCGAGCTGCTGCGCGAGGAGTACCGGTGCCCGACGGTGATGCTGCATGTCCCCTACGCCGCCGACGGCCGGCCGACCCAAAACATGCGCGACTACATCGTCAAGCAGCTCAAGGAAGAGGTCATCCCGACCCTGGAACAGGTCTCCGGGATCAAGTTCGACATCGACCGGCTGCGCGAGTACCTGCGCAAGTCGGCCCGGGCCGAAGACGACCTGGTGTGGATGCTGGAGCAGGCCAAGCGCAAGCCCTCCCCCATCGACTGCTACTTCGGCGGGGTCTACTACATGGGCCCGATCTTCACCGCCTTCCGCGGCACCGACGACGCCATCGAGTACTACCGGCTGCTGCGTGCCGAGATCGAGCAGCGGATCGAACAGGGCCTGGGCGCCATGACCCCGGAGGGGGACATGCCGGAGGAGAAGTACCGGCTGGTGGTCGAGGGCCCGCCCAACTGGACCTCCTTCCGCGACTTCTGGAAGATGTTCTACGAGGAGGGCGCGGTGGTGGTGGCCAGCTCCTACACCAAGGTCGGCGGGGTCTACGACTACGACGGCTTCCGCCACGACCCGGAGCATCCCCTCGAAAGCCTGGCCGACTACTGCCTGGGGGTCTACACCAACCGTAACCTGCCGACCCGGGTCGACATGCTGGCCCGCAACGTCATCGAGTACGAGGCCGACGGGCTGCTGATCAACTCGATCAAGAGCTGCAACAGCTTCTCCGCCGGGCAGCTGGTGATGATGCGCGAGGTCGAGAAGCTGACCGGCAAGCCGGCCGCCTTCATCGAGACCGACCTGGTCGATCCGCGCTACTTCTCCGCGGCCAACGTCAAGAACCGCCTGGAGAGCTATTTCCAGATGATCGACCAGAAGCGCCGGGCCGGCGGCTCCGGACCCGCGGCTCCGGCAACCATGAATAAAAGGTCCTGAAGAACAGGACTGAAACCTGAAGCGTTAGGCACCAAGAGCACCAAGAGAGTCAAAACACATTTCAACGGAGAGGCGCAGAGAATGCAGAGATGGAGAGAAACCCAAAGATCTTTGGTTTTCGTTTTACCCTGAAAAGCCCCTGCTTCTCTCTGCGCGCTCTCCCTCTCTGCGCCTCTGCGTTAAAAGGATTTTTTTGGCGACTTGGCGGCAAGCAGTTTTTGTCGGGGTTACGGAACCGGCATTGACCGGGGTGCATCAATAAAGGACAGCTTATGCGGACATTTATCGGAATTGATTTGGGTTCGACCACCACCAAGGCGGTGCTGATGGACGAGAACCGCGAGATCCTCGGCCGCGGCATCACCAACTCCCGCTCCAACTACGATGTTGCCGCCGCGGTCACCAAGCAGGAGGCGAAGATCGCCGCCCGCTTCACCCTCTTCAAACAGCAGCTCGGCACGGCCGGCGGAGTGGAAGCGCTGCTCGAAGACCTGGAGCGGAGTTTCCGCCTGGAACAGTTTCTCACCGAACTGAAGCAGCTCGAAGAGACCTGCGACGGCTATCTCGACCAGCCGCGCTTCAAGGAGAACAAAGCCGCCCTGCGTGAAGCCCTGGCGCCGATCTTCCGCGCCATCGAGGCGGAGGCCCCGCAGATCTACGCCCGCGGCGCCGAACGCAAGTCGGACTTCTTCCGCGACCTGGCCGGGGCGCGTTTCATGAACATCGCCGGCAAGGTGGCCAAGGAGTCCGACATCAGCTTCGAAACCCTGCTCAACATCTACGACAAGTCGATCATTGATGTCGAGAGCCTGGTCCCCGCCGACGAGGAGGTCGGCCGGCAGATGCTCAAGGGACTGGCGCGGGCACTGCAGGACGCGAGCGACGTGGCGATCAGCGAAACCGAGGCCCGGGCGGCACTCACCAGGGTGCTGGCCATCGAGCTGGAGGAGACCTACGTGGTCGGCACCGGCTACGGCCGCATCCGTCTGCCTTTCCCCAAGGAGCATATCCGCTCCGAGATTCTCTGCCACGGCCTCGGCGCCCACATGATGTTCCCGGAAACCCGCACGGTGCTCGACATCGGCGGCCAGGACACCAAAGGGATCCAGGTGGATGAGAACGGCATCGTCACCAACTTCCAGATGAACGACCGCTGCGCGGCCGGCTGCGGCCGCTATCTCGGCTACATCGCCGACGAGATGAACATCGGCCTGCACGAACTCGGCCCGATGGCCATGAAGGCGACCCGGGCACTGCGGATCAACTCCACCTGCACCGTCTTCGCCGGCGCCGAGCTGCGCGACCGCCTGTCCCTCGGCGAGGACCGCGCCGAGATCCTCGCCGGTCTGCACCGCTCGATCATCCTCCGCGCCATGTCGATCCTCTCCCGCGCCGGCGGGGTGCACGACCAGTTCACCTTCACCGGCGGGGTGGCCAAGAACCAGGCCGCGGTGCGGGAACTGCGCAAGCTGGTGCAGGAGAATTACGGCGACGTCACCATCAACATCAGCGCCGCCTCGATTTACACCGGCGCCCTCGGCGGAGCGAGCTTCGCCCACCGGGCGGTGAATTGAACAGAAAAGAGCTTTGCCGCCAAGGCGCCAAGAGCGTCAAGGAAATCACAATCTTTTGGCTTTTCTTGGCGTCCTTGGCGTCTTGGCGGCAAAAGATTTCTTCAAGGCAGTTCCGGAAGGAGAACCGGCATGACCACCAGCATCGGCATCGACGTCGGCTCCGGCGTCATCAAAACCGTTCTTTTCCAGACGGAAGGCGACACCCACCGCTGGCTCGCCCGTCGCGACCTACGCATCCGCCAGAACGACCGCTTCGAGCTGATCGCGGAATCGGTCGAGGCGGTACTCGCCGAAACCGGCCTGCGCCGCGAAGCCGTCGACTACATCGCCACCACCGGCGAGGGGGAGAACGTCAGGGATGCGACCGGGCACTTCTACTCCATGACCACCCACGCCCGGGGCGCTATCTACCTCAACCCCGAGGCCCGGGCGGTGCTCGACATCGGCGCCCTCAACGGCCGGGCGATCCGCATCGACGCCCAGGGCAAGGTGCTCAACTACCGGATGACCAGCCAGTGCGCCTCCGGCTCCGGGCAATTCCTGGAAAACATCTCCCGCTACCTGGGCATCTCGCAGGATGAAATCGGCGAGCTGTCGCGGCAGTCGACCAACCCGGAGAAGGTCAGCGGCATCTGCGCGGTGCTGGCCGAAACCGATGTCATCAACATGGTCTCCCGCTCGATTCCGCCGAGCGACATCCTGCGCGGCATCCACGAATCGATGGCCGGGCGGTTGATCAAGCTGCTCAAGGCGATCGGCGTGGTCCAGGGGGTGGTGATGATGACCGGCGGCCTGGCCCTCGACTCCGGGCTGGTCAAGGCAATGCAGGACGGTATGGACGAACAGAAGATGGCCACCCGCATCGCCACCCACCCCGATTCGCTCTACGCCGGCGCCATCGGCGCGGCGATCTGGGGGGCCTTCCGCTACCACAAGCTGAAGGAGAAGGGGCAGCTGCCGAAGGCGTCCTGAGCCGCGATACTATTTATGAAAATCTCCCGCCGCCAAGACGCCAAGAGCGCCAAAAGATTCAAAACCGATTTAACGGAGAGGCGGGGAGGAGCAGAGCCAGAGAGAGAATCTTATGGGTTCAAAACCAAAAACTGCTTTTGGTTTTCTCTGCGTTCTCTCCCCCTCTGCGGCTCTCCGTTAAAAAAGGTTTTCTTGGCGTTCCTGGCGCCTTGGCGGCCAACCCTGGCCTGAAAAACCGGAGGAACGACAGATGAGCCAGCTGACATTTCGATCACTCCATCCTGATGACCTGGAAGCTGTCTGCGACATCGACAGCCGCATCGTCGGTCGCTCCCGGCGCGGATTTTACGAAAAGCGCCTGACCGTCGCCACGGCGTCACCGGAGACCTTCATCACCAGCGCGGCCCTGCAGAGCGGTCACTTGCGCGGATTCGCCTTCGTCCGGTTGCAGGAAGGGGAATACGGACAGGCCGGCAGGCTGGCGATCTTCGATGTCATCGGCGTTGATCCCGACGTCCAGGGGAAAGGTATCGGCAGCGCGGTTTTGGCCGCGATCGAACAGCGGATGCGAAAGCGGGACGTGGCACAGCTGCGCACCGAGGTCGACTGGAACGATCACGGCATGACCCGCTTCTTCTCCACCTCCGGGTTCAGCCTGACGGCGGGCCGGATCCTGGAACGCGACACCTCGCCGCTGGCCGAACCGGTCGCCGAGATGACCAGCGTCCGGATGGACGGCCAGTGGCGGGTCCACAGCGGTCCCGGAGGCAACGACTACGACACCCTCAGTCGCGACCGGGTGCTGACCCGCTCGCTGCAGGAGGCCGACCTGGATGACGTGGTACGCATCGACCGCAAGCTGACCGGCCGTGAACGCGGCGACTATTATCAGACCAAATTTCGTGAAATGCTGGTAGAATCGGGAATCCGGGTCTCCCTGGTCGCCGAGCGCGACGGGATCATCACCGGGTTCATCATGGCCCGAGTCGATTACGGTGAATTCGGCCGCGCCAGCCAGACGGCGACCCTCGACACCATCGGCGTGCATCCGGCGGAGCAGGGCACCGGCGTCGGCCGGGCCCTGCTCTCCCAGCTGCTGAACAACCTCGCCACCCTGCAGGTCGAGGCGCTGCGGACCCAGGTCGCCTGGGAGGAGTACGAGCTGCGGCGGTTCCTGCAGCGTTGCGGGTTTAACCCGTCCCAGCGTCTGCTGCTGGGCAAGACGATCATTTGAATCAGCTCGCCGCTGATCTGTTATTTCAACAGGGAGAAATCATGCTAACTCAGAAGATACTGGTTCCGCTGGATCAATCCTCCATTTCGGCCCGCACGGTTGAAGGGCTGATCGCCCTCAGGCAACACCTCACCCCGCCTCTGGTCCTGCTGCACGTCCTTGACCTGGAGCGGCTGGCGGTCAGAGGCTTCCCGGAAAAAAGCTACGCGGAATTCGCCGCCCGCGCCCGCCGGGAAGCCGAACAGTTCATCGCCGAACAGAAACAGCGTTTTATACAGGCCGGACTCGCCGTTGAAACCCTGCTCAAGGAAGGGGAAGTGCTGGAAACCATCTGCAAGCTCGCCGACAGCGGCGGCTATGAACTGCTCGCCATCGGCCGCAATCCGGTGAGCGAATTGCGTGATCTGCTGTTCGGCCAGGTTGCAAACAGTGTTATTCATAAGGTAAAGTGTCCGGTACTGGTTCTTTGAGCCTGTGACCGGCAACCGATCGACGGAGGGGTTAGCCCCCCTGGCATCCGTTCCCACCTGACACGGGTGAACAGACCCGGTTCGACCGGTACCCTGCAATGGGTGCGCCTCGGAATCCGGCAGATTCTTTCGGCGCCTCCTTGTCCATCCCGAAGGGAGGACCCTGATGTCAACACTCCCCGCCGGAGGCGAGTTCCTGCTCCGCCCTCCCGCTATCGCCCCTTTCGTTCCGGAGGATTTCACCACGGAACAACGGCAGATCGCCGCCACCACCAAAGCCTTCATCAACAACGAGATCCTCCCCGACCTCGACCGGCTGGAGCAGCAGGACTTCACCCTGTTGCGCGAGAAGCTGCGCCGCTGCGCCGAACTCGGTCTGTTCCTGGTCGACATCCCGGAAGAGTACGACGGCCTGGAACTCGACAAGGCGACCAGCATGCTGGTGGCGGAAACCATCGGTCCGAGCGGCTCCTTTGCCATCACCTCCAGCGGCCAGACCGGGATCGGCTCGCTGCCGCTGGTCTATTACGGCACCGCGGAGCAGAAACAGAAATACCTGGAGAAGCTGACCAGCGGCGCATGGATCGGCGCCTACTGCCTGACCGAGCCCGACTGCGGCAGCGACCCCTTAAGCGCCCGCGCCACCGCCACCCTGTCCAAAGACGGCTCCTGCTACATCCTCAACGGCGTCAAGCAGTTCATCACCAATGCCGCCTTCGCCGACCTGTTCACCGTCTTCGCCAAGATCTACGGCCGACAGTTTTCGGCCTTCCTGGTTGAACGACAGATGGACGGACTCTCCATCGGCCGGGAAGAACAGAAGATGGGGTTGAAAGGAACCTCGACCGCCCAGGTCATCCTGGAGAATGTCCGGGTTCCGGTTGACAACCTGCTCGGCGAGGCCGGCAAGGGACACAAGATCGCCTTCAACGTGCTCAACATCGGTCGCCTGAAACTGGCCGCCACCGTGGTCGGCGCCGCCAAGGGCGCCCTGGCCGAAGCCGCCGGCTACGCCGGGGAGCGCAAGCAGTTCGGCCGGCGGCTGATCGAATTCGGCGCCATCGGCGAGAAACTGGCCGACATGAGCGCCGCCCTGTTTGCCGCCGAATCGGTCCTCTACCGGGTCGCCGGCCTGCTGGACGCGCGTATCGCGGCCCTCGACCGCGGCGGTGACGACTATTACCAACACTACCAGCAGGCGATCGAGGAATATGCCGGGGAATGCGCCATCGCCAAGGTCCTCTGCAGCGAGACCCTGGCCCAGGTCGCCGATGAGGCACTACAGATTCACGGCGGCTACGGCTATATCCGCGACTACCCGGTGGAACGTTTCTACCGGGATCAGCGCATCAACCGGATTTTTGAAGGCACCAACGAAATCAACCGAATGCTGATTCCGACCCTGCTGCTGCGGCGGGCGGACGAGGGAAGGCTGGACCTCTGGCCGCGGGCGCAGGCCGTCAAGGACGCATGGGATTCCGACAAACGGGAGGAAACCGGACAGGAACTCCTCGCGAACGTCAAGACACTCTATCTGCTGTTGCTCGCATCGGTTCAACAGCGGCGCGGGGAACAGGAGATCCTGCTGGCGCTGGGGGACATGGCGGTCGACATTTTCGCCCTCGAAAGTTCCCTGCTCCGGGTTCACCGGGCCGTCTCGGGCGCCAGCGCGCAAAAGCGCTCACTGCTGGAAGCGGCCGCCGGCATCAACAGCTTCGAAATTACCGGCCGCCTCCGCCAGAGCGCCCTGCGCCTCAACGCCTACGGCAGCAACGACCCGGAACTGTTGCCGGGACAGATCGAACGGCTCTGCCGCTACCCGGGCACGGGCCTGCTGGCCGCCAAACGGAGCCTCGCCGCGGCAACCGGCGAAGCGGGGGGGTACCCATTCTGAGTTGAAAAAGTATGATTCCAAGATACCGTGAAAACCTTTTTAACGGAGAGACGCTGAGGAGGAGAGAACGCGGAGTCAAATCTTTAACCTGAATCAAGGTTTAACCCCAAAAAGATTTTCTCTCTGTCTCTGCCCCTCTCCGCCTCAGCGTTAAATCGTTTTTGACCCTTTTGGCGTCTTTTATATTTTTACCCCGCAGGAGGTCCGCCATGAGTTCCGCCGAATTCGCCGCCGTCGATTTTGCCCCGCCGCATGTCGCTCTCGAAGGATCCCCGGAGACCGGGTTCATCTTCTCCTCCGCGCTCCCGCTGCAGCCCTACCGGGAAAACCTCGGCCAGATGCTGCGCCACTGGGCCGAGAAAACTCCGGAGCGGCTCTTCCTCGCCGAGCGCGACAGCAACGGCGGCTGGCGGCGGCTGAACTACGCCGAGGTCAACCGGCAGGCGGATGCCATCGCCCAGGCCCTGCTCGACCGGAAACTGGGGCCCTACCGGCCGGTGATGATTCTCTCCGGCAACGCCGTTGACCACGCCCTGCTGATGCTCGGCTGCTTCATCGCCGGGGTGCCGGCGGTGCCGGTCTCGGTCCCCTACTCCCTGCTGAGCAGAGATCATCTCAAGCTGCGCTTCATCTGCGAAGAAATCTGTCCGGGGATGATCTACGTCGCCGACGCCGAACAGTTCGCGACGCCGCTTGCCGCTCTCAACCTGGACGGAATCGAGATTGTCGCCAGCCGGGGGTCCCTGCCGGAGCAGGCGACCACCCCCTTCGCCGACCTGCTGGCGACCCCGGTCAGCGTCGAGGTCGACAAGGCGCTGGCCCAGGTCGGCAGCAAAACGGTCGCCAAGATTCTCTACACCTCGGGCTCGACCGGGCAGCCCAAGGGGGTCATCAACACCCACGGCATGCTGTGCGCCAACCAGCAGATGCTGGCGCAGATCTGGCCCTTCACCGATCGGACCCCGCCGGTGCTGGTCGACTGGCTGCCCTGGAACCACACCTTCGGCGGCAACCACAACTTCAACCTGGTGCTCAACCAGGGCGGCAGCCTCTACATCGACGACGGCAAGCCGGCGCCGGGGCTGGTGGAGAAGACGGTCCGCAATCTCGCCGAGATCTCGCCGACCATCTATTTCAACGTCCCGGTCGGCTACGCCATGCTGCTGCCGTTCCTCGAGCAGGATGAAAAGCTGCGCAACAGCTTTTTCAAGGACCTGCAGCTGATCTTCTACGCCGGCGCGGCCCTGCCGCAGGATCTCTGGGAACGGCTGGAGAAAGCGGCCGTCCAGGCGACCGGCAGGAAGGTGATGATGACCTCCTCCTGGGGCTCGACCGAAACTTCGCCGCTGGCCACCGCCGCCCACTTCCCGCTGGAGAAGGCCGGGGTGATCGGCATCCCCTGCCCCGGCGTGGCCCTGAAGATGGTGCCCAACGGCGACAGTTTCGAGCTGCGCGTCAAGGGGCCGAACGTGACCCCGGGCTATTTCCGCCGACCGGACCTGACCACGGCCGCCTTCGACGAGGACGGCTATTACCTGATCGGCGACGCCGGCCGCTTCGTCGATCCGGATGAGCCGGCCAGGGGCATCTCCTTCGCCGGACGGGTGGCCGAAGACTTCAAGCTGATGAGCGGCACCTGGGTGCGGGCCGGCCTGCTGCGGGTGGCGGTGCTGGAGGCGGCCGCACCGGTGCTGCAGTTCGCCCTGGTCACCGGTCACGACCGGGAGGAGGTCGGCATCCTCGGCTGGCCGAACCTGGCGGCGTGCAAAAAATTGTGCGACGGCATCGCCGAGGAGATTCCGGCCGCGGAGCTGATCCGCCGACCGGAAATCATCGGGCACCTGCGCCGCGCTCTGGCCCGTTTCAACGCCGCGCAGCAGGGCTCGGCAACCCGCATCGGCCGCGTCATGCTGATGAGCGAACCGCCCGACAGCGACGCCGGAGAAATCACCGACAAGGGCTACATCAACCAGCGCGCCGCCCTGCAGCGGCGTCAGGCGCTGGTCGAGCAGCTCTACGCCAACCCGCCCGGGGCGGCGGTGATGCTCCTTTCCTGAAGGAGAGACAGGTCCATTGCAACAATTACAGGGGTTTTTCAACATTGACGGCGTTTCGCTGGAATACCGGCTGTTCCAGCCCCGGCAGGCAACTGACCCGACCCTGGTTTTCCTCCACGAGGGTCTCGGGTGCGTCGCCATGTGGAAAGATTTTCCTCTCCAGGTCGCGCGGCTGACCGGATGCCGGGTTCTGGTTTACAGCCGGGCGGGCTACGGCCGATCGGACTCCTGTCCCCTGCCGCGTCCGCTGTCCTTCATGCACGACGAAGGGTTGCGCGTGCTGCCGAAAGTCCTGACGGCAGCTGAAATCGAAAGGGCCGTCCTGGTGGGACACAGCGACGGCGCCTCGATCGCCCTGATCCACGCCGGCGGCCTTGCCGACCCGCGCCTGCGGGGACTGATCCTGATGGCCCCGCACGTGTTTGTCGAGGATCTCACCCTGGCCGGCATCCGCGCCGCGCAGGCCGCCTGGCAGACAACTGACCTGCGCGAAAAACTGGCCCGCTACCACGGCGATAATGTTGACTGCGCCTTCCTCGGCTGGAACCGGGCCTGGCTGGATCCCGATTTTGCAGACTGGAACCTGGAAAACTATCTGCCGGCAATCGACATCCCGGTCCTGCTGATTCAGGGCGAACAGGATGATTATGGGACGATCCGACAGCTGGAAAAAATCGTCACGCGGCTGCCACAACAGGCGAAAATGGTCATGCTGCCGGAATGCGGTCATTCGCCCTTTCGTGACAAGCCCACCGAGATCCTGCAGCTGATCGCCGAGTTCCTGCAGCAGCATTTTCTTTCTGCAGCAGCAAGTCCGTCACAGCCGGACGTCCTGATTTATTGACCGGCACGCTGCCCTCGGCATGAACACGCCGACCCCGAATGTTCCGCCTGGCGGAATCTCCTGTCGCCCCACCACTCACGCCTAACAGAACGCTGTTTTTTTACCGATATTTTCTTGACGCGAATATCTTCTTTAAAAATAACAATTTGCTCTCCCCCCAATAGTCAACACCCCCCTTGTCTCCCTGGTTATCGCACTAAATTGGCAAATCAACTGAAGCAAATTCTCCGACCCCCATCCAGGCGGGTTTTGCAATGCGAAACTTAGTTTTGAGTAACATTGTTTTATTTATTTGACATCGCCCCTCTTTCCTATAGATATTAGATATCAGTACCCCCTGCCCAACAATCAAAACTGCAAATGTTCATCATCCTGTCCTGACCGCAGAGCCGGGAGTTCATTTTCGACCCTGCCCGGCCGAACAAGGAGAAGGTTAAAATGAAGGACCATACCGTTGAAGTGGTCTCATCACCTGGCGGAGAGGTGTTGAAGTTCGCCCCGGTCTTCAATGTCGCGGTTCCCTTTATTGACCGCCACCTGGAGGAAGGCCGCGCCGACAAGGTCGTGATGCGCACCAACCGGGGTGTCGAGGTCAGCTATGCCGCGCTGGCCGAAAACGTCAACCGCTGCGGCAACGCCCTGCTTGACCTGGGGATCGCTCGGGGCGAGCGGGTGATCATGATCGTCAAGGACTGCGCCGAGTTTTTCTACTGCTTCTGGGGAGCGATCAAGGCGGGCCTGATCCCGGTGCCGGTCAACACCCTGCTGCGGACAAAGGACTACGCCTACATCATCGCCGACTCCGGCTGCAGCGCGGTCATCTATTCCCCGGAGTTCGCGGCGGAGGTCGAAACGGCCCTGGATCAGCTTGAATCCCGCCCTTCCCATTGCCTTCGGGTCGAGGGGACAGACAACAGCCTGCAGGCCCTGATCGCATCCGCGTCCGCCGATCTGCAGCCGGCGCCGGCCACGGCGGAGGACGACTGTTTCTGGCTTTACTCCTCGGGATCGACCGGCAATCCCAAGGGCGCCGTGCATCGTCATCGGGACATGGTGGTCACCAGTGAGTTTTACGGTGTCCAGGTCCTCGGCATCAGGGAGAATGATGTCTGCTTCTCCGCCGCCAAGCTCTTCTTTGCCTACGGCCTCGGCAACGGCATGACCTTTCCGTTATGGGTCGGTGCCGGCAGCGTCCTTTACGACGCCCGCCCCACGCCGCAAACCGTTTTTGAAACCATCGAGCAGTTCAAACCCAGCCTCTATTTCGGGGTCCCGACCCTCTATGCCGCCCAGCTGCAGGCCCTCGAAAACAGGTCCAGCGACCTGTCCTCGGTCAGGCTCTGCGTCTCCGCCGGCGAAGCCCTGCCGTCCGATCTCTTCAAGCGCTGGCAGCAGAAAACCGGGCTGGTCATCCTCGACGGCATCGGCTCGACCGAACTGCTGCACATTTTTATCTCGAATCGGGAAGAGGACATCAATCCCGGCTCCAGCGGCCGGCTGGTCCCCGGATATGAGGCCCGGATCCTTGATGAGAACGGCAACCCGGTGCCGCAGGGGGAAAGCGGTCGTCTCTGGGTCAGGGGCGACTCCACGGCCCGCTGCTACTGGAACAATCCGGAAAAAACCGCACTGACCATGGTCGACGGC
This sequence comes from Geothermobacter hydrogeniphilus, assembly GCF_002898515.1. Taxonomy (GTDB): domain Bacteria; phylum Desulfobacterota; class Desulfuromonadia; order Desulfuromonadales; family Geothermobacteraceae; genus Geothermobacter_A. The sequence continues at coordinate 86,950 of NZ_PPFX01000006.1, read as the reverse complement.
TGGCTCGACACCGGCGACACCTATATCCGGGATCGCCAGGGCTACTACCACTATTGCGGCCGTAACGACGATATGCTGAAAGTCGGCGGCATCTGGTGCTCGCCGTTCGAGATCGAGGCCAAGCTGATCGAGCATCCCCGGGTCCTCGAAGTCGCGGTGGTCGGCAGGGCGGACGACGCCGGGCTGGTCAAGCCTGAAGCCCACATCGTCCTGCACAATCCCGACGACGCGGGCGAGAACCTGGTGACCGAGCTGCTGGCCCATTGCAAGTCCGGCCTGGCTCCCTACAAGTACCCGCGCTGGTTCCAGTTTGTCGCCGAGCTGCCGAAAACCGCCACCGGCAAGATTCAGCGCTTCAAGTTGCGTTCCTGAGCATCACCAGTGACCGGAGTCACAGCCGGGCAGCCGGCCTGCCTGTGACTCCGGATTGACGATCTGCGGAGGACACAAGATGAGCGAAAAGAACGAGACGGGAATCTCCAGACGTGATTTTGTCATCAAGGGGTCGGTCGCGACCGCCGGACTGGCCGCGGCCTCCGTGCTGGGCCCGGCAAGCTTTGCCATCGGCGGCCAGGCCAGGGTCAAGGTCGGCATCCTGCTGCCCTACACCGGCACCTATGCCAAGCTGGGCACCAACATCCGCGATGCCATGAAGCTGCGCTTTGCCGAAGCGGGCAACAAGCTCGGCGGACGGGAGATTGAATTTGTCGATATTGACAGCGAGGCCAAGCCGGCCAAGGCCCAGCAGCTGACCGACAAGCTGATCCGGAAGGAAAATGTTGATTTTCTGGTCGGCCCCGTTCATTCGGTGGTCGGCATGGCGATGGTCAAGATGGCGCGGGGCAAGGGCCCGATTACCGTCATCCCCAACGCCGGCGCCGACCAGTTGACCGGGGTCCTCTGTGCTCCCAATGTCTTCCGCACCTCCTTCTCCAGTTACCAGATGGGCTTCCCCGGGGGACCGGCGGTCCTGGATGACGGCCACAAGCGGGTGGTGCTGATGTACTGGAATTACGGTTTCGGCAAGCAGGTCGCCGCGGCCTTCAAGAAGTCCTTCCTGCCCGCCGGGGGCACCATCGTCAAGGAGATCCCCACCCCCTTCCCGAAGGTCGATTTCCAGGCCTACCTGACCGAACTGGCGGCGCTGAAACCGGACGCGGTCTACACCTTTTACGCCGGCGGCGGCGCGGTCAAGTTCGTCAAGGACTTTGCCGCCGCGGGACTGAAAAAATCGATCAAGCTCTATGGCGCCGGCTTCCTGACCGAAGGCCTGGGCGCGGCGCAGGGCGACGCCGCCGAAGGGGTGCGCACCATCCTGCACTATGCCGACACCCTGGACAATCCGGCCAACCACCGCTTCAGAAAGGCCTTCAAGGATGCCACCGGAGCCCGGGCCGATGTCTACGCGGTGCAGGGCTATGATGCCGGCGAACTGATCCTGCGAGGGATGGCCGCGGTGAAGGGCGATACCGGGGCCCGCGCCGAAATGATCCGGGCGATGGAAAGTGCTGAAATCGACAGCCCCCGCGGCAAGCTGCGTTTCTCTAAGTCGCACAACCCGATTCACGATATCTACCTGCGGGAAGTTGTCCAGGGTGAAAATCGTGTTGTCCGGGTCGCTGCCAGGGACCAGGACGATCCCGCCACCGGGTGTTCCAACGCGTAAAGTTGCACCCTTCACCCGGCACGGCTTGCTGAGCCGGGTGAAGGGTGCAGCTCCAGGACAGGCTGACAATGGAACTCTCTTTTTACCTGGTCCAGCTCCTCAACGCCATCCAGTACGGATTCCTGCTGTTCCTGGTCGCCAGCGGCCTGACCCTGCTGTTCGGCATCATGGGAATCATCAACCTGGCCCATGGTTCCTTTTACATGATCGGCGCCTACCTGGCCTACGGGTTGACGGAGATGACCGGCAGCCTCTGGCTCGGCATCCTGCTCGGGTTGCCGATTGCGCTGCTGGTGGGCTACCTGGTGGAGCGGTTCGCCATCTCCTTTCTCTACAAGCGTGACCACCTCTACCAGGTGCTGCTGACCTTTGCCCTGATTCTCATTTTCAATGAACTGCAGCAGATCCTCTGGGGCACCGATGTTCACGGCGTGGCGATTCCAGCTCCCCTGGCCGGATCGATTCCGCTGACCGAGAACCAGAGCTACCCAGTCTATCGCCTGTTTATCTCGGCCGTCTGCATCGCCATCGCCGGCGGCATGTCCTGGGTGATTCAGAAAACCCGCCTGGGGATGATGATCCGCGCCGGAGCGAGCAACCGCGAGATGGTCCAGGCCCTCGGCATCGACGTCAACCGGCTGTTCGCCCTGGTCTTCAGCCTCGGTGTGGCGCTGGCGGCGTTCGCCGGGATGCTGGCGGCACCGGTCGATTCGGTCTACCCGGGGATGGGAGAGAATGTGCTGATCATCTCCTTCGTCGTGGTGGTGATCGGCGGCACCGGCTCGATCAAGGGAGCCTTCATCGGCGCCATGCTGATCGGCCTGGTGAGCACCTTCGGCAAGGTGCTGCTGCCCGAGATGGCCAGTATCATGGCCTATGCGCTGATGGCATTGATTCTGCTGTGGCGGCCGCAGGGGCTGTTCGGGAGGGCCCACTGAGATGGCCGTAACCACCCGCTCCCTGACGCTGCCGGCAGCGCTGCTGATCCTGGTCCTGTTTCCGCTGTTCGGCTCAAGCTTCTACGTCGGGCTGTTGACCCGGATTCTCATCCTGGCCATTTTCGCCATGAGCCTCGACCTGCTGATCGGCTATACCGGCCTGGTCAGTTTCGGCCACGCCGCTTTTTTCGGCATCGGCGGCTACGCCCTGGCCATCGCCTTTCAGGATGCCACGACAATCCATCTCTGGCAGGCCCTGCCTCTCTCGCTGGCGGCGGCACTGGCCGCCCTGGTAGTCGGCTGGATCAGCATCCGCACCAGCGGCATCTATTTCATCATGATCACCCTGGCCTTCGGTCAGATGTTTTTCTACTACTTCTTCGAGTCACCCCGCTACGGCGGCGATGACGGCATCTTCCTGTTCTTCAAACCGGTGCTGATGATCGGCACCGAGAGCATTCTCAACCTGGAAAACGAGAACACTTTCTACTATTTCGCGCTGGGCTGCCTGGTGACCGGCTATCTGCTGCTGGCGATGATCCTGCGGGCTCCCTTCGGCAAGGTCATCACCGCCATCAAGGCCAACGAACACCGGGTCCGGGCCCTCGGCTACTCCATCAACCGCTACAAGCTGGTGAGCTTCGTGATCGCCGGAACCCTGGCCGGGCTGGCCGGTTTTCTCGAAGGAGCCCACAGCGGCTACGTCAACCCCTCCTACATGAGCTGGCACTCGTCCGGAATTGCCATTGCCATCGCCATCGTCGTCCTCGGCGGCATGGGAACCCTCTACGGCCCGATCGTCGGCGCCTTTATTGTCGTGCTGCTGCAGGATTTTCTGCCCTCGCTGACCGAACACTGGCAACTGCTGTTCGGCGGCATCGTCATCTCGGTGGCTCTGTTTCTGCCCCGGGGGGCGACCAGCCTGCTGCCGCGAATTCTCTCCCGGCGACAGACAACACGGCCCGACTCTCCGCCTCCGGAAGACGGCCCGCGGGAGCCTGCCGATGGCTGACACGATTCTGCGCACCGATCATTTGAGCAAGAGCTTCGGCGGCCTGGTTGCAGCCAGCAACGTCTCCCTCGATTTTGAACGGGGACAGGTCCACGCCGTCATCGGCCCGAACGGAGCGGGGAAAACCACCCTGATCAACCTGCTCTCGGGAGATCTGCAGCCCGATGACGGGTCCATCCTGTTCAACGGCAAACATATAACCCATCTGCCACCTGACCGGATTTCACAGCTCGGGATCGGCCGCAGCTACCAGAAAACCAATATTTTCAATGAGTTCAGCTGCTATGAAAACTGCTGGGTCGCCGCCCAGTCGCGCCTGAAGACATCGATGCGCTTTTTCAGGCCGGCGAGCCGCCTGAAAACGGTACGGGAACGGGCCGAGAAGGCGCTGGAACTCTGCGGCCTCAGCCGCCGCTGTGATACACGGGCGGCAGCGATGAGCTACGGTGAGCAGCGCCAGCTCGAAATCGGCATGATGCTGGCGACCGAACCGGAACTGCTGCTGCTCGACGAACCGCTGGCGGGGATGGGCAGTGAAGAATCACGCCGGGTGATCGAACTGCTGCGGCGTCTGGCTGAAAACCATACCCTGATCCTGATCGAACACGACATGGATGCCGTCTTCGCGATTGCCGAAAAACTCACCGTGATGGTGAACGGCCGGGTCCTGGAAACCGGAACCGTAGAGCAGATCCGCAACAGCCGGGCGGTGCAGGATGTCTATCTCGGCGAAGAGGAGGCCGACGGATGACGCGACCCGCGGAGGTGCCGATCCTTGAAGCCGAAGAGCTGCACACCTATTACGGCGCCAGCCACATCCTGCACGGCATCAGCCTCAGCATCCGGACGGGAGAAACCCTGTCCCTGATGGGTCGCAACGGCATGGGCAAGACCACCTTGCTGCGCTCGCTGCTGGGCCTGACACCGCCGCGCCGGGGAACGGTGAAGGTCCATGGCCGCGACATGACCGGCGCCCCGCCGCAGAAAATCGTCCGCCGGGGTATCGCCTTCGTCCCCGAGGACCGCGGCATTTTCCCCAACCTGACGGTCAGGGAAAACCTGGTCATGGCGGCCCGCCCCGGCCCCACCGGCCGCAGGGACTGGGATCTTACCCGGATACTCGACACCTTCCCCCGCCTGGCGGAACGCACGAGCAACATGGGCAACCATCTCTCCGGAGGGGAACAGCAGATGCTCACCGTCGGTCGGGCGCTGATGACCAATCCGGACCTGCTGATCCTGGATGAGGCCACCGAAGGGCTGGCCCCGCTGATCCGCAAGGAAATCTGGTCGGTGGTCCGGACAATCAAGCAGAGCGGCATCGCCGTCGTTATCGTCGACAAGGACATCAAGTCGCTGCTGAAATTGGCCGACCGGAACATCATTATCAGCAAAGGCCGGATTGTTTACGAAGGTGACTCGGCAGATTTAGCTGCGAAGCCCGAAATCCATACCCGGTACCTGGGAGTCTAGTACCCAGTAACCCATAAACTTTCGTATCTTGCTGGTTATTTGCCGCGCCAGCTACGTTGCACTTTACAGTTACATAGCTACGGCTATGCAACTGAAAGTACGCCTTGCCGGCTCGCCAAATCCCGGCGCAATCTTACGAAGTTTTATGGGGTACAGGGTACTAGGAAGTTGTCGGACTCCGGCAGCATGGAGGAGAGGTCTTATGTCCAGGAAAAAGAAGACGACTGAAGAACTCGGTTCGGCCCGCTGGGTGAAAAATCTGATCCATGAATTCTGGGCGACCAGCCCGCAGAACACCCTCGCAAACGGCACCGGCGAGAAGGCCTGGGACGAGCCGCTGGTCGGCTTCGCGCGTGCCAACCACCCCCTCTTCCGGCAATATGCCGCGGATTTCTCGCCCTTCTACTGGACTCCGGAGCAGGCTTTTCAACTGGCCTTCCCGGAGGATCCGGCAACCGCGGAGGAACTGAGCGTCATCAGCTGGGTGCTGCCGCAAACGGCCGCCACCCGGTCCGACCAGGGCCAGGCCGACAAGGTTCCCGCTGAGCGCTGGGCCCGGTCACGGGATTTCGGCGAACGCTTCAACTGCGCCCTGCGCCTGCACCTGGCCGCCACCCTGACCGCGGCGGGCTATCCGGCCGTCGCCCCGGAACGTCTCCCCGGTTTCGGATTCCAGCGCTCCGAACGTTTCGGGCTGGCCTCGAACTGGTCCGAGCGTCACACCGCCCACGCCGCCGGGCTCGGCACCTTCGGCCTCAGCGACGGGCTGATCACGCCGCGCGGCAAGGCGATACGCGTCGGTTCGGTCGTCGCCCGCATCGACCTGCCCGGCACCCCGCACCCCTACGACCATCATCAGGCCTGGTGCCTGTGGCACGCCCGGGGAACCTGCCGGGAATGCGTCCGTCGCTGCCCGGCTGACGCCATCAGCGACGCCGGACACGACAAGGACAAATGTTTCACCTACATCCAGCAGGTGACCGCCCCCTACGCCCAGCAGACCTTCGGCACCGAGGCCACCCCCTGCGGCCTGTGCCAGGTCGGCATCCCCTGCGAAGCGCGGATCCCGGCCTGACGTAGGGGCGGGTTTCGTGCCGGGCGGGTTTGAAACCCGCCCCTACGCCCCTACGGTTGTTCCGGATACAATTGGTCCATCTCCCATCGAACGGGATTGGTGCGGATGTATTCACGAATCCGGTTCAATTCGTCTTCATCGCGTACAACACGTTCCCAATAATTGCGTTGCCATAATTTCACACCGGGGGTGTTGCGGATTTCGTTGATACAACGTGCCGAAAATGTTTTGAACCCACGGACAATTTCCGATAACCCATGCCGTTTGATATCTGTAGGGGCGGGTTCTGTACGGGCGGGTTCTGTACGGGCGGGTTTCAAACCCGCCCCTACGGGTATGGGATCGATGGGCATCAATATGATAATCCCGTGAAAATGGTTGGGCATGATCACCGATTCATCCAATGTCACATGACAATAATGATTCGGCAAACCATGCCAGCAGTCTTTCACCACCCGGCCGAAATCATTCAACACCATCACCCCGTCCACAATATCCCCGAACAGACATTCCCGATTTTGCGCGCAGATAGTCACGAAATAGGCCCCAGGACGTGAATAATCGTAGCCGCGCAAACGAATCGAACGACGGTGATGGATATCAGGATTGTAATTCATGTCCCCCCCCCTTTCCGTACGGGCGGGTTTCAAACCCGCCCCTACACCCCGGGCGGCACCATTGTACGGGCGGGTTTCAAACCCGCCCCTACACCCCGGGCGGCACCATTGTACGGGCGGGTTTCAAACCCGCCCCTACACCCCGGGCGGCACCATTGTACGGGCGGGTTTCAAACCCGCCCCTACACCCCGGGCGGCACCATTGTACGGGCGGGTTTCAAACCCGCCCCTACACCCCGGGCGGCACCATGTACGGGCGGGTTTCAAACCCGCCCCTACACCCCGGGCGGCACCATGTACGGGCGGCACCATGTACGGGCGGCACCATGTACGGGCGGGTTTCAAACCCGCCCCTACGCGTTACGCGCACATCCTATCCAAAATAACTCCAATCTTCCAGCATAGGACAACCCTCGCGGGCCACCAATTCCACTCTGCGGAATCCAATTCCAAAATAGTTGACATCTCCTCCCGGCTCATGGCAGGATACGAACATTGTTTTAAGAACCTCCGCCCGCATCCTGTCCCGGCGAAGGAAAATGGACCATGAGCAACGAAACCGGCACCGAAAAATCTCCCCAGATCATCACCGCCCTGGCACGCGGGCTGAGCGTCCTGCGCTGCTTCGGCAAGGGGGACCGCTTCCTCGGCAACCAGGAAATCGCCGCGCGAACCGGCCTGCCGAAAGCGACCGTCTCGCGCCTGACCCAGACCCTGACGGCCCTCGGCTACCTGAACCACTCCAAACGCTTCAACCAGTACAGCCTCGGCGTCGCCGTCCTGTCACTGGGTTATTCCCTGCTCGGCAACTCCGACATCCTCAAGGCGGCCAGACCGCTGATGCAGGAGCTGGCCGACCATGCCGAGGCCTCGGTCTCGCTGGCGGCCCGCGACGGCCTGCACATGGTCTACCTGGAAAACTGCGTCGCCCACGCCAACATGATCACCCTGCGCATCGATGTCGGGGCACGTACCCGCATCGCCAACACCGCCATGGGCCGGGCCCTGCTGTGCGGCCTGCCGGAGCAGGAACGAAGCGAACTCATCGCCGAGATCCGCCAGGCCACCGCCAGAGAGGAGTGGCCGGCGATCAAGGCGGGCATCGAGCAGGGCGCCGTCGACTACCGGGAAAAGGGCTTCTGCTTTTCCCTCGGCGACTGGCGGGAAAACGTCAACTCCATCGCCGTGCCGCTGATCCACGCCGACGGCACGGTCCAGGCGATCAACTGCGGGGGACCGTCCTGGCAGCTCAGCGCCGAAAAGCTCGAACACGAAATCGGCCCGCGACTGATCGAAATCTCACGACGACTGGCAAATCTATAGGAGGCAAAGATGCAGTTTGGACTCACCGACGAACAGAAGATGATGCAGGACCTGGCCCGGGATTTCGCCCTCAAGGAGATCCAGCCCACCCTCAAGGAGGATGAGGCGAATCACCGCTACCGCCCCGAGCGGGTCAAGCAGATGGCCGAACTCGGCTTCTTCGGCTGCGCCCTGCCGGAAGAGTACGGCGGCAACGGCTTCGGCTTCCTGGAATCGGTACTGCTGGCCGAGCAGATCGCCAAGGTCAGCGGCTCGTGGCGCCTGCCCTTCAACATGCAGAACATCGGCCCGGCGGTGACGGTCAACAAGTTCGGCACCAAAGAGCAGAAGGAACGCTTCATCCCCAACTGGGTCAATGCCGACGCCTGCGGTTTCTTCGCCATCACCGAGCCCAACTCCGGCTCCGACGTCGCCAGCATGCGAACCACGGCAACCGACTGTGGTGACCACTGGGAACTCAACGGCCAGAAGATGTGGATTTCCAACGCCCACGTCGGTGACTGGGGCCTGGTTTACGCCTTCACCGACCGCGAGAAGAAATACAAGGGCATGACCTGCTTCATCGTCAACCTCAAGGACAACGAGGGGATCGTCACCGCCCCGATCGACACCAAGCTCGGCCTGCACTGCGCCCCGACCGGCGAAATCGCCTTCACCAAAGCGAAAATCCCCAAGGATTCGGTCCTCGGCGAGGTCGGCCAGGGCTTCCAGATCTGCATGTGGCAGCTCAACAACACCCGCATCAGCTGCGCCGCCGGGGCCTTGGGGATTGCCGGCGGCGCCATCGACGCCGCCATCGAATACGCCAACGAGCGCACCCAGTTCGGCAAGAAGATCGGCGCCTACCAGATGATCCAGGCCCAGATCGCCGACATGGTCGCCGAGCATGACGCCGCCAAGATGCTGGTCTACCGGGCCGCCTGGCTCAAGGACCAGGGACTGCCCAACCAGCAGCAGACCTCCATCGCCAAGCTCTTCGCCTCCGAGGCCGCGGTGCACGCCGCCAGCGCGACGATGAAAATCTTCGGCAGCTACGGCTTCTCGACCGAGTACCCGGCCGAGCGATTCCTGCGCGACGCCCAGTCGCTGCGGGTGGTCGAAGGAACCAGCAACATCCAGAAAACCATCATCGCCGGCATCGCCATGGGTGATGTACCCAATCGCTGACAGGCGACGAGTCAACAAAGGAGTCAACCATGGAAACCAACTGGTCCAAGGTTGTGGAAGTTTTTACCAGCGGTATCGTCGGCGTCTTCCTGGTGATGGTGCTGCTGCAGATCCTGACCCAGCTCAACACCAGGATCATCGACCTGATTGAACGCTGGAACAAGAACGAAGACGCGGGAGAATAAGCCATGCTGGACATCCTCAAGGACCTTATTTTTTCCAGCGGCGCGGTCAGCCTGACCGGCGGCAACATCGTCATGTGGCTGGTGGCCTTTGTCCTGTTCTACCTGGCCATCAAGAAACAGTACGAGCCGCTGCTGCTGCTGCCGATCGCCTTCGGCATCCTGGTCGTCAACCTGCCGCTGACCTTTCTGATGCAACCCGAACACGGCCTGATCTGGTTCTTCTATCATTACGGAATCCAGTTCGACATCATTCCGCCACTGATCTTCCTCGGGCTCGGGGCGATGATCGATTTCGGCCCGCTGATCGCCAACCCCAAGACCCTGCTGCTGGGCGCCGGGGCCCAGGCCGGACTTTACGTCACCTTCTTCGCCGCGATCCTGTTCGGCTTTGATCTGCAAGAGGCCGGTTCCATCGCCATCATCGGCGGGGCCGACGGCCCGACCACCATCTACCTGACCTCCAAGCTCGCGCCCCATCTGCTCGGTGCCACGGCGGTCTCGGCCTACGCCTACATGGCGCTGGTGCCGATCATCCAGCCGCCGATGATGAAGCTGCTGACCACCGAAAAGGAGCGCAAGATCGTCATGACCAAGCTGCGGCCGGTGAGCCGCCTGCAGAAGGTCTGCTTTCCGATCGTCACCGCCATGACCATCATGCTGGTGGTGCCGCCGGCCGCCCCGCTGATCTCGATGCTGATGCTCGGCAACCTGTTCAAGGAATCGGGCGTCGTCGAACGGCTGACCAATGCCTCCGCCAACGAGCTGATGAACATCGTCACCATCTTCCTCGGCCTGTCGATCGGCGCCACCATGACCGCTTCGACCTTTCTCAACCCCAAGGTGCTGTTCATCTTTTTCCTCGGGCTGTTCGCTTTTGTGGTCAGCACCGCAGCCGGGCTGCTGATGGCCAAGCTGATGAACCTGTTCCTCAGGGACAAGATCAACCCGCTGATCGGCGCGGCCGGGGTCTCGGCGGTACCGATGGCGGCCCGCTGCGTCCACAAGGTCGGCTCCGAGGCCAACCGGCGCAACTACCTGCTGATGTACGCCATGGGGCCGAACGTGGCCGGCGTCATCGGCACGGTGGTCGCGGCAGCCATTTTACTGAAAAACCTTGGTTAAAGGTCAGCCTCACGCTCGTTCGCTCTGCTCACTCAAGACGCAGAGGCACAGAGAAAGGCCCTGACGTCTCTGCGTGAGATAAAGGTTTTACAAGATCTTTCCCAACCAACGTAAAAAAGGAGAAAAACCATGGCTGAACTGATTGCTCCCATCGCCGGAAACGTCTGGAAAATCCTCGTGGCCGAAGGCGACAAAGTGGAACTGGATGACGAGATGATCATCCTCGAAGCCCTGAAGATGGAAACTCCCATCTACTGCGACGAAGGCGGTACCGTCACCGCCATCAAGGTCAAGGAAGGGGACGCGGTCAACGAAGGGGATGTTCTGGCCGTGATTGACTGAACCTGGCTGCAGGGGCGCCGCTTGCTGCGCCCTTCCCGGGATCGTCTTTTTGATGCTTTCGCAAAAAGCATCAATAGTGTTGGCTAAGCAAAAAGCGCCAGCAGCAAGGCGTGCGATTGTCGAGCAATGAAGCGTACTTACGTACGTTGAAGCAGCGAGACAAACGCAGCAACGCAGCTGCTGGTGAGTTTTTGCGACGCCATCCTTTTTGATCATCATCTGATCTCGGCCGTGGGCGCGGCAAGCAGCGCCCCTACCACGAAAGGGATTCATCATGTCACGCAAACAGACGCCATTACGCCCGTACTTTGAGAAAATGCCCGAGATCGGCAAGCCGCTCAGGGAAGGAGAGGTGCGCCGCTCCCAGGCCAACGTTGAACTGATCCGCGAGCAGGAAGAGATCATCGCCCGGGAACTTGAACGGGTGAAAAACGCCGGCATCCCCGCCGAGAAGGTTCACAGCCGCGGCGGGATGACCATCTACGACCGCCTCGACTACCTGGTCGACGAGGGCACCTGGTGCCCCCTGCACAGCCTCTACAACCCGGCAAACAATGAGGAGGGCTGTACCGGGGTTGTCAACGGCATCGGCAAGATCGAGGGCAAATGGGCGGTGATCATCGGCTTCGACAACAAGGTCATGGCCGGCGCCTGGATCGCCGGGCAGTCCGAGAACATCCTGATGGTCACCGACATGGCCAAGCGGCTCAACGTGCCGCTGGTCTGGCTGACCAACTGCAGCGGCGTCAAGCTGATGGAGCAGGAGACCGTCTACGCCGGCCGCCGCTCCAGCGGCGCGCCCTTCTATCGCCACGCCGACCTCAACCATCTGGGTATCCCGATCCTCAACGGCATCTACGGCACCAACCCGGCCGGCGGCGGCTACCAGGGCATCAGCCCGACCATCCTGCTGGCCCACGAGGGGGCGAATATCGCCGTCGGCGGCGCCGGCATCGTCGGCGGCATGAATCCCAAGGGTTACATCGACGAGGAGGCCGCCCGGGCGCTGATCGAAGGCACCCGGAACTTCAAGGGCAAGGTGCCGGGGCGGGTGGAAACCCACTTCGACCAGACCGCCTACTTCCGCGAAGTCCACGATACCGAGCAGGGCGTCCTCGACGGCATCAAGGACTACATGCGCAAGATGCCCGCCTATGACCCGACCGTGTTCCGGGTGGCGGAACCGGCCGCGCCGAAGCTGCCGGTCGAGGATCTCAACCTGATCCTGCCGGCCAACCAGAAGCGGCCCTATGACGCGATCCAGATCCTGGCGCGGCTGACCGACAACAGCGAGTTCATGGAATACCGTCCCGATTACGGCCGCGAGGTCTTTACCGGCATCGCCAAGATCGACGGTTTCCCGGTCGCCTTCATCGGCAACCGCCAGGGGATCTTCCCCGGCTATCCCGACTACGCCGAGGGCGCCTATCCCGGCGTCGGCGGCAAGCACTATCGCGAGGGACTGATCAAGCAGGGTGAGTTCGTCACCCTCTGCGGCCGCGACAACCTGCCGATCATCTGGCTGCAGGACACCACCGGTATCGATGTCGGCGACCTGGCCGAAGAAGCCGAGCTACTCGCCCTCGGGCAGTCGCTGGTCTATTCCATCGAACAGACCGAGCTGTCGATGATGTGCGTGGTACTGCGCAAGGGCACCGCCGCGGCGCACTACATCATGTGCGGTCCCCAGGCCAACAACAACAACGCCTTCACCCTCGGCACGCCGCTGACCGAGATCTACGTCATGCACGGCGAAACCGCCGCCGCGGCCTCCTACGCCCGGCGCCTGGTCAAGGAAGAGGATGCCGGCAACGACCTGGCCCCGACCCTGGAGAAGATGAACCGGATGATCCAGGACTACCAGGAGAAGTCGCGGCCGGCCTACTGCGCCATCAGCGGTTTCGTCGACGAGATCGTCTCGCTGCCGGAACTGCGCCGCTACATCCAGGCCTTCACCGGGGCCAACTACCAGAACCCGAAATCGATCACCCCGATCCACCAGATGCTGCTGCCCCGCATCATCAGGGGCTGAGCCCTGCTGACGGCTGGAGCCGCGGCAAACGCCGGCACGACGTCCCCCCTTTTCCCGGACCTCCTCTCCCGGGGAAAGGGGGGATTTAACTCCCGTCGATCTGGCCCGGCCCCGAAAGGAGTCGTAATTTGACCGCCAACCGTATCGCCGCCCATTACGCCCGCCAGAATCTCGAAGCGACGATCATGGCCGCCATCGAGAGCGCCGGCGTCGATCTGCGACACCTCTCCCCGCAAGACCTGGCCCCGCTGGACGAGTTTCATGTCGGCGGCCGCAGGGCGACCCTCGAACTGGCCCGGCGCCTGGACCTCGAAGCAGATACCCGGGTACTGGATGTCGGTTGCGGACTCGGCGGCCCTTCCCGCTGCCTGGCCCTTGAATTCGGCTGCCGGGTCACCGGCATCGATCTGTGCGCGGGCTACTGCCGCCTCGCCGAAACCTTTGCCCGTCATCTCGGACTGGATGAACGCGTCTGCTACCGACAGGGGAACGCCCTTGAGCTGCCCTTTGCCGACGGCAGCTTCGATCTGCTCTGGACCCAGCACGCGGCGATGAACATCGCCGACAAGGCCGGACTCTACGCCGAAATGTGGCGGGTTCTGAAACCGGGCGGGAAACTGGCCATCTATGATATCCTCAGCGGCAAGAGCGGGCCGGTGCACTTCCCGGTCCCCTGGGCGCGCGAGGCGTCCATCAGCCACCTGGCAACCGCCGGGCAGCTGCGGACGCACCTCGAAACCGCCGGTTTTCAGATCCTCGATTGGCGGGATACCACCGCACAGGGCCGCGACTGGTTCCGACGCCAGGGTGAACGGATCAGAAAGAACGGTCTGCCGCCCCTCGGCATCCACCTGCTGCTGGGCAACGATTTTCAGCAGATGGCCCGCAACCAGGTGCGCAACCTCGAAGAGGGGCGCATCGCCCTGATCGAAGCCATCGTTAAACGACCATAAAAGGATACTTTCATGTCCGAGGATCTCGCGAAAAAGACTGCCGGTACGGCCGCCCTTTACTTCAACGGCGTGGAGGGTGAAAAACCTTACGAATTGTGGAAATCCTTTGATCGCGGCCTGGCCCGTGACCTTTCGCTGTTTATCACCGGGCAAATGTACGCTCGCGAGGTGCTTCCGCACCCGACCCGGCAGCTGGTGGCCGTCGCCACCCTGACGGCACTGGAAAAGAGCGAAGAGCTGGAACTGCACCTCAAGGCGGCGCTCAACGTCGGCTGCAAACCGCGGGAACTGGCCGAAGTGATCTTCCAGACCGCGGTCTACGCTGGCGTCCCGGCCATGAACCAGGGGCTCAAGGTGCTGCGCGCGGTCCTGCAGCAGGCGGACCTCTGGCCGATCCCATGACTTAAACCTGATTCAGGTTAAACAACCCACAGGAACATCATGAAATTTACCGGAACCGATTCCTACGTTGCCACCGATGATCTCAACCTGGCGGTCAACGCCGCCATCACCCTCGGCCGCCCCCTGCTGATCAAGGGCGAGCCGGGCACCGGCAAGACCATGCTCGCCGAAGAGGTCGCCCGCGCCCTCGGCATGCCGCTCTTCCAGTGGCACATCAAGTCGACCACCAAAGCCCACCAGGGGCTCTACGAATACGATGCCGTCTCCCGGCTGCGCGACTCGCAGCTCGGCGACGAGCGGGTCCACGACATCAGCAACTACATCGTCAAGGGCAAGCTCTGGGAAGCCTTCGAATCGGAACAGCGGGCGGTGCTGCTGATCGACGAGGTCGACAAGGCCGACATCGAGTTTCCCAACGACCTGCTGCAGGAACTCGACCGGATGGAGTTCTACGTCTACGAGACCCGGCAGCTGATCCGGGCGAAGCACCGCCCGGTGATCATCATCACCAGCAACAACGAGAAAGAGCTGCCGGACGCTTTTCTGCGCCGCTGCTTCTTCCACTACATCCGCTTCCCCGACGCCGGGACCATGGCGCAGATCGTCGAGGTTCACTACCCGGGCATCAAGCAGAACCTGCTGCGGGCCGCCCTGGAAACCTTCTTCGGCATCCGTGAGGTGCCCGGTCTGAAGAAGAAGCCCTCCACCTCCGAGCTGCTCGACTGGCTCAAGCTGCTGGTGGCCGAGGATATTCCCCCCGAGGCCCTGCACAGCAAACAACCCGGCAAGGCGATCCCGCCGCTGCACGGCGCGCTGCTGAAGAATGAGCAGGATCTGGGGCTGTTTGAGAAGTTCGCGAGAAAGGCACGAAGCGCTTTTTAACGCCTGAATCAGTGAGTTCCTGTTGGATGGAGAGTGCAAGTGCTTGGCCTGAATGAGGTTTCCAAAAATCTGAAGCGCACCCATAGGTTCGCTGGTGATTTTTGGGAAGCTCAGGCAGATCAATGACTTGTGCTGTCCGCCGACAAGGGACTCACGGATTCAGGCAACGGAGAGCCGCGGAGAAGGAGGGACGCAGAGAGAAACAAAAGCCTCTTCTTTGATTTTAAAATCCAAAAAAGATTTCTCTCCGCCTCTGCGTTAAATGTTTTTTGCCTTTGAAAGATTCTACCCATGCTGGTCGACTTTTTTCTGCAACTGAAACAGGCCAAGATCCCGGTCACCATCCGCGAATACCTGGGACTGCTCGAAGCCCTCGACAAGCAGGTGGTCTGGGGCAACGTCGAGGATTTCTACTACCTGGCGCGGCTCTGCCTGGTCAAGGACGAGACCCACTTCGACAAGTTCGACCGGGTCTTCGCCCAATATTTCGACGGGATCGAGAACCTCGGCGAGGAGCTGGAGGCTGAAATCCCCGAGGAATGGTTGCGCAGGCTGAGCGAACTGATCCTCTCCGAGGAAGAAAAAGCACAGATCGAAGCCCTCGGCGGCTTCGAAAAGCTGATGGAGACCCTGAAAAAACGCCTGGCCGAGCAGCAGGAGCGCCACCAGGGCGGCAACCGCTGGATCGGCACCGCCGGCCGCTCTCCGTTCGGCGCCTACGGCTACAATCCGGAGGGTATCCGCATCGGTCAGCATGAGTCCCGCCACCGGCGGGCGGTCAAGGTCTGGGACCGACGGGAATTCAAAAACCTCGACGACTCGGTCGAACTCGGCACCCGCAACATCAAGCTCGCCCTGCGGCGGCTGCGACATTTCACCCGCGACGGGGCGCCGGAGGTCCTCGACCTGCCGGCCACCATCCGCGCCACCGCCGATAACGCCGGCTGTCTCGACCTGCAGTTGGTTCCGGAACGCCACAACAAGGTCAAGGTGCTGCTGTTCTTCGATGTCGGCGGCTCGATGGACGAACACATCCGGGTCTGCGAAGAACTCTTCTCCGCCGCCCGCAGCGAGTTCAAGAACCTCGAATACTTCTACTTCCACAACTTCATCTACGAAAGCGTCTGGCGCGACAACCAGCGCTACCGGGCCGAGCGGATCGACCTGCACGACCTGATCAACACCTACGGCTCCGACTACAAGCTGATCTTCGTCGGCGACGCGGCGATGAGCCCCTACGAAATTTCCATGGTCGGCGGCAGCGTCGAACACTACAACGACGAAGCCGGCTACATCTGGTGCCAACGCCTGCTCGACGCCTACCCCGACGCCATCTGGCTCAACCCCACCCCGCACGGCTGGTGGCACTTCACCCAGTCGATCGGCATGGTCCGGCAGATCATGGACAAGCGGATGTTTCCCCTCACCCTCGAAGGGCTGGAGCAGGGCATCCGGCTGCTGAGCCGGTCGGTGGGGTGAACCCGGTCGCAACAGAACACGTCCCCGACCCTTTTCCCCGAAGAACAGAACCATCCCCCCCGCACAACCCGCATACCGGCATCACCGCCCGTTCGGTTTGCCACCCTCCCCCTTAAATCTGACACCTGAATCAGTGAGCTCCTTGTTGGCGGATAGCCCAAGTCATTGATCTGCCTGAGCTTCCCAAAAATCACCAGCGAACCTAGGGGTGCGCTTCAGATTTTTGGAAACCCCATTCAGACCAAGCACGTGCACTCTCCATCCAACAGAAACTCACTGATTCAGGTGACAGTCCGAAACCAACGGCAATAATTTCAGCCTGTTGAATGTGAGATTTTTTTGAGATTGTATCGTTACAATGGATTGGATTTGGAACAGCGCGAGATGTTGTGAATTATTCTGTCACAATGGTCGGAGAAAATAGAACCCGTATGGGCGACCGTCCGGGCGCCCATACGGAGGCAGCGATAACATCAACGGCGGGATTTTCATTACGACGCATTCTGTCGCATAGCTGGAGAGGATAGGAACAACCATCCATAAATCGGGAGGGGACCATGACAATTCCCAGAAGATCATTCCTGAAAACGCTCTTGCTGTTGTTGCCGGCCGGATTGACCCGCACCGCCGCGGCCACCCCACAACGGCGCTATCGGCTGAACAGGTTTTCCGTCGCCGGGTTTCAATATTACGCCGGGCCGCGCCTGGTCGCCCGCATGGCTGCCGGCGCCGTGCTTGACCTGGTCGCCGAACCGGACAACCCCCATGACCGTTATGCCGTGCGCATCGACTGGCGCAGCCACAAACTCGGCTATGTGCCGCGCAGTGATAACCACCACCTCAGCAGGCTGTTGCGGCAGGGAGCGACATTGAACGCCCGGGTGCTGAAGGTCGACCCGCATACGGCCCCCTGGCAGATGCTGAAGGTCGAGGTGGAGTTGGAGGTTGGATGATGGAATTTTATGCGCATTCGACCGATTCGCCGGATAAGGAGGATTGGCAGCCGCTGGAAGAGCATCTGCGAGGGGTGGCGGAACTGGCGGAGAAATTTTCGGCGGCGTTCGGGGCCGGGGATTGGGGGCGGCTGGCTGGCCTGCTGCATGATGCCGGCAAAGCGACCAGCCGATTTATCGAACGCCTCGAAGGAAGTTCTCGGAGGGTTGATCATTCGACCTTCGGCGCGCGCCTGGCGGCAGAGGAGACCGGTCCGTTCGGCAAACTTTTGGCCTACGCCATAGCCGGACACCACGGTGGTCTGCCGGATGGTGGCACACAGGAATCAGAACTTCACTACCGGCTGAAACTCAGCAAGGTTCCGGATGATGTCGTCCTCCTCCCGGAGATTGAACTCGGCAACAAATTACGTCCGCCATTCAGAGCAGACCGGCAGCACGCCGGTTTCAGTCTGGCATTTTTTACCCGGATGTTGTTCTCCTGTCTGGTGGATGCCGATTTTCTCGATACCGAAAGGTTCTGTTCCCCGGAGAAAAGTGGCGCGCGCCCTGATTCGATTGCATCGCTTACCGACCTGCGGGACAAGCTTGATGCCCACCTGACTGACCTTGCCGTTCACGCCGAGCCGACAGCCGTCAACCGCCTGCGACAGGAGATCCTCGCCCAGTGCCGAAGCAAAGCCCGCTTGAAGCCGCAGATTTTTTCCCTGACCGTACCGACCGGCGGCGGCAAAACCTTGTCATCCCTGGCATTCGCGCTGGATCATGCGGTTGCGAACGGACAGAGCCGGGTCATCTATGCCATTCCCTTCACCTCGATCATCGAACAGAACGCAAAAGTCTTTCAGGATATTCTCGGCCGCGAGCAGGTGCTGGAGCATCACTGCAACTACAAGGAAAGTGACCAGCCGGAGGAAGCCGGGTACAATCGCCGGAGGGGTCTGGCAACAGAGAACTGGGACGCACCGCTGGTCGTGACCACCAACGTCCAGTTCTTCGAATCGCTGTTCAGCAACAAGCCGTCCCGTTGTCGCAAGCTGCACAACATCGCCGGCAGCGTAATCGTTCTGGATGAAGCCCAGACGATTCCCACCGAATACCTCGAATCCTGCCTGGCGGCGCTGCGTGAACTGGTCGAGCATTACCGTTGCACAGTGGTACTCTGCACCGCTACCCAGCCGGCGCTGGATGACAGCACTCTGCGCAACCGACTGCCGGCGATCTGTGAAATCATCGATCAACCACAGCGACTCTACCGTGACTTGTGTCGTACCCGGGTTGAGTTTGTCGGCCAATTGTCAAATGAAGCTCTGGTCGAAAAACTGGCCACAGAGGATCAGGTGCTCTGCATCGTTTCGACCAAGCCGCAGGCACGGGCGCTCTTCGAGCGGCTGCCGGAAACAGAGGGGAACTATCATCTTTCCACCAATATGTATCCGCAACATCGGCGTCGGGTGCTGAACAAAATCCGTCTGAGGCTGAAACAGGAAAAGTCCTGTCGGGTCGTTTCGACCTCCTTGGTTGAGGCGGGAGTCGATCTTGACTTCCCGGTTGTTTACCGGGCCATGGCCGGCCTCGATTCCATCGCCCAGGCCGCCGGGCGCTGTAACCGGGAAGGAAAGCTGAATGAGATTGGTCAACTTGGCCAGGTTTACGTCTACGAACCGGAGCAGCCGCCACGCATGCCCTGGGTCAAGCGTTGTGCCTCGCGGGCGGCCGAGGCGCTGCGCAGCCTGCCGGAGGCCGACCCGATCGGCCTGGAAATGATGCGGCGCTATTTCGCGCTGCTCTACGATGTGCAGGAACTGGATAAAAAGAAGATTTATCCACTGCTGAACCAGCTGACTCCGGAACTCTATTTTCCCTTTCGCGAGACTGCCGAGGCCTTCCGCTTTATCGAGGATGAAACCGTCGGAGTGATCATACCAGGCGAAGCCGAAGCGGAAATGCTTGTTCAGCAACTGCGTTACACAGAGTTTCCACGAGCGGTTCTGCGAAAACTGCAAACCTACACGGTCGCGGTGCGCTCCAGGGAATTTGCCGTACTGAATTCCGCCGGCGCGTTGGAGATGGTGGCGGAACAGTTTCCGGTGTTGAGGAATCTGTCCGCTTATCAGGACAGTGTCGGCCTTTGCATCGATGAAAGCGAAGTCTGGAACCCGGAAGAACTTATCTCATAATCAAGGAGGAAGCCTATGGCCTATGGAATCAAGCTACGGGTGTGGGGGGATTATGCCTGCTTCACCCGTCCCGAAATGAAAGTGGAGCGTGTCTCTTACGATGTGATGACGCCCTCTGCCGCACGTGGAATCCTGGAGGCGGTCCATTGGAAACCCGCGATCCGCTGGGTGATCGACAGGATTCATGTCCTCCGCCCCATCAAGTTCGACAATGTCCGTCGTAACGAAGTCAGTTCCAAGATCCCCAAGCCGAACCCCGTCACCGCCATGCGGGACAAGAAGCAACTCTATTTTCTGGTCGATGACGGCAAGAATCGCCAGCAGCGCGCCTCGACCCTGCTGCGTGACGTCGAGTATGTCATCGAGGCCCATTTCGTGCTGACCGACAAGGCCGGCCCTGACGACAACGAGGGCAAGCATCTCGATATCTTCAACCGGCGCGCGAAGAAGGGGCAGTTCTTCCATCAGCCCTGCCTTGGCTGTCGCGAGTTCCCCGCCTCCTTCGAACTGCTTGATGGCGAAATCCCTGAATCCTGCTATGCCGGCGAATCGAAAGACCTCGGCTACATGCTGCTCGACATCGACTTCGCCAACGAGATGACCCCCCTGTTTTTCCGCGCCACCCTGGAGAACGGTGTCATCTCACCACCGTCGCCCTTCTCCGAGGAGGTGCGAGCATGATTCTGCATGCCTTGAACAGCTATTACCAGCGGATGCAGGATGACCCCGATGCCGCAATGCCTGCCTTCGGCACCAGTATTGAGAATATTTCGTTTGCCCTGGTACTGGGAGAGGATGGTTCGCTGCGAGATATCGAGGATTTGCGGGAAGGAGGCGGAAAGAAGCTCAAACCGCGCAAGTTGCCGGTACCGGCTGCGGTAACGCGAACCTCCGGGGTCAAGGCCAACTTTATCTGGGACAAGGCCGCCTACATTTTTGGAACTGACGGCGATGGCGCAACGACTAAGAATCTTGAGCGCTTTGACGCCTTCCGCGAACTGCTGACCACAGTTTGTGGCGATCTTGAGGACCCTGGTTACCAGGCGGTGCTACGCTTTTTGCGGTCCTGGAATGCCGAGCAGACCGAAGGAGCGGTTTCCCGGTTCCAACCGTGGGAAGAGGTCTGCAACGCCAACCTGGTCTTTCGTCTCGATGGCACTCCGGGCTTTATCCATGATCGCCCGACGGTACATCAATGCTGGATCGAATACGGACAGACCGCATCCGATGCGCCCCTTGGGCAATGCCTGATCAGCGGTGAAGAAAATGCACCGCTGGCGCGGGTACATACGCCGATCAAGGGGGTACGCGGCGGACAGAAATCAGGCGGCTACATCGTTTCGTACAATGCTTCGGCCTTTGTCTCCTACAAACAGGACAAAGCCTCTGTTGCTGAAACCTCAGCCTTTGCCTACACCACCGCCCTCAACGCCCTGCTTGCCAGCGACAGTCGCCAGAAGGTCAGTATCGGCGACACCACCTATATCTTCTGGGCCGAGCGGAAAAATATTGCCGAAGAACTGTTCGCTGACTTCTTCGCCCCGCCGGAAGAAGAGGGAAAATCAGCACCGGCAAGCCGGGACGATCGGCAGACCGCCGCGAATATCAGAGGGCTGCTGAAGGCCGTACGCGATGGCCGCAGACCGGTCGATTTTCTGCCCGAACTCGACGAAAATGTGCGCTTTTATATCCTTGGACTGGCCCCCAACGCCGCACGGTTGTCGATCCGCTTCTGGGCGACCGACAGCCTGGGCAACCTGCTGACCCGGGTCAGTCGGCATTATGAACAGCTGGACATTGTCCGGCAGTACGACAGCGAGCCGGAATTTCCGCCGCTATGGCGCCTGCTGGTACAGACCGCAACCCTCGGCAAGGGAGAGAATATTTCACCCGTACTTGCCGGTGGCCTCACCCGCGCCATGCTTACCGGCAATCCCTATCCGAAAAGTTTATTGCCCGTTGTTCTCGACCGTATCCGTGCCGAGCAGGATGTAACCTATTTTCGCGCTGCATTGCTGAAAGCATTTTTGCTGCGCAATACAAAAATGGAGGAGGTGACCGTGTCTTTAAATCCCGAAAGGACAGATTTGCCCTATCTGTTGGGGCGGTTGTTTGCTGTTATCGAGAAAACCCAGGAGGAGGCGGTTCCCGGCTCCAATGCCACCGTCAAGGATCGTTACCTGGCAGCCGCTTCGGCAACGCCGGGCCTGGTGTTTCATCTGTTGCTGAAGAACCGGACCAATCACATCGCCAAATTGCGTAAAGACCCGGAGAGAAAAGGGCGGGCGGTGTACCTGGAGCGTCTGACCCAGGATATCATCGCCGAGTTCAACGACTACCCGAAAACTCAGGCCCCCGAACAGCAGGGGCTGTTCATGATCGGTTACTACCATCAGCGCAAAGACTTTTACACCAAGAAAACTCAGGAGGGATAAACCATGACCGCAATCGCCAATCGCTACGAGTTCGCACTGCTTTTCGATGTTGAAAACGGCAACCCCAACGGTGACCCCGATGCCGGCAATACACCGCGCGTCGATCCGGAAACCGGGTACGGCTTGGTCACTGATGTCTGTCTGAAGCGGAAAATCCGCAACCATGTCGCCCTCGCCAAGGAAGGGGCCGAGGGGTACAGCATCTATGTGCAGGAAAAGGCCGTTCTCAATCGCACCAACGAGATGGCCTACAAACAGTTTGACCTTAAACCGGAAAAGAAAAAATTGCCGAAAAATATTGAAGACGCGAAAAAAATCACCGGCTGGATGTGCGCCAATTTCTACGACATCCGCAGCTTTGGTGCTGTCATGACCACCGAGATCAACTGTGGTCAGGTGCGTGGCCCGGTGCAATTGGCCTTTGCCAAAAGCGTCGATCCGATCCTGTCACAGGAGGTCAGCATCACCCGCATGGCGGTGACCAACGAAAAAGACCTGGAAAAAGAACGCACCATGGGGCGCAAACATATCGTTCCCTATGGTCTTTACGTCGCCCAAGGCTTTATTTCTGCTCCCCTGGCTGAGAAAACCGGGTTTTCTGATGAAGATCTGGAACTGCTCTGGAATGCGCTGATCAACATGTTTGAGCATGACCGATCCGCTGCCAGAGGCCTGATGAGCAGCCAGAAACTGTTCGTCTTCAAGCATCAGGACAAGCTCGGCAACGCCCCCGCCCACAAGCTGTTCGACCTGATCGAGATCAAGCGCAACAGCCGCACCGAAGGTCCGGCGCGTTCGTTCAAGGATTACGATGTGACAGTCGGGGATGCTCCGAACGGGATCGAGATCATCGAAATGCTGTAATCCAGATCATGCGGGGTACAGCGTGTACCCCGCACCTGATTCAACTTGGGGGAATTGGACAATGACAGAAAAGCTGGCCATTTTCAAAGACAAGGAAATTCGCCGCACACTACACAATGACGAGTGGTGGTTTTCGGTTGTCGATGTCTGTGGCGTTCTGACCGACAGCTCAGATGCCGGTGCCTATTGGCGCAAACTGAAACAGCGGCTCAGGGCAGAGGCAAGTGAAGTCGTGACAAAGTGTCACGGGTTGAAATTAAAGGCAGCAGACGGCAAATACAGAACAACCGATTGCGCCAACACCGAAGGCATCTTCCGCATCATCCAGTCGATCCCCTCCCCCAAGGCCGAACCCTTCAAGCGCTGGCTGGCCAGGGTCGGCTACGAGCGGGTTCAGGAAATCGAAGATCCTGAACTCGGCACCGCCCGCACCCGTGAACTCATAACGGTTGTGACGCCATGGAGGCTCTGTAGAGACGCAATCAGTCGGAGAGGAGCGGCATGAACATTGCCAACGAGAAGCAGTTGGCGGCCCGAGCCACGGAACTGGGTAACAGCGCTGCGGCTTCGGCTTTTACCGAATTGGCAGAACTGGCTCGGTCGACGTCGCCTTTGGTCCGGAGGCTTACGGCTTCGGCACTCGGCAAACTGGCTGGTATTGTACCCACTGATGAAGCAGTGAAGGTGCTGCATCCCCTGCTGAGAGACCAGCATCCGCAAGTACGGCAGTATACCGCCAAGGCTCTGGGTGCGTTCGGCGCGGCAGCCAAGGTAGCCTTGCCGGACCTGCGCGATCTTTACAGTAACCCGGTTGAGCGGGACTATGTAAAACGCAGCGTTCTGGCAGCGGGCAAGTTGATCCGTTCGGCGCTCGATATCGCAGAGCAGCAAGCTGTCCACCTCTGCCAGCGCTGTGGAGTGAAGCTTGAACCGGACGAATACGTTCGCAGCCACAAGGCCTTTCAGAGGCCGTTCTGCAACTACTGTTTCGACGAGGTGTTTCTGGAAAGACGCAATTTCGAAACCAAGGTTGAGTTGCAGAAAAACATCCGCGCCAAGGACGGCACCTGGGTTCAATCGGACGGAGAACGGTTGATCTGCGAGGCGCTGGATGCGGAGGGGATAAACTACCGCTACGACGAACGCTTTCGCATTCTCGACGGCTATGCCATCCGCCCTGACTTCTATCTTCCGGAGTTCGATGTCTACATCGAGTACTGGGGGATGGATACTGCCGACTACAAGATCGGCATGCTCAAAAAACAGCAGCTCTACCAGCAACAGGGCAAGCGTTTGATCTCGCTCTATCCGGCCGACAAACCATGTATGCGCTCGACGTTGCTGGAGAAATTGCGGCAATACCGCTGACTTGCTTTGCCTCCGCGCCGTGACGTCAGCGAGAATACTCGATGCTGCCGAAAGCAACAGACGGCGTTAACGCATCTGTTCAATAACTTGCTGTTGGAGAAAAGGTAATGTACGCCGAATCCGACTACATCATGCTCTCGGCGCTGCAGCACTACCAGTTCTGCCCCCGGCAGTGCGCCCTGATTCACCTGGAGCAGCAATGGAGCGAAAACCGCTTCACCGCCGAGGGACGGGTACTGCATGAGCGGGCCGACAGCGGGACATCCCGGCAGGAGGGAGATATCCGCATTGTCCGTACTCTGCCAATCAGTTCGAAACGCTACGGTTTGAGCGGCCAGGCCGATGTGGTCGAGTTTCATGCCGACGGCAGCGTCTATCCGGTGGAATACAAACGCGGCCGACCGAAAAAGGATCTCTGCGATGAAGTACAGCTCTGCGCCCAGGCCCTCTGCCTGGAAGAGATGCTGCAGATCGCCATCGATCGAGGGGCACTCTTCTACGGACAGAAGCGCCGTCGCCGGGAGGTCGTTTTCAGTGCCGAATTAAGAAACATGACCGAGCAGACCATCCGGGCCACCCATGATCTGCTGGCCTTGGATGAAACCCCGCCGGCCATCCATGACGGCAGGTGCGACAATTGTTCCCTGCGGCAGATCTGCCTGCCTGGCAGTTGCAATGAAACCCGCTCGGTCGCCAAATATCTTGCTCAGATGCTGAGGGATCCGACATGAGAAAGATGCTCAACACCCTCTATGTCACCACCCAGGGGGCCTACCTGAACAAGGAGGGAGAGACGGTCGCGGTCAACATCGAACGCGAAACCCGGCTGCGTCTGCCGATCCACACCCTCAGCTCGATTGTCTGCTTCGGCCAGGTCACCTGTAGCCCGTTTCTGCTCGGGCACTGCGGTGAGCATGGCGTCGCAGTCAGCTTTCTGACTAGTTACGGAAAATACCTCGCCAGTGTTCAGGGCCCCACATCAGGTAATGTCCTGTTGCGCCGAACCCAGTACCGGCAGGCCGACGAGCCCGCCGCCTCGGCCGGACTGGCCAGGATGTTTGTCCTCGGCAAGGTCAACAACTGCCGCACCGTCCTCGGGCGCGCCCTGCGCGACCACGGCGACAAGTTTGATCGGTCGGCGCTGGAACTGGCCCATGCCCAGTTCGGCAGAACCTCCCAAAAGCTGCTGAAGGTGGATAATCTCGATGAAGTACGCGGCATCGAGGGACAGGCCGCCAGCAGCTACTTCGGACATTTCAATCAATTGATCGTCAATCGAAAAACTGACTTTCATTTCAGCGGACGCAGCCGCCGTCCCCCCAGGGACCGGGTCAACTGCCTGCTCTCATTCCTCTATACTCTTCTCTATCATGACACCCGTTCCGCCCTGGAAACAGTAGGTCTCGACCCGGCTGTCGGCTACCTGCACCGTGACCGCCCCGGCAGGCTGAGCCTGGCCCTGGACCTGATGGAAGAGTTCCGTCCGGTCCTTGCCGACCGGCTGGCGCTCTCGCTTATCAATCTGGGACAGGTGAAAAAGAAGGGGTTTCAAATCAAGGAATCAGGCGCGGTGCTGATGGACGACGAAACCCGCAAGCTGGTATTGACTGAATACCAGAAACGCAAACAGGCGGAGATCGAGCATCCCTTCATCAAGGAGAAAGTCCCCATCGGCATGCTGGTCTTTGTCCAGGCGCAGTTGCTGGCACGATATCTACGCGGCGATCTCGACGCCTATCCACCTTTTCTCTGGAGGTAGACCGATGATGGTTCTGGTCAGTTACGATGTCGCGACTTCGGACCGGGCTGGGGCGAGACGATTGCGTCGGGTAGCAAAGATATGCGTGAATCACGGGCAACGTGTTCAGTTCTCGGTTTTTGAATGCCTGGTTGATCCGGCCCAATGGGTTAAATTCAGACAGCAGCTGATTCAGGAAATTGACGAAGAACGGGACAGTCTGCGTTTTTATTTCCTCGGCTCCAACTGGAGGAAGCGGGTAGAACATGTCGGCGCCAAGCCCGGCATCGATCAGGAAGGGCCGCTCATCGTGTAGCGAACCCCAAGTGAGGGCGGTTTGACCGGGAGGTTCGCAAATAATCCAAGGCCTTAATTCTCAGATCTTTTTTAAAAATTCCGGACAAGGCAGTGAACAAATCACCTACCTACTCGGAAGGTTCGCAAAAGCAAGCTTAAAAAGCACCCGATTTTAGCAAGTTAAAGCAACACTGTCGCCCCCCTCGCGGGGGCGTGGATTGAAACAAGTGATCGAGGAATGTCGGGCTGCAGCCGGTTGGTCGCCCCCCTCGCGGGGGCGTGGATTGAAACAGATTGCGACAGGCAGGCCCGCCAGAAACGCGGCCGTCGCCCCCCTCGCGGGGGCGTGGATTGAAACTCCCCCAGCTGTCGGGGTCGGTGAGGTGGTAGGCGTCGCCCCCCTCGCGGGGGCGTGGATTGAAACGACGATGAGGGTCCCGCGCTTGACGCCTCTGAAGGGGTCGCCCCCCTCGCGGGGGCGTGGATTGAAACGCCGGCCACCGTGTCGATCGCCCGATACAGGTCGCGTCGCCCCCCTCGCGGGGGCGTGGATTGAAACCCGGTGGTGGTGTCGATTTTGACGATATTGTCGGGTCGCCCCCCTCGCGGGGGCGTGGATTGAAACGTCCAAGGTGATGCCGGTGACGTTGCCGCTGCCGTGTCGCCCCCCTCGCGGGGGCGTGGATTGAAACGTCCCGCCCGACAATCGGCAGCCCCAACTGGGGCGTCGCCCCCCTCGCGGGGGCGTGGATTGAAACTTGTCCGCCGAACTGAACACGTAAAGCAGGGCCGGTCGCCCCCCTCGCGGGGGCGTGGATTGAAACGCATTCGGTTGCGACGGTGATATGGGCCTGTATCGTCGCCCCCCTCGCGGGGGCGTGGATTGAAACTGGCCCTGGTTGGTCTCGGCGCCGACGATGAGGCGTGTCGCCCCCCTCGCGGGGGCGTGGATTGAAACAGCCGCGATAACCATCCTGATATCCCTGACCGCGGTCGCCCCCCTCGCGGGGGCGTGGATTGAAACAACCGTTTCTCGCTGGCTGTCTGGGAAAACCGTACGTCGCCCCCCTCGCGGGGGCGTGGATTGAAACAGCGCGGCGGCCATCTGTCGCACGTCATACCCCGTCGCCCCCCTCGCGGGGGCGTGGATTGAAACCACGCTCGGCAAAAAGTCGTGGCGTCGCCGGTTCGTCGCCCCCCTCGCGGGGGCGTGGATTGAAACTCGATGGTCACCTGGCCCTTGTCCTCACGCTGCGTCGCCCCCCTCGCGGGGGCGTGGATTGAAACATATCTAACCTGAAAGGATTTAAAACAATGACCAGTCGCCCCCCTCGCGGGGGCGTGGATTGAAACCAAAAGATCGCCAAGGAAGCAGGCCTCACCCAGGCGTCGCCCCCCTCGCGGGGGCGTGGATTGAAACATCTTCGACAACCTGCGCGATCAGGACCTTGCAGGTCGCCCCCCTCGCGGGGGCGTGGATTGAAACATTTTAAGTGCGCGGAAGTCGTCGAAAATGCTTAGTCGCCCCCCTCGCGGGGGCGTGGATTGAAACGCTATTGCTGTAGGCGTGTCCCCTTCAACCGTCTGTCGCCCCCCTCGCGGGGGCGTGGATTGAAACTTATTGACGAAGGCCGTAGTAGCATGAGGAGATCTGTCGCCCCCCTCGCGGGGGCGTGGATTGAAACACACTCGACCGGCATTAATCGTCTCACCGCAGAGTCGCCCCCCTCGCGGGGGCGTGGATTGAAACATGGCTGTTCCGGCTGACACTCACCCGGTCAGAGCGTCGCCCCCCTCGCGGGGGCGTGGATTGAAACACTGAGCAAACCATTTGAAGAACACAACCAAAAATGTCGCCCCCCTCGCGGGGGCGTGGATTGAAACTTGGTCGTTGTAGATCATTTCTCAATGTCCTTTCGTCGCCCCCCTCGCGGGGGCGTGGATTGAAACCACGCTGTCGGCAAATCCTGCGGGCCTGCGCCCTGTCGCCCCCCTCGCGGGGGCGTGGATTGAAACGTGGCAAACAGTCCTGACCATGTCACTGAAGAACGGTCGCCCCCCTCGCGGGGGCGTGGATTGAAACTAGTGGTCACACCTGCCAGCGTGGCAAGGTCCTGCGTCGCCCCCCTCGCGGGGGCGTGGATTGAAACAGCAATAGTGTTCCTTAATAGTTCACGGATTGTGGTCGCCCCCCTCGCGGGGGCGTGGATTGAAACGTGCTGCGGGCTTCAATGACCGCCAGGTTTTCAGTCGCCCCCCTCGCGGGGGCGTGGATTGAAACGAGGCGACACAAAACTATTTTGCTACACAGATAATCGTGTCGCCCCCCTCGCGGGGGCGTGGATTGAAACACGCGATCACCTCCCCGTTGATCTTGCCGTGGTTGGTCGCCCCCCTCGCGGGGGCGTGGATTGAAACCCTAAATCGGCCGGCAGTGGTCGTCTCCAGGGAGGTCGTCGCCCCCCTCGCGGGGGCGTGGATTGAAACCTTGCTTGGCCATACTTTGACGTTGGAGCAGGGGCTGTCGCCCCCCTCGCGGGGGCGTGGATTGAAACAAGCCGACAACCTGATCATCACCCCCAGCGCGCCGGACGATCACCAGAATCGCCCCGACATCAACAGCCACCGTTGAAAGCTTGATTTCTCCCTCAAAACAGCGCACATTCTGCGGATGAATTCTCCCGCGACCACTGCAGCAGACAACCGCTCCCGGCAGGGCGTCATCCTCGGTCTCGCCGCCTACACCGTCTGGGGCTCCTTCCCGATCTTCTTCAAGGCTCTGACCGGCGCCGCGCCGCTGGAGATCGTCTGTCACCGGATCTTCTGGTCGGCGGTTTTCCTCAGCCTGCTGGTTCTCCTCCGCAGTCGGCTCGGCGCCATCCGCCGGGTCTTTGCCGACCGGACGCTGCTGCTGACACTGTGTGGTTCGACGCTGCTGATCGCCTGCAACTGGCTGGTCTTCATCTACGCGGTGCAGGTCGGCGAGGTGCTGCAATCAAGCCTGGGCTATTTCATCACCCCGCTGCTGAGCGTGCTGCTCGGCTTCCTCTTTCTCGGTGAACGGCTCAGCCGCTGGCAGCAGCTGAGCGTGCTGCTCGCCCTGGCCGGGGTCGTCTCCCTGACCGTCCAGTACGGCCGACTGCCCTGGATCGCCCTGGTGCTGGCGGCGTCCTTCGGTCTTTACGGGCTGCTGCGCAAAATCGCCGAGGTTGACGCATTGATCGGCCTGACGGTCGAGACCCTGCTGCTGGCGCCCTTCGCCCTTGGCTTCATACTCTACCTGCTGGCTCAGCACCAGGCCGGGTTCCTGGGCGGCTCGCCGCGTCTCGACCTGCTGCTGCCCCTCTCCGGGGTGGTGACCGCCATCCCCCTGCTCTGTTTCATCGGCGCCGCCCGCCGGCTGCGGCTGGCCACCATCGGTTTTCTGCAGTACATCACTCCCAGCCTGCATTTCCTGCTCGCCGTCGCTCTCTACCGGGAACCCTTCAACCTGGCGGAGTTGGGAAGTTTTCTCTTCATCTGGGCCGGACTGGGGGTCTATTCGGGGGAAGCGCTGTGGAAGAGCCGGAGCAGAGGGGCGGCAGACTGAAGCGTTGAAGCTGACTGCAAACCGACGATAAAACCGACACCTGACAAACAACGGCTTGCCGCAAGTGCCTCCATGGTTTAATCTATACGTTAAACTTAAGTTGATCATTGCAGCCGAACAGGAGCTTGCCATGCCGATCACCAGCAGGGACATTGTCCCCCTCAAGGAAACTCGCGCCCGCCTGACCGAACTGGCCGAAGAGGCCTGCCAGGGCCGGGAAAAGATCATCACCCGCAATGGCAAAGCCTATGTCGCCCTGATCGATGCCCGCCGCCTCGACTATTACCACCGCCTCGAACGGGAAAACATCCACCTGACACTGCTCGAAGAGGCCGGTCGCGGTTGGGACGATGTCGAAGCGGGCAACCTCTGTTCGGTGGCAGAACTGAAAGCCCGCTACGGCCGCTCAAAATGAGCCGCAGACATATCCAGGTCACCCGCAATTTCCGTCGCAACCTGGATGAGATCGAAACCTTTTTGGCCGAGGCCGACGCTGCCTGGGCCTTCGAAGCCCTGCTGGACGATCTGTTTACCGATATCATCCCCCGGCTGGAGGTTCTTCCTGAACTCGGCAAAGACTTCCTGCAACGCCGCACATCCTCCCATGAGGCCACAACCCTCGTCGCAACCCTGCAACAGCGCCCCGGCGACAACGCCAGCGTACGGGAGTTGATCCGCGGCGACTATCTCATCCTCTACGCCCGACAAGGGAACAACCTGTATCTGCTGGCGATCAAACATCATCGCCAGCTTTCCTTCGACTTTCCGGAACGATGGGAAGATTGAGACACCCCTGCCTCCTGGGACATCCAACCTTAACCTTGTCCCCTCTCTGGCCGAAAAGATCCTGCATGCTACACTGTCTGCACAATCATCTCGCACGGAGGCATGAACCATGAAAATCGCGATTTCCACCGGCGGCGGCGACTGCCCGGGACTGAATGCTGTCATCCGCGGCGTGGTGCGCTCCGCCATCTTCCGCTACGGCTGGGAAGTGATCGGCATCCGTGACGGCCTCGACGGCCTGGTCCACGGCTGGGAGCCGATTCCCCTGGGTCTCGGCCAGGTCAAGGGCATCCTGTCGCGCGGCGGCACCATCATCGGCACCACCAACAAGGGCAACCCGTTCCGTTATGAAGTCGAGGAAAACGGGACCCGGGTGGTCCACGACCTCTCGGCCCGGGTCTTGAACAATTTCCGCGAAACCGGGGCCGAGGCGCTGATCATGGTCGGTGGCGACGGCACCCTCGGCATCGGTCGCCAACTGATGGATCTCGGCATCCCCTGTGTCTTTGTCCCCAAGACCATCGACTGTGACGTTGCCGCCACCGATTCGACTTTCGGCTATCACACAGCGGTCGGCATCGTCACCGAAGCCCTCGACCGCCTGCACACCACCGCCGAAAGCCACCGCCGGGCGATGGTGGTCGAGGTGATGGGCCGCTATGCCGGCTGGATCGCGCTGGAGTCGGGCATCGCCGGTTCGGCCGATGTCATCCTGCTGCCGGAAATCCCCTACGATCTCGATGCCGTCTTCAACAAGCTGGAGGGACGCAAAAAACTGGGCCGTAATTTTTCGGTGGTGGTGGTCGCCGAAGGGGCGCTGCCGAAAGAAGGCAGCCGCACCGTCGCCGTGGCGGCCGAAACCGATGGCCGCGCCGAACGGCTCGGCGGGGTCGGACAGGTGGTGGCGCAGCAGATCGAAGAGGGCCTGGGAATAGAAACCCGCACCGTGGTCCTCGGCCACGTGCAGCGCGGCGGCACCCCGTCCCACACCGACCGCATCCTCGGCTCGCGCTTCGGCGTCGAGGCGGTGGAACTGATCCGCCGCGGCGAATTCGGCCGCATGGTGTCACTCAAGGGGCAGCAGATCGTCTCGGTGCCGGTCGCCGAAGCGATCGACAACCTGCGCCTGGTCGACCCGGACGGGCAGCTGGTGGCGACCGCCGAGGCGCTGGGCATCTGCTGCGGGCGCTAGGAGACTGCGGCTCGGACCAGTCCGGCAGCCGCGGGCGCCCTTTCTACTTCACATCCCGCACGCACCGGACGTGATGGCGCGCCCGTTTGTATTTTTCGAGGCGTATCTTGCATTCACCCGGGTCATGCACTCCCGGCTTGTTCCTCAGCAGCCCCGGCTCCACGTACCAGAGATCATTGTAGGATGAATCGTCAACCAGAAAGGAAAGATAGGCGGCAATCTCGCAGGGAAGCCGCTGCAGCATGTCCTCCTTGATCGGCAGATGCCAGTCGTCGTAGCCTCCCAGTTTGAGATTCTTGCAGTATTTGTTAGCGGCGGAAAAGGTTACCTCGGGGTCCCGGTAGAAACACTGATCCGAGGAAATCATGTAGCGATCCTCGACCATGATTTTGTGCCCCTTGAATTTGACCACGCGATATTGGCGGCTGAAATATTTCTCAAACATTTCCGGCGAGTTTCTGCGGACACAAATGATTGCGGCAGACTGCTCATCATAAGATTGCATATCATTGTTACTGACCGCATACAATTGGTTCGCCTGGTAACGAGTGTCCCGACCAGAAAACTCCTGACGACCCCACAGCCACACCTTGAAATGCGCGGGCCAGGGGAGGGACGAATATTTGTTCCCCTTGCCAGCGACGGTGCTGAACTCCTGCATATCCGGCACCCGCCAGTCACTGTGCCCCGCCAGATCGAGATTTTCGCAATAGTTCCGGGCCTCCTGCTTCGTTCCCCACGCTTGGCCCTGGAGGTAAGGGTTGGCCAGGTAGCCCTTGCTAAGCGGGAAAGACCACATCAGCCCGTTATTTGGAGTACCGTAAGCCGGTTCCTGAGCAAACTCCTGAGCCTGTCGTCGCAGAGCCATATCCTTTTCCCGCTCTTCCCGCGCCGCTTTTTCCCGCGCCGCACGTTCCGCTTCCCGCTTTTCCTTCTCGGCATTGTAGGCCTCCTCGGCCTTCACCAGGTAAGCGATCGCCTGTCGATAATACCTGGCGTTTTTGCCGTTGCTCTCCACGTAATTGGTCAGGGTCTCGTAGGCCTCGTACTTCTTTCCTGACTCGAACAGGGCCTTGCCTTCAAAGTAGTCAAGGGAGGCGGGCGTCGCGATTCCCAGGCCACGGATCTCGTGTATGGTTTCCAGGGCCCGGGCATATTGCTGTTCCTTGAGTTGCTGGGTCAGTTTGGTCTTCAGCATGTCAAAACGGATCTCGGGAGAGAGCGCAAACAGGCTCCCGCTGCAGCAGATGACAATAAAGAGCGTGGCGATGACAATCCGTTGTCCTTGCAAAACATCCTCCTCAATCGATGTGAAGCGTGTAGGCCCGCCAGGACCTTTTCCGCGAAAGGTAGTGGTGCTCGGTGGCAACCAGCCGGTTGTCGAGATAAACGTAGAGCGTCACGTTGCCGCCATGCCCGCCGTAATGTTTCACCACCGCCTTGTAGGTGCCGGGATGTCGGCTCAGCTTGACGGAGATATTTTCCGGTCCGTAGCGGGTAGTGTTATCGACATCGAGACGCATGTTGCGGGTCGTCTTGTTGTTGTAGCTGCAATGATCGCCGCCCGGACCGTAGACGTGCAGGTCCATATCGGAACCGGTGCTGTCCCAGACCAGGGTGAAGCGAGCCTTGACCGGCGGCGTGGTGCTGTTCACCACGAAGCTCCGGTGCTCCTCCTTGGCGGCGCTGGTGTAGTCGATGTCGATGCGGTTGGCGCCGTTGAACAGCACCACCTTGTTGCTGAAGGATCCGTCTTGCTGCAGGTAAACAGGCTGCTCAAGACCATTGATCCGGAATACGACGGCAGACGTGTCGATCGACGAGACATTTTCGACCCGACCGCTGACGGTGATGACATTGGCGCGGGTGGTGCGGGGAATATCATGGACGGTTAATTTGATCTTCTCGGTCTCATCGAGCATATCTTCGAAGGATTCCGGTCCGGACGCGGTACCGTCACGCAACAGATCTTCGCCCGCGTCGACCCCGGTCTCGGTTTCCGCGAGGGCGGCATCGAGATCAGCGGCCTGCTGGCGGGCGCGCTGTTTTTTCTGCTCGTCACCCGGCGCTTTTCCGGTCTTGTCTGAATCTGGGGATCGCTTGCGTTGCTTGGCGACGAGCTCTTTTTCCACCCCCTGCAGATATTTGAAAATAAGGTTGTTAATACCATCGGTATCGAGCGTGATTTTGCTGATTTCGGCATCAAAGCAGTTCATCGAGGCGTGTTTGTAGAAGGCGACATAGTCCTTGAACAGTTGGATCGCCCGTGGCTTGCTGTCAACACCGATAAACAGCTTATTCCAGTCAGGACTGATGGGGGCGTTGAAACTCGCGTACTTGTTGAACAGGTCAACATCCTTCACCAGTTCGGCGGAGGTGTGCCCGAAATAGGGGTTCAGACCATAACCGGCATCGAGGAGCATGGCCTCGCCGGAGTCGGTGGCTCTCTGGTTCGGGATATGGGTGTAATAGCGGACCTTCATGTAGAATTCGGTCAGGTGCGCCTTCTTCAGCAGATCACTCTTTCGCTGCTGCATCCAGGCCCACAGTTCAGGGTTGTCTGTCGTGATGCCGGTCGGCTTGAACGCCACCCAGGCCTTGACCACCGGCTCTCCCGCCAGGACCGAAATCCGCCAGACAAAGACGTAGTCGAGGTCGATCCGGTACCCGATTGGCACCGTTCGCGATTTGCGCGTTTTTGCCGGGCGCAGGTTTTCGTCCAGCAGGCGGGTATAGTAATCGTAGGATTTGCTGACGGTCGTCGAGCCGACATGATAGCCATTGATCACCGGCCCGGACTCGGCCGCCCAGGCCGGTGCGCCGCCCGACAGCAGCAGGGACAGGACCAGGAACAGATATCTTAATTTCATGGCGCGGATCTCCAGCTTGCGGTGGTCACCATTTCGTTTCAACCCGGCGTTGAACCAAACCCGGCCCGAGTGCGCAAGGGCATAGTCATCCAATAATATAGATAATAGGGTTTTTGGCCAACAGGGAATTTTCCGGGGGATTCAGCCGCATGGTGTCACTCAAGGGGCAGCAGATCGTCGCCGTGCCGGGCGCCGAGGCGATCGACAACCTGCGCCGGGTCGACCCGGACGGGATGAAATTTGCGGGCAAACTCTTTGGATCCGGATAAGCCAGGTAGCAGTCGAGCAATTCTTCGTTGGCCGGCAGCCGCTGTAGCCGGCCAGAGACAGGCCACGGCAGTAGTTGTCCGCGTAGTGTCAGTTGCCGGACTTCAGGTTTGATCTGTCACCGCTGCATTTTCTGTACTGCTCCTGAAATTGATACTGTAGCCTGAATCGGTGAGTTCCTGTCGGATGGAGAGTGTAAGTGCTTGGTCTGAATGGGATTTCCCAAAATTTAAAGCGCACCCATAGGTTCGCTGGTAATTTTGGGGAAGCCCAGGCAGGTCAATGACTTGCGCTATCCGCCGGCAAGGGGCTCACTGATTCAGGTGTAGATCATCCGAAGTGTATGGCTCGCTTTGCCACATCAGGCCGGTTTGTGAATCAACCCAGACCAGCTGCTGCCGGTCAGCTGCACGTCTGGCAATAGCACGTCGACGCTTCTCGAAGTCCGATCCGCCAGCTCCGGTTCTGCTCGGCGTAGCGTTCAAATTGCTGCTAATTGTCCCTGCTTTTTGTTTCCAGCCGGTTGATTTCTTCCACCCGATCATCCGGCTCTGGAGTTACCGATTTCGGCCGCTCCACTTCACCCAGCAGGTCATCCATCTGGGCGGCAAAGGGCTTCTCGCTGAAGCGGGCGGCTTCCTCCTCTTCCCGTTTTTTGGCCTCCTGCTCCTGTTTTGCTTTTTCCCGCGCCGCACGTTCCGCTTCCCGCTTTTCCTTCTCGGCGTTGTAGGTCTCCTCGGCCTTCACCAGGTAGGCGATCGCCTGTCGATAATACCTGGCGTTTTTGCCGTTGCTCTCCACGTAACTGGCCAGGGTCTCGTAAGCCTCGTACTTCTTCCCTGACTCGAACAGGGCCTTGCCTTCAAAGTAGTCGAGGGAGGCGGGCGTCGCGATTCCCAGGCCGCGGATCTCGTGTATGGTTTCCAGGGCCCGGGCATATTGCTGTTCCTTGAGTTGCTGGGTCAGTTTGGTCTTCAGCATGTCAAAACGAATCTCGGGAGAGAGCGCAAACAGGCTGCCACTGCAGCAGATGACGATAAAGAGCGTGGCGATGATAATCCGTTGTCCTTGCAAAGCATCCTCCTCAATCGATGTGGAGCGTGTAGGCCCGCCAGGACCTTTTCCGCGAGAGGTAGTGGTGCTCGGTGGCAACCAGCCGGTTGTCGAGATAAACGTAGAGCGTCACGTTGCCGCCATGCCCGCCGCAATGTTTCACCACCGCCTTGTAGGTGCCGGGATGTCGGCTCAGCTTGACGGAGATATTTTTTTTCATCGTATGGAATCTTGACTCCATACACAAGTGCCAGGGAAAAAATCCGGGTCGGCTTGTAGGCCACCCAGCCGACGACAACCGGCTCCTGCATCAGCACCGAAACCCGCCAATTGAAGAGGTAGTCCATGTCAATGGTGTAT
Source organism: Geothermobacter hydrogeniphilus (assembly GCF_002898515.1). Classification (GTDB taxonomy): domain Bacteria; phylum Desulfobacterota; class Desulfuromonadia; order Desulfuromonadales; family Geothermobacteraceae; genus Geothermobacter_A. The sequence goes on along the minus strand of NZ_PPFX01000006.1, from coordinate 50,330 downwards.
TCGATCTTGATGACATGGGGCTCCGGTTTTGCCAGCGGACGCAGTTGCTCATCCAGCAGGGTCGTATGGTAGCTGTAGGTCTTGGTGATGCTGGTCTTTCCCTGGGCGAGACCAGTGATCTGCTGGGGTTTATCGTCGGCGATAACCTTCCCGGGCCATAGGGCAAGACAGCACAACAGGATAACAACAGTCCATTTCATGGTTTTTTCTCCAATTCCCGCCGCAGCGCCTCGGCCTTGGCAAGGTACTTCGAACCCGAATCCGCGTATTCGAACAGGTAGCGCTCCAGGCTCTGCCGAGCCTCGGCATCACGACCGGCCTTGTGCAGCAATGTCGCCTTGATGAAACCAAGACCGTCGCTCTGGTAGAGGCCCTGCTGCTCAAGCTGATCGATCAGCTTGACCGCCTCTGCGTAGTTCTTGTCGCGGACCATTGTCCGCAGGCGGATCATGGTCTCCTTGTGCTGCCGCTCCCGCTCCTGCCTGAGCTTGGTGGTGCGGACGATCTCCCGCTGATCGCGCTGTGCGACCAGGGTCTTGAACAGCTCGGGACGCCGGTCGATCTCTTCCTTGAGTTTTTTCAGCAGGATCGGAGCGATACCCTCGATACCGGCATCCCCCCGCTGACGAAAAGAAAAGCTGAACAGGTCTTCCCCGTCGGCATAGAGATGGACCTCGTTGCTGACCGCCGACAGGGGGAGAAAGCCCTTTTTCTGCCTGACATAGAGCATCAGGGTCGGTCGCTCCCAGACCTGAAAACGCAGCGGATAGCTGTCGATCTTCTCTGCCAGGGTGGACAGGGCGGCATTGACAACATACTCCTGGCGGCCGCGTACCCTCCCCTTGGCACCGGCGGGGATGAAATAGAGAGTGGTGCGCAACGGCCCCGAGTAGGGTGTCTCGCGCGCCAGGATCTGCTTCCGGTTGCGACTCTGCTCAGCCTTGAACTGCTGCAGGACCTGCCGGCGCTGTTCAAGCTCCTGCCGGCGCTGTTCAAGCTCCTGCCGCCGCCGCTGTTCTTCGACCAGACGCAGCCGTTCTGCCGCAATCTGCTCGACCTTCGCCCTGATCTGATCTGCCAGGTGCTGATGACCAAAGGCCCGAGCGACTTCAGCGGCAGTTTTTCCCCGGCTATCTACCTCGTTGAAATAGCTAGCCCGGGTCGGTGCGGCAGCATCGATGCCGGGTAAGGAGCAGAGCTTGAGGGCGATCTTTTCATTATCGAGGGCGGCGGCGTAAAAGAGGGTTGACGGATCGGCTTCGCTGATAAAGTCAACCATGGCCTCGGCCACAGCAATATGGGGCGGATAGTCCATCGCCTTGCTGAAGATCTCATTGGTCTGCTCCGTGCTCAGGCGGGTCACCCCCTGCGCGATCATGAAGACCCTGGCCACCTTGGGATACCCCAGGCTCATGGCCATCACCACCGGGTCGCCATCATATATTTCTTCCCACTGCAGACCATTGTCGAGCAGTACCTGAACCATCTCGGCAGAGCCTGTCTTCACGGCTTCGACAAGCGGAGAAGGACCAGATAAATCAGAAAGCTGCTCCAGCCCCCAGGACTCAAGCAGCAAGCGGGCCGCCCGAAAACTGCCGTTATGCACCGCCAGGGTGATCGGATAATCAAAAATGAATTCCCCCGCCAGCTGCCTATAGTCGGGATACTTTCCCAGCAACCGCTTCAGCAGGGCGACATGATCGTATTTCACCGCCAGCAGCAACAGGGCCACATCTTTGTTTTGCTGTGGGCGGATCACAATCCTGGTGGTCTCGACATCCCCCCGGGCTAGGGCGATGATTCGTCCCGTATAGCTGGATATATCGGATTGCGGTGAGGCGGCAATCTCATCCAGCAACGCCCAAAGCTGTGGCCTGATCTTGGACCGATCAGCGGTTGATGGCTCTTTTTCAGGGGGAATGGATGGGAGATTTTTGTCGATCTCCGCCGCCAGCGCCTGGCGCGTTTGCTGCGTTTGTTGTTGGGCCTCAACCGCCCAGGGCGCCGAGAACAGCAGGCAGGCAAGCAGAAAACCACAGACGCGTTTTGGATGGCATATTGCAGAAAACATAGCACCTCGATGGCAAGGGGCCGGCTCAGGCGGCAAGGGCATAATCATCAAATAATATAGATAATCGGGTTTTTGGCCAACAGGGAATTTCCGGAGAATTCAGGTGGGTGTTTTCAGGGATGCTGGTGCCACAGGCTGCCGGCGCCGAAGCGTTCCGCCAGATCTTTTGACTGTTCGCGTTTCGCCAGGCGCTCGCGGGCCCGTTCCGGGGCGCCGGCAAAGAGGAACTTTTCCAGCTCGGTTTCCGGGATCACCTCGGGCACCATCTGCTTCTCGCCATTGATGTCGAGGGCGACGAAGGTCAGGAAGGAGGTGGCGCAGACGGTCCGTTCACCGCTCAGCATGTCCTCGGCGACCACCTTGACGAACACCTCGACCGAGGTGCGGTGGGCCCAGCTGGCGAAGGCTTCGAGACAGACCGTCTGGCCGTTGCGGATCGGGTTGAGGAAATCGACCGAATCGGTGGAGGCGGTCACCACCGAGGTGCGGGCGTGGCGGGTGGCGGCGATAGCGGCGATATCGTCGATATGGAACATCACCCGACCGCCGAACATGGTGCCGTAGTTGTTGGTGTCCGGCGGCAGCACCAGCGAGGTCCTGATGGTCCGCGACTCGCGACAGAACTTGGCGGCTTTTCTGCTCATCATCTCGTCTCCTTTTGCGTCCCGGCATCAGCCGTTTCCAGGACCTTCGTCAGTATGGCGTCAAGCTCTTCCGCGACCGTCGCCGCGTCATCATAGGGCAGCAGGGCACTGCCGACCGGCACGACGGCGGAGGCCTCCCCCGGCTGCAGCAGGATGACCGGCTTACCGCACCCGCAGGCCAGCCCCAGGGCCAGCATGGCCTCGGGAGAACAGCCGGCGAGGTCGAGGATCACCAGCCGGCAGGCATGGAGCCGCCGGCAGAGTTCGGCAAAGCCATCGCTGTCCGCCAGAAATCCTTCGGCCCTGAAACAGCGGAATCCCCGCGCCGCCAGCGCCGGTTGAATGCCCCGGCGGAAAAGCGGGTCCCCGGCCGTCCCGGCGGGAACGACGACCAGGGCCAGGTCGTCTTCGGCCGGCGGCTCGATGGGACGGCCCTCCCGGTCGCGCGGGAAAAACCGTTCCAGCGGCCGCGGCACAACAGCTGCTTTCTCCAGCTCTTCAAGTTTCTCCTCCAGGCGCACAAGCTGCTGCCGGATGGTCCGGACCAGCCTGTCGACCGCCTCCGGCCGGATCGACTTGCCGCTGGGGGAAAAATCCACGTCCTTCAGCTTGAACAGCGGGACGGAAAGGAGTCGCTGCGCTTTCAGCGTCTCGGCGACCTGATTGTAGTCCTTGTTCCAGCTCGCAAACGGCCGCAGGTAGACGTACTGGTTCTGTTTGCGGTACAGGCGGATTTTGCCGAGGATATAATTAAGCTGTTCAATAACCCCGGAGAGTTGTTGAAGATCTGTCATGCGGCTCCTCCATCTGTCTCCTTCCGGCCGAACGGGCCGGGCTGCCGGAGTGCATATACAGCATATCGGGATTCCAGGCAAGGCGCGACTTTCGACCTCTTTTTCACCCCCGGCAAAATAAATTTGACAACAACAGTCTATTTGGCTATTTTGCCAAATATGAACACAATGCGCCGCCAACAACTCGAAGCCCGTGCCCGGGTCCTCAAGGCTCTGGCCCACCCCTCCCGCCTGCTGATGGTCGAAGAACTGGAAGCCGGAGAGCGCTGTGTCTGCGACCTGCAACAGCTGGTCGGTGCCGACATGTCGACGGTGTCAAAACACCTCGGCGTGTTGAAGAACGCCGGCCTGGTAACCGATGACAAACGCGGCAACCAGGTCTTCTACCGTCTACGGGTCCCCTGCGTGACCGGTTTCTTCGACTGCATCGAGGCGGTGCTGAGCGAGCAGGCAAGGTGCAGTTCGGCGGTGTGCGAGGGCAAAAACTAGGCAGCCAAGTCGCCAAGGGCACTTATCAACGGCGGCTAAAGGCGAAGGGCCAAAGGTCAAGGGGGAAAAGCGTCAGGACCTTTTGCCTTTAGCCCTTCGCCCTTGGCCGATTTTGATTCTCCTGGCGTCCTTGGCGACTTGGCGGCAGACTAGATTTTACGCAAGTATTTGGCAATTTGACCAATAAGGAATTTGTCTCATGAACTGGAAAACCGAATGGAAACCGCTCTTCTGGATCATCGTCGTGTTTACCGGCTGCTTCTTTTTGCCGGTGGAGGCGCCGCGGGTGCAGGGGGCGATCATGGAATCGCTGCACCTGGTCAAGTGGTACGCCCGTGAGCATGTGCTGCTCTGCCTGGTGCCGGCCTTCTTCATCGCCGGGGCGGTGGCGGTCTTCGTCAGCCAGCAGGCGGTGATGAAGTACCTCGGGCCGAAGGCGAACAAGGCGCTCGCCTACGGCGTCGCTGCGGTTTCGGGCACCATCCTCGCGGTCTGCTCCTGCACCATCCTGCCGCTCTTCGCCGGCATCTACCGGATGGGTGCGGGCCTGGGCCCGGCCTGCGCCTTTCTCTACTCGGGACCGGCGATCAACATCCTCGCCATCGTCCTCACCGCCCGCATCCTCGGCCCGGAGATGGGCATCGCCCGCGCCGTCGGGGCGATCCTCTTTGCCGTGATCATCGGCCTCGCCATGCACTTCTTCTTCCGCCATGAAGAGGCGGAAAAGGCGGCCGCCGCGCTGGCGATGGGCGATGATGACGACGGCCGGCCGCTGTGGCAGACCAGCCTCTACTTCGCCAGCATGGTCGGCATCCTGGTCTTCGCCAACTGGGGCAGAACCGATGATCCGACCGGCCTCTGGCATGACATCTACGCCGCCAAGTGGTGGATCACCAGTCTCTTCTCCATCGCCCTGGCAATGATGCTGGCGACCTGGTTCAAACTCGGTTTCACCCGCATCATCATCGCCGGCCTGCCGGCGGCGCTGATGGCGAGCCTTCAGCCGCAGCATCCGGCCCTGGCCTTCACCTTCGGCGTTATCGGCCTGTCGGTGCTGAGCAACCTGAAAACATCCCGCGACGGTGAAATGGGCCGCTGGTTCGACGAGAGCTGGGATTTCGCCAAGAAGATCCTGCCGCTGCTGCTGATCGGTGTGCTGATCGCCGGGGTGCTGCTCGGCCGCCCCGGCCACGAGGGTCTGATCCCGTCTGAGTGGGTCGCCTCGCTGGTCGGCGGCAACTCGCTGTTCGCCAATCTGTTCGCCTCGGTGTTCGGCGCCTTCATGTACTTCGCCACCCTCACCGAAGTGCCGATCCTGCAGGGGCTGATGGGTGCCGGCATGGGCAAGGGCCCGGCGCTGGCGCTGCTGCTCGCCGGTCCCGCTTTGAGCCTGCCGAACATGCTGGTGATCCGCAGCGTGATGGGAACGAAAAAGACCATTGTCTTCGTCGCGCTGGTGATGGTGATGGCGACCATCAGCGGGTTGATCTATGGAGCTGTTTTTTAAATCTTTCACCGCCAAGTCGCCAGGGACACCAAGAAAACCTTTTTCAACGGAGAGCCGCAGAGGGGGAGAGAACGCAGAGAAAGCCAAAAACAGTTTTTGGTTTTAAACCCATAAGATTCTCTCTCTGTCTCTGCCCCTCCTCGCCTCTCCGTTAAATGGGTTTTTGACCTTCTTGGCGGCCCTGGCGTCTTGGCGGCCCAACCCAAACCCCAAAAGGGAGATTCAAAATGAAAAAGATCCAGATCCTCGGAACCGGTTGTGCCAAGTGCCGGAAGCTGGCGGAGAACACCAGGCAGGCGGCCGACAGGATCGGCCTTGAGTATGAGATGGAAAAGGTCACCGACATCAACGACATCATGAAATTTGGTCTCATGGCGACACCGGGACTTGCAGTCAACGGCACACTGGTGTTGTCCGGCAAGGTGCCGAGCCCGGCCGAGCTCGAAAAGCTATTAGGGTGACACCATGAACACTTCATGGGCAACTTTGCTGACCCTCCTGCTCATGCTGTTGCTCCGGTCGCTGCCGGTCCATGCCGCCGAACCGACCATCGGCACCCTGCTCGAAGCCGTCGCCCGGCAGCCGGACATCCTGGCCAGCGATTTCAATGTGCAGGCAACCGATATCCGGCTCAAACAGGCTCACGCCGCATTGTTTCCGAAACTGACCGCCTTCAGCAGCTATGAAATGTACAACTCGCCGACCAACCTGCGGCCGATGACCCCGACCGAGGTCGATCTGAGCACTGGCACCTCGGTCCCCTTCTCCAAGCAGATCACCCGCTACGGCCTGCGGGTGGAGATGCCGCTCTTCATCAAGGAACTCTATAGCCTGGCCGACCGGGTCAGGCAGCTGCAGCAGGCGAGCCGGGCCGGTCACAAGCTGCGGCTGGTCACCCGCCAGGCTTCGGTCGTCACCCTTGACGCGGCGCTGGCTTTCAACAGCCACCTCGACAAGGCCATCTGCGCCCGCCTCGAATCGCTGCGCAAGACCCGCGACGACCTGCGGCTGGCGGTCGCCAACGGCCGCACCCCGGAGTCGGAGCTGCTGAAGGTGGAAACCCTGCTCAACGATCTGCGGAAACAGCAGAACGACCTGCAACGCCGAGCCCTCGAGCTGAAGAGCCAACTGCGGCAGCTGACCGGCATCCAGCTGGATCAGTTTGTCATGCTGACCCAGGTACGGCCGGTGGTCGAAGGGGATTTTCTCCGCCAGGTGCAGCAGCGGGCCGAGGTCGCCGCGGCGGAAAAGGAACTGCAGGGCGCCCGGGACCGGCACTACCCGGTGCTCACGCTGGAAGGCGCCGTCTCCAGCAACCGGGGAGAAGCCTACAATACCGGCAGCTCAATTGACCGCGACTATGATTATCTCGGCGTCAAGCTCTCCCTGCCGATCTTCGACCGCGGCCTGAGTACCGCCATCGACCAGGCCGAAATCCAGTTGCGCCGTAAACGGCAGCAGCTCGCCCAACTGAGCCTCGACCTGACCGCCGAAGCTGCGAGCCTGCGCGCGCAGCTGCCGGTGATCGCCCGCTCGAACCTGCTGGCCCGAACCACCCTCGACAACAACCGCCGCCTGCTCGACATCGCCAGGGTGGCCTTCCGCAACGGTCGCATGACCACTGAAGAATATCTCCGCTTTGAAACCCGGGTCCTCGATGCCGAGGCCGCCCTTCACCGGACCCACGTTGACCGCTGGCAGGTGATCAGCCGGCAAGCCGTCCTCTACGGCGACGAACTGACAGGAGTCGTCAAATGAAAAGAAAAGTTATCGTCATTCTGGTCATCCTGCTGGTTGCCGGGAGCGCCGTCGCCCTGCTGAAGAAACGCCGGGCCGATCTCGCCAGGGCGCCGGTGGCTGCCGTGCTGCCGGTGGTGGTTGACGCGGTCACACTGCAACCGCAATCGATCATCCTGACCCTGCCGGCCATGGGCGTGGTTTCTTCGGATATCTCCACCACCCTGTCAACCAAGATCAGCGGCCGGATCACCGGCCTCTACAAGCAGGAGGGCGACCAGGTTCACAAGGGGGACCTGCTGGCCCGCATTGACGACCGGGAATTGAAGGCGAAAAAAGAAGGCCTGCGGCTCAAACGCCAGAGCCTGGGCTACGATATCGCCGCCAGGCAGGAAAACCTCAAGGCGCTGCAGACGGCGCTGGAAAATGCCATTGAAACCCATGCCCGCACCAAGGAACTGCTCGATGTCAAGGGCGCCTCGGTCGAACAGTACGATAAGGAAGAAACCGAGATCGCCCAGCTGCGAGCCCAGCTGCAGAGTGCCAGGAGCGGCATCGCCATGTTGCGCTCCAGTATTAACGAGCTGCTGCAGAGTGAAAAGGAGATCGACAACCAGCTCAGCTACACCAGCATCATCGCGCCGATCGACGGCACCCTCAGTGCCCGTCTGGCGATGGTCGGCGACCTGGCGCTGCCGGGAAAACCGCTGCTGAAGATCGCCGCCACCGACGGCCTCTACCTCGATGTCAAGCTCCCCGCCAACATCCGGGCAAGCGCCATCCGCTACAACGGGCGGCAGTTTGACCTGACAGCGAAAAACCAGGCCGGTGCTGCCGGTCTGCGGGAATACCGCGCCCAGCTGCCGCTCGGCAGCTCCCTGGTTGAAGGGGAATTTCTCAACATCAAACTGGTGCTCTACACCGGCAACGGGGTGCTGCTGCCCAACGACGTACTGCTCTCCACCGAAGGACAGACCAGCGTGCTGATCTACCGCGACGGCAAGGTCGGCAAGACGGCGGTAACGGTGACCCGCCGGGGCAGTGAGGGGGTCATGGTCAACGAAAACCTCTCAGGGAAAACCCTGTTGCTGGCCAAACCGGACATCCTGCTGCGTGCCTCATCCGGCGTACCGGTCAGAATCCTCAACCACGGCAACGCCTGACGGGAGACACCATGTTTGACTTTTTCCATAAACGCCCCTACCTGCTCTACAGCCTGATCGCCGGGCTCTTTGTCCTCGGCATCTACGGCCTGATCGTGATGCCGAAAAATCTCTTTCCCGACAGCGACCGGCCGACCGTCATCATCATGAGCCAGGTCCCCGGCGCCACCCCCGGCGTAGTCGCGGCCACGGTTTCAAAACCGGTCGAGCAGGAGGTTTCGACCCTCTCGCTGATCCGCAAGGTCAGTTCGACCAATATCGCCGGGATGTCGATCGTCAGCGCCGAGTTCGAGTACAAAAAAGGCCTCGACGCGGCGGCGGTCGATATCAACAATGCCATCAACAGGGTGCGCGGCAAACTGCCCGCCGGGGTCAATCCGTCGATCTACACCGCCGGCTCCTTCGTGCTGCCGGTCGATGTTTTCGCCCTGTCACCCGCCAACCGGAACATGGATATCGATACCATCCGCAAGCTGGTGGCCAGCGATATCAAGCCGGCCCTGCTGCGCAATCCCGAAGTCGGCAATGTCGAGGTGTTCGGCGGCTTCGAAAGTGCCATCAATATCAATATCGATCCCTTTGCGGCCAGGGCTCACGGCATCTCCCTGGACAAGATCGCCGGTACCATCCGCGCCCTCGACCGCGACCTGCCGCTCGGTTTTTCCAAGGGGGACGATTCCTTCTTCACCGTCACCTACTACGGGGAACGAGACCGGGTCGAAGACCTGCAACACCTGCCGGTGGCGCCCAACGTCATCCTGGGCGATATCGCGACCATCAACTGGCAGCACCAGCGGCGCTTCTCCGGCTACCTCGGCAACGGCAGGCAGGCGATCGCCATCGCCATTCAGCGCGCTCCCGGCGGTTCGGTCCTCGCGACCAGCACGGCAGCACGGGCCGAGACCGAAAAACTCAAAACCCGCTATCCCAATATCCGTTTCGAGCTCGCCGACACCCAGCGCACGCTGATCAAGACCGCCAACACCAACATGCTCGAGGCGCTGCGCGACGCCATCATCTTCACCCTGCTGGTGATCCTGCTGTTCCTCGGCAACCTGCGCGCGGTCACCGCGGCGCTGGCCTCGATCCCGATGGTCTTCTTTGGCACCATCGCCATCATCTGGATGTTCGGCGGTGAGCTGAACCTGATCATCTACACCGCCATCATCCTCGCCCTGGGGATGCTGGTCGATGACGCGGTGGTGGTGCTGGAGAATATCGAGCGCCACCTGGCGGAACTCAAGGAAGATCTGCAGACCGCCATCGTCAACGGCACCAAAGAGGTCATCGCCCCGGTCTTCGCCGGCACCGTGGCGACCATCGCCATCATGTTCCCGTTCCTGTTTGCCGGCGACTTCCCGCAGCAGATCTTCCGGCCGCTGATCTCGACCCTGATCATCGCCCTGCTGGTCTCCTATTTTCTCTCGATCACCTTCATCCCGGCGATCTCCTTCTACCTCTACCGCAAGGGAACCGACAAGCTGCGCCTCGAGATCGGGCTGGAACGCCTCTACCAAAAGACCTTCGGGCGGCTGGTGCAACCCTACCTGGCGATCCTGAAATTCTCGGCCGGGGGACGCTCGCGCCTGCGGCGCACCCTGATGACCCTCGGCGTGCTGGTCATCCTGGCCCTCAGCATACGCAACATCATGCCGGTGATCGGCCGCGACCTGATGCCGCCGATGGATACCGGCATCATCAAGGCGCATGTCCGGTTCAGCGCCAACGAAACTGTCGAGACGGCGGAAAAACGCATCGCACCCTTCCTCGGCTGGCTGCATCAGCAGCCGGAAGTCGCAATGAGTTCGGTCAGCTTCGGCAGCGAACCAGGCGTACTCTCACTTGGCTCCGGATCACTACCGACCGAGACGACCATGACCATCAACTGCGTCGACCGTTTCCATCGCCAGGCGACGATCTGGCAGCTGGAGGATCGCTTCCGCCGCAAGCTGGCCGGGCTGCAGAACGTCAAGGCGGTCGATGTCTATGACTTCGGTGCCACACCGCTCTCCAGCATCAAGGCACCGGTCAACGTGCAGCTGCAGGCTGAAGACTACAACCTGCTGCCCGCCGCCAGCCGCAAGGTGGCTGCCGCCATGCAGCAGGTCAAGGGGCTGACCTCGATCAGCACCAGCTGGGACAAGGACTTCACCGAAGCCGAACTCGATATCGACAGCAATCGCGCCCTGGCCTACGGCATCACCCCGGTGCAGATCGCCGCGCAGCTGCCGCTGGCGGGCATCCCGGTCACCTTGAGCGGCAACCTGGTCACCATGCAGACCCAGTTCGTGCGGCTCTACTTCAACCGGCCGTTTGACAAGCGCCTGCAGGACCTGCGGCTGATCCCGATCCAGACCGCCAGGGGACCGGTGCCGCTTGAATCCCTGGCGAAGATCCGTTACCGGCTGACTGCCAACAAGATCGAACGCAATAACCTGCGCTACGCGGTCGATGTCAGCGGCTACCGCGCCAGGCGCGCTATCTCGACCCTGACGGGAGACACGGAGAAGGCGCTGCAAAGCATGGATCTCCCCGGGGTGGAAGTGCACCAGGAAGGTGACATGAAGCAGATGGGCGACACCTTCAAGCGCATGATCAAATCGATCGGCATCGGCGTGGTGCTGCTGCTGATGGCGCTGATCGCCATCTACCAGTCGCTGCGCATGTCGATCGTCATGATCCTGGTGCTGCCGCTGTCGATGATCGGCGCCTCCTGGGGGATGCTGATTTTCAACAAACCGAGCTGCATGCCGAGCCTGGTCGGCATCATGCTGCTGTTCGGCATCATCATCAAGAACTCGGTGCTGCTGATCGACTTCTACCAGCATTACCGCCAGGCGGGCAACGCCCCGTTCGATGCCGCGCTGGAGAGCGTCCGGGTACGTTTCCGCCCGGTGCTGATGACCGCCTTCGGCACCATCGCCGGGATGATCCCGATCGCTTTCGAATGGGCGGTCGGCCTGGAGCGCCTCTCGCCGCTGGCCGACGTCGCCATCGGCGGGCTGATCATCGGCACCATATTAACGTTGATATATATTCCAATTTTTGCATATAGTGTCGAATGGAAAACCATCGACCGGTAACACCGACGACCGGCATGGCAGTCATTGCCGCTGCTGGCCGAAGCCCCGGAACCCGTGGAGAATAAGATGAAGAAAATACCCGTTCTGATATGCCTGTTCCTGCTGCTCACCCCCGGCCTGCTGCCGGCAGCTGACGAAACCACCCTCAAGGCCGAGGCCGGCACCCTGGTCAAAACCTATGTCGCCAGGCTCAAGGGCGCGCTGCAGATGTCCATGGCGATGGGCGGTCCGGTGCGGGCGATTGACACCTGCGGCAAACAGGCACCGAAATTCGCCGCCGAGATGGAAGCCGCAAGCGGCTGGAAAATCGGCCGCACCAGCCTGCGCGCCCGCAATCCGGTCAATCGCCCCGACACCTGGGAAAAAGCAGGCATGGAGGAGTTTGAACGGCAGCACCGGGCCGGGATTCCGGTCGGCAAGCTGGTCAAAAGCGAGATCATGCAACAGGGGCAACAGCGACGGTTCCGCTTTCTCAAGGCGATCCCAACCGGCAAACTCTGCCTGACCTGCCATGGCGACAACATCGCCCCGGAGATCCGCCGGGCGCTGCGGCGCAATTATCCGCGGGACCGGGCGATCGGCTTCAAGGTCGGCGACCTGCGCGGCGCCTTCACCCTCAGCAAGCCGCTGGACTGAAGCCTCTGCGGTCACGGCCCCCACTGACCAACCCTTGGTGATCCGGTGGGGGACTCGGCTCAGCGGATCGATTCCCGACCATATTCCACATTTCCGAACTATTTCATTCCATCGTAAAATATGATGGAATACTATATTGACATTCATATATTGCGTTACTATATTTGTGCATATACACAAAACGAGCCCCTCGGGAATCCTGGCGGGGCGGGGAGGTCATCATGAAAATCTGTTTTCCGGTTGTCGAAAACCAGGGTCTTGAAAGCGAAGTCTACGGGCACTTCGGCTCGGCGCCGCAGTTTATTGTCGTCGACACCCGGAGCCGCGAAATCCGGGCGCTGAACAACAGTGACCAGCACCACGCCCATGGCGCCTGTCAGCCGCTGAAAGCCCTCGGCGGCCAGGATGTCGACGCCATCGTCGTCGGCGGCATCGGCGCCGGCGCGCTGATGGGGCTGAACCGGGCCGGGCTGACCGTTTACCAGGCCCAGGGGGTGACCATTGCCGACAATATCACCTGCCTCGCCGAGGATGAGTTGCCGGTGCTGACCCCGGACCGGACCTGTGGCGGTCATGGTCATGGCCACGGCGGCGGCTGTCACCACTGATCGATGTCTTCAGGGGCACTCCGCAGGGGTGCCCTATCTCACTGGAGCGAACCATGGCAGACACTTTGAGCATTGGCGTCGCGAAAACTGAAGTGCTGCTCCCGCGCGATTTTGCAGGTGACTGATGGCGCCCCGCCCGAAAAAACCGAGGAGATGCTGCAGCGCCCTGAGGGCTTTCGGAACAGTGATCTTCAAACCGGCCGGAACACCGCTGGTCGAACTGGAAAAAACCACTCTCTACCCCGATGAGACTGAAGCCATCCATCTCTGTGACAGCCTCGGGCTGACCCAGCAGCAGGCGGGGGAACGAATGGGGATTTCACGCGGCACGGTCCAGCGTCTGGTGGTCAGCGGTCGCAGGAAACTGATTGACGCTCTGCTGGAAGGCCGGGCCATTCTGCTCACGGCTGAAGAACGGGTGCCGGAAAGTAATTCTCCCGACGAAATCAGACAGTACTCCTGAATCAGTGGGTTTATGCCGGATAAAGAGTGCAAGTGCTTGGACTGAATGCGATTTCCAAAAATCTGAGGCGCACCCATAGGTTCGCCGGTGATTTTTGGGAAGCGCAGGCAGGTCAATGACTTGCGCTATTCGCCGGCGATTGACTCACTGATTCAGGAATACTGTTGAAACCCGGCATTTGGTTCAACCCCAGAACAAAGGAGCCACAGGTGCGCAACTTCACTTCTCTGCTGACCGCGTTCAGCTTTCTGGCCATGGCCTTTTCGGGGGCCATCGCCTTTGTCATGCCCCAGGGACGGATCGCCTACTGGAACAACTGGGCCCTGTTCGGCCTCGACAAGACCGCATGGAGCAATATCCACATCGCCACCGGATTGTTGTTCCTGATCGCCGGCATCATTCACACCTGCCTGAACTGGAAAACGCTGGTGAATTACCTGAGCAACCGGCGACGGAGCGGGTCCCGAAGTCGCGTGCCCCTGCTGGCAGCCGTAACCCTGACCCTGTTCTTCAGCATTGGAGCGGTCCTTGAGCCGCCACCCTTGCGGCAGTTGTTTGATTTCAACGCCCGGGTCAAAGAAGCCTGGATCGACTCCCCCGCCCAGAAACCACCGTTCGGGCATGCCGAACTGAAGCCGCTGGCCGAGTTGTGCGACAAACAGAAAATCAACCTGGACGAGGCCCTGTCGCGTCTTGTGGAAATGGGTTTTCAGGGCATCACCCCTGAAGCGACACTGAAGCAGATCGCCACGCTCAACCAGCGATCACCGGCGGAGATCTATGCTCTGCTCCGGCCGGCGGTCGCACCTGCGACTGGAAACCGTTACACCGCGGAACTGGTCGTTCAGCATTTTGACGGAACCGGCATCGGCCGCAAAAAGCTGGCCGAAATCTGCCGACAATTTTCCATCGGCCCTGAACGTGCCGCCGCAAAGCTTGCCGAGCGGAACTGGACGCTCAAAAGGAACGAGACAATCAAGGACGCCGCTGACCGTTACGGCGTATCACCGATTGAGATCCTGCAGACTCTGCTGAACGGCGAGAAGATCATTTAACACCGAAGGAGTTCTTTACATCATGTCCACAGAACCTCGAACCATCCTGATCGTCGGCGGCGTTGCTGCCGGAATGAAAACGGCTTCCCGCCTGCGCCGGCTTGACCCGCAGGCCCGGATCACCGTCATCGAACGCGGCCGAAATCTCTCCTACGGCGCCTGCGCCCTGCCCTATGTCATCGCCGATGAAATCGCGGAGCTGGATGAAGTTCGCCGCACACCCAACGGCACCCTGCGCGATGAAACCTTCTTCGCCAAGGTCAAGGGCGTCGAAGTCCTGACCGGCTGTGAAGCGGTCGCCATCGACCGGGAACGGCAGCAGCTCCGCGTCCGCCACCTGGACGATAGACGCGAGGAAGAACGGCACTACGACCAGCTGGTGCTGGCGACCGGCAGCCGGCCGATCATCCCGCCGCTGCCCGGTGTCGAGCTGGAGGGCGTGCAACCACTGAAAAGGGTTGAGGACGCCGCCGCCATCCTCGACCGGCTGCAACCGGGTGCCCGGGCGGTGATCGTCGGCGGCGGGCTGATCGGCCTGGAAATGGCTGAAGCCCTCCGCGCCCGGCAGCTGGAAGTACGGTTGCTGGAGATGCAGCCGCAGGTCCTGTCCGGTATTCTCGATGCCGACCTGGCGGAGCAGGTCCACCGCACCCTGCGCCTGAACGGCGTCGCCCTGCATCTCGGAGAAGCCCTGCAGGCCATCGAAGGCGAAGGCGGCCGGGCCGTGCGGGTCCGCACCGCGGGCGGCAGCTATCCCGCCGAGCTGGTGATTCTCTCCCTGGGGGTGAAACCGAACGTCGAACTGGCGCGGGAATCCGGCCTGGAAATCGGAATCAGCGGCGCCATTGCGGTCAACGAACATCTGCAGACCAGTGACCCGGCGATTTACGCCGCCGGCGACTGTGTCGAGAGCCGTCACCTGATCAACGGCAATCCGTTCTATCTGCCCCTCGGCTCCACCGCCAACAAACATGGCCGGGTGGTTGCCGACAGCCTCTGCGACCGGACAACCTATTTCCCCGGCATCCTCGGCAGCCTGCTGGTCAAGGTTTTCGGCCTCAATGTCGGCCGCACCGGCTTCTCGGAACAGCAGGCGCGGGAAGCGGGGTTCGAACCGGTCAGCATTCTCGCCCCCTCACCGGACCGGGTTCATTCGATGCCTTCCGCCCGACCGATCCTGACCCGTCTGACCGTCGACCGCGCCAGCCGTCGCCTGTTGGGCGCGCAGATCGTCGGACCGGGAGAGGTGGCCAAACGGATCGACGTGGTCGCCACCGCCCTCAGTTTCGGCGCCGGTCTCAACCGCTTTGCCCAGCTCGACCTCGGCTACGCGCCTCCCTTTTCCGGCGCCATGGATCCGTTGCACCAGGCGGCCAACGCCCTGCGCAACAAGCTCGACGGCCTGGCCGACAGCCTCAGCCCGCTGCAGCTGCGTCAACGGCTCGATGCCGGGGAGGAGCTCCTGCTGCTCGACGTGCGTTCTCCGGACGAATACGCCGAAGTACGCATCCCCGGCGCCATCCTGCTGCCTCTCGGCCGACTGCGGTCCGGGACAGCGGAGCTGCCGAAAGACAGGCTGATCGTCCCCTTCTGCAAAATCAGCCTGCGCGGTTACGAAGCAACCCGCATCCTGCTGGCGGCCGGATTCGAGAAGGTCGCCTACCTCGAAGGCGGGATCCTCGGCTGGCCGTTTGAACTGGAGCGGGGTTAGGGGGAGAGAAATACCGTGGTCTGAAACCGGGGGGCATTCCCTCCGATCCCGAATCGACGTCGATCAAAAAAAATCCCCGTCGACACCACTGACGGCGCCGACGGGGATTTTCATTCAGTAGATAGAGTCCGCCCGCTACTTGCCTTTTTCCATCATGTATTCAACCGCCGCCCGGACCTCGGCATCACTCAACTCGGCATGGCCGCCCCGGGCCGGCATGGCCCCCTTCCCCTTGATGGCGGTCCTGGTCATTGCATCTGTCCCCTCGGCAATACGTTCTTTCCAGGCCGCCTTGTTGCCCAGCTGGGGAGCACCGGCGATGCCGGTATTGTGACAGACGCTGCAGGCCTTGTGGTAAATCGCCTCCCCGTTCGGTGCGGCCCAACCGGCAACAGGAAGCGTCAGGGTCATCGCGGCAAGCAACATAATCAGTTTTTTCATCGGCACAGCTCCTTGGTTATGTCCTGAATCAGGGACGTGGTGTCAACTGTTCAACAGGATACTGCAGAAGCCTGCAATCGCAACCGGGGGACAAAAGACGGGAAACCGCCCATTGCGGACGGAGCTCTTTTCCCGTCTCAGCAGCAGCCCCCGCCACCGGAGGGTTCTTCTGCGGCCGGCTGGCAGTCGAAGGGGCCGTAATGCACCGAGCGGTCACCGACGATCTCGAAATGAGGTGCGAAACGGGTCTGCTGCAGCATCGCCGCGGTGTTGCCGCAGACCAGCAGCGGCTTGCCGGTCAGCAGCCGGTGGTGGTCGTCGAGGTCGAAATGATGCGGATGGTCCTCGATGGTTCCCCGGTAGATCGCCACCTGGCCGTAGTCCTCGCAGATATCCTCCAGACAGGCCAGCTTGAAGGCGCGCACGGTGATCGAATAGAAGTCGATCATGCCGGCCCTGGCTTCCAGCTCCGGGTTGTTCAGCTCGATGCGCCGGTTGCTGACCTGCCGGTAGTCGGGGCAGCCGAGCCCGACCAGCAGACGGCGAAAATCCTCGATGTAGAGCGCCCCGGCCAGGCATTCGCCGTGCAGCACCGGGTCACGACGGATCTCATCCGGCACCCTTCTGCCGGCGAAGACATCGGAAAAATAGAGTTCCCCGCCCGGCTTGAGGACGCGGAAGATTTCCCTGAAGACCCGCTCCTTGTCCGGAGAAAGATTGATCACGCAGTTGGAGATCACCAGGTCGACCGAGTTGTCCTCGATCCCTGCCGCGGCGAGGTCCTCGATGTAGCCTTGGCGAAAATCGACGTTCGGTTGTCTGAAGCCGAAACGTTCGGTCATGGTGGCGACGTAGCGCCGCGCCACGGCAATCTGCTCGTCGGTCATGTCGATACCGATCACCCGCCCCGTCTCCCCCACCAGGGCGCTGGCCAGATAGACATCACGCCCGGTTCCGGAGCCGAGATCAAGCACCGTGCAGCCCTCGATGGCCGGCGGAATCGGTGAGCCGCAGCCGTAGAACTTCTCCAGGATCTCGTCCTCGATCCGTGCCAGGATCTCCCTGTGCCGCGCTGGCAGCGATTCGCTGCTGCAGCAGGCGCTGGTCTTGAGGTCCTTCTGGCTGGAGAGGACCTTGCCGTAATAGTCCTTGACCTGGTCGATGGTGGTCTGGGAATCGTACATGGTGGTGACTTCTCCTTAGGGATTGGGATGGGTCATGGAAACAGGTTCAACCCGGCGCATGGCCCGCCAGGCAAAGACAGCCAATAACGCCCCCAGGACCGGAGCCGTCAGGTAGAGCCAGAGCAGGTGCAGGTGACCGCCGACCAGGGCCGGGGCCAGGGAACGGGCCGGGTTCATCGAGGCACCGGTGATCGGCCCGGCAAACAGGGCTTCCAGGGCGACGGTGCCGCCGATGGCAATCCCGGCCATGCGACCCTGCTCCTTGCTGCCGGTCGCGACCTGCAGAATCACCAGCATCAGCAGGAAGGTCAGCACAGCCTCCCAGACAAAGGCCAATGCCGCCGACACTCTCGGCAACGTCATGCCCAGGCCGACATTCTCGGGGAAGGTCCAGTGCAGCATCAGACTGGCCAGCAACGCCCCACCGACCTGGCTGCCGAGGTAAGCCGGCACCTCGACCAGCGGGATGCTGACAATCAGGTCCCCCCTGGGCTATTTGTATTTGTGTATTTAGGAACATTCCCCGTCCTCGCGGCGCAGAACCCAGTAGGCCCCGGCAACGGCCAGGATCAGGACACCGAGACCGATCATCAGGGCATAGGAGACGGTCTTGAAATCGACCAGAACCACCTTTCGCGCCAGAGCGAGCAGGGCGACCAGAAGGACCGCCTGAACCTTGACCAGGGGGGTCTTGCTGGTGATGTCGGGCAGAACGGTGTGGTTGAATTCCAGGGCGATAAGGACGGTCATGAAGGCGGCAAAGACCTTGAGGAAGCCCTGATGATCGAGGAGGTGATCGCCGCTGACGACAACCTTCCAGAGCTCGACACCGGCCGCCACCAGGGTCAGGATCACCGAGATTCCGACCATCAGGGTCAGGACCGCCACCACCACCTTTTCAAACCAGTGGTAGCTGCGGGTTCCGAAAATCAGCCGTTTCATCTGGGTCCTCCTTGCTTGGGGATTGATCTTTCGAGTCTGCCCCAGGCCGAGGTGACATGCAACCCCGTAGACGCTATTTCTGTCAGGCGGGACGGGTCCTTTCCAGGGAGCCATAGTACTTCTTCCGCAGCCGGAACGCCACGTTCACCAGCCCGATCAGCGCCGGCACCTCGACCAGCGGACCGATGACCGCGGTGAAGGCAACCCCTGAGTCGAGTCCGAAGACCGCCACCGCCACGGCGATCGCCAGCTCGAAGTTGTTGCCGGAGGCGGTAAAGGCGACGGTCGCGGTCCTGCTGTAATCCGCGCCGCTTTTGATGCCCATCCAGAAACTGACCAGGAACATCACCACGAAGTAGATCAGCAGCGGGATGGCGATCCGCACCACGTCGAGGGGGATGGAGACGATCAGCTCCCCTTTCAGGCTGAACATCACCAGGATGGTGAACAGCAGCGCCACCAGGGTGATGGGACTGATTTTCGGTATGAACGTCCGCTCGTACCAGTCACGCCCCTTCGACTTGACCAGCACCAGCCGGGTCAGCATCCCGGCAACGAAGGGGATGCCGAGATAGATGGCGACACTCTCGGCGATCTGGCCGATGGAAATTTCGACCACCGCGCCCTGCAGCCCGAACAACGGCGGCAGGACGGTCACGAAGAACCAGGCATAGACCGAGTAGAAGAGAACCTGAAAAACCGAGTTGAAGGCCACCAGGCCGGCACAGTACTCGGTGTTGCCCTTCGCCAGTTCGTTCCAGACGATGACCATGGCAATGCAGCGCGCCAGGCCGATCATGATCAACCCGACCATGTACTCCGGATAGTTGTGCAGGAAGACGATGGCGAGGATGAACATCAGGATCGGACCGATCACCCAGTTCTGGATCAGCGAGATGCCGAGAATCCGCTTGTTGGCAAACACCTCGCCCAGCTCCTCGTAGCGCACCTTGGCCAGCGGCGGGTACATCATCAGGATCAGACCGATGGCGATAGGGATGTTGGTGGTGCCGACGGAAAAGGCATTGACCAGGTCCTTGACGCCGGGAAACAGCCAGCCGGTCCCGACACCGACGAACATGGCGAGGAAGATCCACAGGGTCAGGTAGCGGTCAAGAAAGGAGAGTTTTTTGGTGAGTCCGTGTTGCATGGTGAAAAAACCTTTCAAAGATGAAAGACGGCTAAAGGCAAAGGGCCAAAGGCTAAGGGGAAAATCCGTGGTCAAAACCCTTCGCCTTTCGCCCTTAGCCCTTAGCCCTTAGCCCTTAGCCGATTTTGCTTGTAAAAAATTCCCCCAGCCGCTGACGAATCTCATCGCGCACCCGCCGGTAGACATTCAGTACCTCCTCCTCGCTGCCGGTCGCCTTCGGCGGATCGTCGAAGCCGATGTGGATCCGTTTGGTACTGCCGAAAAAGAGCGGACACTTCTCGTCGGCGTCGCCGCAGAGGGTAATGACGTAATCGAAAGGCTCACCCTGGAAGCGGCTGAGGTGATCGGAGCTGTTGCCGGAGATGTCGATGCCGACCTCGGCCATCACCCGTACCGCTTTCGGGTTGAGGCCGTGCGGCTCGGTGCCGGCGGAGAAGGCTTCGATCCGGCCGGCGAAGTCGTGGTTGATGAGGCCGTCGGCCATCTGGCTGCGGCAGGAATTGCCGGTGCAGAGAAAGAGGACGCGTGTTTTTGCCATCGGGGAAAACCTTTCAAAAATCTTGGGCCGCCAAGACGCCAAGAAAACCTTTTTTGATGCTTTTACAAAAAAGCATCAAGAGTGCTGGCTAAGCAAAAAGCGTCAGCAACAAGGCGCGCGTTTGTCGAGCAATGAGGCGTACTTACGTACGTCGAAGCCGCGAGACAAGCGTAGCGACGCCGTTGCTGGCGAGTTTTTGCGACGCCATCTTTTTTAACGGAGAGCCACATAGAGGGAGAGGACGCAGAGAAAACCAAAAACAGTTTTGGTTTTAAACCTAAAATGATTCTCTCTCCGGCTCTGCCCCTCCCCACCTCTCCGTTAAATGAGTTTTTGACCTTCTTGGCGCCCTTGGCGTCTTGAGTGAGCAACGCGAACGGGCGGCGTCATAAACATTCTGCTTCGCTTTTCTTCCGCAAATACTCCCACAGGGCCGCCAGGTCATCAGTGCCGCGCTCACAGGTTGCCATGCGTTCCAGCAGGGGGGCGAGGATCGCCGTCGCCGCAGCGTCATCGGCCAGCCGATAGTACATCCAGCTGCCCCGCCGCTGGTCGACCACCCAACCGCCACGACGGAGGATGGCGAGATGGCGCGAGACGGTCGACTGCGGCAGGTTGAGGACGGCGAACAGGTCGCAGACACAGAGTTCGGCATCCCGCAGCAGGTTGAGAATCCGCAGCCGGGTTTCGTCGCCGAGAGCCTTGATTTCGTCAGTGAGTTTTTTCATGGAAATAATGATATCCAGATATCCGAATTACTTGCAAGACATTTTCTTGCGTTTCCAGTTTTTCCTTGCACCCTGATGAAACATCTCTTACAATTTGCTCCGTTATGCAGAATGCGCACAACGGAAAAACCGACAGCTCCGATCTCACCGGGGTCTTACTGGCCGGCGGCAGAAGTCTGCGCATGGGGCGCGACAAGGCGCGGCTGCAAATCGACGGACAACCCCTCTACCGGCGCGCCCTCGACCTGCTGCGCCATTTCTGCGTCCGGGTGCTGATCGCCGGCGACCGTCCCGACCTGGAGGGCCCCGATCTGCCCTCGGTCCCCGACCTCTACCCCGGCAGCGCCCTGGGGGGGCTGTATACCGGGCTGCGGGCGGCGGAAACTGACTGGATCCTGGTCGCGCCCTGCGACATGCCCCGCCCCGACCCGGCTATTGTCGAACGGATGCTGGCACTGCGGCAAGGACGGGATGCCGTCGTCCCGCGCACCCCCGAAGGCTACGAGCCGGTGTTCGCTCTCTATCACCGGAACTGCCTCGGGCAGATGGAAGAGATGCTGCGCCAGGACCAGTACCGTATCTACGATTTCTACCAGCGGATCAACATCCGCTATCTCGATCCGCCGGAGCTGCCGCCGGGCTGGCAGCGTTCGCTGGTCAATCTCAACACTCCCGAGCAACTGGCCCGGTTCAAGGACCTTCAGGAAGGAGAAACAGCCATGACCCCACCGGTCGTCTCCGTGGTCGCCAAAAGCGGTACCGGCAAGACCACCTTGCTGGAGAAACTGATTGCCGAACTGAAACAGCGCGGTCATCGGGTGGCCGCCATCAAGCACGACGCCCACAGCTTCAGTATCGATCACGAGGGCAAGGACTCCTGGCGCCTGACCCGGGCCGGAGCTGACACCATGCTGATCACATCACCACAGCAGATCGCCATGGTGAAACAGAATCCCGCCGACAAGGAACCCTCCCTCGACGAGACCATCGCCACCTACTGCGGCGATGTCGACATCATCCTCACCGAAGGATTCAAACGCAGCAGCATGCCGAAGATCGAAGTCCACCGCCGGGCGCGCAGCGAACAGCTGCTGTGCCGGGGGAAGGAGCACGATCCAACCCTGATCGCGGTCGCCAGCGATGTCCGGCTTGAGCTGGACGTGCCCTGTTTCGACCTGAATGACGCGCCGGCAATCGTCGATTTCATCGAGGAGCGTTTTTTGCGGTAAATCTCAGATTTGGGGCCGCCAAGACGCCAGGGACGCCAAGAAAACCTTTTTTAACGGAGAGTCGCAGAGAGGGAGAGGACGCAGGGAAAATCAAAAACGGTTATTGGTTTTAAACCCAAAAGATTTTCTTTCTGTCTCTGCTCCTCTCCACCTCTCCGTTAAATGTGATCTTGGCCTTCTTAGCGCTCCTGGCGTCTTGGTGGCGAAAGGCTTGATTTCAATGAAAACCATCCGCGTGCGCAGCAAAGTCTGGCTGGAAGTCGATGGCGAGCCCCTGCTGGGCGACGGCCGGGAGCGGCTGCTGCAGGCCATCCAGCGAACCGGATCGCTCAACGCGGCCGCCGCCGAACTCGGCATCCCCTATCGCAAGGTCTGGTCACAGTTGCGACAGATGGAGGAGCATGCCCCCTTTCCCCTGGTGAGGCGGGTCAAGGGCGGCAAGGGGGGGGGATCAACGTCCCTCACCGAGCAGACGGTTGCCCTGCTGGCGCGCTATGCCCGGCTCAAACAGGGACTGGAGGCGATGGTCGACGAGAAATTCCGCGAGGAGGCACAGGATGATCTTTAGCTGCTCCCGGGCCCTCGGGATCCTGGGGTGCCTTGCCCTGCTGTTGATCCCGGTGATTGCCCCGGCGGACGAAATCACCGTGTTTGCCGGCTCCGCCTCCCAACCCCCGCTGGAAGAACTGGCCGCGGCCTACCGGCAGCAGACCGGCAACCGGGTCATTCTCCATTTCGGCGGTTCGGGAACCATGCTCAACCAGATCCGCCTGACCGGGGCGGGTGACCTCTACATCCCCGGTTCACCCGATTTCCTCAGCAAGGCACAGCGCTTTCAGCTGCTCGACCCGGGCGCGAAAATTCTCGCCTACCTGCTGCCGGCGATCATCGTCCCCAAGGGAAACCCGGCGAAGATCAGCGGCCTGAACGACCTGGCGCGGCCCGGCCTGCGGGTCGGCATGGCCGATCCGGAAGGGGTCTGCGTCGGACTCTACGGGGTTGAGCTGCTGGCCTTCAATCACCAGCTTGAAAAAGTCCGCCCCAACCTGGTCGGCATGGTGGAAAGCTGCGCCAAGGCCGCCGCCATGATCCCCTTGGGACAGGTTGATGCCGTCCTCGGCTGGCGGGAATTCGGCAGCTGGAACCCGGCAGCAAGCGAGGTCATCCTGCTGCGACCGGAGCAGATCCCGCGCATCGCCTACATCCCGGCGGCGGTGATCCGTACCAGTTCCCGCAAACGGGCCGCCGGGGATTTCCTGCGGTTCCTGACCGGCCCTGAAGGCGCCGCGGTCTTTGCGCGCTGGGGATATATCACCGATGAAACCGACATCCGCCGCCTGGCGCCACAGGCAACACTGGGCGGCGAGTACCCGTTGCCCGGAGACTGGCAATAATGACCCCCCATCACAACAGAGCCTTCCGGCTGGCCCTGGTTCTGCCGCTGGGCCTGCTGGCCGGTTATTTCCTGCTGCTGCTGGGAGGACAGGCGCCCTACCTGAACGGGTCGACCCTGCGCGCCGAACTAAGTTCGTCAACCCTGCTGGATGCCATCCGCCTCAGCCTGGTCAGCGCCACCATCGCCACCCTGGCGGCCCTGGCGTTTGCCGTTCCGGCCGGCTACGCCCTGGCCCGGCTGAACTTTCCGGGCAAGCGCCTGCTCGACACCCTGCTTGACCTGCCGGTGGTGCTGACTCCGGTCGCTCTCGGCACCCTGATCCTGATGGCGCTGAACACCCCGCCCGGTCGTTTCCTGCACAGCCTGGGGCTGACCCTGCCATTCACCGTCGCCGGGGTGATCGCGGCCCAGTTCACCGTCGTGGTGGCCATGGCGGTGCGGATGCTCAAGGCAAGCTTTGAAGAGATTTCACCCCGTTATGAACAGGTCGCGCGGCTGCTCGGCTGCAGCGCCGGCGGCAGCTTCCTGCGCGTCACCCTGCCGTTGGCACGACGCGGCATCATCGCCAGCTTCATTCTCTGCTGGGCCCGGGCCATAGGCGAATTCGGCGCCACGGTGATGGTCGCCGGCACCGCCAGGGGGCAGACCGCCACCCTGCCGAGCAGCATCTACCTGGCCATGTCGGCAGCCGATCTGTCGCGCGCGGTGGTCCTGATCCTGATCCTGATCCTGATCAGCTTCGCCGTCCTCTTCCTGGTTCGGCTGGTCGGAGGGCGACGGCCATGATCCGCGCCGAACAACTGCGAATCGCGTGCGGTGATTTCCGCCTGGGACCGGTTGATCTCAGCATCCCGGCCGGCAGTTACCTCACCCTGCTGGGCCCGTCCGGCGCCGGCAAGACCATCCTTCTCGAAGCCCTGATGGGATTGTTGAAACCCGCTGCCGGGAGGGTGCTTCTTAATGGCGAAGAAATGGCGGCGCAACCGCCGGAGCGGCGTAATATCGCCTACCTGCCTCAGGACCTGGCCCTCTTTCCCCACCTTTCGGTGCAAGACAACATCCTCTTCGGCAGCCGGGTGCGCCGCCTCGATCCGGCCGCCAGCCGGGACCGGCTGGCGGAACTGGTCGCCATGCTCGACCTTGAAGGCCCCCTCACGCGCCGGGACATCTCCACCCTGTCCGGCGGCGAAAAACAGCGCGTAGCCCTGGCCCGGGCGCTGCTGCCGAATCCGCAGCTGCTGTTTCTCGACGAACCCCATTCGGCCCTCGACGCCGGCATCACCCGCCAGCTGCAGATCAAACTGCGGCAGATCAATCGTGAACTCGGGGTCACCATCCTGCATGTCACCCACGACCAGGAGGAAGCCTTCATGCTCGGGGGGCAGATCGCCGTGCTGATCGACGGCAGACTGCAGCAGCTCGGCAGCAGCGACGAAATCTACTACGGACCCGCCAATCTGAGTGTCGCTCGCTTCCTGCGCCATCAGAACATCTTTTCCCTGACCGTCGCCGAACGGCTTCCAGATGGCCGGATGCGATTGCGGGGAGAGCTGGACCTGGTCTGCGCATCGGGACGGGATCTGCCGGTCGGCACCCGGGTGGCGGTCGGCATCCGCAACGAAGAGGTCACCCTGATCCGCCCCGACCGCCCGGTCGGGGATGACCTGCGGGACAACCTGTTCGCGGCGGTGATTGTCGACATCTTCGGATTTGGCGGCTATCATACCCTGGTTGTTAAAATCAGAGAGTCTCCGGCAACCATCGAACTCAATCTCCCCAACTGTGCTTTTCGCGACCTGGGACTGGGCACCGGCGACAAAGTCAGAATCAGCCTCAGGGCGCGCAGCCTCTGGGTCCTGCCGCCCGACGACGGAGAACCACGGGGACAACACTCATACATGGAAGGATGAAAGACAATGGCCACACTGGTTGCAACCTGCATCAGCAGCAACAAGGGAGAACGCAAGACCCCTGTCGACCAGGTCGAGCTGCGTCCCGACCACGGCATTGTCGGCGACGCCCATGCCGGGGACTGGCACCGTCAGGTGAGCCTGCTGGCCCAGGAGAGCATCGCCAAGATGCAGGCCCTGGGGCTCGATGTCGACAAGGGAGATTTCGCCGAGAACCTCACCACCGAAGGCATCGACCTGGTCAGTCTGCCGGTCGGCACTCGCCTGCAGATCGGCGCGACCCTGCTCGAAGTGACCCAGATCGGCAAGGAGTGCCACAACCGCTGCGCCATCTACTACCAGGCCGGTGACTGCGTGATGCCGAAGGAAGGCATCTTCGCCAAGGTGATCGAAGGTGGGGTGGTGAAACCGGGAGATGAGATTACCCGAATCGAACGTTAAAATCTGCCGCCAAGACGCCAGGAGCGCCAAGAAAACCTTTTTTCACGGAGAGTCGCAGAGAAAACCAAAAGCAGTTTTTGGTTTTAAACCCAAAAGATTTTTTCTCCGTCTCTGCTCCTCTCCGCCTCTCCGTTAAATGAGTTTTTGACCTTCTTGGCGTCCCTGGCGTCTTGGCGGCCCAATTTGATTTCAGGACTTTCCCATGATCAGCTACGATGAAGCCATCAAAATTGTTCTCGACACCGTCACGCCTCTGCCGCCGATCGACGTCCCTCTTGAAGCGGCGGTCGGTCATGTCCTGGCTGAACCGGTCAAGGCCTGCTGGGACCTGCCTCCGGCGGACAACTCAGCGATGGACGGTTTTGCCTTCGCCTACGCCGGACAGGACGAAGGCGGCACGCTGACCCTGATCGGCAGCGCCTTCGCCGGGCACCCCCTCGACCAGCCGGTCGCCGCCGGGGAAGCGGCGCAGATCACCACCGGCGCGCCGCTACCGCCGGGAACCGATACGGTGATACCCCTGGAAGAGGTGGAGGAACGGCAGGGATCCATCTCTCTGCTGAAAGCACCGATCCGCGGACAACACGTCCGCTACCGGGGAGAGGAATTCCGCAACGGGGAAGAACTGCTGTCGCCGGGCACCGAACTGCGCCCCGGTGAGATCGCCCTGCTCGCCTCGGCCGGCATCACCCGGGTCAGCGTTCATCCCCGGGCACGGGTGGCGATCCTCTCCACCGGCGACGAACTGGTGGAGTTGGGCGAGACGCCGGGCCCGGGCCAGATCGTCAACTCGAATCTGCCCATGCTCTGCGCCCTGCTGCGGGATATCGGCTGCGAACCGCTGCCGCTCGGCATCGGCCGGGACACCCCCGACGCCCTGGAAGTGGCGATCCGCGCCGGGCTGCAGGCCGATCTGCTGCTCTCGACAGGCGGAGTCTCGGTCGGAGAGAAAGATCACATGCAGGAAACCCTCAACCGACTCGGCTTCGAGCGCCGCTTCTGGCGAGCCCGCATCAAGCCGGGCAAACCGATCCTCTTCGGCACCCTGCAGGGCAAACCGGTTTTCGGTCTGCCGGGCAACCCGGCGGCCACCGGCGCCACCTTCGAAATCTTTGTCCGGCCCGCCCTGCGGCGCCTGGCGGGGCAGAATGACCCCCTGCCGCCGAAACTGCGCTGCACCCTGGCGGAAAAGGTCAAAGGCGGCAACAAGCGACGGAACTTCCTCTGGTGCCGGCTCGAAGAGGAGAACGGCCGCTACCGCGCCATTCCCTCCCAGCGCCAGGGCTCGGGCCAGAACCGCTCCCTGCAGGAGGCCTGCGCCCTGCTGCCGATCCCGGTTGAAAGCCCCGACCTGGAAGCCGGCAGCGAGGTGGAGGTGCTGCTGCTGAGGCTGCCGCCGGGACGAACCTGCTGAGAAGCGGCCTCGCGCAGAGGCGCTGAGACGCGGGAGATGAAAGATAGAGAAAAAACCCCAGCACCACTGCTTCAAGGCGGTCGAGATTCGTGCAGATGCATGGCGTCTCGCAACTAAAGGAGTGAGGTGTAGCGGCAGCTACTCCGCAGCGACTGAAGACGCGAGCAACGCAGCAGATGTGCGGATATCGGCCGCCCTCGCAGTACACCGCGGGGTCGCGGCCCCGCCCGCCGCCCTACTCTTTTGTGCGCACAAAAGAGTAGGCAGAAAAAGCGCCCCGAATGTCTTGCCCGCTGACGCGGGTGCCCTCCGTTCGGCAGACGTTTCGAGGCCGGGACGAAAACTCGGCTGCGCCTCAAACATTCGTCCGGCTCTTTCCCGAAACGCCCACCTCTCTCCGGCGGCGACAACACGGGGAGGACAAGTCAAAAAAATCAGAAAAAAGAACCGCCTCGATCCAGAAACCGGTCCGAGGCGGTCGAGATGTGTGCGGATGTCGGCCGCCCCTAACGCTGCAGCTGAAGGCGGTCGAGATTCGTGCATATGCAAGGCGTCTCACGCGCCGAGGAATGAGGCGTAGCGGCAGCTACGTCGGAATGACGAAACGCGGGAGCAACGCAGCAGATGTGCGGATATCGGCCGCCCCCAACACCACCGTTCCGAGGTGGTCGAGACGTGCGTAGCTGCAAGGCGTCTCACGGCTGAAAGAGTGAGGCGTAGCGGCAGCTACTCCGCAGCGACTGAAGGCGCGAGCAACGCAGCAGATGCGTGCGTATCGGCCGCCCTACCTAGAACCGAACGAAGAGTCCTCCGTAGGGTCCGTCCAACGTCGCATCAATAAACACCCCCGACTCATCCACCTCCATGTCGATGTAGCGGTAACCGGCATAGACCCCGACCAGCGGCAGCGGCGAAAACTCGATCTGGCCATCGGCGTCGAGCAGGGTGTTGCCATCGTATTTAAGGTAACCGACCCGCCCGACCAGGGCCAGCCAGTCGGCCAGACCGACGCGGGCACGGGCGCCGATGGTCGGCACCGGTGCCGAGATCGAATCCTGCTCGTTAAGAGCGCCGCTGCTGTCCCGCATCGAGACCTCGCCATCGATATACTTGACCGACAGTTCAGGTCCGAACTGCAGTCGCACCGGCAGGTCATCGATGTTGATGATGTGCCAGACGAGGCCGAAATCATACATGTCGATCTTGACATCGCTCGACACATTGGTGTTCACATTGAAAGTCTGGCCGTTGAAAATGATCTGCCGATTGAGATTGCCGTTACCGGAAAACTCGATCGGCAGATAGCCCGCCGACAGCCGGAAGGGGCCGAGATTCAGCGCCGCCTCACCGATGAAATCCTCGCTGTCGTCATAGTTGAGGTCGTTCTTCAGATTGATGCGGGTACCGGCCAGGCCGCCACCGTCGACGGCAAAATCTCCATCCGGAGAAAGGGAAATATAACCGGCCTTGACCGAAAGAATTTCATCGGCCGAAGCGGTTCCGACCGCCAGCAGCAATCCACAGAGCACCAGTAAAATCGAACGAAGTTGCATGATATGCCTCCTGAAAGGGAATGGTGAGCAAACTCCACATTGCAAAGGGCGAACCAAACCGCTAACATATTGATATCACGTAAACACAGACGCCGCGAGTCAATTGTCCGACATCAGGCCCGACACTTTACGACAGTGACTGAGGGCATCTGCCGCAATAGGAGCCGTAGCAATGAATCATGATTTCTGGCACCAGAGCTGGCAACGGGGAGAGATCGGCTTTCATCTCGACTACGATCATCCGCAGCTGCTGGCCAACTTTGACCGGCTGCAGGCATCCGCCGGGGAAACGATTTTCGTCCCGCTGTGCGGCAAAAGCCGCGACCTGATATGGCTGGCGGAGCGAAAACTGCTGGTGATCGGCGTCGAACTGAGCTCACTGGCGATCAAAGCCTTTTTCGATGAGCACGGGCTGCAGCCGGAAAGGGAAGATGTCGGGGAACTGCAACTCTGGCGGGCGGGAGCCATCCACATCTATTGCGGGGACTTTTTCGCCCTGCGGCAGCAACATCTGCGCGACGCCCGGCTGGTCTACGATCGCGCCGCGCTGATGGCCCTGCCGCCGCGGGTGCGTCATGATTATGCCGTCCGGCTGACAGAATGGATGCCGAGCGGAGGACGGATACTGCTGATCAGCAACAGCTATGACCAGCAGCTGATAGACGGCCCGCCCTTCTCGGTGCCCGCCGGGGAGATCGAACAGCTCTACGGTACGGCCTTCGATATCGAGATGCTGAGCAGTAAGGAAATGATCGACGCGCATCCCGGGTTGCGTCAACGGGGGCTGGATTCGTTCGTGGCGGAGACGTTTTTGTTGTGTAAGAGATAGAATCGCACCACCCCCTTGAAGGCGGTCGAGGCGTACCCGGATGCAAGGCGCATGAAGACTGAAACCGCAGACGTAGCGGCAGCTGCATCGAGGATTGAAGGCTGAGCGTAACGCAGCAGATGGGTGCTTCTCGACTGCCTTCGCACCAAAAGCGGGAGCGCCCGCCAGCGCCTCACTTTTCTTGCTTGCCCAAGAAAAGTGAGCAAAAGAAGGGCACCCGAATGTCTTGCCCGCTGGCGCGGGTTCCCTCCGTTCGGCAGACGCTTCGGGGCCGGGACGAAAACTCGGCTGCGCCTCAGACATTCGTCCGGCTCTCTCCCGAAACGTCCACCTCTCTCCGGCGGCGACAACACGGGGGAAACACCAAAACCAGTCAAAACACCCCCAGCACCACCGTCACAAGGTGGTCGAGACGTGCCCGGATGCAAGGCGCGCGAAGACTGAAACCACAGGTGTAGCGGCAGCTACATCGAGGATTGAAGGCTGAGGGCAACGCAGCAGACGGGTGCGTCTCGGCCGCCCTCGCAGCATGAGGTGTAGCGACAGCTACTCCGCAGCGACTGAAGACGCGAGCAACGCAGCAGGCGGATGCTTATCGGCCACCCCGACGCTTCCCCGGCCAGTTGTTGATGCTTTCACTGATCTGCCCCCACATCCCCCGCAGCAGCCCCAGTTCACCGCGATCCGGGCGGGCGCGGCTGATCAGCTGCCGCAGGCGGGTCAGGGTGGCTCCGGGGCAGGCCGGGTTGGTGAAACCGATCCGATCGAGAACGTCATCCATCTGCGCGTAAACCGCCTGCAGTTCCCCCTCTTCCGGCAGATCCCTCACCTCTCCGACCGTTCCCGGCCGACGATGCAGTTCATAGAGCAGCACCATCACCGCCTGGGCGAGATTGAGGGACCCGACCTCTTCGCTGCTGGCGATCCGCACTCCGGCGCCGCAGCAGGCGATTTCATCGCCACTCAGGCCGCGGTCCTCACGGCCGAAAACCAGCGCCGCCCGGGCCCCTGCGGGAAGCGCGCCCACCAGTTTCGGCAGGTGACTGCTCGGATGGAGTGTTCCCCGCAGACGACCGGCGCGCCGGGTGGCGGCGACACTCAGGTGAACATCGGCCAGGGCTGCCGGCAGATCGGGAAAACAGCGGGCCGAGCCGAGCAGGTGATTGCCGGCAACGGCGAACTTGCGTGCCTCGGGATGCAGGTACGGGCAGGGATTCACCAGGCGCAGGTCGGAAATACCGAAATTGGCCATCGCCCGGCAGACCATGCCGATATTGCCGGGATGCTGCGGTTCGACCAGCACGACACTGAGTGATTGGGGAAGAGGAGTCAGCATGGGCGTTATCATAGTCTGACAGATACCTGATCACCAGCGCTTTTACGCCCCGGACATATCATTAATATTACCAATATCTGTCATCGGCTTTATCTGTAATAACGATTGGACATTCCGGACCGGATTCAGTTTAATCCTGACTTGGGCATGAGAACCGAATTTTACCACCGAGGAGAACCTGATACATGAAACGTCTTGTTTTTCTGTTGCTCATCCTGCTGCTCGGCGTCAGCAGCGCCTGGGGGAAAACCGTCTCGGGAGAGGTGGTCATGACCTTCGACCTCTCCGGGCAGCAATCCGGCCGGGAAGCCAGGCTCTGGATTCCCTACCCGATTTCCGATGCCAACCAGCTGATCAGCGATATCCACTGGGAAGGTAATTACAGCGAGGCGGCCGTCTACACCGACCGGGAAAACAGCATCCCGATACTCTACGCGCGCTGGGCGGCAGACGCCGACAGCCGCCGGCTGACCCTCCGCTTCAAGGCCGAACGCAGGGAACAATTACGCCGGGACATCCCCCGGGCAGACGTTCCCCTCGACCGGGCCGCCTTCAGCCGCTACCTCGGCGCCACCAGCATGGGGCCGATCGATGGTCCGGTCAAGGCTCTCACCGACCAGATCGTTGCCGGGAAAAAGACCAACCTGG
This sequence comes from Geothermobacter hydrogeniphilus, assembly GCF_002898515.1. Taxonomy (GTDB): domain Bacteria; phylum Desulfobacterota; class Desulfuromonadia; order Desulfuromonadales; family Geothermobacteraceae; genus Geothermobacter_A. The sequence goes on along the minus strand of NZ_PPFX01000006.1, from coordinate 18,630 downwards.
AAAAGGCCCGCGCCATCTATGACTGGACGGTGGACAATACCTTCCGCGACCCGAACACCCGCGGTTGCGGCCTCGGCAACGTGCCGCGCCTGCTTGACCGTCCCGGCGGCAAGTGCGCCGACATCAGTTCCATCTATGTCGCCCTGGCCCGTTCGGCCGGGATCCCGGCCCGCGAAATTCTCGGCATCCGGCTGGGAAAAAAGGATGGCCAGGACATCACCGGCTGGCAGCATTGCTGGGCCGAATTCTACCAGCCCGGTTACGGCTGGGTGCCGGTCGACCCGGCCGACGTACGCAAAGCGATGCTGAAGCAGAACCTGAAGCTCGATGATCCGCAAGTCGCCAAACTGCGCGAGGACTTCTGGGGCGGCGTCGATGCCTACCGTGTCCGTCTCTCCGAAGGGCGTGATATCGAACTCAACCCTCCGCAACAGGGACCGGCCGTCAACTACCTGATGTACCCCTTCGCCCAGGTCGGTGGCAAGACCCTGGACTGGCTCGATCCGAAGACCTTCAGCTACCAGATCACCTACCGGCAATAAGCCGCAAGGGGGCCGGCACCGACGGTGCCGGCCCCCTTGTTTCCTGCTCTACTCCAGAAACCAAACCTGTGGGCGGGTCCACCACCCCATGTCCCCGGCAAATGGCTAGAAATCAAGTCTCAACTCGCCGAGCACCTTCTGGATACGACGCTCGCCGCCACGCTGTTCAGTATAACTGAGCGACGAACTCAATTCCGACTTTCCAAGCAGCATCAGGGAAGCACCGAACTCAAAATAATCCTGGTGCCTGCCCTGTCCCTCGATGGTGAAATTCGCCTGGGTGCCCCCGGCAAAGGAACCGGTGAGTTCCTGATCATCGACACCGAAGTCATGATTCCAGGCAAGGCTCAGTTCAGGGACGAGGGCGCCGAAGGGAATGGCAAAGGGCCGATTGAAGCGCGCCCCGAAATCAGAAACCAGGGCACTGGTCGTGCGCTGGTCCGCGACCAGGCTGAAGGCTCCGCCCCCCTGCTCGGCAAAGCCGTCCTCATCCAGCGAAACATAGCTCAAACCTAGATAGGGCTGAATCAGCAACAGGTCTGCGTGAATATTGCAGCCGGCTTCCGAATAAAGCGACCAGCTCGTCCCGTTATGGTCACTGGTCGCGGTCTGCGGAGTTGCAAAGGCAATAAAATTGCGCTGGTTGTCATAGTCATGATGCCCCCAGCCGAGAGCTCCGTCCAGGTAGAACCGCGGATCAAAATAACTCGCATAGAGAGAGACAAAGGTACTGTCGACATCTCCGGAACCCCGCCCCCCGGAAATATCGACCGATGTGCGGAGAGCACCGAACTCCACCCCGGCAACCAGCTTGTCGCTGATCATCAGGTCGATGCCACCAGTTAAGCCACGGGACTCGAAGTCATAGGCATCGAAGCCATCAACGGCTGACTGATCTCCCCAGAGCCCGGTCGCATTCACCCAGAGACCATAGTTGAGAACAGACGGGGCGGGAGGGGCCAACAGCTGCCGCAGGTTGGCATCGGACCCGTTATAGGCAAGTAACAACGTCCCCCCCTGCCCCCAGTCAAGGTTCTTCGACAACTCCTGGGGAATCCCCCCGGTGCGGCGAATCGTCCGCAATCTCTGCAACAAGGGGTTGAACTGCTGGCGGGCAACGTCCAGGGTTGCGGTCGTCAGATAATTGTATTGATTCGGTACCAGAGGAGCATAGATTTTCGCCAGCGCCGCGACATCCGGCTGCGCGAACAGGGTGCTGATGTAGGGTGCCATGGTGTCCGACCCCCCGGCCAACTGCAACCGGTTGAAATATTCGGCCATGCGTTGCTGATTCGGCTCAAGCCCTTCGGGAGTAAAGGTTATCTTCAGTCCCAGGGCGAGGCTCTGCGGATCAGGCTGGAGCAGCTGGTAACGGACCACTGCCGAGGGAGCGACCTGAAAATCGAGACCCCCATCCGACAATCCCCCCGTGCCGCTGGCGATAACCGGCTGATAGCTCCCCGGCTGCAACAATTCAGAGTGCAGCGGATTAAGGACAACGCTTCCGTTCAAATCAACCTGGCCGTCAGACTCGAGCCAGTCGACTTGATTGTCCGAGAAATCGACATCGACCAGATAGCTTCCTGAAGCGTCCTGGCGGACCTCACCCGAGACAATGGTATGGGTAGCACGACCCAGGCCACCGGGAGAAAGACGCCCCTGGTTGATCACCGTATTACCACTGCCGACCGCCAGGCGGTCCCCGGGGCAGAGTTCCCCACTGACTCGGTTGAGCAGCTGGTTAGTCCCCGCGCCGAGATCGACATTGCCGAATAGCGTGCCGAAGTTATCGATCCGTTCATTCCCGCTGGTACCGAGAACGGCCGTTCCATCGACACCGTCGACTGTCAGCACCATGGCGTGGTTGCTCAGGGTGTTGTCCCGGCCACCGTCAAAATGGACTCCGACTCCTGTTCCTGAGCCACCCATCACCAGGGCGCCGTTGAGAGCCAGGGAGATATCTCCGTCTGGTCCGCCGCCCCCGCCGGCGCTTTGGACAAAGATGCCGGTCGAACCGAGGCCGGAAGAAATCACCTCATCGTTAAAAGCGAGAGTGATGTCACCGCCGCTGCCGCTGCCGCCGGCACTGCCGGCAAACAGGGTATCGACCATCCCGCCGCCGCCGCCGAGACTCTGGGCCAGAACCCCGTAAGCTTCGGCTCCGGACACCCGAACGGCCCCCTGCTGGGAGAAATTGAGGGTACCGCCGTTACCGCTCCCTTCCGTGCTCGGACTCAGCTCGATGTCAGCCGGGTCGAGGTCGGTGAACAAGGCCCCGCCGCCGCCACCGATCGACTGCAGAATGATGCCGTGAGAACGCTCGCCTGCTGTTGCCACCACACCGGTATTGGCAAACAGAATGGTGCCGCCATCACCGGCGGCCCCATTGCGGCCACCGATGGTGACGGCCAGAGAGTCGAGGCCGCTCAGGTGAGCGTCAGCGCCGCCGGCACCGATGCTCTGCATAACCAGACCGGTTGAATACGCACCCTCGGTGATGGTGTGACCAATGTTGGTGACATCGAGATTGCCGCCATTATTGTTGCTGCCCCCGTCAGCGCCGAGGGCAATGGTAGCCGTGGCACCGGGGTTGGCGGCCGCAAGCGGTTGGACACCCGCAAGGCGGAGAAGAGGAGCGGGTACCGTAACAGGCGTTGGGACTGTGGTGTCCTGTTGCGGAACAGTCTGGACGTTGACGATGATGTGGCCACCACCGCCGCCGACTGACTGGTAGGAAGCACCCTGGGCCTTCTCATTGGTGGTATAGATTATGCCCTCTTTCCTGGCGCTCAGATTGCCACCCTCACTGGCAAAGGTGTCCTGTGCCCCGGCCAGCAAGTCGAGAGAAAATTCTGTACCTTCTTCAAGAATGTCATTGAGCCAGGTAGTTCCGCCGCCGCCACCGATGGACTGAATCTGGGAGGCGACGAGCACCGATCCATGAACCAGTAAACTGCTGACCTGGTCAGTGGCAACGTCCCCGCCCGCCGCCTTCCAGGCCATCTTGGCACCCACCTGCACGGGGGCCATAATATGACCGACAAGATTACTGAGCACCGGATCGTTGGACGGCACTTCGATCCCGTCTTCGCCGATTTCAACCGCTCTCTCACTCACATCCAGGAACAGATTGAGGTTCCCGCCGCCGCCGTTGACGGTCTGGGCCTGGAAAGCATGACTGTTATCACCATACATGGTGATATCGCCCTTGGCATTCAAGGTCACATCGCCGGTCGTGTCAGCGGCCTTATCGATGAGATCGCGAACCAGCCCGAGAGTGATATCTGTCCCCAGCCCTGCGGCCATCCACAGCGGACTGCTGAGAGAATAATTCATGTTGCCGCCGCCACCGGCGACAGTTTGGGCATAGATGCCGTAGGCATTGTCACCATGGGCAATGATCGCACCGGTGTGATCGACGTTAACGTTGCCACCGGAACCGCCCGCACCGCCAACACCGCCGACACCGATATTCAGCAGCACCCCCTCCGGCACCGCACCCTTCCAGAACGGGTTGACCAGCAGGTTGTGGGACAGAGCGATGGCAAAGCCGCCGTTGCCGCCGCCACCGCCGACGCTCTGGGCATAGACGCCATAGGAACCGTCACCGAAGGTCTCGATGGTGCCGGAATTCCTGACCACCACGTTTCCGGCGTTGTTGCCGGAACCGCCGAAGCCGCCGAGGGCAACGGTGCTGACATGCTTTTGGGAGCCAATTGTTCCGGTTGCACCCATGCTGAGATCGCCGCTGATGGCGAGGCCGCCGTTGCCGCCACCGCCGCCGATCGACTGGGCGATGATGCCATGGGCATCCTTGCCGAGGGTGGTGATCTTCCCGGAATTCTCAACCAGGGTGTTACCGGCAACATCACCGGTTCCTCCAATGCCGCCGACACTCAGATCAAAAGTGACGGTGGTCTTGTCACCCTCACGCCCTTCGCCGGCAGCGCTGGTGGTAATCGTGGTGCTGCCGTTACCACCGCCGCCGCCGACGCTCATGGCCAGGATACCGTGTGAATTGTTGGCATAGGTCTTGATATCAGCGGCTTTTCCGGAGTCATCCATAAGGTTTTTAACCGTCACATCACCGGCAGTACCTCCCAGTCCGCCGACGCCGCCGATACCGAGGTAGATATCGTTGCCGGCCTTGCCCATCAGCGAACCGGTGACGACCGTGCTGCCGTTGCCGCCACCACCACCGATCGACTGCGCCAGAATCCCGACGGAATCTCCAAGAGTGGTGAGAATGCCGCCCTGATTGACAACGTCCACCTTGTCACTGCTGCCGCCGATACCGCCGTCTCCGCCAAGGGAGAGAGCAACATGGGCGCGCGGATCTTGGCCTGCTTTGTTATAAAGAACCTCGTTCATCACCAGACCACCATTACCGCCGCCGCCGCCCAGACTCTGGGCCAGGACACCGTGAGATTCATGCCCCCCGGTGGCAATCAGGCCGCTGTTGGTGACCTTGACAACTCCGGCCGTCATCCCCTGGCCACCCTTACCGCCAACAGCAACCCGCACGCTACTGGCTTCAGATTTGATCGAGGGGGTACTGCCACCGGCGCCGCCACCACTGCCGCCGCCACCACCGACTGACTGCGCCAGAATGCCGACGGAATTATCACCGGAGGTGGAGACGGTGGCAGAGCTGTCAACTGTCACCGCGCCACCGGCACCGCCGCTGCCGCCGGTGGCACCGATGGAGAGCGCCGCCGTGGCCGAGGTCAAAAAGCCCATCCCCCCACCACCGCCGCCGTTGCCGCCACCGCCACCGATCGACTGGGCGTAAATGGCGTGGGAATCTCTGCCTGCGGTCGCAACAATTCCTTCGGCGTTCAACACCACATTACCGGCCGAACCACCCTGACCGCCCTCCAGGCCGACAGCGACACTGAAATCCTTGGTCGCGGTCTCTTTTTCCTTGTTGGCCGGCAACATGGCCGCCACCGAGATGGTTGAGCTGTTGCCCCCGCCGTTGCCGATCGACTGAGCCAGCAGCCCGTAGGCATTTTCACCGTGCGTGCTGACCTGCCCTTTGGAACTCAGACTGACATCGCCGCCTTTGCCGCCGACACCGCCAAAATTACCGACGGAGACACCGATCTTGCCATTCTCGGAGGTATAGGCGGTATTCAAGGAGGTATTGCCGCCACCGCCGCCAATCGACTGGGCCAGAATCCCGTAAGAACCCCAGCCCCAGGTTTCGAGGTTGCCCGCGTAGTTGACATTCACGCTGTCACCGACGCCGCCATTACCGGTGCCACCGCCGACGGCAACGTTCAGGCCCTTGGTCCCTTCACTCTTGCCGTGATAGGCCAGGGACATGTTGATGTGCGCGTTACCGCCGCCGCCGCCGATGGACTGGCCGAGGAGGCCGAAACTGTTATTGCCGAAAGTGCTGATATCGCTGTAGTTATCCACCGCAACTTTGCCGCCATGGCTGGCGGCGGCGCCGAAGCCGCCGACAGCAAGAACCAGCCCGTAAGACTGAGTCTTCACTCCACCATCGGACGATCCGGCCAGACTGACGCCGAACTGGAAGTTCATGCCGGCATCGCCGCCACCACCACCAATACTGGACGCTTCAATGGCGGCGGCTCCTTCACCGATGGTGGTGATCTTGCCGGCCGCCCGGGTTTCACTGCCGCGCCTGACCGTGACATCCCCGCCATGTCCGCCCCCGAGACCGGAACCGCCGATGCCGACACTGGCCGGCGAACTGTTGCTGGCGACAAGGACATTCAGATTCATGCCGCCGTTACCGCCGCCGCCACCGATCGACTGCGCCAGGATGCCGCGGGAATAGTCTCCGGCCACCTTAATCGTTCCGCTTGAATCAACCTCCACCTTGCCGGCATCGGCCCCCTGCCCCCCCAGACCGCCGATACCGATATCGGCAGTGAAGTCCAGCGCCTCGCCGGAGTTGGAGGTATCACTGAGGCTGCCGGCGATACTGGCGTTGAAACCGCCGTTGCCGCCACCACCGGCAATACTCTGGGCCAGAATGCCGTGAGTCCAGTCTCCGACTGTTTCGGTATCACCCGTGTGGCTGACAGTGACATTGCCGCTACGCGCGGCCGCGCCGCCGAAACCACCGAGGCCGAAGGTCACCGAAGGGAGTTTTTCTTTTGCGATGGAGAAACCGCCGCTGACATTCACCCCGCCGTTGCCGCCGCCACCGCCGATCGATTGGGCCATGATGCCGGCGGAGTGTTCCGGTTCGGTCGGACCGACGATGGCATCAACAAGCGCCTTGACGTTGGCATCACCGGAGGTCAACTCATCGACCGCGCCGACCACCGCATCGACAATCGTCTGCAGAATGATCTCGCCATCGTCCAACGGGTCAATATCCCCGGACGCCGCAAAGATATCGGTGCTGCTGGCGACCTTGACGTTACCTCCGGTACCGGCCGTACCGGCCAGACCGCCGACACCGATGCTGATGGGAGAATCGGTGACCAGGCCGCCACTGACGTTGAGGGTGCCGTTGCCGCCGCCACCGCCAATACTCTGGGCAGTGATAGCCGAATAGCCGTCACCGTAAGAAGAAATCGTGTCAGTGGTGCCATTACCGGTGGTCGTGACGTTCACGTCTCCAGCGTTGCCACCGCCACCACCGAAACCGCCGACACCGACGAACAGGGCATGGCCATCGCTCTTGCCGGTGCCGATGGAAAGCCCGGCGCTGACATTCACCCCGCCGTTGCCGCCACCACCGCCGATCGACTGGGCGAGCAGCCCGTGGGAGCCTTCGCCCTCATTGTACGCATAGTGAGCAGGGACAATGACACCGGTGTCGGTATCAGCCGTTTCGGGAACCCAGGTTCGCGGCTGCGCCACGATGGTGCCGCTGTAGTCTACGTTGACGTTGCCGGCATTGCCGCCACCGCCGCCGAAACCTCCCACCCCGATAGAGGTTGCCAGCGCGGCCTGCTTGTCAGCGCTTTTATAAGAGACCGCCAGGGACCCGGCGACATTGAAGCCACCGTTCCCGCCGCCGCCACCGATCGACTGGGCGACCAGTCCACTGGAGCTGTTCCCTTCCGTGACCACTTGGCCGGTAACACCAAGATCGACATTGCCGGCGTTGCCACCACCACCGCCGAAGCCACCGACCCCCAAGCCGACGGCCAACCCGGTTTTGCCGGTAATATTCACCCCGGCACCGACGTTGACACCACCATTGCCGCCGCCACCACCGATCGACTGAGCAATAACCGCAGAGGAATTGTCGCCGCTGGTTCCGATCTGCGAGTATGTCGCCGTCGTTGCAATCGTGCTGCGGACATTGCCGGCGTTGCCGCCGCCGCCACCAAAACCACCGAGGCCGAGACCACCGGTGCCACCATAGTCGATGGCGAAATTGATCCCGGCAGAGACGTTCACCCCGCCATTGCCGCCGCCGCCGCCAATCGACTGGGTGAGAACAGCGGCGGAATCATCCCCAGTCGTTACCACGCCTCCGGTAACCGAACTGATCGACTGAGCTGCGTTCCCGCCGCCACCGCCGAACCCGCCAACACCGAGAGCGGCATTGCCGCTGCCGGTCTTGGCACCGGTAAAGGTTCCGGTCACGTTCACGCCACCGTTGCCGCCGCCACCACCGACCGACTGGGTAAGAATACCGGCAGAACTGTTCCCCTGAGTCTGGACATAGCCACTTAGGGTATTCTTCGCATCGGCCCCGCTGCCACCGCCACCGGCGACACCACCCACTCCGACAGCCACGACACCAGTGCCCGTTTTCGCCGCCGAGAGCGCACCGGTTACATTAACCGCGCCGCTGCCGCCACCGCCGCCAAGCGACTGGGCGGCCACACCAAAGGAGTTCTCACCAACGGTATAAATCTCACCAGTCACGCTATTCGTCACCCCGGCGGAAAAACCACCACCGCCACCGACTCCGCCAAAACCGAGACTGACCGCGCCGCTTCCAGTACCTGCCAGGGCCACGGTGCCGTTCATTGAGAACAGTCCACTGCCACCGCCACCACCAACGGACTGAGCAAGGACACCACCGGAATCGGCTCCAAAGGTCAGGATGTCGCCGGAGACGCTGTTGGTAACGCTGTCAGCTGTGCCACCGTTACCGCCGAAACCGCCGACGGAGATGGAAGCACCGCCAGCAGCGGTTTTTGCGCCGGTCATAAATCCTGCGGCCGAAAAACCACCCAAACCACCACCGCCGCCAACGGACTGAGCGATGACCGCTACCGCTTTATCGCCGGAGGTTGTCACGTCGCCCGTAAGTGTGGAGTTCACTCGCCCGGCATTGCCACCGCCGCCGGCCATGCCGCCGACACCGACAACCGCACCACCACTGCCAACGCCTGAACCCGCCCCGGAAACGCTAACATTGAAGCCGCCGTTGCCGCCGCCACCACCAACGCTCTGGGCCAGCAGGCCAACGGAATTCTCGCCGGCAGTGACGATCTCGGCCGTCACAGCGACCGTTACATCGTCCCCATTCCCGCCAGCCGCGCCGCCACCACCAACGCCGACGCCACCGGCGCCACTGCCATACCCCGCCACCGCCGCAGAGACATTGACATTGAAGCCACCGTTGCCGCCGCCACCACCAACGGATTGGGCCAGCACCCCAACCGAATCCCTGCCTGCGGTTCCGATGACACTGGTCAACAACGGATCATCATTGGTAACGGTCAGGTTTACCGTCGAACCATGCCCACCCCCGGCACCAAAACCTCCGATACCGACTCCGACCGATCCGGTACCGTACCAGGCGCCAGAACCGGAAAGATTGACATTAAAACCACCATTGCCACCGCCACCGCCAACCGACTGGGCGAGAATTCCAGTTGAGGAATCACCCAGGGTCGAAACATTCCCCCTGACGGAACCGGTGACTGCCGCACCATCACCGCCACCCGCGCCGCCGCCACCAACACCGACACCACCGGCACCACTGCCGAAATAAGCTACCGCGCCGTTGCCGGCAACACTGAACCCACCGTTGCCACCACCTCCGCCAATCGACTGGACCAGAAAGGCAGTCGAATTGGAACCGAGCGTCGCGATATCCTTTTCCGCCGTGGCATTGACACTGCCGGCATTGCCGGCCAAATCGCCGAAACCACCGACACTGAAATTCACTGCTCCGGTTCCGAACACCGCCCCGGCACCACCGACACTGACACTGAACGCTCCATTGCCGCCACCACCACCGACGCTCTGCGACAGCATCCCGATGGAATCGTCACCATGGGTCAATATCGTCTCTTTGGCATCGGCTGTAACAGCACCCCCAGCACCACCACCGCCACCAACCCCGCCGATACCGGCAGAGACCTCGGCACTGCCGAAAAGACCGACCCCGAGCCCCCCGACAATACTGAAGCCGCCATTGCCGCCGCCACCGCCGATCGATTGGGCAATCATCCCGCTGGACTTAGTGCCAAAGGTCTCAATCGAGCCGAGGCTCTCCAGGGTCAGTGCACCACCATCACCAGCCGCACCACCGGAGCCGCCAACGCTGACATCCACATTGCCACCACCACCGATCGCGCCGTTCAGACCGGCGGCAATGCTACCACCGGCATGACCTCCGCCACCACCGACGCTCTGGGCAAGCAGACCGATTGAATGGTCCCCGCGGGTGATCAGCCGACCGGCATAGTCAGCTACCACCGCGTTGCCATTGCCGCCGCTACCACCCGTTCCACCGACGCCAACGTTCACTCCAATGGCAAACCCGCCAGCCGCGGAACCGCCGGCCGCGACGGTCAGACCGCCATTGCCGCCACCACCACCGATAGACTGGATGATCACGCCATCCGCACCATCACCGGAAGTACTGACAGCGCTGTCAATATGTGCGGTCACCTTTCCGGCCGCTCCGCCGCTGCCGCCGGAGCCACCGACACCGACGGTAATCGGTACCGCCGCCCCCATGAGTGCAACACTGCCACCGGCGGAGACAACCGTGCCGCCATAACCACCACCCCCACCAATGCTTTGCACCACGACACCGTCGGACTGGCTGCCTACCGTGGTCACAATGCCCTTCTCGGTCACATCAACATCACCACCGACACCCCCGGAACCACCGGAGCCGCCCACGGATACAGAAAGCGCGCCACTCAGTACGGCGCCGCTCCCGGCACTCCCCGCCACCGTTGTGCTGCCGTTGCCGCCACCGCCCCCGACCGATTGAGCCAGGAACCCGGTCGATGCCTCGCCAGTGGTCTTAATATCACTCTCCACATCGACCGCAACGCTGCCACCCGAACCGCCGGAACCACCGGAGCCGCCAACCGCCACACTGACAGCCATGCCGTCGCCGGAAGAAATCGTACCGGCGACGGTTGTGCCGCCGTTACCGCCACCACCGCCGATCGACTGCACAACAACAGCGGACGCGCTGTTGCCGGTCGTGGTCACTTTACCTTTGCCAGTAAGTCTCAGTCTGCCGCCCTGGCCACCTGCGCCACCCGAACCACCGATAGCAACGGAAACGGTTGCAATGGAACCGAGACTGCCCTGAACAGCATTGCCACCATTACCACCGCCACCACCGACGGATTGCGCCATAATCCCGGTCGAACGATTGCCTTTGGTAGAAATGACAGAAGGCGTCTCAGAACCGTTGACCATGAGGGTATTCAGATCGACCCTGACTTCGTCGCCCCCCCCCCCGGCCGCACCACTGCCGCCAAGGCTGAAACCGACAAAGGCGGAACCGGAGTAACCAGAACCACCGTTGCCGCCGCCACCGCCGACGGATTGGGCGAAAAGCCCCGTTGAATCCGCGCCGTCGGTAAAAATTTCGCCGCCATGAGTCACCGAAACCTTGCCACCGTGGTTACCGGTTCCGGCGCTGCCGCCGATGGTGACCACGCCACCGGCGGTGCCGCCGTCACCGCCGCCACCACCGACGCTCTGGGCGAACACGCCGAAAGATTTGTCGCCCGTGGTCTGAATCTTCCCGCCGGTATTGACGCTTACGGCAGCACCCTTGCCGCCGCCGGTGCCGGTACCACCAATGACAATCGCGCCCCCCGAGGAGGCACCAGTTCCGCCACCGCCGCCAATCGATTGCGCATAGACTGCGGTCGCCTGCACGCCGCTGGTGGAGATGTCACCGTTGCTGGCCACCACAACTTCACCGGCGTCGCTCCCGGAGGTACCGGAGCCACCAATGGCGACCAGTCCACCACTCCCGCCGCCAAAACCACCGCCACCACCGATGCTCTGGGCGAAGATCCCGCGCGCAGAGTCACCGGAGGTGGTCAGTTTGCCGTCACTTTGAACCACAACTCTGCCGGCCGAACCACCATTGCTGCCGACGCCGCCGAGGGCTACGACTCCACCGGCGCCGGAGCCGATACCACCGCCACCGCCGATACTTTGAGCGAAAATCGCATCGGAACGCAGGGCGGAGGTGATGATATCTCCGCCGGTATTGTTGGTCACGGTTACCGCGCCGCCATTGCCACCGGCAGTGCCGCTGCCGCTGAGCGCCACAAGCCCGCCCGAACCACCGCCGGATCCGCCGCCGCCACCGACACTTTGAGCAAAAATACCGCGGGAATCATCATGATAGGTGGTCAACAGACCGCTGTTGGTCACCGCCACTGCCGCGCCGTTTCCCGAACCACCGCCATGACCGGCCAGCCCCACAACTCCTCCAGAGCCGGAACCGTCGCCGCCACCGCCGCCGATACTCTGGGCAAAGATCGCGTCCGATTCACTCCTGCCGCTGTCAGCCGCCGCTCCGGTGGTCACAGAACCACTGTTGGTCACCCTGACGACGCCACCGTTACCACCCTGAGATCCGCTGCCGCTGAGCGCAACCAGGCCGCCGGAGCCGGCACCGGAGCCACCGCCGCCACCGACACTCTGGGCAAAAACGCCCCGGGAATTGTCGCCGTCAGTCGTCAGGACCGCGGCATTGGATACACTCACGGACGCCCCGTCGCCGCCACCACCACCATGGCCGCTGATTCCGACCACCCCACCGGATCCCGCACCGGCACCACCGCCACCGCCGATGCTCTGGGCGAAAATGGCTTCCGAGCCATCGCCACGGGTGCTTATTGTCCCGCCGGCCTGGTTAGTGACCAAGATCGTACCGCCGTTTCCAGCCCCGCCGCCGAGGCTGCCGAGGGCGACCAGCCCGCCGGCCCCCCCACCCGAGCCGCCACCGCCGCCAACACTTTGGGCAAAAATGCCGCTGGATTCGCCGAAGAAGGTCTGCAAGACTCCGCTGTTGGTGACCCTTACCCCACCGCCGTTGCCGCTGCCGCCGCCGGCACCGCTGACCCCGACCACGCCGCCGGAACCTGAGCCATTTCCGCCGCCGCCGCCGACGCTCTGGGCAAAGATCGCATCCGCCTCTGATTTACCAGTCTGCCCGGCCTGACCGCTGCTGATTGAACCGGAATTCACAACCCACACAGTGCCGCCATTTCCGCCACCGGAACCAGCGCCGCTCAATGCGACCAGGCCGCCGGCGCCGCCACCGGTTCCGCCGCCGCCACCGACACTCTGCGCAAAAATGCCGCGGGCCTGGTCACCGACGGTCTGCAGACTCCCGGCACTGGTCACGCTGACGTTTCCACCTTTGCCGCTACCGCCGCCGGAACCGCTGATGCCAACCACGCCACCGGCACCGGCACTGGAGCCACCACCACCGCCAACACTCTGAGCGAAAATGGCGACCGAACGCGCGCCCCGGGTGCTGATATCGCCGCCGGCCTGATTATTCACGGTTACCGAGCCGCCGTTACCGGCCCCGCCGCCATGACTGCTGAGCGCAACCAGCCCGCCGGCGCCGCCGCCTGAACCGCCACCACCACCGACGCTCTGGACAAAGATGCCGCGGGCATCATTGCCAAAGGTCCGCAGGGCGGCGGCATTGGTTGCACTGGCAGCACCACCATTGCCGCTGGCCCCGCCAGCGCCGCCGACACCGACCACGCCACCGGCAGCCCCCCCGGAACCACCGCCGCCACCGATACTCTGGGCAACAATGGCATCCGAATTATATCCCTGGGTGGTAATAGCTCCTCCGCTCTGGTTGTTCACAATAACGGTTCCGCCGGAGCCACCGGCCGAGCCGCTGCCGCTGAGCGCGACCAATCCGCCATTCCCGCCGCCGGACCCACCACCGCCACCGATGCTCTGGGCAAAGATGCCGCGGGCCCCGTTGCCCTCAGTACGAACCACGCCGTTATTGGTGATGCTGACCCTGGCCCCATCACCGCCGGCCGCGCCGGAACCACCGGTTGCGACAATGCCCCCAGCCGAACCCGCATCACCACCGGTGCCGCCGATACTCTGGCCGAGAATGCCGTGGGCACCCTTGCCTGAGGTCCAGATAAGGCCAGTATTGTTGAGCGTCACATCCCCACCATCCCCCCCGATGGAACCACTGGCGGTGGAACCGACGATGCCCCAGCTGCCGCCGCTGGAACCACCGTTGCCACTGACACTGAGACCGTACATGCCGTGGGCATCGGTCCCCGTAGAGCGGATGTCGGCGTGGTTGGTCGCGGTGACATTGCTGCCATCGCTGCCGTGGCCACCGCTGCCGCTGCCGGACCAGAGATAGCCACTGCCGCCATCTCCTGCCTTTCCACTTCGACTGTAAGCAAAAATGCCGTATTTCGCCGTCCCGGAGGTGGTGATATCCGCGCCGCCACTATTGGTGATAAGGACGGTTCCGCCCTGGCCGCCATCACCGCCGGGCTGACCGCCCCAGAACGACCCGTAGGAATCCCCCCCCTTGCCGCCATTGCCACCGATGCTGCCGGCCTCAAAACCGATCTTGTCGGTGGTGCTGACTGCAGTGGAATTGGTGTAATTCAGCGTGCCGCCGGTGCCGCCATCGCCCCCGGCGGTCGGGGGGATAAAGAGCGTGCCCCAAGCGCCGTTGCTGCCACCGGTTCCGACCTTGACGACACGGATCCCGCCGGGACTGGCCTGGGTTGTATTCTGGGCGGCTGCCCCGGCGGAACCTCCCGACCAGGGGGAAGCATAATCAATGGCCGAGGTTGCCGCGGTCGGATCGGCCTGGGGGCGAAGCTGGACGGTTCCGGTCACCGGATCGGTAGAAACCACCTCCAGGGTCACCAGGTTACGATTGGCATCATAGGAATAGAGCAGATCCCCGACCTGGTTCTTGACCAGAACAAGGTAATCATCAGAGGTCCTCACATAGGCCAACTCCGTCGAACCGGAGGCAGCCGGGTCCGGCATCAACGCGACCACAACCACATCCTGTCCGGTAACGGGATTGGTCACGGTGTCGCCGATCTGGGTCGCCTGGGTGGGAGCGGCAGCAAAGGATACGCCGGCAGGCAAACACAACAGCAAGACGCAGACAAGAGCAGACAACCCGGTCGCTGAAACGGGACACTTTCGACGCAAAACCGAAAAAATGGAATTTATGCAGACATAGCGGTGCGTAAGAGCTCCCATGAGCAATCTCCTCCTGACAGCGACGAACTCCGCCGCCGCGCAAAATATAAAATTGGCCTCATTAATTGTCAGCCAGATTGCACAGTTTAAAATCCCAACCTCACAAAAACCTTACAGCGCAATAATTTTTCGGCTTTTCCGGGATTTTTCAGAATGCGGGGGGGGCTGAATCTATATGACGTGAAGAAGGGATGTATCGGCAGAGGAGGGTTCTGCAACAATGACGTTAAGCAGTTCGGAAATTTCGTCGGCAGGGTAGTCCTCGGCCTCAAGCAGGAGCTTGAATTCCTGCAGGACCTGACGCGCACGAAGAGACGAGGTTCGGCCGCAGAGACGGTAACGAAGGGCATGCAGGCGGTCGTTGAGCGGTTCGCAGCGCAACGCTTTTTCAACCAGGGCGACAGCTTGAGGCAGGCGCTCCGCAGCGACCAGCAGGTCGCTCCAGACCAGAGACAAGTTGGTCAGGGCGCGACAAAGATCACCCCGCATAGCGCGGATTTGTCCTTCTCCGGCAATCCCCGGGGCAAAATGACCCCGCCAAAGCGCCGCGGCCGCGGTGAACGCATTACCGGCCTGCCAATCTTCCTGCAGCCGATGATGCTTGAGTCCACGATCGACAGCGGTGAGAAATTCGCAGGCATCGATCCGGCAGTGGTTGAGCCGCAGGACCCCCCGTTCACGTTGCAGGTAACATTGGGCATTTTTCCCCGGCAAGACCCGATTCAAGGTCTTGCGCAAGCGTGAGACCAGGGTATCGAGAGCACTGTTGGCGGTCTCCTCCGGGCTTTCAGGCCAAAAATAGAGCTGAATAGTCTCGGTGGGAACTTTGAATCCCGGGGCGGTGATCAGCAGGCAGATCAGCTCGCGTTGCGCCGGAGTCAAATCCTCAACCGCCAGCAGCAATATCCCGGCCTGGCGAATCCGGAAGCAACCGAGGGTCTCTATCTGGAGCAAGGGGACCAGAGAGCCATCGTCCAAAACGGCACAGTCAAGCCGCTCGGCGGCAAGACTTCTGACATAATCCGGTTCTATCGCCCGGGCGACGGCAAGGCTGAAAATATCAGCCATGGCTGCCGAACTCCAACCCCAGAAATGCCGGTAGCTGTTCTGACGCATCAACCGCATACCGTTGGCGATATCCTCAACAGCCTGCGACTCCGCATCCCGGCCCAGATGAACCGAAGCCCGATGCAGCAGTCCACAGGCCTCAAGATATTCGGTCGGCATCTGTCGGGCGGCTTCGATTCCTTGATCCAGAAGTTGCAGAGCCCGGTCCCACTTACCGCAATGGGCGTTGATCAAGCCGGTCATCAACTGGTTGAGAGTCATGAAGTAGGCTCCACCGGAAAGTTCCCGCAGCCGCTGCGATTCCTCTGCCGCCTCCAAAGCGGCCCGGGGGCATTCCCCCTGCATCGCCAGAATCAACCCCTGCAACTGCAGCACCAGACTCTGCAGATGTGGGCTCAAGGGCGGCTGCCACAGCCGGGCCCGCTCCGCCAGAACCAGGGCCTCCTCTAATCGTCCCTGGTTGATGGCGATATCCATCTCCCAGACCTGGCAAAAGGGCCCGGCAATCGACTGGGACGCCATTTCGTTGCCGACGGCTTCGATAAACCGTTCCTTCTGTTCGAAATAATTGGCGAAATCACCGTCATGAAACAGGAAATTGAACAGCATCATGCGAATGGTCAACCGGTTGAACAACCCGACGTCGGGACGACAGGCGTAAGGGGAGGCCTGTTCCAGATACATTTGTGCAAGACTGGTATGACCGGCGAAGATCTGGATATAGCCTTTGACCATCAGCAGGGCCGCTTCTAAATCAGGCTGTTCTTCCTGCCGGGCGAGGTTCAGACCCAGCGTCGCAAATTTCGTCGACTGTTCAATATCGGCATGGAACAGCAGATACCCCATGGCAAGGTTGCGGGCAACCAGAATAGTCTGATGCGGATCAAGGGCATCACCCATCTGATAAAACAGCTCCGTTGCTCGTTGTAGCCACTTCTCCCCGACGCGGTAGTGACCGGTGGTGGTAATGTGGGTGGAGATGATATGGCTCAGACTGAAGAGTTCACCAACCGGGTTCCGTCGCGTGGCAAACAGCGCCAGCGCCTGGTTGAGAAGCGGCAGAACCTCACCAGGGGCACTGTCCAGCTGGGCAAGGGCGAGGTATAGACAAATCCAGCCATAGTCGTTCCGGCAGCAGACCGGCACCTGCTGAAGCAGTTGCTCCAGGGTGGCTGTCTGACTGGTCTCCAGCAGGGTCATGCCCACATCTCGCAGCAGGTTGTCAACCTTCTCCCAGGCATTGGCCAACAGCAGGTAACGCAGCGCCTGCATCATGCTCTGCCGCTGCAGACAGAATTGGCCGGCCTGCAGACAGATGCCCCGAATCACGTCCGGATTCAGTTCTTCCTTTGCCTGCTCCTGCAGAAATTGCTGAAACAGGTGATGGAGACCGAACAGGGCATTGTCATTATCCAAATGGTGGACAAAATGATTACGCCGAGCCAGCGCCGCAAGCTCTCCGGCAATGGCATCACTGCCGGTCAGTTCAACCGCCAAATCGACTGGAATCGACTCCAGCAGGGACAGGACCATCAGCGACCGGTGCAGCTCCGGGGGGAGGGAGGAGAAAACTTCCTCACGAAAATAACCATGGAGATCCTGTTGTCCAAGCCGGATTGGCAGTGGCCCGGCAGCAGACTGCCGCTCCATCTGCATAGCGAGCAGATGGACGCCCATGACCCAGCCGGCGGTGGAGTGAAAAATTCTGCGACAGGTCTCATGGTCGATTTCGCGATCAAAAACCTGGTGAAACAGATCGGTAATTTCATCCTCCGTCAGGGCCAGGTCCTGGTTATCAACGCGACAGAGATGACGATTGCGAACAAATTTCCCGCTACTGAACTGCGGCAGAGGTTCGCGGGAAGCAAAAACAAAATGGAACCGCGGCAGCACTTCCTCAAGCAGGCCGGACAACAGCTGCAGACTGGCCTGATGCGGAATCAGGTAGTGCAGGTCATCAAAGACCATGTAGAGGTCCTGATCGAGACAGGCGTCGAGATCGTTCAACAGCAGATTGAGTCGTTTCGGCAGTTCGAAGAAAACGAATTCCCCTTCGAGCAATTTAGCCGTGGCGACAGATGGGAATTGCGGGAACCGAGAGTGGAGACAGGCGAGAATCGCCCGCAGAAAGAACGCGGGATCGGCGTCTTCGGGCCCAACCTGATACCAGACCGAAGCGGCACCGACTCCGGCCAGAAACTGCTGAATCAGTGTTGTTTTACCCTGTCCGGCCTGAGCTTCGATAACCAGCGTCGGTAGCGCTGAACCCTTACCGCGGAGCAACCGCCCGACCAGCCGCTCGCGGTGAAGCAACCGAACGGCACCGGAGCGCGACGGGTAGAATTTATCGGCCGGGACCTGGGAGTAAAATGTGCCGATCGTCATCATCCCTCCGGTTCGGCAGTCGAATAAATGCGCCATCGACTCCCTGTATGCCCGTCTATTCATTGAGAACCGGACAACAACGTGAATTGCAATAGACCGTCTACACAACTCCCTGAAAAAAATCTAATAACCGAGCCTCTTGCAAAACTACATTCGACTCTCTGAATATATGTAGCGCAACAGCATA
>NZ_PPFX01000069.1 GCF_002898515.1 Geothermobacter hydrogeniphilus | reverse complement strand
CCGGCGCGTGCCCGGCATTATGGTCTCTCCAGGCTGGATTGCCTGGAGGCGGAGCAGCTGTTTTCTGTCAGGGGGACATAATGCCATTTTCTGCTGATCCACGGCGATTCCTCTCATAGCCTTTGCCCATGGCACGTCTCTCTCGATTCGTTGTCCCCGACTATCCACACCATGTCACCCAGCGCGGTGTGCGTGGCTACCTCGTTCAGGGACGGTTCGGCTCATGTATCCTCGACCAGCAGCATCTTCTTGCCACCGGCCGTTATATTGAGAACAAGGCCGGAATGGTACCAAAGGCAACCGATTATCCCTGGTCAAGCGCCCGCTACCAGTGTGGTCTGATCGATTCCAACCCTCTTCTGCGCGAACGGCCGCCTGCCAGCATAGTGGATGACTGGCTGCAGTTTCTGCGGGATGGCGAGACGGAACAGGAGGCGGTTCTTCTGGAAAAGACCCGCACCGGCCGCCCCGCCGGCAGTGATGACTTCATCAGGGAGTTGGAACGGCAGACCGGGCGAAGCCTGTTGCCGGGCCGTCCGGGGCGGCCGCGTAAAAGAAAGAAATAGATATCATGTCCCCGGATTTACATGAGAAACCAGATCGACCCCCAGACTATGTCGGATCGCATCGTAGCCGCCAGTAAAACCCTCACACTGCCGCATCCCAAGCAGCAACTGAGCCCACGGTACAGAATTTTCGGATATGGCGGGCCTGCATCTGGCTATTGGAGTGCAACCCATACTGGCTGAGCCGGTCACGTTGAATATTTCTCGCCGCTTCCACCCGCGCCCTGATGATTGCAGAAGATTCGGGTTCGGACGTGCCTGAGAGTTCCTGATAAGTAATCCGTGACCACCTGCGTCGCAGAATTGATACTTAGGTTGTGCCAAAAGTTTTGTATTCCCATGTTGCTTCTCGCCCGCAGATACGCAACTACAGCCCGGTGAAAGCAGGCGGGCATCTGCAGTACTGTGGGACAACCATCATCTATGTTGAGACGGTTTATTCCAAAGAGATTGTCAGGCTTCAGTTAAAAACAGAGGGGACGATGCGCTTAGTCGTTTTTTCAACTTCTCCACTAAACATTTGCACCCGTTTCCCCCTTACCGTCTGCCGAATATTCTTCGCAAAAGGCCATGAAGCGGCGCAGAAGCTGTGTCCGGTATTTCTCGCCATGCAGCACCAGGTAAAAGTTACGTCGTAGATCGAGAAACGGAGTCTTCAAGGCCACCAGTGCGCCACTCTGACGTGCCCTCCGGGTCGCCAGCAGCGACAGGCAGCTGATACCGAGCCCCGCCTCCACCGCCTCCTTGATCGCTTCGGTATTCCCCAGTTCCAGATAAACCTTAATGCTGTCCATTTTTCCTGCCAGCGCAGCCTCGAAAATTTCACGGGTTCCCGAACCCTGCTCTCGCAATATCCAGCGAGCCTGTACGAGATCACTAATGCTGATTTTCTTTTTTCTTGCCAACGGGTGGTCCGCCCCAGCATGGATGGCCAGATGATCTTGTCGCCAAGGAATCGTTTCGATAGCAGCCTGGTGGCAGAAGCCTTCTATAAAACCGACATCGATATTGAAGCGGAGCAATTCCTGGATAATTTGCTCCGTATTACCGACATCAAGGGAGAGTTGCGCTCCTGGAAAGGCCGCCGTAAATTTGCCTAATATCCTCGGCATCAGATAGTTGCCGATGGTCGAACTGGCCCCGACTCTCAACAAGCCCGCCAACTGATTGTCAGGCCCACTGAAAAAAGTATCAATTTCCCCAACGCGAGCAAGGACAGCGGCCGCTTTTGGTATCAACGCCCGTCCCTGATCATTCACCGCCAGTCTTCTCCCCCGGCGGTCAAAGATCTGCTCACCAAGGAGTTTTTCCAGTTCAGCCAGCGACATGCTGACCGCCGACTGGGAGATCCGTAAAGCTTCCGCCGCTCGCGTGACATTCCCTTCCTGCGCCACTGTGACAAACACTTCCAGCTGTCTAAGAGTAATACCCATTCGCAATCCTTATCAATCAAACTGATATTATTCTAAAGAATTATATATTGGACTTACGGAAAATGGAAGCCTATTTTCCTAGGCAGACCTTGCCTGAGAATACCGCGACGGTAAAGGCAGGCTTTTTCGAAGCTGATTTGAAGACGGACAATTCAACAGGAGTGATAATCGATGGTTGGTGTTAATTTTAAGAAAATCTTGTTTCTGACTCTGCTGACGGCGTGCGCTTTCCCCATGGTCAGTACGGCTCACGCTCTGATCGCCGGGATATTGTTCAGCCTGCTTCTCGGTAATCCATGGCCCCAGAAGTCTTCTGACTGGAGCAGGAAGCTGCTGCAATTATCGGTGGTTGGCCTTGGTTTTGGGCTGAGTCTTGGGCAGGTGTGGCAGGTAGGTAAAAGCTCGATACTTTATACGATTATCGGCATTTCTCTGACCTTATTGGTCGGCCTTTTATTGGGACGTTTCTTCAAAACAGAGAAGAACACCTCTGCGCTCATTTCTTTTGGTACGGCAATCTGTGGGGGTAGTGCTATCGCCGCCATGTCTCCGGTTATCAAAGCCAAGGATGACGAAGCGGCGCTGGCGTTGGCAACAGTGTTCACCCTGAACTCCGTAGCCCTGCTGGTCTTTCCGTTTTTCGGTCATCTTCTGCATCTCAGTCAACACCAGTTTGGGGTATGGGCCGGACTTGCCATTCATGACACCAGCAGTGTTGTCGGGGCCGCAGCCGCCTACGGCTCCGCCGCCCTCGCAACGGGGACGACGGTCAAACTGACCCGAGCTATCTGGATTATTCCCTTTGTGATGGGCGCGGCCTGGATGACCAAGTCCGAGAAAAAGGCCAGGGTCCCTCTGTTTATTATTGGCTTTATTGTCGCTGCGGCAGTGCGCACCCTGTTACCGCAATTCGGTACTGTTTGGGGCGGGTTGGCAGCCATCTCCAAGCAGGCGCTGGTAATAACTTTGTTTCTAATTGGTGCCGGGCTGACAAAAGAAATCTTGAAAAATGTCGGAATCCGTCCCTTGGCTCAAGGCGTCAGCCTTTGGTTGTTGGCCAGCGGCTTAACTCTGGCGGCGATTCTTAACGGCATGATTGGCTGAAACACAAAACGAATCACAAAGGTCGTCAGATCTCACGAAAGGAAAACCGATGAAACAGTTTAAGAAAATTCTTTTCGCCACGGATTTTTCCACAAATGCGGAGTACGCATTTGATGTCGCGGTGACCTTGGCCACAAAGTTGAGAGCGAAAATAATCATGGTTCATGTCGTACCCAAGCCTGTCGATCTAAGAAGTTTTTATGTGCCTCATATCTCTTTTGACCATCTGCAGCAGCAGGTTAAGAGAGAGGCAACAGCGGCAATGAATAAATTTATTGATGATAATGCCGAAAACTTCGATAACTTTGAAATTAAGATTCTTTTTGGGTCACCCTACGAGGAGATTATGAAAAAAGCCGATGAGGAAAAAGTCTCTCTCATCGTGCTGGGTAAACATGGACACCGGGAGACCGAACATTTCTTCTTCGGAACCACGGCGGATCGGGTCGTGAAAATGGCGACTCAACCGGTCATGGTGGTTCGGCACCCAGAGATAAAGCAACATGAGGTACTTAATGCCCTGAGAAATAAACTTGGGAAATAAATCCTGGAGGGAGCCACTTATGATGAGGGGAAAGATGAAAAGATTGGTTTGGTGTGTCGGATTGCTGGGTGTGCTGCTTCTGCCGTTGGCCGGCTGGGCTTATAATGCAGAATCGTCCTGTGTGCAATGCCATGGTGACCGGGCCAAAATGGACGAGTTGGGAGCCGGTTCCCTTTATCTTGATCCGGCCGCGGTGGATCGGGAAGTCAACATGGGTGGTGAACCTACATGCGTCGATTGCCACCAGGGAAATGCCCAGACCGGGGATAAGGATCTTGCCCACCAGGGTCTGTTGAAACCGTTCCTGATGGCTGTGGGGAAAACCGTTAAGGGAGAGGCGTTGGACCGCAGTGTGGTTGGCCTTGTCCCCCTTGAACCGAGCGGCCCCAGCCAGCTTTCCGCCATGCTGCCCAAGCCCGCCAAGGAGACCCTGAAGAAGGCGGGCGTTAAAAAGGTGCTGGGTCTCTATTACCATGACCGCGACCCGAAGACCTTCGCCTATTCACCCAAGATAGCCGAGAGTACCTGCGGCAAGTGTCACGCCCAGGAGGTAAATGATTACAACAGCTCCGCCAAGGGGCTGCTGAAGCACCAGAGGGCCTTCCGGAGCTTTACCGAAGGGCTGCCCGGGCCACAGAACTGCGGCGCCTGGTTCGGCGATAACTTTGAGCGTCTCGCGGAGCAGACGGCAGTCCCTTACAGTGCCCGGCAGAATGCCGCCATCGATCGTCAGTGCAACAAGTGCCATGCGGGCTGCAATGACTGTCATTTCAAACCCTACAAAGGAGAAGGCCGTCACCTGTTCGGACGGCCGGAAACCCCGTCCTGTTACGGAGGCGGCCGGGCCACAATCTGCCATGCCGGGCCCATGGATCGACGCCGGGGGGCGGGATACATGCGTGGTGAATACGCGTTTCCCAAGGATTTGCCGCCGGGGGTTCATGTCCAAAACGGGGTTGGTTGCCTCGACTGTCACAATGTGACCAATCACCGGTTCGGACATCTGGCCAGTGACGAGGCACGTAACTCCTGCAATGAATGTCACCAGGAAATCGTCGAGGCGGTCCAAAGCTCGGAACATTCAAATGTTGATTGCGCCTCCTGTCATATCCAGGCCGTTGGTGGCTACCAGTTCACTTTCTGGGGGCCGGGCAAGGTCGCCGGAATGGAAACGCCCTACGCCAAGCACAAGGAGTACTACGGCAGTCGCGACCTGCCCACTCTGATCAAGAACCCGGCCGGTCGGTGGATTCCGGTCAAACCCTTTCCTATGGCGGTCTTGAATCAGAAAAATGACGTCGAACCGTCGGGTCTGCGCTTTCGGGCCATCCCCAAGCGAACCATTCAGGGCAGAACAGAGTTGGGTGAACCGGAAACCTTTGAAGTGGCACGCGAGTTGACCGATGTCAACGATGCCTTCATCATCAACGGTACCCGCAGCGACCTGCCCGGCAACAACAAGGCTCTGCTCTGGATCCAGATGGATAAGATGAGCCACGCTCTGGGTGCTCCCCGCAGCTGCGAAAGCTGTCATGCTACAAAAAGTCAGGTTTCCCATTCTGAGTTTACCTATGCCAGCAAGAAGGATGTAGCGGAACCCTTCCGCGGCAGCTACACACTGGTTGCCGATGCCGAAGGAATACGTTTCCAAGATATCAAGACCACCGAAATCAAGCCGAAGAACAAACGCCAAGTGGAGGATTTTGCCCCCTTCAAGTTTTTCCCCGAGGCCTGGAACGTGAAGGGGATCGACTTTTCCATTCCCTTTGATGATGTCAAATACAAGGCGAACCAAAAGGAACTTCAGACTTTTCTCCGCAAGCTTGAACAGATGCCGGAAAGCAAAAATATTGCCCGAATCCGTGCAGTTGCCTTCCATAATTTGGCTAAGGGTAAAGAGATGCTGTCTAAGCTGAAATAAACAACTGAAGCCTGAGGTGTTGGAAAAAGTGGACACCTCCTTGCGCCTCTCAGGCTATCAGATTGGTATCCACTTTTTCCAACCTGCCTCAAGCTGGGGTGAGGAGCTCTGATGGTCTTTCAATCGTTCCTCACCCCAGCTTTCGATCCAGCCCCCGGTACTGCACCGCCTCGGCCAGGTGCGGCTGGCGGATGTTCTCTTCCCCGGTCAGATCGGCGATGGTGCGGGCGACCTTGAGGATGCGACTGTAGCTGCGGGCGGACATGCCGAGCCGGTCGACGACCATCTCCAGCAGTTTCTCTCCTTCAGCGTCAAGCCGGCAGAACTGTTTCAAGTGCCGGGCCTGCATCTGGCTGTTGGTGTGCAGGCCGAAGGGCTCCAGGCGTTTTCGCTGGATCTGCCGCGCCGCCTCGACCCGGGCGCGGATGGCGGCGGATGATTCGGCGCTGCAGGTCGCGGCGAGATCCTTGTGGGCGACCCGCGGCGCCTCGATGTGCAGGTCGATGCGGTCGAGCAGCGGTCCGGAGAGGCGGCTGCGGTAGCGCTGGGTCATCAGCGGAGTGCAGGAGCAGGGGTGCTGGGGATCGCCGAGAAATCCGCAGGGGCAGGGGTGTGTGCCCCTTTTCCAACAATTTAAAGTTGACTGAAAACGCCTATAAAGTAGAAATTCCCCTGACAATTCCGCTACTTGAAGAATTCACACGCGAACCCATTACCATTGGCGATCATTTGCGACGCCGCAGAATTGAGCTTGGGTTGTATCAAAAAGATGTCGCCGCCAAGCTCAGCGTCACTACCCCGACGGTCTGGAATTGGGAGAACAGAGGATCGGTTGATCTGCGCTTTATCCCCCGTGTCATCGAGTTCCTTGGCTACAACCCCATCCCCCAACCGGAGGATCTGCTGGGGAAACTGGCCTGGTACAAACAGGTCAACGGTTTGAGCTTGGAACAGCTTGGTGTCGAGATGGAACGAGATCCGGAACAGTTGGCGGATTGGCTGAGTGGTAGGCATAAACCCTGTCGTCGGAACCGGGGAGAGATTGCGGCCTTTTTGGCAAATCGGGTTCAGAGCTTTGATGCTATCAGTATTTATTGATCAGCGGAAGTTCCCTAAAATAACGGCTACTGAATGCCGAAGCTGCGTCAATGCTACAGCACCTTTCTACGGGAGACTGTGCATCGTCTGCCGGTATCCCAACAGCCTTGGTAACTGTTTTTCTTGAACAATGCCTATTTGTAATCGTATTTTAAGATACAAACACGTTTTTGGAGAACCACTCCCGTTTTGACTTCACCCCAGGCACCCAAAACAATTCTCTTGAAAATTGTCACCAATATAACTATATTTTTAGTGCAAGCTCCACTTGTTATCATTATTTTAGATTCGTAACTATTTTTTGAGGTGTGATGACATTGGACAGGACACAGAACCGGCTGGCAGGCTATGCGTTTCTGATAGAGAAATACGACCTGAGTACTTTGCCGAACTGGCACAGGTCCTCAGTCAGCCCGACCGGAACGCTGCGCTCGACGATTCAGGATGGGCAGGTAGAATCCGTCTATTCCCAGACGTATTGGCCTGGAGACGGGACGGGAGACCATCTGGAATTCGCCCTCAAGTACGACGGCGTCAATCTTGGTATCCTGTCGGTCCTTTTCGACCTGGTCCCGGCAGACGAGATCGTGGCCTGGGTCCGCTCGAAACCGACCGGGAAATACGCCCGCAGGGTCTGGTTCCTGTATGAATTCCTGACCGGGCAAGAACTCCCGCTGCCGGATTTGACCAAGGGGAATTACACCCCGCTACTTGAGCCGGACCGTTATTACACTGCAGCACCCGGCCGTCGCGTGCAGCGTCAGAGGGTCATCGACAATCTGCTTGGCGGGAAAGATTTTTGTCCCATCATCCGGCGTACCGAAAAACTCACCGCCATGGAAGAAATCAACCTGCAGAAAAGGTGCAAAGAGGTCGTGACCTCCTATCCACAGGAGCTTCTCAGACGGGCGCTAAACTACCTGTATAACAAAGAGACCAAGTCCTCATTCGAGATCGAACACATCAAGCCGAGCGCCTCCCGGACAGAGAAATTCATCGGCTTGCTGGAGATAGCCGAGCACAAGGACTTTTGCGAGAAGCCGCTCCTGATCGACGTGCAGAACCGCATCGTCGATCCCCGATTCCGAGACATGGACTACCGGGCCAACCAGAACTACGTCGGCCAGACAATTTCCTACCAGAAGCAGCTCGTTCACTATGTCTGCCCTAGACCTGCCGACCTCCCGGAACTGATGGCGGGACTGCTCGCTGCCCACCAGGTGATGAAGAAGGGCGCGGTCCCTGCCATTATCCATGCTGCTGCCATCTCCTACGGATTCGTCTTCATGCATCCCTTTGAGGACGGCAACGGCCGTATTCACCGGTTTCTCATTCACAATATCCTGTTCCTGCGCGGCGAGATCCCGAAAGGACTCATGTTCCCGGTCTCCGCCGCTATGCTGAAAAATCCGGCGCTTTACGATCACTCACTGGAAGCGTTCTCAAACCCGCTGATGCGGCTGGTTGAATACGACCTGGATGATCTCGGCCAGATGACCGTACCAAATGAGACCGGACATCTGTACAGGTACATCGACATGACCGCTCAGGCGGAGGCGTTGTATGATTTCGTCAAGCTCACCATCGAGCACGAACTGGTGGAAGAACTCGATTTTCTGGCGAATTACGACAAGACCAAGCAGGCCATTCAGGAGATCGTGGACATGCCTGACCGCCTCATTGATCTTTTTATCCAACTCTGCCTGCAAAACAATGGTCGCCTTTCGGCGAGAAAGAGGGAATCGCATTTCGGGTTTCTGACCGATGACGAGTTGGCCGACATGGAAAATGCCGTCCAGAAAGGATATGCGAGGGACTGAGTTTCAAGGTAATGGCAAAAACCACGGCCCGGCTACGCCGGACCTTCTACCAAGCGGTGTCGCACTGGCAGGTGATTTAAGTGCTGCCGTTATCCACGCTTTTGAGCTGGCCACCAAGGCTATGTTCTGTACCGATGATGTTCATGAATAATGTTTTAATCTCGCAATCAGTTTACTTGAGAAACTTATGATCTTATCTACGTCCCGGGCGATCATGGACCCCCCCCAAGGGCCAGTTGACCTGGCTGCAGTTTCTGCGGGATGGCAAGACGAAACAGGAGGCGGTTCTTCTGGAAAAGACCCGCACCGGCCACCCCGCCGGCAGTGATGACTTCATCAGGGTGTTGGAACGGCAGACCGGGCAGACCCTGTTGCCCGAAGTTCCGGGGGAAAAAGAAATCGGTATTGTCTCCCCGGATTTCTGATGTGTTCTACCAGATAAAAAATATAATTGACAAAAATTGTTGTTTTTGTCAATTATAATTACCATTATGCCCAAAAAACCCTTTTATCTCTATCCTGCGGCAATGCGG
>NZ_PPFX01000068.1 GCF_002898515.1 Geothermobacter hydrogeniphilus | reverse complement strand
AGCCGGTTCACGAGGTGTGCGTGGATGCTTTTTATATGGGGAAGTATGAAGTAACGCAGTCTCAGTATCAGAAGCTCACCGGCAATAACCCGTCCCAATTCAAGGGAAACAATCGCCCCGTAGAGCAGGTCAGCTGGAACGATGCACAGGGCTACATCCGCCAGTTAAATCAGCGTAGGGGCGATTCAGGAATCGCCCCCTACCGGTTGCCGACGGAAGCGGAGTGGGAATACGCCTGCCGCAGCGGCGGCAAAGATGAAAAATATTGTGGTGGCGACGATGTCGATGCCGTGGCCTGGTATGACGGCAACAGTGGCAACCGCACCCACGAAGTCGGCCAGAAGCGTCCGAACGGACTGGGCCTTTACGACATGAGCGGCAACGTCTGGGAGTGGGTGAGTGACTGGTACAACAGCAGCTACTATGGCAACAGTCCACGCAACAACCCGCAGGGGCCGTCATCAGGCTCCGACCGCGTGAATCGCGGCGGCGGCTGGTTCAACGCGCCGGGCGGCCTGCGCTCGGCCTATCGCGTCAGGAGCGGGCCGGGCCGCCGCTACGGCAGCCTTGGCTTTCGGCTTGCTCTCCCTGCAGGTTCGTAGCGCGGAGGCGCGCCGAGCGGCAAAGGGTAGGGCGTGCGGAGCCGCCCGGACCGTTGCCGGTTGTGCGCCGGAGCGCAGGCCTGTTTGATGTGATTCGCCGCGACAGCGGCGCAAGATGAAGAGATTTTCGTAGGAGCGAATTTATTCGCGATAAGCGCCTTTTGTTTTTCGTAGGAGCGGCTTCAGCCGCGATAGATTTTTGGGCGTGTATCGCACCCCGATCGCGAATAAATTCGCTCCTACAGGGGGATAAACACAATGGGGGGACGTCTCATGGATGAGGCACCACACGGAGGGAACCTGCGTAAAGGGCGTGTTTCCATTCCCGGCCAGACCTATCTGGTTACAGCTGTGACCCGGGGCCGCTCGAAGGTCTTCACCAATTTTGACCATGCCCGAACACTGATTCTCACCATGCAGCGTTCAGAACGGGAGGGCAGGGTCGAGAGCCTGGCCTTTGTGATTATGCCTGATCATCTGCATTGGTTGTTTCGGCTTCAGGCGGGAACCCTGGCAGAGCTGATGAAACAGGTCAAGGGGCGCAGCGCAGCAGGAACAGGGATCCCTGGCGGCATTTGGCAGAAGGGCTATCACGACCATGCGTTACGATGGGACGAAGATTTGGTGCGGGTTGCGGGGTATCTGGTCGCGAACCCGGTTCGCGCGGGGTTGGTCAGGAATGTCATGGATTATCCCCATTGGGATGGCATCTGGTTTGTGGCGGAAAATCGCGAATAAATTCGCTCCTACAGGGTGCGGTGATTTCGGTGTTTTTGTAGGAGCGGCTTCAGCCGCGATGGGTTTGTTGGCGTTGACCGCAAACCCCGAATCGCGAATAAATTCGCTCCTACAGGGGTGCGGTGATTTCGGTGTTTTTGTAGGAGCGGCTTCAGCCGCGATGGGTTTGTTGGCGCGGGCCACGAACCCCGAATCGCGAATAAATTCGCTCCTACAGGGGGCCGATAATTTTGGTTTTTGTTGGCGCGGCATCAGCCGCGATCAGGATTTGAATTTTAAATCGAGTTTTGGGACTTGAACCCTATTTCTGAAAGGAGTGACATCATGTTGCAATTGAATTTCATCAAAGGGGGGCCGCAACCGGTCGCCTTGACCCAACAACGCATCACCATCGGTCGGGACAAGTCCAACACCATTGTCCTCGATGCGGCCGGAGTCTCCGGTTTTCACGCCGAAATCCAGACCGAGAACGGAAAATCGTTCCTGGTTGACCTCGGTAGCTCGAACGGTACCTTCGTCAACGGCAAGAAGGTTGTCGGGCGCCAGGAACTGAAGGCCTGGGACAAGGTTGCTTTCGAGAAGGTCGAGGCCGAAGTCGTCGATACCGAAAAACGGCGGCCGACTCAGGTCAGCAGGGCGATCACCGACGCCGACCTGAAAGGGGCGGCGCCCAACGCGACCCAGGTGCGTCCCGGGGTGGGCGGCTGGATGCTGGTCGGCCAGGGCGGTGCTGTTGCCGGAAAAACCTTTCCCGTCACCGGCAAGAAAATCATCGGTCGTGAAGGTTGCGATATCACCATTGATGATCAAATGATCTCCCGTCGACACGCCGAGATCGCACTTTCCGGTGGCGTTTTGACCCTGGTGGACCTCGGCAGCGCCAACGGCACCTTCGTCAACGGCAAAAAAACTGCCAGGGTAACCCTCAAGGCGGGCGACCAGGTTGCTTTCGATAAGGTCGTCTTCAAGGTCGAAGGCCCGGCCGGGGATTCGGCCAAGACGTCGGTACGCCAGGCGGTCAATGCCACGGCAGTGCGTCCCGCCAGCGGCAGCGGCACCCAGGTACTCGAGGCGCCGATCGCGGCACTGGTTGATAGCGCTGGCAAGCGCTATCCGCTCAAGGGGGATTCGCTGACCATCGGGCGTACGGCAGCCAATGATATCGCCCTTGATGATGCTACGGTGTCGGGCAGCCACGCCCGACTGACCTCGGCCGCCGGCAGCTGGACGCTTGAGGATAGCGGATCCAGCAACGGCACCTTCGTTAACGGCGACAAGGTGACCAGCCGGCAGCTCAAGCCGGGTGACAAGCTCCGGTTCGGCAAGGTCGAGCTGAGTTTTGAGGACGGCACCGCCTCCGTTTCGGGGACCCAGGTTCTTTCGGCGGTGGATGAGGCAACCCGCACCTCCAGCCAGACCGCGGCGAAAAAGGGGATCCCGGCCTGGGCCTACGGGCTGGTCGGTTTCCTGATCGTGGCCGGCGGCCTCGGCTTCTTCCTCGGCAAGGACAAGCTGGCCGGCACGCCGCCACAGATCGAGGCCAAGCTGCAGTGCGGCAAGTCCTGGTCGCAGCAGCTCAGCGCCGGACGACGCGGCCCGACCACGCCGGTGCTGGCCGATATCAACGGTGACCAGTTCCTCGACGTGGTGGTGGCCGACGCCAGCGGTTTCGTGCTGGCCCTGGACGGGGCGGAAGGGAAGAAAATCTTCGAGGCCGAAGCGGCGGATCGAATCCTGGCGCCGCCGGTGGCCGGAGACCTTTCCGGGGACGGCATCGACGATATCGTCGTCGCCAGCAACTCGGGGCAGGTCGTGGCCCTCAACGGCCGCGGGCAGACCCTGTGGAGTTCCGACGGCAACCTGAACCTCGGCCCGGTGCTGAATCGCCCGGTGCTGGCGAAGGTGAATGACGACGAACAGCCCGACGTTATCGTGCCGACCAGTAACAAGGGCCTGGTGGCCCTGGACGGAGGACGCGGTTGGAAGATCTGGGACACCGCCGAGATGACCCGCGGCAAGGCCATCACCTCGCCGCTGGTGGCGGATATCAACGGTGACGGGCAGGACGATTTCGTCACTGTCACCGACCAGGGGCAGGTTCTGGCCGTAACTACCCAGAACGGCAAGGTCTGGCAGATCTGGGAGGCGAATGTGCCCCAGGTCTATTACGCCTCGCCTGCCTTCGTCCAGGCAGGTGACCAGGCGCTGATTGTGGTCGCCACCGATGGCGGCGGCGTCATCGCCCTGCACGCAGACACCGGGCGCCCCTTCTGGACCGCGGCAATAAGCCAGCGCTTTTTTGCCAGCCCGATTGTCTGTGACGCCAACGGCGACAAGGTTCCCGATGTTGTCGCCGTGGCCGATAACGGTGACATCCATGTCCTTGACAGTCTCACTGGCGACGAGATCTGGAGTTCGGCGCTTGGCGTCAGCGTGCAGGCGACTCCGGCTCTCTACGATGTCAACAATGACGGGCTGATGGATCTGATCATACTCGACAGCCAGGGCGGCATCCGCATTGTCGACATGGCCCGCGGCAGGGTGGTCCTTCCGGTTCAGGTTCCGGGTGCCGACAGCTTTATCGCCTCGCCGTTGCTGGGAGATGTCAATAACGATTCGATGGTCGATATTATCGCTGCCAGCCAGAACGGTGCCGTGGTCTCCTACGGGCTCAACCGGGTGGCACCGAAATCCCAGGCGCTGTGGCCGGTTTTTCTCGGCAATGATCAGCATGGCATGTAATAGGGGGCGATGATGAAACTTTTGACCAGACTATTTCTCGTATTGCTGCTTTTTTCACTGGCTGCCTGTGGGCCGCCCCTTTCGGCCGTCTATGTATCCACCCGCCCCGTGGGCGGCATGGTCAAGGTCAAGGAGACCGGCACCATTGTCCCGGACGGTGGCAAGATTCACCTGCCGCAGGGCAAGTACCATCTTGACCCTTACCAGGTACCCAACAGCCCCGGCAGTGTCGTGATTACCGTCAACGGCTTTGATGAAGAACGCGTGGTGGTGCCAACCGGGCCGGAAGAGCTTCTTTCCCGGTTCACGATTCACACCGTCCCTGCCGGAGGAACCGTCACGGTGGTTGAAACCAACCGCAGTGTCGCCGACGGTGGGACTCTGACCCTGCCGGGGGGGCGTTTCACCTTGCGGCCGAGCCTGGCCGGCTATACGCCCAGGGATGTCACGCTCGATGTCAAGGAGAACACGGAAGAAGAAATTCTGATCCATCTCGGCACCGGGTATGCCAACTTGTCGCTTGCGACCGAGCCGGCGGGCGCTGAGGTAGCCATAGACGGTGAACCCCGGGGCCAGGCGCCGCTCTCCATGGATTTGCCGGAAGGGGTTCATCAGCTTGCGTTGTCGAAGTCAGGATACTTCCCGCAGCAACAGGAGGTCCGCATCGCAGCGGCCCGGGACCAGGATCTCAAGCTGACCCTGAAGCCGGTGCCGACCAGGGGCACGGCGCAGGTTCACACCGATCCCCCGGGTGGCAGCGTTTTCTTCCAGGGGCGCAAACTCGGCAAGGGGAGTGTCGACCTCGGACGTCTCCCCTTCGGCCGCTACCGGGTGAAGGGTGTCAAGCAGCTCGATGCCCGCAATCGCCTGGTGGGCGAGGTCTCTTTTCGTCTCAAACGCGACAAAACCTACCGGGTCACCATTCCCCTGGATCAACAGCAGCGTCGCTATCATGACAAGTGGCTGCCGCGTGCCGAGGCGCTGCGGCTGGAACAGCAGAATTATTCGGGTCAGCGGGTCGCCAACCCGGTGGCTATCGATATGACCCTCGACGATGCCGCTCTGGCGACCTTCGGCGGACCTGATCAACTGGTGCAGGCGCTGAACGCCATTCTACGCGTGGGTGACCGGGTGACTGTCAAACGTGGCGGAACCCGATGGTTGTTGTGGAAACGGGACGCGCGACCCGATCCCGAATTCAAGGACATGGCGACGGCCCTGTTCGCCGGCGCGACCGGGACGCTCCCCTGGGCGGCCGATCCTGCCGCCGTCACCGTGCGGCTGTCGGCCGGGGATAGTTCACCCGCCGGGCTGGCCTTTGCCCTGCACCGGGCCCGGACCCCGCTGCCGCTGCTCGATCTGGCGGACGAGCAGCTCGCCGCAGGTGGCGAGACGATTAGTCGTTCACAGGCCGATGGTGTCCTGACGCTGGTGGTAGAGGCAAAGACCGCGCCGCAGATGGATGGCTCGTCAGTCAAGGCTGCCGAGGGGCTGTGGTTGGCGCAAATTCCTGCCGGCAGTGAACCGCTGCGCCTTGCCTGGAAGGAAAAACCGCGGCGCCTGCTGCTGGTCAGCGATACCCCGGCACCGTTTGACGCCCGGGTACCCGAAACCTCGCTGCTGATCAACGAGAAAAAGATCGTCAATGTAGCTGGCCGGGCCCGGGTTGAGAAGCTGGTGCGGCTGTCGGACGGTCCCGATTACGAGCACTGGCAACGGCAGGAGTTCACCGTCAGCGGCCCGCTGGCGGCACAACTCGACCTCAGCCGCGACGAAGTCGGCCCCAATGGCCGCTTCGGCGACTACCGGCGTATCTGGCTGGTCAATTACCGCAATGGCGAGGCCCTCAGCCAACGCCAGGTGATGGCTTCTTACCGGGTTGTTGACCAAAAGAAGGATTTCAGCTCCGAGAAATTTCTGCGCCGCGGCAAGTTGGGCAGCCAATAGGTGCTGTAGGAGCGGCTTCAGCCGCGATGGCCTGCGTGGTTGGGTGCGCAAACCCCGAATCGCGAATAAATTCGCTCCGACAGGGGCGCGTTGATTTTGTTTTTTTTTGTAGGAGCGAATTTATTCGCGATAAACAGGTGTCAACACCAGGAGGCATTTATGACAGGTTCGGGAACCCAGCTCGGCAAATACCGGATTCTCGACAAACTCGGAGCGGGGGGCATGGCGGATGTCTACCGTGCGGAGGATGATCAGCTCGGTCGTCAGGTGGCACTGAAGATTCTGCCGCCGGAGTTCGCCCGCGATGAAGAGCGGGTGCGGCGGTTTGAAAAAGAGGTTCGCGCCGCAGCCCAGCTGCATCATCCCCACATTGTCACCCTGTTCGAAGTCGGGGAAGAGAATGGCATTCACTTCTACGCCATGGCCCTGTTGCCGGGCGGTGACCTGAAGCAGCAGATCGTCGTGGGGATCAACCCGAAACAGGCGCTGGAATGGATCAAGGCGCTCGCCTCGGCCCTCGACTTCGCGCATCGCAAGGGTTTCGTTCACCGCGACATCAAGCCCGAGAACATCCTTTTCGACGAGGAACAACGCCCACTGCTCACCGATCTGGGCATCGCCAAGGCGGTCGGCTCTGGCACCAAGATGACCGGCACCGGCATGAGCATCGGCACGCCGCACTATATGAGTCCCGAGCAGGCGCGGGGCAAGCAGGTGGACGGCCGCAGTGATCTGTACAGCCTTGGCATCGTGCTCTACGAGATGCTGACCGGCCGGGTTCCCTACGATGCTGAAGACACCCTGGCGGTGGCCTATTCGCATGTCAACGACCCGCTGCCGCAGTTGCCGGCAGCTCTCGGCAAACTGCAGCCCCTGCTGGACAGACTGCTGGCCAAAGAGCCGGAAGAGAGATTCGCCGGTGCCGGCGATCTGGCGGCCGCCATTGATCAGCTGTTGGCGGGAAAGAAGTTGGAGCAGGAACCAGCCCGCAAGACCCAGGTGCTGAAAGCCGAGAAAGCCGCGCCCGCGGGCAAGGGCGGCGGCCTCAAGTGGGCTGTCGGCGGGGCCCTGCTGGCGGTACTGGTGGTGGGGGGATTTTTGCTTTTGAACGGTGGCATGGGGAAAAAGCCAGTCTTCGCCGGTGGTGGTGGGGCGGTGACGCCGGCATCGCGGCTGAAAGCCGCTCCTACCAAAGCGGTTGCCCTTGCGAGATTGGTCGCCCAGCCTGCGAACCTGTCCCGGGATGACGCCATATTGCAGGTGGCCGGCAAGCCGAAGAAGGCGAAGATTTCCCCTCTAGACAGACTGCGCCAGCAGGCATCCGAAGCCCTCGCGCAGAAACGGTTGACCCTTCCTGAGGATGATAGCGCCATGGGATATTTCCGCAAGATGCTAGGGTATGACGGCGGTAGGCAGGAAGCAATTAGCGGCCTGACCGGGATTGCCCGTCGCTATCTAGATTGGGCACGCATGGCTCTCGACAAGGACAAGTTTGACAAGTGTAAAACCTACCTGATTCGTTTCGACCAGGTGTCCGAGATCCTTGCTCGGGCCGACCGCGACACCGTAGGTCCGTTGAAAAAAGAACGGGACGCCATAAGCCGCGATCGCGTCGCGCGCCTGACGGTGCCGAACAAGACTGAGACAGCGCCGACAGGGGTAGCTTCTCTCTGGCAGCGGGCTATCGGCCAACACTCCAAGGGCACGACCGGTGAGGTTCCGGTTTCCAGTACAGACAACTCATTGCAGCAGGAATGGCAGAGGGCCATCCAGCAGCATTCATCCAAGTGAAATCAAGGGAGGACAAAATGAAATCCGCAATCATGGTTTTGGCACTTGTCTATCTTCTGGCTGTTTCGGTTTCGGCACCTTCGTTGGCGCGTGCCGCAGATGACATCCCGTTGCTGTTTCCGTCGCAGGACGAAAAGAGTGTCGAGTTGCAGATTGCCGACTACCTCGAGTCCAAGGGGATGCATGTGACCCGGCAGGTCTTGAAGAAGAATGCCGACGACGTTTACCTGCGCCTCAACTTTGGCATGGCCGATACCGACGACTACAATATCAAGATTTTTGTCGACACGACCCCTTCAGCACACAACAAGAAAACTCATGTTATTGATGAGCGCAAAATTCAGATTCGCGCCTACCCCAAGAATATCAGGCTCAAGGGGATTACCAAGGTGCGTCAGTTCCAGGGATTTTGCAACGCCTTTCAAAGGCGTTACTGGGCACCCCAGCGGGTTTATCTCGATCGCGACAACGACTTGGTTCTGGCCTGGGATATCAATATCCCCGGTGACACCAGCCCAGTGCATTGTGAGCAGGTCCGGGACGCCATTGTGCGCCTCTATAGCGCCTGGAAGGATATGCATGACCAGTTGAAAAAAGAGGGTTTGATCTGATCGAAGATTGTTGTCCAGAGGCGGCCCAAAAGGACTGGATCAGAGATTGCCCCAAGGGGGAGGAGCGGAGTTATGTTTTCGCAGGGGAGCGATGGTTTCGGGTTTTGATGTGGGAGCGACCTCCCGGTCGCGATGGGTTTTGTCGATGCAAACTACCCACCCCCAATCGCGAATAAATTCGCTCCTACAGGGGCGTGTTGAATGAAATTTCAGGAGGTCTATCCGATGAACATCCCCGGATACCGAATTGAAAAAGAAATTGCCCACGGCGGCATGGCGACGGTCTATCTGGCCGTGCAGGAATCGCTGGACCGGCCGGTGGCGCTCAAGGTGATGGCGCCGGCGCTGGCGGCGGATCGCAGCTTTGGCGAGCGCTTTTTAAAAGAGGCGCGCACCGTTGCCCGGTTGAACCACCCCAACATTCTCGCGGTTTACGACGTCGGTGTTTCCGGGCATCACTACTACCTGGCGATGGAACTGGTTCCGGGGGGCGATCTGAAACAGCGGATTCGCCAGGAGGCATTGCCGCCCCAAGATGCTCTCGCCATTGCCCGTCAGATGGCTCTTGCACTCGGCTATGCTCACGAAGAAGGTTTCGTCCATCGCGACGTCAAGCCCGAGAACATTCTCTTCCGCAAGGATGGCACTGCGGTTCTTTCTGACTTCGGTATCGCCAAGGCGGTCGGCAGCGGCACCAAGATGACCGGCACCGGCATGAGCATCGGCACACCGCACTACATGAGTCCCGAGCAGGCGCAGGGGCTCAGCAGCCTCGACGGCCGCAGCGATCTCTACAGCCTCGGGGTGGTGCTGCATGAAATGCTCACCGGGCAGGTGCCCTTCGATGCCGACAATACCGTCGGCATCGCCATGCAGCATGTTCAGGCGCCGGTTCCGCGCCTGCCGCAGAGCCTCGGCAAGCTGCAGCCGCTGCTGGAGCGACTGCTGGCCAAGGACCCCGAGCAGCGCTACCAGAATGCAGGCGAGCTGGTGCAGGCGATCGACGACGCTTTGGCCGGCAAATTGCCTGTCTCTGCACCAAAACCTGCAGCGCAAAAGACCCAGGTGCTGAAGGCGGAGGAACCGACCCCGTCCGGCAAGGGCAGCGGTCTCAAATGGGCGCTCGGCGGGGCCCTGCTGGCGGCGGTGCTGGTGGGCGGATTTTTGC
>NZ_PPFX01000067.1:4966-9632 GCF_002898515.1 Geothermobacter hydrogeniphilus | reverse complement strand
AATCCGGGATGCCGGCCTTACGTCTGCTGGAGCGCCGATTTCGAATTTTTCAGGGACGACTACCGTAAAATGTCCTTGACATAGACAAACCCTGTTTTATATCCTTCTCAAGCCTTTTTTATTAACAAACTCTCCGACAAGAGCAAAACCGGGGCAATCCGGTGGCGCAAAACCAAGGGTCCTGCAAGGACAGCCGGGTTGCCGAAGAGAGTGAAAAGCTCCTGCCGACAACACCCCTTCAGGAATTTCTCATTCCCCCCGGCCTCCCACATGGCCGGGTTCTTTTTTTCGGTCGAACAAACACAGGAAAGAAGGGAAGGACAGTTATGAAATCCAATAGCATTTTCAGGACAGCGCAACACACTCTTTTTATCATTTTGTGCCTGCTGACTCTGGCCGGCACCGCCTTTGCCGGCACCATTACCGGTACCGTGACCAACGGCAGCAGCAGTTCTGTCGCCCGGGTCTACCTGAAGGTCTTCAGCGCCGTCGGCGACGAGATGCCCTGCGGCACGACCATCGCGGCGCCGGGGGCGTTCACCATCAACAACAACCTTCCCGACGGCAACTACCAGGTGCTGGCAATGATGGACGTGGCCGACACCGGTCTGCCGCTGACGTCGATGCCGCGCGGCATGTCGGCAACCTTCACGATCACTTCAGGCATTGCCACCGGTGCTGACGTTACACTGGTGGATGCCGGCACCATCGATCCGCAAAACCTGGTGCCGCAACCGCCCCAGGTTCAGGTCGCGGCACCGGGTGACGGCCTGGCGCTGGTCCTCTGGGACAACCCGCGCGACGCCGACTCCTTCATCCAGGCCGACAGCTACAACCTCTACTGGAAACTGGGCAGTGTTCCGGGAACCACCTCCGGCAGCTATGACGGGGTCATCACCGGCATCAAACCGAGCGACAATTCCTTTGCCGTGGTCAGCGGGCTGAGCAACGACCAGACTTATTACTTTGTCATGACCAGCCAGATCGGTTCCAACACCAGCACCACGACTTCGCCGGTGAACGCCTTTATCGGCATCGGCAGCAGCGGCTACACCGTTTCAGGAAATCTGACCATTAACAACGCCCCCGGACCACTCTCCTCCTCGACGCCGGCCTATACGGTGCTGGTCAACTTCGCTGCCGGGGCGATTTTCGTCAACCAGACCCCCGACCCCGCGACCTCCACCGCCTTTAACCTTGATGGCGTCTCGGACGGCAGCTATGACTTTTACATCCTGCTGGACATGAACAACAACGGCTACCTCGATGCCGGCGACCTCTCCACCATGAACGGCCCGGTCACTCGGGTTACCGTCAACGGCGGCAACGTCACCGGACTGACACCGGTGGTCGACAACACCAACAGCTACCAGCGGGTGGAAACCACCCACGGCAAGGCCGGCGGTGGTGAATACTATGGCCTGAACCTCAATGTTGAACCCGGCTACCGGCGGGTCGCCGGCGTGCAGGTATCGGGCGGAGCATTGCCCTTCCCGATCGATGTCGGCATTGATGACTCAGGTTTCTTTGACCTCTGGCAGGATTCCCCGAGCCGCCCGGGAATCGGCGACAGCTACAGCTTCGACATCACCTACTCGGACGGCACCACGGAAACTCTCACCGGCCAGGTCACCGGCGTGTTGGACGATTTCCCGACTCCGCTCGCCCCGCAGGGCACGGTTTCCAATGCTTCCACCCCGACCTTCCACTGGGCGGCGCCCCAGGCGGCCATGGTCGCACCCTTCGGCTATGAGATCTATCTCCGCGGCAACGGCTTCTCGTGGGACGCCTGGGATATTCCCGGCAACCAGCTCAGCTACGACTATGACGGCGGCAGCCCGATCCCGGAGGATCCACCCTCACCCTACAGCTGGAGCGTCCGCCTGACTGACGGCAACGGCAACTCGATCCAGAACGAGGTGATCTTCACCCCGATCTCGGGAGGTGGCACCTATACCATCAGCGGTGGCGTGGAGGATGCCGGCGGCATACTGGCAGGTGTCACGGTAACTGAAGTCGGCAATCCCGGTAACACGACAACAACCGATGCCGGCGGCCATTTCTCCCTGCCGATAGCCCAGGGCAAGCTGTTCTCCCTGCAATTTACCAAGACCGGAAGCTACGAAGGGTTGCAGACCCGCTTCATGACGGCGAACTCCAGTTTCGACACCGGCACCTGGTACCTGTTCAACTTCCTCGACCTCCCCCCCGGAACCGGCATGATCCGCGCTTCCGTACAGGATAGCGATACCGGCACAGCCCTTTCCGGAGCCACTGTCACCGCCCTCAGCAGTCTCTCGCCGGGCACCAGTTATACCGTCGAATACTGGAACGGCACCGACTGGACCGGTTCAGCGACCGACAGCAGCGGCAAGTTCCGAGTGCAGAACATTCCCGCCGGAGACACCGTCATCCTGCAGGGCAGTCTCATCGGCTACAGCTTCACCGAGAAGTATTATCCGGTGGAACTGCAGTCGGTGACCGAAGGCGTCCTCAAGGGTGTCTCCCAGGCCGCCGCCATCAGCGGCACCATCACCAATAACAGCAGCACATCCACCGGCCGGGTGTTCCTCTTCGTCGTCGACGCCAACATGGAATCGACCATCTACGGCACCAGCCTCGACGGGCCTGCCGGACCGTTCAGTATTCGCAACCTGCTGCCGGACGGCAGCTACCAGGTGATGGCCTTCCTCGAAGGGAGTGATCTCGGCGCACCGACCTCATCGATGCCGCGTGGGATGTCGGCCCCCTTCACCGTCACCGGCGGCAATGCAGGCAACATCAACATCACCCTCGTTGATGCCGACACGGTCGATGCCCAGGCCTATACGCCGATCTCCCCGACCCTGAGCGCGGTGGAACCGGGCGACGGCTACGCCCTGGTGGCCTGGAAGCCGGAACGGGATATGAACGGCCTGATCAAGGCCGACAGCTACAACATCTACTGGAAGGCCGGCGGGGTCCCGACCCCGACCGTCCATGACGGCGCCCTGACCGGCCTCCCGGCCAACGGTGAAACCTTTGCCGTCATCCCCGGCCTGGCCAACGGCACCGCCTACACGTTCGTGATGACGGCGACCATCGGCGCGACCGAATCGACCCCGGGCGTCGACCTGACCGTCACCCCGGCCGTGCCGTCCGGGCCGTCAACCGTGTCGGGATCCGTCACCCTGGACAGCAACATCACGGCCAACCTGACCGGAACTCCGCTGTACGTTTTCCTCCTCGATATTCAGACCGAAATAGCCTATTCAACCCGGATCGCCGATGCCTCTGCCGGCACCGCCTTCAGCATTGCCGGCGTTCCCGACGGCACCTACTATGCCCTGACCTTCCTCGACGTCAATAACAACGGTTATCCGGATACCGGGGATATCAACAACTTCGGAGCCTTCGACCCGACGGTTACTGTCACGGGTGATTTCACCGGACTTTCTCTCACCCTCAGCGATGTGGGTGCCTTCTCCTCACTCGGCACCCACCATGGCACCGACGGCAGCAGCGACGGCTATGGCCTGATCTTCGCCCTCCACACCGGCAACAAGATTCCGGTTCGGATGTCGGTCGTGGCCGGTCTGTCCCAGCCCATCGACCTGGCTCCCGAGGATCACTACGGCTACGACGCTTTCTTCCCCATGACGACCCGACCGGTCGTCGGCACCCCCTATTCCTACAGTGTTGACTTTGCCGACGGCACCGGCGGCATCTATGGCGGCCAGGTCACTCAGGTCTTTGACAACTTCCCGAACCCCACGGCGCCGGTCGGTGACACCCCGAACGCCACCCAGCCGGTGTTCACCTGGACGGCCCCCTCGTTTACCCCGACGGGAACCTATGTCTACGAGATCTCCCTCTGGGATGACAACGGCTACCGGTGGGACAGCCCCGAACTGCCGGCCGGCACCACCAGTTACGCCTTCGCCGACAGCGGCCAGGTGCTGACCGAAGGGACCCTCTACCACTGGCAGATTACCGCGATCGACCAGGCCCAGAATGAGACCGCCTATATCGCTGATTTCACGCCGGTCGCGGCGACAGTGCCGCTGGCCGTCACCTACCCCAACGGGGGAGAATTCCTCGCCGTGGGAACCAGTGTCAACATTACCTGGCAACCACAGACCGGTGCGGCCAGCTACCTGCTGCGCTACTCCACTGATGGCGGCACAACCTGGAAGTGGCTGCGCAACAACGTCACTGGTAGCAGTTTTTCATGGGTGGTCCCCGACGAGACCAGCAGCCAGGTTTTGGTGCGAATCAATGCAAAGGACGGTGCCGGCAACTATATCGGCAATGATTTCTCCGATGCCCCCCTGAGCATTATCCACGCACCTCAGATAATCAGTCCCAATGGCGGTGAAATTCTGACTGTCGGCAGCAATGTCACTATCAACTGGCATCCTCATCCTGATGCAGCCAGCTACCTGTTGCGCTTCTCCACGGACAATGGATCGACCTGGCAGTGGTTGCGCAGCAACGTCACCGGAACCAGCTTTGTCTGGACGGTCCCGAACATCCCCAGCGACCAGGTGCTGCTGCGCATCAACGCCAAAAATGCCGCCGGAAACTTCATCGGCAATGACTTTTCCGATGCAACCTTCCGCATCGTCACGCCGCCACAGATCCTCAGTCCCAACGGTGGAGAGACCCTGGCTGTCGGCAGCAATGT
>NZ_PPFX01000067.1:0-4883 GCF_002898515.1 Geothermobacter hydrogeniphilus | reverse complement strand
TGCGCAGCAACGTCACCGGAACCAGCTTTGTCTGGACGGTGCCGAATAATCCAAGCACCCAGGTGCTGTTGCGCATCAACGCCAAAAATGCTGCCGGCAGCTTTATCGGCAATGACTTCTCCGACGCCGTGTTCACTATCGCAACACCTTAGATAACCTGCCTGCATGCGGCCCCACTTCGTCTATTAACGGGGTGGGGCCGCCCTGTTCCAGGTCCGTTCGATTCAATATCAAGGGGGCATTTATGCGCGGAGGGATTCTGTTCGGTCAGACGCTGGTGGCGGCTATGGTACTCTGCTCGTCGCTGCTCTTTGCCGCCCCCGGGATGGTCAGTTACCAGGGGGTGCTGACCGGCGCGGCGATCGACGGTCAGGACTCAACAGGGTCATCGCAGGATCGACCTCTGCATCTGGATGCAGACAAAAAGGACTGGAGGGAAAAATGACTCATCGGCTGAAATCCATGCTGGGAATGATTCTTCTGGCGGGGCTGCTGACGGCCGTGCCACTGCTGGCCGCGGTACCGAACACCATCAGCTACCAGGGGGTGTTGACCGATGCCGGCGGGACTCCCCTGACCGGCAGTCAGACGGTTGTTTTCAGGTTGTTCAGTGTCGCCACCGGCGGCACGCCGCTGTGGGAAGAGACCCGGAATGTCTCCCTGCAGAACGGTACTTACCAGGTGCAGCTGGGGACGGTGACGCCGCTGCCGGACACGGTCTTTTCCGGCACCCCGGGCACTTGGCTGGAGGTGACTGTCGGCAGCCAGACGCTGACTCCGCGCCAGCACCTCGACAGCGTCCCCTATGCCTTCCAGGCCAAACGTGCCGACAGCGCGGCGACGGCCGATAACGCCGCCACCCAGACCGATCTGGCGACCCATGCCGGCAACCCCTCGGCTCACCACGCCCGTTACACGGATGCCGAAGCCGTCGCCGCGGCGACCGCCGCCAACATGATCCCCGGCGCCGCCTGCAGCGGACAGGGACAGGTGCTGCAGTGGGACGGCAGCCAGTGGGTCTGCGTCAACCTGGACCAGCTCACACCGAGCGGTGGACATGCCCGGGGCTTTGAGCTGACCGACAGTTGGGGGAAAACCTGGGATGGCGTGCCGCGCCCGGCCGCGACCTGGGCGGATGCCAATGCCAAATGCCAGGCGCTTGGCGGGCGGCTGCCGACGATCACCGAACTTTACCGCAACAACGGCACCACCGGGACCGGTGAGCTGACCGGTGTACTCGACACCACGCAGCTCTGGACCCAGATTGCTGACAGCACCGCCGGAAACCGCGTTCAGGTCACCCTGGCGGACGGCTCGATCAGCTCGCTCGCAGAAACCTCCTCCTCGGCCTACCGCTGTGTCTGGCCGGACCAGACCAATAACGGGTTCTCGGGTGACGCGTGTTACGGTCCCGCCGGTGCCGAGTGTCATGCCAAGGATCGGTTCTGGCATGTTGATACCTATGACCGGCCGGCCCTGCCTTACGCTGTCGCCGCCAATGAATGTCGGGCCGTCGACGCGTCGCTTCCCACGGTTCGGGACTATCAGGAACTGATTCAGGCAGGGCTGGAGAATCCAGGCAGTTTCTGGCGCTGGGCCTCCGATGTCAAGTACTGGTACAGCGGCGGTTATGGACATGCCCTGGTCGGCTGGTCCGGCAATCCGCAAAGTGACTGGTTCTATACAAGCACCAGCGGCTCTGGTGGCTACAGCGCTTCAAACTCAAGCCAGAGATTCCGTTGCATCGGCCGCGATCCCTCTTTCTCCGGAACCCCCATCGCCACCGACCCCGGCTGCAAGAATGGAGACTGCTTTACTTTGACTACCGGAAAAACCCTGCTGGTCGCCGACAACCAGAATCGTGCCGAAGCCCGCTTTGCAGATGCTGCCGAGGCCTGCCGGGCTTTGGGGGCCGACTTGCCCGATGCCGGTGAGTTCGGTGACCTGGTGCGTGCAGGCTGGGGCAACGGCAACGGCATCCTCTGGGCGTCTGAACCCGTGTACTGGTATAACGGCAACTATGGCGTGGTGATGTTGAGCTTTTCCGGAACGGGGAGCGCGGACTGGAGCATCTCCTCCAGCACCATGTCACTTGCGGATCCTGCGGGCTTTTGGCCCTATCGCTGTGTCTGGCACGAAAAGGTCGAACCGGTGATGAACCACTGCAAGCAGAACGAGCGGGCCGTCTGGAACGGCAGCGGCTACAGCTGCCAGGCAGCGACGGCCGGTGATTCGGGCGGCAATGCCAACCCGGGCGGCATCCAGCTGGTCGATAACTGGGGCAACGCCTGGGATCTGCTCCAGCGCGCGCAGGCCGACTACGCAACCGCATCCGCCACATGCCAGGGGCTCGGCGGCCGGTTGCCGACCGCCACCGAGGTTTACCGGGTGCGCGCCAACCAGACCCTGGCAACTACTATTGGCGATGCCAACTCGACCTCCTATCTCTGGACCCTGAACCCGAGCGCCACTGCCGGACAGCGCTCGACAATCCGGGTTTCCGACGGTGACGTGTCGGCTCTTGCCGAAACATCCGTCACTCCCTATCGCTGTGTCTGGCCGGGAGCGGCGGGGGATATTTTCGGCTCCCGCGCCTGTTACGGTGACCCTGCCGCCTCCGACGGCTGCTTCACCACCAGCGACCTGCGCAGCGACAGCTACGACCGCGCTTCGTTGACCCAGCCGGCGGCTGCCTGGGAGTGCGCTTTCTATGGCGGCCGACTGCCCGACCTGAACGATCTGCAGTCGTTGATCCACGCCGGCGCGCCGAACGGCAGCGGGAACAATCTCTGGAGCGCCGAACCGATCTTCATGTACAACGGAAACACGTATGGGTACGCTACGTTCGGTTGGAGCGGGACCGGTACAGCCGGTTGGACTCCTGATGGATATTACATGACATTT
The DNA here is from genome assembly GCF_002898515.1 of Geothermobacter hydrogeniphilus. Taxonomy (GTDB): domain Bacteria; phylum Desulfobacterota; class Desulfuromonadia; order Desulfuromonadales; family Geothermobacteraceae; genus Geothermobacter_A. The sequence goes on along the minus strand of NZ_PPFX01000067.1, from coordinate 1,979 downwards.
TCTTTGGCCCCCGGGACCGCTTTGAGCCCATTCCGGTGCGTCTATTCGAATCAATTGAAATAGCCGACCGCAGGCACACCCGGTTGATTGAAGCCGGGTGTGCCTTATTTTATGTTCACTGTCTGACATGCGCCACAGCCCCCCCCCGATGGATACGAGATAGAGAATCCCGCCCCCATGGGGGCTGCCTGCCGTGACCGGGATATGAAGGAATGAACATGCGTATTTTTCTTGTTGGGTTTTTGTTTCTGATCACAGCAACCGTCTTCGCCGCGCCCAACCTGGTCAACTACCAGGGGGTGCTGACCGACAGCAGCGGCGCGCCGGTCACCAACGCCGGCCAGGCGATGACTTTCCGGCTGTATGATGCGCCGACGGCGGGCAAACTGCTGTGGGAAGAGACGCGCGCGGTTGCCGTGCAGAACGGCAGTTACAGCCTGCTGCTCGGCTCGGTGACCCCCTTTCCGGCAGATCTGTTCCAGAGCGACGGCCTGTGGCTGGAAATCATCGTCGGCGGCGAGGTGCTCGGATCTCGTCAGCAATTGGCGAGTGTGCCTTACGCGCTGCAGGCGGGACGGCTGGCTCCGGGGGTGATGTCCTGCCTGCCGGACGTATTCATCAACTGCTATTCCGGCCCCGCCGGCACCCGCGGGGTAGGGCTGTGCAGGGCCGGCGAACGCGTGTGCGGCCCCGACGGGCTGTTCTCTGACTGCCAGGGAGAGGTGGTGCCGGTTACGGAAACCTGCGACGGGCAGGATAACGACTGTGACGCCGTGACTGACGAAGGCTGCCCCTGCAACTACAACGGTGATCCGGATGGTGTCTGCGGCTCGGCAATGGTCAATGCCACGACCGGTACCTGCGATGCCCCGACCGGATATGAATCGGTGGAATCCACCTGCGACGGGCAGGACAACGACTGTGACGGCATGGTCGACGAAGGCTGCTCCTGCAACTACAACGGTGATCCGGATGGTGTCTGCGGTACGGCAGTGATCAATGTCACGACCGGTATCTGCGATGCCCCGACCGGATATGAATCAGTGGAATCCACCTGCGACGGGCAGGACAACGACTGTGACGGCATGGTCGACGAAGGCTGCCCCTGCAATTATTACGCAGATCCGGATGGTGTCTGCGGCACGGCAGTGATCAATGTCACGACCGGTACCTGCGATGCTCCGATAGGGTATGAATCGGTGGAATCCACCTGCGATGGCCTGGACAACGACTGTGACGCCGTGGTCGACGAAGGCTGCTCCTGCAATTACAACGGTGATCCGGATGGTGTCTGCGGTACGGCAGTGATCAATGCCACGACCGGGGCCTGCAATGCCCCGATAGGGTATGAATCGGTAGAAACCACCTGCGATGGTCTGGACAACGACTGTGACGGCATGGTCGATGAAGGCTGCTAGTATCCAGTAACCCATAAACTTTCGTATTATTTTCCGCGCCGGCCGGTGTGCCAAATCCCGGCGCAATCTTGCGAAGTTTTATGGGACACAGGGTACTGGTAACCGAAACAAGTCATCCCCTCGAGAGGAGGGACGGCACCATGATGGCCAGCCAACAACAAAATATTCACAACCTTGTCGCCAGGACCAGACGCTCACGGCTTAAATCTTTATAATAGCGTTTTACAAGACAATGGGCAGCGTGTATTCTTGAGTTGACAGCTCATGAGAGATAAAAGTCGCCCGTTCCTTTGAGCGGCCCACGTTGTTGAACGCAAGGGCATCAATCCCTCCTGCCGTCCCCCCGTCCTCAGATTGCCCCGCATTTTATCAACAACGACAATCCAGATAAGTAAAATCGGACCGGTTTCCGGCCCGTGCCATAGATAAACACATATTGTTTCAAGCCAGGCCCCCTGTCGACCTCTCACAGATGGGCGGGAGGGACATGGTTGTACTCTAGCAGCCTGTTGATGAAATGGTCTCCCCCCACTACCTAAATCGGCGTCAAGGCGCCATGAT
>NZ_PPFX01000066.1 GCF_002898515.1 Geothermobacter hydrogeniphilus | reverse complement strand
GGGCAATGCTCTAATTTTTATATCGGCCTACCCACAGATTCTGCGGACGAGGCTTTTTTCTTTATGGGAACGGTGCGGGCAACCTTGATCGTCACTGCCACCATTCCGATTACGTTGCTGGCAACCCTTGCGCTGATGCAGGCATTCGGACAGACTCTCAATGTGATCACCCTCTCGGCGCTCACCCTGGCTGTCGGCATGGTGGTCGACGATGCCATTGTGGTGGCTGAAAACGTGGTGCGACATCTACAGGCAACGGGAGAACGTCAGTCTGCCAGCCTGGATGGGGCAGCGGAAATCGCGGGACCGGATGCCTCGGGAACTTTTACTACGGTGGCCGCATTTGCGCCCCTGCTTTTTCTCGGAGGGATAGCAGGCCTTTTTGTGCGACCATTCGGACTGGTGGTCAGTGTGGCTTTGCTGGCTTCGCTTATCGTCTCCTTGACGTTCGTGCCGATGATGTTCGGTCGCATCGGCTCGCTCAGCCCGCAACGTGCTGCCGGTTCACGGCTATTAACCAGTGTCGACGCTGGCCTGCGGAAGACGCTTCATTTTGCTATCGCCCACCGGGGCCTGACAGTGATTGCGGGCGTTATGATGCTTGGATTGGGGGGGCTTGCCGCATGGCTGGGGCCGATCAGTGTTTTACCGCCAATCGACGAGGGAGCCCTTCTGATCGAATACGTCATGCCGCCTGGTACCTCGCTTCAGGAAAGTAATCGCATCGGCAATATCCTGGAGCGTACCGCCCTCGCTCAACCTGATATTGAAACCGTTCAACGCCGCACTGGCTCACCGGCGAGTGGATTCCAGATCGAAGGCGTCAACAAGGGCGAGATGGTCATGAAACTTGTTCCTCGCCCCAAGCGCCACTTTACCGTAGAACAGATCTTCGACCATTTGCGCGCCTCCTATAGCAAAATACCTGGTGTGGCTATTTTGTATCATCAACCGACCCAGGAGAAGATGGACGAGAGCCTCTCCGGCCTCCCAGCCATGTTCGGCGTGACCATCTTCGGCCCCGACATGGATGAATTGGTGTCTTTGGCCGGCCAAGTTGAAAAGGTCATGGCGCAAGACCCAACGATTGCCAACATTGTGAACAACACAAAGATCAAGAGCCCTCAGATCATTGTCCGGCCGAATCCGGTTGATTTGGCTCGCTTCGGCCTTGCTCCGGCTGATGTTTATGAAACGATTCAGGCAGCCCGGTTTGGAGTTCAGGCTACAATCATCCTTCACCAGCGACAACAGGTGCAGGTTCTGGTTAAAAGCAATGTCCCTTCAGACAGCACGATCGATTGGCTGAGAGAACTCAGCATCCCTACGGCAACGGGGCAAACCGTACCACTTAAAACAGTGGCGAATATTCAAATTACGCATCTGCCTGCGGCTGTAACGCGCCTCAACGGAGAGCGTGAAATCACCGTTCTGGCTGAAGTGGATGGGAGCATTTCTGCCGCCGTGAGTCGGCTTCAGCAGAGGTTTTCGTCCATCTCCCTTCCGGATGGATACAGTATCGCCTTCACCGGCCAGTACCAGGTTCTCCAGCGCACAATAATGGACTTCATCCTGATCGGGCTGGCGGCTGCAATATTGATATATCTCATCATGGCTATGCAATTTCATTCCTTTTTACAGCCACTTATCATCCTGGTGACCATTCCTGTCGCTCTTGTTGGAGCAATCGTGCTTCTTGCGGTCACCCAGGTCGGACTGGACGTTTCTGTAGGCATGGGAGCTCTCACACTCATAGGCATCGCTGTCAACAACGCAATTGTGCTGCTTGATTACACCAATCGACAGATCAGCGCCGGGCATACGATCTCCGCTGCGCTCCAGGAAGCCGCTTCCATCCGTCTTCGACCGATCCTGATGACGGCTATAACTACAATTTTCGCTTTGATCCCGGTTGCGGTGAACCCTGCTGTTGGTTCGAGAATTTTTCAACCATTTGCGATAACCGTTATCGGGGGGCTTTTATCATCCACCGTAGCCACCCTGGTTCTGGTTCCCGTGTTTAGGACCTTTCTTTCAAACCAATGGAAATAAAATAACAAAGGGGTCCGACTGAAAGCGCCAGTAAAAGCCATCACAGATCGGGCGGTGAAAGTCCGCCACATGGCAAAGGCTTGCGACCAACCATGCCCCCGAGTCATGCGTTGAGGTTGTAGAAAAACCTCATAGATAGAACAATTGCCGAATATCTAGGATGACAAAACCATTCGACGAACAAAGAAAATCGATCTGAGAGCAAATTTCGAAGCCATTTTTTCAATCACAATAGGCGGCAAGGTTTTTCTACAGCCTCGTTGGCCTTCCGTAAGGGAGGTAGCAACGCGTTGACAGGGGGCGTGCAGGCCAGGCTATTGAGCTCCGATCACCAATCCAGGTTGTCGAACTTGTTGCCTGAAAGGGATGGCAACCAACACGTGACAATACGCTATCGCAAATAGGGTCCCGGGTCTGCGGAGTCAGAGAACCAGGCCATGTACCCAAGCTCCATGCACCGAAACCGGGAGATCCGGGGTTTGACCGAACATTTATCCACCGCTCGGTCCGGCAACAGAAAACCTGATGGAATCAATGGTCGTTACCGGCACCCACAGCCTAGCCAAGAAGTCTTAAGCCAGCATGAAGATAGCCGACATCTCCTTAAGGCAACCTTAAGGATTGCCTGTTAGCCTTGGGGGCAATGGTTAACCCGCGGGAGGGGCAAAGAAAATAAAGGATGGCTCGATGATAAGAAAGCTTGGTCCGGCATTAGTGCGCGCAGGCGTCTTCTTCTGGGCGCTGTTGCTCGTGGGAAATCGTCCTTGTGCCGCAGGCGAGAGCAGCTTCGAAACCGCCGGAGACGTGCTACAGGTCCTGCTTCCAGCGACGGGATTCTCTGCTGCTCTCTACCTGCATGACGGTGAAGGACAAAAGCAGTTCCTGAAATCTTTCGCTGTCAACCTGGGCACAACCCTGGCACTGAAATACAGCATCGACAAACCTCGACCAGAGGGGCACGGAGGACAGTCCTTTCCTTCGGGGCACTCCTCCTCGGCCTTTCAGGGAGCAACCTTCATCCAGAGACGCTATGGCTGGCGCTACGGGGTGCCGGCCTACCTGGCGGCCACCTATGTCGGCTGGAGTCGGGTCGAAGGGGAATCGGATAAACATGATGTGGTCGATGTCCTTGCAGGGGCAGGCATCGGCTACCTGAGCAGTTGGCTTTTCACGACGCCCTATCACAACCTACAGATTTCCGTCGTCGCCACTCCCGATTCCCAGCGACTGGCAATCAGTGGCCAGTGGTGAAGCGATCATGCACTGCTCATCTCCATCCACCTCTGGCCAACTTCCCATATGGTCAACTGCCTGGCTTGGATCTCCCATTTCTCATTCAGGAACTATTGACCGCAACCGGCGAAAGCTGTAACGTTTGCAATTCGGCAAGTAGTACCATACCTGAGCCGCGGCGACTGTATTTCAGGGTGCCGTATCTATTGCGGCTGAAAGGGCGGCTAAAAACAGGCCGATGCGAGCTTCGGCGGAACCTTGGGACCATCCATGAAAAAAATTTCCTTTGTCATTCCCGTCTACAACGAAGAGGAGAACCTGGGCGAACTCTGGCAGCAGATCGCCGCGGTCGCCGAGCCGCTGGCGGTTGACTTCCAGGTCCTGTTCGTTGACGACTGCAGCAGCGACGGCAGCCTGGAGCTGATCCGCGCCCTGGCCGCCGAACATCCCGAGGTCGGCTTCCTCAGCTTTGCCCGCAACTGCGGCCAGTCGGCCGCCCTCTATGCCGGTTTCCAGGCCGCCGACGGAGATGTGATCGTCACCATGGATGCCGACCTGCAGAATGACCCGGCCGACCTGCCGGAGATGCTGCGCTATTACGGCGACTACGACATGGTGACCGGCTGGCGTTACAATCGCCAGGACTCCCTGTCGAAAAAGATCGGCAGCCGTATCGGCAACGGCTTCCGCAACTGGCTGACCAACGAGAACATCCATGACACCGGCTGCTCGCTCAAGGTGATGAGCGCCGAGATGCTCAAACGGATCAAGATGTTCCGCGGCCTGCACCGCTTCCTACCGACCCTGATGCGCCTGGAAGGCGCCCGGGTCAAGGAGGTCAAGGTCAATCACCGCCCCCGCCTGCACGGGGAATCGAAATACACCAACCTGCGCCGCGGCATCGAGGGTTTCTACGATGTCATCGCCGTGCGCTGGATGCAGAAACGCCATCTGAACATCGAGATCGGAGAGCGACATGACCAAGGGTGAAGGAGCGATCCTGGTTCTCGGCTTCACCGGGCAGGCGCTCTTCTTCATGCGTTTCCTGGTGCAATGGCTGTACTCTGAGAAACACAGGCGCAGCATGATTCCGACCGCCTTCTGGTATTTCAGCCTCGGCGGCAGCAGCCTGCTGCTGGTCTACGCCATCATCCGCAAGGATCTGGTCTTTATCGTCGGCCAGTCGACCGGCTTCAGCATCTATCTGCGCAATCTCTACCTGATTTCACGGGAACGTAAGGAAAAGCAGGCGCATGCCGAAAAAAATCAGTAACCGCCTGTTGCTGCTGCTGTTCGCCGGCTACATCCTGCTGCTGCTCCTGCCGGCCGGGACGATGCCGCTGATGGAGAGCACCGAGGCACGCTATGCCGAGATCGCCCGCGAGATGGTGGTCACCGGCAACTACCTCGAACCCTACTACAACGGCATCAAGCACTTTCACAAGCCGCCCCTGACCTACTGGTCCGTCGCCGCCGGCTACAAGCTGTTCGGCATGAACGACTTCGGGGCCCGGTTCTTCGGCGTGCTGGCCGCCGGTCTGGCGGTCTTCTTCCTTTACCGCATTGCCAGGCTGTTTTTCGAGAAACAGATACCGGCCCTGATCGCCGCGACGATCTTCGGCTCGTCACTGATGTTTCTGACCGTCTCGCGACTCGCCTCGACGGAAATCTACCTGACCTGTTTCACCCTCGCCGCCCAGTACTCACTGTTCCGCCAGCTCTATGACCGACGTCACTGGAGCAACGCCCTGCTCTACGGGCTGTTCCTCGGACTCGGGTTTTTCACCAAGGGGCCGATCATCCTGCTCTTCACCCTGCTGCCGGCGCTGCTGGCCAAGCTCTGGGATCCTGAACACCGGAAGATCTTCAGCTGGAAGGAGACCGCTCTGGCCGTCGCGGCCTTCGCGCTGGTCGCGCTCCCCTGGTATCTGCTGGTGGCGGTGGAAAATCCCGGGCTGCTCTACTATTTTCTCAAGGTGCAGACGGTCGACCGGGTGGTTACCAACCGCTTCCACCGCTACCAGCCGCCCTGGTATTTCCTCTACATCTTCCCGGCCACGTTCTTCCCCTACATCCTGTTCTTCCTCCGCGGACTCGGCAACTGGCGCAGCCTGGCGCCGCGGCTGAAGACCAGCCTGATCTATATCGTCGCCCCGCTGCTGGTCTTTTCCCTGGCCAAGGGCAAGCACGCCACTTACGTGCTACCCTTCTACGGCATGGCCGCGATACTGACCGCCGCGGCCGTTGAACAACTCAGCATGTCTCGATTGCGCGCGCTGGCGATTCTCATCCTGGCCCCGGTCGCCCCGGCCCTCGCCGCCGCCGGCTGGTTCTATCCGCCCCTGGCAGGGCAGAAGCCGTGGCTGCTGGCTGCCGCGCTGGTCGCCGGCGGCCTGCTGGTGATGACCTGGCGGCAGCGGACAACAGACCGTTACTGGGGCTGGTTGGCCGGGTTCCTGCTGTTTTTTTCCAGCGTCGGAATCTGGGGCGTCGGTATCGCCGCCCCGCAGATGCGCGGCTATGAACAGATGGCCACCGCCATGAACCGGATCGACCCGCAACGGAAGCTGGACCTTCTGGTCTACCGGAACTTCCTCCCCTCGCTCTCCTTTTACCGCAACAAGCTGGCCGTCTCCGGTCCCGGGGTGGTGCGGGAGACGCAGTTCCAGACCGAAGCGAGCTACCGGCCCTGGTACCCGGCTGACGAGGCGGCACTGAAGGCCTTTCTTGCGGGCCGGAAACGTCTGTTCGTGGTCGTCAACAGCGGCACCATCGACACCTTCACCGGCACCTACGCCACACGCTGCGAACCGGTCTTCCTCCAACGCAAGAAGAGCGCCTACCTCTGCCGGACGACACCGGAAGCCCCCGCCGCCGACTGAACCTCCGGTGGAGCATCTTCCGCGAACCGTACAATTCGCGTATACTGTCCGCGACCTCTGTCCCAAGGGAGATTGCGACCCCATGCCCGCCCCGAACTGGATCGACTTCGACCGGCAGCACCTCTGGCATCCCTATGCCGCGATGAACAGTGACTTGCCCGTCTTCCCGGTGGTGGCCGCCTCGGGTGTCCGGCTGAAACTGGCCGACGGCCGCGAGCTGATCGACGGCATGGCCTCCTGGTGGTCGGCGATCCACGGCTACAACGTGCCGGAACTGAACGCCGCCGCGAAGTCCCAGCTGGAAAAGATGGCCCACGTCATGTTCGGCGGCCTGACCCACCCGGCGGCGGCCGAACTGGGACAGCTGCTGGTCGAGATCACTCCCGATCCGCTGCAGCATGTCTTCTTCGCCGACTCCGGCTCGGTCGCGGTCGAGGTGGCGCTGAAAATGGCGCTGCAATACTGGTACAGCTGCGGCCGCCCGGAGAAGAACCGCCTGCTGACCATCCGCAACGGCTACCACGGCGACACCTTCGGCGCCATGGCGGTCTGCGATCCCGACACCGGCATGCACGGCATCTGGTCGAACCTGCTGCCGCGGCACCTGTTCGCCCCGGCGCCGCGATGCCGCAGCGACGAAGAATGGGATAACGCCGATATCGCCGAGCTGGAGCGGCTGGTCGAGCAGCACCACGCGGAGCTGGCGGCGATTATCCTCGAACCGATCGTTCAGGGGGCCGGGGGGATGCGCTTCTACGCCCCCGAGTACCTGCGCCGGGTGCGCGCCCTCTGCGACCAGTACGAGCTGCTGCTGATCGCCGACGAGATCGCCACCGGCTTCGGCCGCAGCGGCAGGCTGTTCGCCTGCGAGCACGCCGGCGTCAGCCCCGACATCCTCTGTCTCGGCAAGGCCCTGACCGGCGGCTACCTGACCCTGGCGGCCACCCTGACCACCGCCCTGGTGGCGGAAACCCTCTCCTCCGGCAGCCCCGGGGTCTTCATGCACGGCCCGACCTTCATGGCCAACCCGCTGGCCTGCGCCATCGCCGCCGCCAGCGTGCGGCTGCTGCTGCAGTCCCCCTGGCAGCAGCGCGTCGCCGCCCTGCAGCAGGGACTGGAAAACGGCCTCGCCCCCTGCCGGGGGCTGCCGCAGGTCGCCGACGTGCGCGTCCTCGGCGGCATCGGCGTGGTCGAGATGCGACAACCGGTCAAGCTCGGGGACATCGGGCCGAAATTCGTTGAACGCGGGGTCTGGGTGCGCCCCTTCGGCAGGCTGGTCTATGTCATGCCGCCCTACATCATGTCGGCCGCAGACCTCGCCGTCCTGACCGGCGCCATCGGCGATGTCGTCAGCGGAATCCATTGAATGATGCGACTGCTGCTGATCGCCAACCCGGTTGCCGGCGGCGATGCCCGGCCCCGAATCGACAGGGCGTTAAAACTGCTGCGCGACGCCGGGGCCGAAGTGGAACTGGCGCAGACAACGGCGACCGGCGATGCCGAACGCTGGGCCGGCGAAGCGGGCCGGGAGTCCCGCTACCAGCGGGTCTTGGTCGCCGGCGGCGACGGCACCCTCAACGAGGCCGCCAATGGCCTGGTCGGCAGCGATCTGCCGCTCGCGTTCCTGCCGCTCGGCACCACCAATGTCTTCGCCTTGGAGACCGGCCTGCCGACAACAACGGAAAACCTCTGCCGCCTGGCGCTCGAAGGAAAACCGCGGCCGATTCATCTCGGCCGCGCCGGGGAGCGATACTTCCTGCTGATGGCGGGGCTCGGTTTCGATGCCGAGGCGGTTCGCCTGCTGCGACCCGGCCTGAAACAACGGCTCGGCAAGGGCGCCTACCTGGTCAGCGCCCTGCAGACGCTGCTGCGCTTTCCACCCTTTCCCCTGGAGATTGAAACCGACAGTGGACATTTCTGCGGCCATGGAGCCATCATCAGCAACGCCCGGCTCTACGGCGGCCCCTTCAGTTTCACCCCCGCGGCCGGTCTCTTCAGCGACCGATTCGAAGTCTGCCTGTTCCAGCAATGGAACCGCCGGACCCTGCTCCGCCACGCCCTGGCCCTGCTGCGTCGTCGGCCCCTCGATCCCCGCAGGGTGAAGATCTTCTCCTGCCGCCGGATCAGCATCAAATCGCCCCAGGTGCCGGTTCAGCTCGATGGTGACTTTTTCTGCCACACGCCGCTTGATCTTGACATCGGCTCGACCTGCCTGCAGATGATCCTGCCCTGACCATCTCCCGGCCCACCCTTCCCACAGGCCCGTCATGCCATCGAGGGTGATTTGCCCAATTCCGGGTAGAGACCTGAAGCAGTGAGTAGACACCCGACCAACGATGATATATGATGACGTTATCATATCCCTGTGGAGGTTGAAATGCGTACCATTGTCGATTTGCCCGAACCGCAGATTGCAAGACTCCGCGAGATGAGCGACCGCCAGGGGCTGTCCCGCGCCGAACTGGTCCGGCGTGCCGTGGCCGAATATCTCGCGCGGCACCAGGGGGAAGGCTGTGAAGAGGCGTTCGGCCTGTGGAAGAAGCGCAGCACGGACGCTCTGAATTACCAGGATCAGCTGCGCGAGGAGTGGCAGCGGTGAAGGCCCTGCTCGACACCAATATCCTCATCGATTACCTGAACGGCATCGAGCAGGCCCGGGAGGAGCTGGATCGTCATGACCGGCTGCTTATCAGTGTCATCACCTGGATGGAGGTCATGGTCGGTGCCACAGCAGAAGAGGACGCGCCCGTCCGGGCATTTCTGTCGCGCTTCGAGGTGGTTCCCGTCACTCCCGAAATCGCCGAACGTGCGGTCGAGATCCGGCGACAGACCGGGATCCGCCTGCCCGATGCCATCATCTGGGCCGGCGCGCAGTGCGAAGACGCCCTGCTGGTCAGCCGCAACAGCAGGGACTTCCCGCCCGATGCGCCGGGGGTGAGAATGCCCTATCTTCTTTGAGTTATCAGCCAGCAGAATTTGTGACCGGTCACCTGTCGGCATGATGGATGGCTTGCCGCAGTTGCCGATACGCTGATCCGGCCATAAGCGGACGGCTAATCAACGTCCCCTCAACCAACGTCCCAACCCGACATCTTCCATCACCGTGTCGCGTCTATCCGGAGGAAATAAGTACGCCACTGGAAGCGTACCTGTGTCCTTGAATTTTGACGAACGAAAAAAATACGTTTAACTTTGGGTCGTTACCAAATCTATTGCAAATGGGTGCAGGGGCAACCCTGCCAATTGTGACTTTTTATGACACAAAGGCTCGGTAAATAGAGGGCAGAGCCGGGGGGGGGGGGGGGGGGGGGGGGGGGGCGGAGGGGACATACCTCTATCCCTACCTAAATCGACGGGTGGGCGCCAGATTGTTGGCACTGTCACCCCTGAAACAAAACCCGAATCCCGTCACTCTCGACAAGAAAGAACAACTGATATTCAACAGTGGGAATATTTCGAACTCTGTGGCCAGGAACTGCAGAATGCCAAGGAAACCTTAGTTGAGTTAATTTGTATTGTGCGTACCGACCTTCCATTTTCTTCAAGTTCAGATCGATAGTTGAGTTGGTGTAAGTCATATTTACTAAGAGATTGAGGAGATTGCCTTGGACAACATCCCACCTTCTGATTTGAAAACCATTCTGCACTCAAAACGAGCCAACCTATATTACCTTGAACATTGCCGGGTTTTGCTTAATGGCGGGAGGGTTGAATATGTCACCGATGAAGGGAAAAAGTCGCTGTACTGGAATATCCCCATCGCCAATACCACCGCGCTTCTTCTAGGCACCGGGACGTCTATCACTCAGGCGGCCATGCGCGAACTGGCCAAGGCTGGGGTAATGGTCGGATTCAGTGGTGGCGGTGGTACACCGCTTTTTACCGCAACCGAGCTAGTAATGACAACCTAAAATTGACCACCTGTGCTAACCGAAAATTGACCACCCCG
>NZ_PPFX01000065.1 GCF_002898515.1 Geothermobacter hydrogeniphilus | reverse complement strand
GTCCCTGTCATCAAGACACAAAGCCCTTGCAAAAAAGGGGGAGACCATATACGTGGGTTCATGGCGGATGAAGAGTGCAAGTGCTTGACATGAATGCGATTCCCAAAAATCTGAGGCGCACCCATAGGTTCGCCGGTGATTTTTGGAAAGTGCAGACGGGGCAATGACTTGTGCTATTCGCCGGCAATGAATTCACTAATTCAGGAGTTAGCGATTCACCGATTCGGGGCGGGCTCAAGGCAGCCCGTAACATTCATACCCCTGCCACTCGGCCTTGGTCACGATCCCGGCATTGTCAACTTCAAGGACCGCCTGGCAGTTCAACTCCCGCCGAGGGCCATAGGCGTAGGTGGTTCCCGGTGCCAGGTTGGCCGGGATGTTGGACGCCGGGTAGGCACTGGCTTCCCAGCGATAAACCTCGCCTTCGGCAGTCTCCTGCCTTTCCGAGGGAGGCCCCCAACTGTCGATCACGCGCGCAACCGGTTTTCCCCGCCAGCGTTCAACCGCCCTGTCGGCCGGCGAAGGAACCTGCGGCGCGGCACAGCTGACCAGCAGCACCAGCCCCGGCAACAGCCATCCGTATTTCATTGTTACCTCCCATCCGAACGCGAAATCTCTCTCTAACCTATCGGTTTATTTTCCTGAATTCATTATATCGTCTGGTCGGACACTCGCGAACAGGCTGCCAGGTGCTATGCTTTAAATATGAACGAGATTCGTTACGATAACCTTGGTCCGACCAAAATCCTGCAGCTCTACGACCCCCGGATTCCATTTCACGCCTTTGTCGTGATCGACAATACGGCACGCGGCCCGGCCCTCGGCGGGGTCCGCATCACGCCCGAAGTCAACCTCACCGAAGTCGCACGACTGGCCCGCACCATGACCTACAAAAGCGCCGCCGCCGGACTGCATCTCGGTGGCGGGAAATCGGGGATCATCGCCGCTGCCGACAACCCGGATATCGAATCGATCGTGCGCAGTTTCGCCCGCATGATCGCCCGCCTCGACGACTACATCCCGGCGCCGGACATGGGCAGCAACGAGACCATGATGGCCTGGATCAAGGATGAAATCGGCAGGGTCGCCGGGCTGCCGGAAGAACTCGGCGGACTGCCGCTCGACAAACTCGGCGCCACCGGATTCGGCCTGGCCGCCTGCGCCGAAATCGCCTGTCGGCATATCGACCTGCCGCTGGCCGGAGCGCGGGTGGCGATCCAGGGATTCGGCAATGTCGGCAGCGCGGCGGCCCGTTTTCTCGTCGAGCGAGGCGCGATCCTGGTCGCCCTGAGCGATCGCCAGGGCACCGCCTTTGCCGCCGGGGGACTCAACCTGAACGCGGCCCTCGAAGCCCACCGCCGGAACGAGAACATGGTCGCCGCCGCCGGTGGAGAGCTGCTGCCGCAGGAGGCGATCTTCGGCATTGACTGCGACATCCTCGTCCCGGCGGCAACCGCCGATGTCATCCGCGCCGACAATCAGGCACAAGTTCGGGCGCGGATGATCCTCGAAGGCGCCAACATCCCGGCGACGATCGAAGCCGAACAATTGCTCGCCACGCGCGGTGTGCTGGTGGTTCCCGACTTTATCGCCAACGCCGGCGGATTGATCATGGCAGCGGCGGAATATTATGGAAAAACCGAAGACGAGGCGTTCGAGGAAATCCGCGACAACCTGCACCACAACACCGCAGAGATCCTGGATCACAGCAGGAAAGAGCAAGTCCTGCCGCGTCGCGCCGCCGAAGAGATTGCCCTCCGGCGAGTCCTCGATGCGATGCGGACCCCGCCACCGCCCCATCCCGCCCGGTTGATCGAACAGGCCCGGGACCGGTTACTAGGGTAGGCTTCGTCCCCCCCTTTCCCTCCTCTACAACGAATAAGGGAGCAGACCGACAAAACCTGTCTCACGCCCGTTCGCTGACACTCACTTGAGAACGCAGAGATTCAGACCTGAATCTCTGCGTTCTCGCGAGCGAAGTGAGCGCGCGGACGCCTTTTCAGGATCGGCAAGACTCAGACACTCTCGATAAACAACAGCCCCGGATCTTCCAGGAACTGCCCGACCCGCACCAGGAAGCGGGTCGCCTCGGCGCCATCGAGGACCCGGTGGTCGAAGGTCAGTGAGAGGGGCAGAATGCGGCGAATGACGATCTCGCCTTCGACCACCCAGGGTTTTTCACTGATCCCGCCGAAACCGAGAATGGCGACGTTAGGATAGTTGATCACCGGGGTGGCGAAGCTGCCGCCGAAGCCGCCGAAGTTGGTCAGGGTGAAGGTGCTGCCCTGCAGCTGTTCACGACTCAGGGACCGGCTCTCGGCCTGCTCGGCCAGCTGCTGCAGTTCAATCGCCAGATCGACCACGCTCTTGGTCCCAACATCCCGCACCACCGGCACCAGCAGCCCTTCCCGGCTGTCGACCGCCACTCCGAGGTGGCACTCCGCCAGCAGTTCGATCTCGCCGGCGGCTTCATCAACCCGGGCGTTAAGCCGCGGGAATTCGGCCAGCGCATGCTGGGTCGCCTTCATGAAAAAGGGCAGCAGGGTCAGTTTGACGCCCCGCCCGGCCAGCTCGTCCCGCTGACGGGCCTTGAGCGTCCAGAGACGGGTGACATCGGTTTCCGCCATGGTGGTGACAAACGCAGTGCGGCGCTGCGCCTCAAGCAGGTGTTCGGCGATGCGACGCCGCAACCCGGCAAGAGGGACGCGCCTGCCGCTATCGCCCGCGTCCCCGGAAGGTTCGGCACCGGCGGCGGTGAGAACATCCTCTTCAGTGATCCGCCCGTCCGGGCCGCTGCCACGGAGTGTCTCCAGGGCAACCCCGCGCGCTTTCGCCAGCGCCCGTACCCGCGGCAGAGCGCGCAGCGGAACAGCCTTCTTCTCTCCGGAAACGACCGGGGCTTCGGTTACGGGCCCTTCCGGCGGTCCAGCCGACGGCGCCTCCGGCAGAACACCGACAATACCGTGTGATTTCCTGACCGGAGAGACGACGGCCCCGGCCGCAGGTGCCGGCACGCTATCCGCCTCGAACTCACCGGTCGCGATGGTCAACAACACACTGCCGACCGGAACCCGGTCTCCCACCTCGTGGTTGAGGGTACGGATGATCCCGGCACGCGGCACCGGGACATCAACCACCGCCTTGTCGGTTTCCACCTCCAGGGCGCTTTGATGTTCCTTGACCCGCTCGCCGACGGCAACGTGCCAGGCACGGATTTCCGCCTCGACAACCCCTTCACCCAGGTCAGGCAGAATGAATTCAAACAGGGATTCCTTCAAAACGCCAGCACCTCCGCGATCGCCCCGGCAATCTGCTTCGCCGTCGGCACGTTGTAATCCTCCAGCAACGGCAGCGGCGGGATAACGTCGCAGCCGGTCACGCGACGGATCGGCGCCTTGAGAGAGAGGATCGCATCCTCGGCCACGGTGGCGGCGATCTCGGCCCCGAATCCGCCGGTCTGCGCCGCTTCGTGAACCACAACCAGCCGCCCGGTCCTGCGTACCGAAGCAAGAATGGTTTCAGCATCGAACGGATTGAGGGTCATCAGGTCAATGACCTCGGCATCAAAGCCCGCAGCGGCCCGCAGACTCTTCTCAAGCATGCTTCCCCAGGCAACCACCGTCACCGAATCACCGGGACGGGCAATGCGCGCCTTACCGAGCTCGACGGGAAGATCGCCTGCCGGAACGTCCTCCCGCAACAGTCGATAAAGACGGGTCGGTTCCAGAAAAAGAACCGGATCAGGAGTGCGAATCGAGGCCTGAAGCAGCGCCTTGGCATACCAGGGAGAACCGGGAACCACCACCTTGAGACCGGGCATGTGGCAGAACATCGCTTCGCTCGACTCC
Source organism: Geothermobacter hydrogeniphilus (assembly GCF_002898515.1). Taxonomy (GTDB): domain Bacteria; phylum Desulfobacterota; class Desulfuromonadia; order Desulfuromonadales; family Geothermobacteraceae; genus Geothermobacter_A. Next base: position 6,840 of record NZ_PPFX01000065.1, on the reverse strand, counting down.
TCGTGCAGTTCCGGCGCCTTGACCCCGCCGCCATAAGGAGTACGGACCACCAGCGGGCAGTGCAGCTGGCCTCGGGATCGACTGCGCAAACGGGCGGCATGACTGAAAAGCTGCTCGATGGCGCCATAGGTAAAACCGAGAAACTGGATTTCAGCCACCGGTTTCAGCCCGTAAGCAGCCATGCCGATGGCAACCCCGATAATCGCCGATTCGGACAGCGGCGTGTCGATCACCCGCTCTTCTCCGAACGCCTCGTACAGCCCCTCGGTCAGGCGAAAAACCCCGCCGTCCCGACCGACATCCTCACCGAGCAGCACAACATCCGGATCGCGCTCGAGCTCTTCGCGAAGAGCCAGGTTGATGGCCTGAACCATATTCATCTCAGCCATGATCCAACTCCCGAAGATCGCGCAGCTGCTGCAGCTGTCGCTTCTGGCGCGGGGTCATTTCCGTCCAGGTATAGGCGAAAATATCCCGGGCCCGGGCCGGCGGGGTCGCCTCCTCGCGGGCCACCGCCCGGTCGAGCCGTGCGTCGATCTCCGTTTCCAGCTGCTGCTGGCGGGCGTCATCCCACAACCCGCGGTCGGCGAGAAAACGTCGCATGCGCAACAACGGATCACGCCGCTGCCAGCGCTGAACCTCTTCCGGGTCACGGTAACGGGCGGCATCGTCGGCGGTGGTATGGTCGGCCATACGGTAGGTCTCGCACTCGATCAGGCTCGGGCCACCGCCGCTGCGGGCCCGCTGCAGCGCCTCGCGGGTGGCCTGGTAAACCGCCAGAACATCATTGCCGTCCACCTGGATGCCGGGAATGCCGTAAGCAATCGCCTTCTGCGCCAGGGTCTCGGCGGCCGTCTGGTGGTTGCGCGAGATCGAAATCGCCCACTGGTTGTTCTGGATAATGAAGACCACCGGCGCCTGGAACACCCCGGCCATGTTCAATCCCTCGTGGAAGTCTCCCTTGGAGGTGCCGCCGTCACCGAAATAGCAGGCGGTGGCAATCGGGTCGCCGCGGTAACGGGCGGCCATGGCGGCGCCGACCGCATGGGGGATGTGGGTGCCGACGGCAATGCAGATCGGAAAGATATTGAGCTGCTCGGGACAGAGCAGGCCGCGTTCATCGCCATTCCAGTACTGGTAGATCTCGGCCAGCGGATAACCGAGGGTGACAAACACGCCGAGTTCCCGAAAGGCGGGGAAAAGCCAGTCGCTGTTCTGCAACGCGTAGGCGCTGCCGACCTGGGAAGCCTCCTGACCGAGAACCGAGGGATAGGTGCCGAGCCGACCCTCGCGCTGCAGGTGCAGGGCCCGCTGATCGAACTGTCGGGTCAGCAGCATCAGCTCATAAAGTCGAACCAGGTCGTCATCGGTCAGGTCGGGCATCAACTCGGCGTCAGTTCGACCCTGTTCATCAAGAATTTCCAGGCGGGAAACTGTGAAAGAGGCAATGATCTTTTTCGACATCCTGCGGCCTTTCGCCAACCCGGGCGGAGCCCCCGCGGGAACTCGGGAGCAGGGCTGCAACCTTGATCTCAATACCGCTGCGGGTTCTACCTAGAGTCTATCGGGGGAGAGAGGACTGTCAAATCCTTGAATCAGTGGGTTCCTGTTGGATGGAGAGTGCAAGCGCTTGGCCTGAATGGGATTTCCAAAAATCTGAAGCGCACTCACAGGTTCGCTGGTGATTTTCGGGAAGCTCAGGCAGGTCAATGACTTGTGCTATCCGCCGACAAGGGACTCACTGATTCAGGAATTCGAGAGGAGCAGGGAGGCGGCGACGCGAACGCTGCAGATCAGCCCCGCCGTTGCGGCCAGGAGCTGAAGGGAGTCCGGCTGAGACAGGCGTTGTAGTAGCGTTCATCGCCTGTTACCTCTTCGCCGACCCAGTCGGGCAGAACAACGGGCTGATCCGGACGGTCAAGTTCAACCTCAGCCAGCACCAGCCCTTCGTTGGCGCCGTGAAATTCGTCGATCTCCCAGATAAGACCGGCGTGGGGAACCCGGTAGCGAGTCTTTTCAATCTGCGGCCGGAGACAGAGTTCGTCGAGCATCTGCCGCGCCTGTTGCAGAGGAATCGGGTATTCGTATTCGCTGCGGGCACAGCCGCGGGTCGCGCCCTTGATGGTCAGGAAAGCCCGGTCACCGGCGATGCGCACCCGCACCGTGCGCTGCGGGTCAAGGCTGAGATAACCCTGCCGGTAAGCCACCCCTTCGGCGCCCACCTTCCAGGTGTCATTTCTGAGCAGAAACTTGCGTTCGATTTCCAGCGCCATCCGGCCAACTCCTGATCCAGGTTTCGCGACTCTCGGGTTTCATCATGCCGTCCTTTGCCCCGCAGGTCAACCGGAGTTGCTTTACAGATCCGATCCGACACCCCTATACTCTCTGAGTAAAATATCTACTCATTGAGGAACCGCTATGGATGAAATCCGTACTGCCAGGATGACGAAACTGACCCGGAAACTGCTCAGCTACGGCAAGGAAAATCTCGAGGACATCCTCCACCTGCTGGTCGACGCCACCACCCTGCTGACCCGCCAGAACCGTTGCCGCATCTATCTCGAAGACCTGACTGCCGGTCAACTGACCTGCGCCGCCGTTACCGGACCCCATGCCGAGGAGATCCGCGCCCAGAGCTTCCCCATCAACAGCGAGGATTTTCTCGTCTCCCGAGTCTACACCTCGCAGGATCCGGCCCTGCTCACCGACATCGACCAGCTCGACAGTCCCCAGGCGCGGGCGATTGCCGCCCGACTCGAAATCGGCTCCAGCTGCCACCTGCCGCTGATCCACCAGCAGCGCGCGGTGGGGGTTCTCTGCCTTGACAGCGGTCGTCGCGGGCAGTTGCCGGGCGATGCCGAGATCGAAGAACTGCGGCAGTTCCTGCTGCAGGCCACCCCGGTTCTCGACCGCGCCCGCAAGTACCATCAGCAGATCCTGCTGGCACGTGAAATAGACACCGCCAAGAGCCAGCAGGCGGCGCTGTTCATGGTCCGTTCGGCAGTCCGCCTGATCGACAAGTTGGCCCTGGCGTCGGTGCTGGTGCCCCGGCCGGGAGAATCGGAGGATCGGGTGCTGGAGATCCTCGCCTCCTACTCTCCGGACATCGCGGTCAAACGCCTCTATGAAGATGAGAAGCAGATCGAACTCGGCACCGGCCGCTCGCTGCTGTCACGCTACATCCACAGCGACGGCACCATCCGCGACGACAAACTGCTCAAGCCGATCTATATCGAAAACCTCCCGGCGCAAACCCTGCAGAAACGCTACCTGACCGACCAGATGGGGTTGCAGTCCCTCTACGTGGTGCCCCGTCTCGATCCTCATTCCCGCCGGGTGCGCTGCCTGGTCAACTACTATACCGCCGAAAGATACCGCTTCAGTCCCTTTGAACAGGGGCTGCTCGAAGCCCACGCCGAGATGGCGGAACGGGTCATCCAGGAGATCGGCGGCGAACACATGGAGATCCAGGTCCTCGCCGAAATCAATACCCTGCTGCAGGAGAAATATGAGAACCTGCCCTCCTTCCTCAACCGGGTGCTGGCCAAGGCGACCGAACTTATCGGCGCCGACACCGGCAGCATCGCCCTGGTACGCGAGCGGGAGGGTGAACGCTGGCTGGTGGTCGAAGAGAATGACGGTACCCTGACCGGAGCCAAGATCAAGGAGTGGCTGAAACGCAACATTCCCCCGATCCGGATCGGCGCCGAGGAATTGCCGGCCGAGGAACGCAGCCTGACCGGACTGGCCGCCGCCACCGGCCGGGAACAGCTGATCACTGACACCCGCGAAGAAGCAGGCGGCCGCGGCTTCTACCGCGAGATCACCACTGACATTCGCAGCGAACTGGCGGTGCCGGTGATGCACGATGACGAGGTGCTGGCGGTGATCTGCCTCGACTCGCTGCGCCCTTGGTACTTCACCGCTGAACACCGTCAGATCCTGCAGATCATTCAGCGGATGATTTCCCGCCACCTGTTCGATCTGCAGCGCATCGAACAGCTGACCTCCGAGGTCGAACAACTGCGTTCCGACGTCGGCTACCGGGACCCCAGTATTCATTCCTACCGGCTCGGCAACATCATCGGCAACGCTCCGCGCGCCCGGGAGATCGTCGAATTCATCCAGCAGGTCACGCCGCCGATCTTCAACCGCATCACCCTCTGGCACAAGACCGATGTCGAGGAAGCGACCCTCGGCCTGCCGTCGATTCTGATTACCGGAGAAACCGGTAGCGGCAAGGAATTCATCTTCAACAATATCTTTTCGCGGCTCAACGAAATGTACCAGGGACGCTTCGGCCGCCGCCGTGAACTGCCGGTAAAAAAGACCAACATTGCCGCCTACAGCGGCGAACTCACCTATTCCGAGCTGTTCGGTCACAAGCGCGGTGCCTACACCGGCGCCCACGCTGACCGCCAGGGAATTCTCGAAGAGGCCCACGGCGGAGTGGTCTTTCTCGACGAAATCGGCGATGCCGACCCGAAAACCCAGGTTCAGCTGCTGCGCTTCCTCGACAACGGCGGTTTTGTCCGCCTCGGCGACAACCAGACCCGCTATGCCCGGGTGCTGCTGATCGCCGCCACCAACAAGGATCTCGGCAAACTGATCGAAGCCGGTGATTTCCGTGAAGATCTTTACCACCGGCTCTCGGAGTTGACCATCGAGGTTCCCTCCCTCAACCAGCGCCGGGAAGATATCCCCGACCTCGCCACCCATTTCCTCGGTCGCCTCTACCGCATCTATCGACGTCCCGGGGAGCCGGCGGAACCGCCGATGCTGACCCGCGGCGCCCGCGAGGAACTGGCGCGCCACCATTACAGCGGCAATATCCGCGAACTGCGCAGTATCCTGGTCCGAGCCCTTTTTTTTCGCGATGGGCACAAAATTGACGAGCAACTGATTCGTCATACCCTGGGCCGCCCCCATCCGGCGAAAAGTGCCACGCCCCGACAGACCACCCGTCGACTGACAGAAGAACTGGCCGAGCAGATCCTGGAATCCATCACCTCCGGACAGGAAACCTTCTGGACTGCCCTTTACAACCCATACTCTGAAAACCGCATCACCCGTGACATGGTCCTCGCTGTTCTCAACCTGGCCCGCCGCCAGGGCGCAACCAGCATGCCGAAACTGGCCGGTCTGCTGCACGCCTGCGACCCGAAGAGTGACCGCAACGAAGAACGCAAAACTTTCTTCCGTTTCAAAAACTTCCTCTACAAAACCATCCGTATCCAGTGAGTCAAAAAAAAGCGCGGGAGCAGCTTCCGCTGCTCCCGCGCTTTGACAACCTCCAGAGGGGGCTCCCAACTTTATTATCCGTCCTCAAGCCATGCGTACCACCTCGACCCGATAACCGTCCGGATCGGAAACGAAATAGAAACTGGCCGTGCCGCTCAAGCCTTTCAGCGGCGTCGGATCCAGACCGAGCTCCTGGTGGCGTCGGTGCGACGCTTCGAGATCATCGACGCTGACCGCCAGGTGGGAATAACCGTTGCCTATGACGTAAGGCTCCTGCTGATCATAGTTGTAGGTCAGTTCAAGTTCGAAACTGTCGCTCGGATCGGTCAGATAGGAGAGGGTGAAGCCGTCATCGGGAAAATCCCGTTTGCGGGAAACCCTGAAACCAAACGCCTGCTGGTAAAACTGCTCACTTTTTTCCAGGTCCAGAACCCGGATGCAGGCGTGGATCATGCGATAGGTCATTTTTCCCTCCCCGGGAATTCAATCGTGACCGATCACCTTGAGATCGGTCAACTCGGGAAAATACGTCAGGATAATCTTGCGGGCGGCCTCGTGATTATGCTTGGAGGCAAAACGCAGGCGGACATCCATTTCCCAACAGAAATCGCACAGGCAGTCCTTGGCATTGTAGGTTTCCGCCCCGCAGTTTTTGCAATATATCTTCTGTTCCCGCTTACTTTTCATCGTTGGTAGTATATCGCTTTTCTGGAAAAAAATAACCGGAAAATAATGCCCGCTCCGCTTGCAGGCTGAAGGCTTCAACTCTCTCGAAAAAATGAAAAGGACCTGCAGATCATAAACTGCAGGTCCTTCAGAACTTTTGGCTCCCCGAGCCGGACTCGAACCAGCGACAAGGTGGTTAACAGCCACCCGCTCTACCAACTGAGCTATCGGGGAAGAGAATAGTTTTTCTAACTCACTGTTTTTGCGAGAAGAAAAACTATTTTGCCGTTACAAATGGGCCGAAAAACAACCCGAAAATCCGTGTAACGACGTGAGGGTTTATACGATAGCCGGCGGGTGCTGTCAAGAAAAAATCAAAACACCACCTGGCGCAGCTCCTCAATGGTTGCACAGGCCGCCAGCGCCTGCCGATATCGATTTTTCCGGCTCCAGATCCGCCAGAAATATTGCCGCACCTCATCGGCGAGCTTCAGAGCTTCGTGTAACGCGCCGCTCGGTTTGGCCCTGTTTTAAGGGGGCGGTTACCCCTTCTTTAAACAGTTCGTTTTGGTAGCAGTTCGGCGTCGGTATTCCGTCCGGCCAGGTGCCATAAATCAACTCTGTGCAGTGGCTCTGCTTATCCCCTCCTCCGACAGTGTATTTGTAGTCGACTTCGACCACCGGCAGATCTGAAAACAGCTCTCGGATTTCGGGGTGGTCGTTAATGCTGATGATCATCTGCCCTTTGATGTTGACGGCCAGGTCGTGCAGTTGCTCGTACTCCGCCCAGGGGAACCCTACACCGTACCCTTCCGTTTCCCAGTATGGCGGGTCGCAATAGAAGAGGGTATGCGGCCGGTCGTATCTTTTGATGACAGAGAGCTGGTACCAAAATTTCGGACAGTGCATTAAGGTGGACAGCCCCGCACTGAC
>NZ_PPFX01000064.1 GCF_002898515.1 Geothermobacter hydrogeniphilus | reverse complement strand
AGCCGGACGAATGTCTGAGGCGCAGCCGAGTTTTCGTCCCGGCCCCGAAACGTCTGCCGAACGGAGGGAACCCGCGTAGCGGGCCAGACATTCGGGCGCGTTTCTTTTGCTTCATTTTCTTTCGCGCGAGCAAAGAAAATGAAGGCGCCGGCGGGCGCCCCCGCCGGTTTTGGGGCTGCGGGTTGCTGCTGCGCCTTCAACGCTGGTGTTGGGGGCGGTTGAAACGCCATCATCTACTGTGTCGCTTGGCTGGTCGGCCCACCCAATAAGTATTTTCCTTCCCTCTGCATTCTCAAGTGAGCCCGGGCAAACGGGCGCGAGGCCGGTTTTTTTGCTATGTACGAACAAAGGGCGCCCCCGTTCGGGGACGCCCTTTGTTGATTCAGATTGTGCTGTCGTTGGAATCAGCTGGTGATCTTCGCATAGGCAATTTCCGAGATCTTCGCCCAGGCGCGGACATTTTTCTGGAACTTGAGATAGTGCTCGTAGATCTTCTTGCTCTGCTTGTCCTTGTTGCCGACCTCTTCCAGCACTTCCCTGGCGTAACCCCGCATGGTCGTGACAACCTCGTCGGGGAATTTCTTCAGCTTCACGCCATGCTCGTTAATCAACTTCTGCAGGTAGGTGTTGTTCTTGGCCTCGAACTCGCTCAGCATCCAGATGTTGGAACGGGCGGCGGCGGTGGTGATGATTTCCTGCAGGTCTTTCGGCAGGGAGTCCCAGGCCTTCTTGTTGACGAAGGTTTCGAGAACCGTACCGGGTTCGTGCCAGCCGGGATAGTAGTAGTACTTGGCGACTTTGTAGAAACCCATCAGGTAGTCATGGTAGGGGCCGACCCACTCGGTGGCGTCGATGACGCCGCGTTCGAGGTTGGTGTAGATTTCGCCGCCGGCCGAGAGGACCGCGGTGCCGCCGGCCTTGGCCAGCAGTTTGCCGCCGAGGCCGGGAATCCGCATTTTCAGACCCTTGAAGTCCTTGACGGAGTTGATCTCGCGGTTGAACCAGCCGCCCATTTGTACGCCGGTGTTGCCGGCCGGCATCGGCTTCAGGTTGAACGGGGCGTAAAGGTCTTCCCACAATTCAAGGCCGCCGCCGGAATAGAGCCAGGCATTCATCTGCTGGGCGTTCATGCCGAAGGGAACGGCAGCGAAAAACTGGGTGGCCGGGGATTTGCCGGCCCAGTAGTAGGAAGCGCCGTGGCCCATTTCGACCATGCCCTGGCTGACGGCGTCAAAGGTCTGCAACGGCGGGACCAGCTCGCCGCCGCCGTAAACCTGGATCTTGAGTCGTCCGCCGGACATTTTCTCGATCCATTCGGCCATCTTGTCGGCTCCCTCACCGAGGACCGGGAAGTGCGGCGGCCAGGTGGTGACCATGCGCCAGGTGTAGGTTTTTTTGGCGTGAACAGCCGGTGCGCCGACGGTGGTTGCCGCGGCTACGGCTGCTGTGGTGACCGTGGCTTTTTTGAGAAAGTCACGCCTGTTCTGCTTGCTCATGAGAGTGCCTCCTTTCGGGGAAAAAACCGAATTCAGGTTGACCTTTAACAGCAGGGTGATTCAGGCATTTTGTCCCCGGTTCACGGGGGAACGTCCTCAAAATAAGACGCTGTTTTATGATTGTCAAATAAATATCCGGAATCGATAAACTTCGACAAGGTTCCGGATGTCGGGAGATTGGAGATCAGGTTGCCCTGAATCAGTGGGTTCATGGCGGATGAAGAGTGCAAGCGGGTCAATGCCTTGTGCTATTCGCCGGCAATGAATTCACTGATTCAGGTTTGCGACAAGGCCCCGTTGCAGGTCTTCCCAGAGGTCCTCTCCATCTTCGATCCCGGCGGAGATGCGCAGCAGCGACGGCAGGATGCCCATCTGTTTCTTGTCGGCGGCCGGAATGGCGGCATGCGACATCGACCAGCAATGGGTGAGGATGGTTTCGACACCGCCGAGGCTGGGGGCGATGATAGGCAGCCGGACGCTCTTCAGCAACGGCTGAACCTGTTTATCATCTTTAAGTTCAAAGGAGAGGACCGCGCCGGCGCCGGTTGCCTGGGCGCTGTGAATTCTGCGGCCGGCAAAATCGGCCAGGCCGGGATAGTAGACCCGTGCCACCGCCGGATGCTGCTGCAGCCGTTCGGCCAGCAGCGCGGCGTTGCGCTGGGCCGCTTCGAGCCGCAGCTTGAGGGTCTTGATGCCCCTTGAGAGCAGGAAGCAATCAAAGGGTCCGAGGACCGCCCCCATGGCGTTCTGATAGCGTTTAAGCCCCTTGGCCAGCTCGGGATCAGCGGTGGTGACCAGTCCGGCAAGCAGATCGGAATGACCGCCGAGAAACTTGGTGGCGCTGTGGATCGAGATGTCGACGCCGAGTGCGAGGGGACGCTGCAGCAGCGGGGTCATGAAGGTGTTGTCGATGAGTGTCAGCAGCTGCCGGCGCCGGGCGATGTCCACCAGGGCCCGGATGTCGGCAACCTTGAACAGGGGGTTGGAGGGGGTTTCCATCAGGATGGCGCGGGTGTTCGGTCGGATCGCTTCTTCGACCCGGTTCAGGTCGGTCTGATCCACCAGGCTCACTTCAACGCCCTGCTCCGGGAGGATCATGGTCAGGTAGCGGAAGGTGCCGCCGTAGAGGTCGTCCGGAGCGATCAGATGATCGCCGCTTTTAAGCAGCGACAGCGCCGAGCCGATGGCCGCCATCCCCGACCCGTAGGCGAACCCGCGTACGCCCCCTTCGAGCAGGGCGATGGCGTCCTCGACCTGCTGCCGGCTGGGATTGCCGCTGCGGGCGTAGTCGTACTCCTGGGGTTGCCCGTCGGGATGGTGGTAGGTCGAGGCCTGGTAGATGGGGACCGTCGCCGCCCCGGTTGCCGGGTCACGGTCCTGTCCCTGGTGAACCAGCAGAGTAGCCGGGCGATAGGTGTTTTTTTCAGTCATTGTTGTTTCCTGTCAAAGATCATATGGATTATCTTTTCAGCTTTCAGCTTTCAGCTTTCAGCCTCGAACCTCGAACCTCGAACCTTTTCATCTCACACCTTGAAAGCTCCAACTTCATCTTCCAGGGCGGTGATCTGCTCGGTCAGTCTCTCGACCACGGCATCGAATTCGCTGGTGCGCCGGGCGTTGTTTTCAGCGATCTCACGAATCGTTGCCACGGCCTGTACCACCTCGCGGCTGCGCTCGGTCTGGGCCCGGGTGGCGCTGTCGATACGTTCGATCATCTCGCGGATCTGTTCCATGCTGGTATTGATCTGACGGCTTCCCTTGGCCTGCTCGGCGGTGCCGAGTTTGCCCTGCGAGGCGATTTCCTTCATCGCTTCGGCATTGCGCGCCAGCTGCCGGGTGCTGTCATTCTGCTGGCGGATCGCCCCGGCAATCTGTCCCAGCATGTTGGTCACCTGGTTGATGCTGTCGGTGATCTGCCGACTGCCGCGGCTCTGTTCCTGGGTGGCCCGGACGATCGAGCGCACCTGCTCGTTGGCCTTCAGGGTGCTGCTGCGGATCTGTTCCAGCGCCCGCCCCGCTTCTTCGGAGCGTGCCACCTCGCGGTGCACCCGCTCGGCGCCGGTTTCCATCGCCGCCACCGCGTCGCGGGTCCCCTCCTGCAGTCGGCCGATGATCTCCCCGATCTCACGGGTTGAAATCGCTGTGCGGTCGGCAAGTTCGCGGATTTCGTCGGCGACTACAGCGAATCCGCGGCCATGCTCACCGGCCTGGGCGGCGATGATCGCCGCGTTCAGGGCGAGCAGGCTGGTCTGGTCAGCGACATCGTCGATAACGGTGAGGATTTTACCGATGGCGTTTGACTGGTTGCCCAGTTCGCGGATGGCGGCGCCGGCGTCGTCGACGGTCTGGCGGATAATGCCGATGCCTTCGATGGTGGCGTCGACCGCCTGCTTGCCGCTTTCGGCGTCGCGGGCTGCCGCCTCTGCCAGTTTGCCGGTCTGCTCGGCGTTCTCCTCGATCTCCTTGATCGAGGCGTCGAGTTCAATGATGCTGCTGGCCGTCACTTCGGTGGAGCTGTTGAGGATATCGACATTCTCCGCCACCTGTTGACTTGAAACGCTCATCTCGCTGATGGAACTGGAAACCTCGTCGACGGTGCCGAACAGTTTTTCCATCTGTCCGGCGATCTGTTCGATGGTGGCTCCGAGTTCGAGGGTGGCCGAAGAACTCTCCTCCACCGCCGAGACCAGGCTGCTGATCGATTCGGCCACCTCACCGGTCGAAGCGTCAATGGCGACCAGGGCCTGGTGTGATTCCTCCAGCGCCTCGGACTGGGCCAGCGCGCCGTCGTTGACCGCCCGCGAAGAAACGCGAATTTTTTCACTGGCGTCGGCGAGATCGATGGCGACCCTGCCGGAACGACTGACCATCTCGCGCAGCCGGCTGAGGAAACGGTTGAAGTTGGTGGCCAGCAGGCCGATTTCATCCCGGCCGGTGACCGGCAGCTCCCGGGTCAGGTCGGCCTCTCCTTCGGCAATCTCCTGGAGACCCGCAACGACCTTGTTCAGCGGCTGGGCGATGCCGCCGGCAATGAGAAGGCCGAGCAGGATGGCGAGGATGGCGGCGGCAACGGCCACCGAGGCGAACAGTTGCTGCATATCCCTGCGGCTCTTGAGTTCTGTTGTCCGGTCAATGGCCATCAGCAGGTTCAGGTCGTTGTTGCCGAGGGGTTCGAAAAACAGCCGGTAGGGCTTCCCGTTGATGTCCAGTGAGGCCAGTTGCTTTTCAGTCAGGGCCGACGGGGTCAGTTTTCCCAGTTTTTCGGTTGACGCGCTGACGATCTGCCGTTCGTCGAAGAAAGCGACCTCGGCTTTGCTCAACTGCTTGATCTGTTGCGCGTAGTTACGGTCGATGAAATTGGCGGCCACCATGTGTCCGAATATCTCGTCCTTCAACCGGATCGGCGACGCGGCGATGATGCTGTATCGGCCGCCGATGCGGGCGGTGCCCGATGACAGCTTGCCCTTGAGGCTGTCGGCAATGGCGAAGTTGTCCGTTTCGTTTTCCCGGGGGAGGTTTTCTCCCTGCCGGGTTGCCCGGCACATAACCTTGCCGTTTTTGTCAAGAATTTCGATCAGGTCGAGCTTGAACCTGCGCTGGAGTTGTTCGGTCAACTCCGTGAGCTGTCCCGCGTCTCCGGTCAGGGCCGCGTAATAGGTGGCATTGACCATGTCGGTGCCGCTGCTGTTGATGGCAACGAAATTACGGGTTTCTCTGGTGGTGCCGGCGATCGCCTGCTCGATGAAACTGGCTGTTTCACGTGACTGCTGCAGCATGTTCTGTTGAATCAGGTCACTGGTGAACCCGGTCATCAGCACCAGGATGGTGACCAGCGGGATCAGCGACAATCCGGTCAGAGCGAGCAGGATTTTCCAGCGCAGTTTCAGATTGTTGAGCATGACGGGATCTCCTCGACCCTGGATAAACGGGGTGGCCCCGGCCGGCGGGCGCCTGAAAAGGAATGCCGGGCGGCCGACAGGAGTCTGCTGACAGGGCCATCTGCAGATTAATGCCCTGAAGTCTAAGCGTAATGACTCGATCGGGCAAGGACTTTCAGCCCTTTGCGTTCATACGGGTCGGTATGCCGGACGCGGGTTTTGGGGAGATTTCCGTTGGGTCAGGCAAGAGCCTGATCCAGATCGGCGATCAGGTCTTCCACCTCTTCCAGGCCGACGGAAAGGCGCAGCAGGCAGTCGTCGATGCCCAGCCGCAGACGGTCCTGCTCGGGGATGTCACCGTGGGTCTGGACCGCCGGCAGGGTCATCAGTGATTCGACCCCACCGAGGCTTTCGGCGAAGGAGATCAGCTGCAGGCGCTCCAGCACACGGCGGGCCTGTTCGGGCGTGCGGGTGCGGAACGAGAGCATGCCGCCGAAATCGCTTGCCTGGCGCTGTGAGAGGCTGTGCCCCGGGTGGTTTTCCAGCCCCGGGAAATAGACCGCGCTGATCTTTTCATGCTGCTGCAGCCAGCGGGCGATGGTCATCGCGGAGCGGCAGTGGCGCTCGATACGCAACGGCAGGGTTTTCAGCGAGCGGATCAGCAGCCAGCAGTCCTGTGGCGGCAGGATTCCCCCGGTCGAGTTCTGCAGGAAATAGAGCCGTTCGCCCAGGGTCTCGTCACGTGCCACCAGGACCCCGGCGCAGAGGTCGGAGTGGCCGCCGAGGTACTTGGTGGCCGAGTGGACGACGATGTCGGCGCCGAACTCGAAGGGGCGCTGCAGGATCGGGGTGAGAAAGGTGTTGTCGACGATGAACAGCATCTCGTGTTCGCGGCAGAGTTCACCCAGCACCTTCAGATCGGCAACTCCGAGCAGTGGATTGCCGGGGGTTTCCACCAGCAGGGCGCGGGTTTCGGGACGGATGGCGGCGGCGACGGCGGTGCTGTCAGTGGTGTCGACGTAGCTGCTGCGCAGGCCGAACGTGTTGAAAACCTGGTCGAGAATCCGGTAGGTGCCGCCGTAGAGATCCTGCGACACGACCAGGTGGTCGCCGCTGGAAAAATGCAGAAAGAGGGTGGTCAGGGCGGCCATGCCCGAGCTGAAGGCCAGGCCGCGGGCGCCGCCTTCAAGGTCGGCGAGGGCCTGTTCGAGAACCTCCCGGGTGGGGTTGTTGGAACGGGTGTAATCGTAGCCGGTACTCTGTCCCACTCCGGGGTGGCGGTAGGTGGCGCTCGGGTAGATGGGGAAGCTGATCGCCCCGGTGCGTTCGTCCCGGCCGGTTCCGATCTGAACCAGGCGGCTGGTTCTGTTCCAGTTCTGTCTGCTCATGTGTATCCCCTATCGGGCCCGAACCGGTGATGGATGCACCGATTCAGGCCCGTCTCGGTTTTTCCCGGATGGTGTCAAACAATCCCTTCGTAGAGGACGCTGGTCAGGTAACGTTCGCCGGAGTCGGGCAGGATCACGACGATCTTCTTGCCGGCGAACTCATCCCTGGCGGCCAGACGCGCGGCGGCGGCGACTGCGGCACCGCAGGAGATGCCGGCGAGGATGCCTTCTTCGGCGGCCAGGCGGCGGGCGAAGTCGATCGCCTCGTCGTTGCTGACCTGCTCGACCGCGTCAACGATGGAGAGATCGAGGGTGTCGGGAATGAAGCCGGCGCCGATGCCCTGGATCTTGTGCGGGCCCGGCTGGATCTCCTGACCGGCCAGCTGCTGGCTGATGACCGGGGAGTCGGTCGGTTCGACGGCCACCGAATGCAGCGGCTTGCCCTTGTCCTGCTCGAAATAACGCGAGATGCCGGTGATGGTGCCGCCGGTGCCGACTCCGGAGACCAGCACGTCGACGTCGCCGCCGGTCGCGTCCCAGATTTCCGGGCCGGTGGTCTGCTGGTGGATGGCCGGGTTGGCGGGGTTCTTGAACTGGTGCAGCAACAGGTAGCGGTTGGGATCAGACGCGGCCAGCTCTTCAGCGGCATTGATCGCCCCGCCCATCCCCTTGGCGCCGGGGGTCAGCACCAGGTTGGCGCCGAAGGCCTTGAGGACCTTGCGCCGTTCGAGGCTCATGGTGTCGGGCATGGTCAGGGTGATCGGAATCCCGCGGGCGGCGGCGACAAAGGCGAGGGCGATACCGGTATTGCCGCTGGTCGGTTCGACGATCTCTCTGCCCGGGCCGAGCAGCCCCTTCTTTTCCGCGTCCCAGACCATCGCGGCGCCGATACGGCACTTGACGGAATAGGCCGGGTTGCGTCCTTCGATCTTGGCGTAAACCTCCGCCCCTTCAGGGACGATGCGATTGAGCTTGACCAGCGGGGTTCCGCCGATGGCTTGGGTGTTGTCGGTGAAAATCTGGGCCATGGTCATTTCTCCTTGGTTTAATGTTGATGGCGTCGCAAAAACTCACCAGCAGCTGCGTTGCTGTGTTTGTCTCGCTGCTGGTGTTTTCTGCATAGCCAACACATTGATGCTTTCTTGCGAAAGCATCAATGTTGGGTCGATTAGCAGGGCGTCGGCATAGTCAGGTTCCCCAGGCTGAGCAAAAATGTCCAGATGCAAGGCGTCCGCACACCCACGAAATAAGGCGTACCGGAAGGTACGTCGTTGACGCGGGGGAAGGACAACGCCGCAGATGGGCGTTTTTCATCAGCCTGTTAGATCATTCCGTCGGCCGTGGGGGCGAAAATGGCTTGTTCAGTCGTGTCCAGCTCCAGTTGTATCGCATCCCGCAGCTGCTGCAAGTCCAGGTTCTCGGCGATGATTTCACCGAGCCCCTCACCGTCGCGTTTCAGCAGGTCAAAACGTGGACTGTGGTTGCCGTCGTCATCCTTGACCAGTTTGCGGGGCAGGATGCCGTAATCGGCCAGCTGAGGCTGCGAACAGCTGTTGGGGCAGCCGCTGATAGCGAACCGCAGACCCAGGGCCGCGGGCGGCAGCTCGTTGATAATGCTGCGGGCGATATCACGCGTCGCGCACAGTCCCATGCGGCATTCATGGCTGCCGGGGCAGACGCGGAAAACCGGCTGCGGACGGGTCGCCTGTTCGCCCAACTGCTTGAGGATCAGCCTTTGCTGCAGCGCGGCGCGGTGTTTCTCGTTGTCACAGACCAGGGCGATATCCTGATCGGCGGTCAGCAGCAGCACCCCGCCGGCATAGCGTGTCGCCAGGCGGCACAGCAGCCGCATGGCGGCGACGTCCAGTTCGCCGGCGAAGATCGGGACCGTCAACGGTTCTTCCCCGCTGCCGGGTCTTTCGGTGAGGGTTTCACCGAGGCCGCTGGCCGGCAGGTACGGTGGTGGTTCGGGTGTTTTTTCACGCAGCAGGCGGCGGAACTCTTCTTCGCCGACCCGTTTGACCAGGTGCTTGAGGCGCTTGCCTTTTTCGACCTGCTCACGGTAGAGAAACACCAGCCCTTCGATAAGGGGAATCAGGCGGCTTTCGGGGATCCGTTCGCCGAGCAGCAGTCCGGCCCGCGGTTCGCGTCCCAGGCCGCCGGCACACCAGACGTCCCAGAGATTCTGCCCCTCCTTTTCCCCGGCATAGACCAGCCCTGTATCCTGGATCAGGTGGCGTCCGCGGCCCTTTTCGCCGTCGATGCCGATCTTGAATTTCTTCGGCAGTCCCTCAAAGTAGGGATTGCCGGCAAAATGGCGCTGGAGCTTGCGCGCCAGGGCCTGGCAGGCCGGGTAGTTGACGCTGGAACTGGTGCTGCAGGAGATGCCGCGCACGGCGCCGCCGCAGGCACCGCGACCGGTCAGGCCGATGCTTGCCAGCCCGCGGTTGACCGCGGCCAGATCCTTGCCGGACAGGTCGTGCAGTTCGATGCTGCAGCGGGTGGTCAGGTGCAGTCGGCCTCCGGCATAGCGCTCGGCAAGTTCGGCGACCTTGAGCCCCTGTTCGCTGGCCAGGGCGCCGGCCGGCACCTTGATGCGCTGCATCCAGCGGTCCTCGCCGGTTTGCTGGTAGATGCCGTCGAGGCGAAGTTGTTGCGGATCGTAATTCATGATTCAAGTTCTCCTGAAGCGTCAGATTTGATGGTGTCGTGGGCTGACCGGAGTCAAAACTCCAGTTGCCGGAGCAGGGTCGCGACCAGCTGTTTGTCGGGGGCATCGGTCGTGATCCGGATCTGTCGCGTCGGCCCGTCGTCCGCCGGCTGCGCAGTCTCTTCCGCCGCACGCAGCACCCGGATCGGCTGCAGGTCGGCGAGTTGTTCGAGCAGCTGTTGCTGCTCCCCGTCATTGAGACGGGCTGCGGCCAGCAGCACGATCAGCCCGCTGTCAAACAGCAGCCGCAGGGATTCCGCGAGCAGGCGCAGGGCTTGCGGCCGGTCTGCGAGGCCGGCGCGGTCCGCGAGCCGCTGCAGGTAGTCTCCGGCATCGAGCAGGTAACTGTGCCGCCCGAGGCTGTAGAGGCGGTTGTCGATCAGCCGCGGCAGTTTTGTCGCCTCCCCCCGGTTATCGTCGGAGAACAGCAGCAGGCGCGCCTGCTGTCCCTTGATTCGGGCGCGCGCCGCGTTGTCAAGCTGCAGGGCCCGCCAGTTGTCGCCGGTGGACTGCAGCGGCTGGTGAATCATGCCGGCGCCGATGGTGGCGAAGGTGAAGCGGTCGATGAGAATGAAGCTGCCGGTGGCGCGGTTCTCCCGGTAGGAATCGAAGGAGATCGGCACGCTGGTCTGCAGCCCGGCAACGCCGACCTCGTTGAGTTGCAGTTGCCCCCCCTGCTCCTGGTCGAGGCTGTTGACATTGACCTTGAAGCGCAGTTCGTTGATCTGGACCGGAACCGTGGTCGACCCGGCCTTGAGCAGGTAGCTGCGTCCGGTTTCCATCGGTTGTTCGTGCAACCAGACCAGCTTGGCTTCGAAGTGGTCGGCATGGTGCGGGACGGCCTCGGGGGCGGCAAGGGTATCCCCACGGCTGATGTCGATTTCATCCTCCAGCGTCAGGGTCACCGCCTGGCCGGCGCGGGCCTCTTCCAGGTCGCCGTCCATGGTGACGATACGGGCGACACGGCTGGACTGTCCCGACGAGGTGACGATGATCTCGTCGCCTGGTCGCACCGTCCCCGAGGCGATGGTGCCGCAGAAGCCGCGGAAATCGAGGTCGGGCCGATTGACCCACTGTACCCGCATGCGGAAGGGAAGCCGGGCGGCGCTGTCGGCGATCTCCACCGTTTCGAGATGCTCCAGCAGCGGCGGGCCCTGGTACCAGGGGGTCCGGGTGCTGCGGGTGAGAATGTTGTCTCCTTCGAGGGCCGAAATCGGGATCGCCGTCACCTGGGTGAAGCTGAGATTGGCGGCGAAAGACTTGTATTCATCGACGATCTGCCGGAACCGCTGTTCGCTGTAATCGACCAGGTCCATCTTGTTGACCGCCAGCACCACGTTGCGGATCCCGACCAGCGAAACCAGGTAGCTGTGACGTCGTGTCTGGGTCAGCACCCCCTTGCGGGCGTCGATCAGGATCACCGCCAGCTGCGCGGTCGAGGCGCCGGTGACCATGTTGCGGGTGTACTGTTCATGTCCCGGGGTGTCGGCGACGATGAACTTGCGTTTGTCGGTGGAGAAGAAGCGGTAGGCGACATCGATGGTGATCCCCTGTTCCCGCTCGGCCTGCAGCCCGTCGAGCAGCAGCGCGTAGTCGATTCTTTCCCCCTGGGTGCCGACCCGCTTGCTGTCGGCTTCCAACGCCGCCAGCTGGTCTTCGAAGATCAGCTTCGAATCCCACAGCAGCCGCCCGATCAGGGTCGACTTGCCGTCGTCGACGCTGCCGCAGGTGATGAAGCGCAGCATCGATTTTTCTTCCTGGGCTTTCAGGTAGGCGTGAATATCTTCGGCGATCAGTTCAGATTGGTTGTTCATAAACCCTCGAATTCGGCTAAGGGCTAAAGGCACAAGGCTAAAGGGTGTGATCCCCTTGACCCTTCGCCCTTAGCCTTTGGCCGCAGTTTGATTTTAAAAATACCCTTCCGCCTTCTTCTTCTCCATCGATCCGGCCTGGTCGTGGTCGATGGCGCGTCCCTGTCGCTCGGAGGTGCGGGTCAGCAGCATCTCCTGGATGATCTCCGGCAGGGTGGCGGCGGTTGATTCGACGGCGCCGGTCAGCGGGTAGCAGCCGAGGGTGCGGAACCGTACCGACTTGTGCTCGACCTTTTCGCCGGGGTGCAGCCGCAGGCGGTCGTCGTCGACCATGATCAGCAGGCCGTCCCGTTCCACCACCGGGCGCACCTTGGCGTAGTAGAGCGGCACGATGGGGATATTTTCGCTGTAGATGTACTGCCAGACGTCGAGCTCGGTCCAGTTGGAGAGGGGAAAGGTGCGGATGCTTTCTCCCGGTTGAACCTTGGCGTTGTAGATGTTCCACAACTCCGGGCGCTGGCTTTTTGGATCCCAGCGATGATGCCTGTTGCGGAAGGAGAAGATCCGCTCCTTGGCGCGGGATTTCTCCTCGTCGCGCCGTGCGCCGCCGAAGGCGGCATCAAACTTGTATTTGTCGAGGGCCTGCTTGAGCCCCTCGGTCTTCATCACGTCGGTATAGAGGGCGCTGCCGTGGGTGAAGGGTGAGATCTTCTGTCGCACGCCCTCTTCGTTGGTGTGGATGATCAGTTCAAAGCCGTATTCAGCGGCCATCCGGTCACGGAATTCGATCATCTCGCGGAATTTCCAGGTGGTGTCGACATGCATCAACGGGAAGGGTGGCCGGGCCGGGTAGAAGGCCTTGCGCGCCAGGTGCAGCATCACCGCCGAATCCTTGCCGATGGAATAGAGCATCACCGGGTTTTCGAACTCGGCTGCCACCTCGCGGATGATGTGAATGCTCTCTGCTTCGAGTTGTTCCAGATGTGTCATGAGTTTCTTCCCTTAGCCCTTAGCCCTTAGCCCT
>NZ_PPFX01000063.1 GCF_002898515.1 Geothermobacter hydrogeniphilus | reverse complement strand
AGGAGGAGGTTTACGAAGAGGTTGTGTATGAAGAGCCGCAGGTGATTCTGGGGAAGTTGCGCGAGTTGGAGCGGGAGATTCTGGCGGATTTGGATGAGTTGGAGGGGATGTTGGGATGATGAATGTGGAGAAGCGCCCTCTTGGAGAGGTCGCAAATGTTATCCGTGGCGTAACATTCAGTCGCTCTGAGGGCGAAACCGAAGAATTCGCTGGTGCCCTTCCTGTTATTCGGGCAGGGAATGTTCAAGACCGTCTTATTTTGGATGCTGATTTGGTTTGGATACCTGGGGAGAAAGTTTCCAGTAAGCAGATTATTAAGAAAAATGATCTGGTCATGTGTACATCTTCTGGCAGTGCAGAAATAGTCGGGAAGTGTGCACGGGCAGAAGATGATTGGAATGGTAGTTTTGGCGCCTTTTGCGTTGGTATCAGGGCAAATGAAAATGTTTGTGATTCAGGATATTTGTTTCATTTTTTGAGGTCCCCTGCTTTCAGAAGTTGGAGCAGGAAATCTGGTGGGGCCAATATCAAGAATATTCGAAAGGGTGAACTTGAGGAGTTCAAAATCCCTCTCCCCCCACTCCCCGAACAGCGCCGCATCGCCGCCATCCTCGACAAAGCCGACGCCATCCGCCGCAAACGGCAGCAAGCCATCCGCCTGACCGAAGAATTCCTCCGCTCCGTCTTCCTCGACATGTTCGGCGACCCGGTTTTGAATCCGAAGGGGTGGGAAACACGGAAATTGGGTGAATTGATTGAGGATGGGCCCCAGAATGGGCTTTACAAACATGCCTCCGACTATGGAAGTGGAACCCCAATAATTCGCATAGATTCCTTTTATGACGGTGTTGTCACTGGAATGTCAGGCTTGAAACGGGTGCGGCTCGATAAAAAGTCGCAAGAAAAATACTCGGTTCAAAAAGACGACATTCTCATAAATCGTGTGAATTCCAGAAAATATCTTGGCAAGTGCGCAATTGTCCCCGAACTGGTCGAGCCAACAGTCTTTGAGTCGAACATGATGAGGTTTGCTGTAAAAAAGGAAGTATTGCATCCAATTTACCTAGTCTCTCTCCTTCAGCATGAATACATACGCAGGCAAATACTAAATCGTGCAAAAGATGCGGTGAATCAGTCAAGTATCAATCAAGCCGATGTAAATTCTTTTGAAGTTCGAATTCCTCCAATGGAGCTACAAACCAAATTTGCTGAGGTGAAAGATAGAATTTTTGACATGGTGATTGGTCTTGAAGAGGCTACCGGCAGAAAAAATGACCTTTTCAACTCCCTCGTTCAACGCGCCTTCCGGGGAGAACTTTAAATGACAACACCCTCGTCCCATAGCGGCATCCAGATAACAGAAGTTCGAGTCAGAAATTATCGATCACTGAAGAGCGTTGACATGCAACTTGGTCCATTTACTGTTCTGATCGGTGAAAATAATTCAGGTAAGACAAGCCTGCTGGAGGCCCTTTTTGCTGCAATCGGTGCCGGTCGGCGTGTCATAACCCAAGATGATGTTTTTTTGGATAATGGTGAATCAAAGGTGCCGAAAGATCGAGAGGTCTTGATCGATATCCTTATCCATCCGGTAAATGAGGAAGGCATCCTTGGAACTTTTCCGGAAGGAAGTTTTTGGGTTGAACTTTGGGGCAGCGGCATTGCCCAATATCATGACACTGATAACGACTTTGTTGCCATCCGCACCAGAACTTTCTGGAACCACGGCAAGGCGGAATATGTTACGGAACGCCGCTTTCTGAAAGAATGGCCGGATTCTGACAGCATCGAAAACGCCCAGGTCCAAACTTCACAGGTAACAGCCCGCCATCTTGAACCAATGGCCTTCTATCTGATGGATGCGAAACGTGATATTCACGATGAACTGCAAAACCGTAGCTCCTTCTGGCATAAACTCATCTCCGAACCGGGCTTGAGCGATCAAAAAATCGGTGAGATTGAAGAGACACTGAGCAAATTAAACCAGGAGATAATAGACGGAAGTGATGTGCTTACCCATGTTCAGGGACATTTAAACGATTTATACCAGACTGTATCAGCGAACAAAGGGGATGTTTCAATAACACCGCTGGCTCGTCACATGCGGGATTTAAATCGGGGAATGGATATCAGCTTTTGCACTAGGGATGCTCAAACCTTTCCCTTGTCACGGCATGGCATGGGTACCAGAAGTATTGCCGCTATTCTGACATTTCGAGCTTATAGCAACTGGCGACAAATGAATGCCGATGGTGGTATTCACTCCTTCCTGGCTCTTGAAGAACCGGAAGCCCACCTGCACCCACAGGCACAACGGGCAATTTTCCAGCAGATTGAAGCTATTCCCGGCCAAAGGATTATCAGCACCCATTCACCCTATGTGGCAAGCCGGGCTGATATCGGCAATTTCAGGCATTTCAAGAAAAACGGTTCAACGACCCATGTCACCCAGCTTGATGTTAGTGATTTGAATAAAGATGATATCCGCAAAATCAACCGGATGGTCTTGAACACCAGAGGTGAGTTGCTGTTTGCGCGGGCTCTTGTCTTTTTTGAGGGAGAAACCGAAGAACAGGCCTTACCCATTTTTGCAGAACAATTCTGGGGGCAAAGTCCTTGTTCCCTTGGGATCTCATTTATACCTGTCGAAGGCTACAAAGGCTACTTGCCTTTTGTTCGGTTGGCAAAATCATTTGAGATCCCTTGGTATATTTTTTCAGATGGAGAAGAAGATCCAATTCGCTGGATTTCAAGAACTCTAAAGAAAGTAGGAAACCCTGAAGAACCAGAAAACAACCACAATGTTTTTATCATCCCTGATAATAAAAATTTTGAAGGATATCTTGCTGACGAAAAATACAAGGATATTATCATTGAAACAATTATTGAGGTTCAAAGTGTTAATGAAAATCACATAGACGCATTGAAACAACAATGGGCAAATGAGACTGACAAACTTGCCGCAATAAAAACAGAACTATCGAAGGCGGGAAATAAAACAAAATACGCGACTCCGGTTGCGGCAGCAATTTCAAACATGGATGATATCGCTTTAAAATTTCCACCCCTTGTACGGGAGCTATTTGATCAAATGGCTGCGGATTTAGACCTTACGCCAACCCACGAGGCACCAGAATGAAATTGTCAGAAAAGCAACAAAAAATTGTCGCCCATGGTGAAGGCGCTTTACTTGTTGAGGCAGGGCCAGGCTCTGGTAAAACTCGTGTTTTAACAGAGCGTATCAGGCGTCTTATTAACGAGAGCGACGGGCATTTTCGTGTTCTGGCCCTTACCTTCACTAATAAAGCCGCTAACGAAATGAAAGAACGGCTTGAAGAGTTCCAGGAAATTCATTCACGGGCTTTCATTGGTACTCTACATAGTTTTTGCGCTGAAGTGCTCGCGAATCGAGGCAAGCCGGTTGGGATTGACGGAATGCCAAATCTGTTTGAGAATTTTCAGGACAGGAAACAGGTGCTGCAACAAGCGATGCTGGATGATCCTGAATTGCGGCACGAATTGTTGGGAAAAGGCGATCCTAAAGAACAAAATAAAGCCCTTTTCAATTGGCTTGAATCAATATCAACAGCCAAAACGGATCTTAAGCTTCCTGAAACTTTAGATGATTCTTTAATAGCTAAAATTTATGCAGCTTATGATGATGGCCTGCGGGCCTCCAATGCGGTCGATTATGATGATCTACTTCTTTTTACATATCGTCTATTCACGGAAAGACCAAAAATCGCAAATTTCTATCGTCGGCTCTATCGCTATATATGTGTAGATGAGGCCCAGGATCTAAACGAAGCACAGTACCGGGTTATCCAAGCCTTATGCGGAGATACTTTTAAAAATGTGATGTTTGTTGGAGATCCAAGGCAGGCGATTTTCCAATGGAATGGCGCACATCCGAAATATCTGGACTTCTTTGCCCGTGATTTCAAGGCAAAAAAGATTGTCCTTAACGAAAACTATCGTTCTTCCAGAGCCATTGTTGAAGCCGCAAGACTTTTGGACCCTGGCTATGAAGTTGAAAGTGAATATCCGATTCCAGGGGATATTCGGTTGCTTGTCGCTGAAGATGAGCATGATGAAGCAAAACGGATTGTTGAGTATTTGTCTGATCTTCTAGATAACGGTCATGATGATATTGAAGGGCCTGTCACATTGGGTGGGTGTGCAATTTTAGGGAGGAATCGTTATGTCTTCTCTGCAATTGAAGAAGCTTTAAGTCGACAAGATTGGGATTTCTATAAACATCTTTCAACTCAGCATAATAGTGAATCAGATCTGTTGCGTGACTTTGAGCTATGTCTCCGCTTAAAGGCAAACCCAAGAGATCGATTACATCTGGAAGTATTGCTAAAACGGTGGGAGATGGAAGATCTCACAATTCTAAATACTTCATACGATAACTCTCGAGAATTATTTCAAGCTGTTTCTGAAAATATTCGCAAACAAGATGCCCGTGATGTGTTGAAGGCCATTGAAAATCTTGGGCAGGAAGAACACAACATAAAATTTTCTTTGGCTCTTAATATGCTTAAGGAGATTGCAGAGAAGATAGATGACGAGAATGGACGGGCTCTGATTCTCCAGGATATCAAGGAGTGGAGTAGGGCTTGGGATCATTTCCTTCGCTCGGAACGTGGCGGAGAGCACCGCCTAGCAAGTTTTCTTGGTCATATAGCCTTAGGAGCCACGCAGCAACCACGGCAAGACGGCCTTGCATTGCTTACAATTCATTCAGCTAAGGGGCTCGAATTTGATGTTGTGGTTGTGATGGGTATGATGGAAGGCGTTTTTCCTGACTATCGAGCAAAAGGCGCTGATTTAGAAGAAGAAAAACGCAATTTCTTTGTTGCCGTCACAAGGTCAAAACGATTGCTTTGTTTATCGTATGCCAAGTCTCGTGTAATGCCTTGGGGCAGTTCTAGAAGGCAAGATCCTTCACGGTTTTTAGAACAAATTGGCTTGACATCTGAAGTTTAGAATTTCGGTTCGTGTTTTAAATCGTAATTTACATGCTTTATGCGCTTTTCGAGGAG
This sequence comes from Geothermobacter hydrogeniphilus, assembly GCF_002898515.1. Lineage (GTDB taxonomy): Bacteria > Desulfobacterota > Desulfuromonadia > Desulfuromonadales > Geothermobacteraceae > Geothermobacter_A. Next base: position 7,263 of record NZ_PPFX01000063.1, on the reverse strand, counting down.
AGCTCTAACTATGTGCGACAAACAAAATAGAGTGACCTTTGAAACACGCGACGAATACCAGCGTAAACCGATTGCCGAAAAGATCATCCGACTGCTGGAATCTGACGCAAAGGTGTCCCCGTTGGTCATTGATGGCAGCTGGGGCTCCGGGAAAACCGAGTTCTGCAAAAAGCTCATCCATCTGATTGAAGATGGCGAGTCGTCCCTGCGACCGATCTATGTCGATGCCTTCAAGGCCGACCATGCTGATGAGCCTTTGATGACGCTGATGGCGGCGGTTCTGAACGCGCTGCCGGAAGCAGAGCGTGAGCCACTGATCAAAAAGGCGCTGCCCGCAATCAAGTTCGGCGTCAAAACCGCCCTGAAGGCCGGCACCAGCTGGCTGCTGAAACAGGACGCGGCCGATGTGGTCGAAGACTTCAAGGACGAGGTCAAAAAGGCCGGTGACGAACTGATCAACCATGCCGTCGAATCAGTGCTGAAAGACCACGTCGACGCCGAGCAGAACATCACCACCCTGCAAGCCGCCCTGTTCGAACTGGCCAAAGACGCCCCCATCGTTCTGTTCATCGACGAGCTAGACCGCTGCCGCCCTGACTTCGCCGTCAACATGCTCGAAAACATCAAGCATATCTTTGACGTTGAAGGTGTTCAGTTTGTCCTGATTACCAACTTCGATCAGCTCCGTTCATCGATCAATCATTGCTACGGGACAGGCTTGGAGGACGCCCAGCGCTACCTGGACAAATTCGTCCAATTCAGCCTGAGCCTTTCCGATACCCACAAGCCCGATGGGCATGAGTCTGTTCTTGCCTCGGTTACTCATCTGAAAGACTTAGTTGGTAATAGCGAACTGCTGGACAACACAGATTTGGAAAAAGAAGGAGGTGGATATTTTTTGGCCTCCCTTGTCGCAGCAAACAGACTGTCGTTGCGCGAAGTTGAAACTCTGGTGTTGCACCTCGAAATCTATCAATCCCTGACAGATAAGAAAGGGATGCAGACCAGGAAAGATTTTGGCTATTGCCTGTTAAGGGTTTTGGGTGTGTTTCTTTATTGCTTCAAGCCAGAAATAGCAGAAAGCATGAGACGCAATGCGCTCGCAACCTCAGATATCGCGGCAGTAATTGGAAAGGCCGAGCTGTTCAGTAAGCTGGACGAAGAATATCCTGATCATGGAGATACAGTGCTCGCAATGATTAGTGCAGAAGTTCCTAGCCAGAACGGAACCTTCTTCTTATCAGAAGAGGAGAAGAAAAGGTGGGCGGAAACATTTTCTGATTATTTCCGAGGGGCCTATGGCGGGCGAAGTGGCAGGTTTACAGATATTGTTGTCGAGGCAATCGAAACCATGAAACTTGCGAGGTAATTGCTCCGAAATGATTCACCTCCACATCAGCAAAACCTTCGGCGACGACCTGGCCAAGGCAGGTTTCACGCTTCCTTCTTCCAAAGATGGACAGGCTACCTGGCACTGGTACGCCCACCGCATCACCTTGCTGCGGAAAAAGTGCATCATCGTGATGGAAGAGGCCAGCCGCTACGCCCTGGTTTTTGTCGGCCTGAAAAAGAATGACTTCGCCCGTTTCGACAAAGTTTTGACCAGTCGCATTGTCGCCGAAGCAAGTTGGTTATGCGATCTGCCACATCCCGGCCCGAACGAACAATTGATTGAGGTGGTTGAGCGGAAATGTTCATCCACCGTCTGGTCCCAGGGGCTGGACCGCAGCGTTCAGTCTCATATCAGGCAGGTCACTGACGAAATGGAATACCTGGTCAAATACCGTCTTGGCCGATTGCCCGAATCGGCGGAAGAAGAATATGCCCTGGGGCAGGTTCTTAACGACACCCTGCGCAAGCGCGGTGGTGACAAGGACTATTTCTATCCGCAGAAAAAATGGCGGGCTTCGCTGCTGGCGCTACTGCCACAACAAACGGGGGCAAAGGTGGTGAATCTGGCTGATTTCAGGAAGGGGCGAGGGTGTGACTGACAAGGTGGTTGTCTGTCAATCCGTAGCCGGTAAGCTCCTCTCGAGGTGCGGTTTGAGCAGGAATCGGTCTGGTTGCCTCAGGCACAAATGGTGGATCTGTTTTAGCGGGATGTTTCGGTTGTGCCCTGCCACATCCGCAATGTGTTCAAAGGAGGGGCTCGACGAAAAAAGCAATTTCAAAAAAAGCATATTGCTAATTCAGACCGGTCGGTCACCTACCATCCATTTTCAGGGAGTCTGAAATGGTCATAACAGCCATTACCATCGAAAACTTTAAGGGGATCAAAGATCCTGTCCGGGTTGAATTCAAGCCGATCACTCTGCTTTTTGGTCCGAACTCAGCGGGCAAATCGACCATTGTTCAGGCCTTGCATTACGCGCGTGAAGTTTTGGGGCGCCAAAACCTGGATGCCGACCGGGTTGAAGGGGCAGACGAGTCGATGAACCTCGGCGGTTTTCGTAATCTGGTGTATGGGCATGACACATCCAGAACGATCAAAATCTCCTTTGATCTTGATGTGGATGATGTTCTTGAACCATTTTTGGCGGTGGAGTCACCTGATGATATGTGGGACTGGTTTTACGGTGCCGTGGATCAGTTCGATGAATTGAGTGATCTGGTTCCCCTGGAAACTCACTACGATGTCAGAGACATTGCTCAGGTGAAAACCGCGAGAGTCTCTTTTGAAGTTGCCTGGAGCGAATTGTTTGGCCGGCCCTATTTGAAGTCGTATGGAGTCGGTTTTGACGGATCCCCTTTTGCCGACATTGTTGCCAGGCCAGATGGGAAGGAGGTTGCGATAACCAATTTCAATTATCTGCATCCGTCGTTTCTCGTGAAAACTGGAGACGAGCCTGATTCTTCGCGCGTTCCATATTTTGCTGCACTGTTTGTTGTGTCAATCAAGGCATCCTATTTCAAGTTTCGTGAAACGACTCACCTTCTTCTTGAGGATCAGACGACAGCACTTCCTCATTGGGGGCAGCAACTTAGAATTGCCGAGGTTTGTCTTATCCCGACGGATGAAAGAGATGAGGGGATCGAGGACGATAAATTTTTTGACCAGATGGTTAACGGGTTGTTGAGTCAGTTGCTGGTTCGCCCGGGAGAGGCCTTGTTGAAAGCCCTGGAGAAGGTCAAGTATATCGGTCCGATCAGGAAAACCCCTCCGCGAAATTTCAATCTGGTCCGTTCTGCTGATTCGGCTCGGTGGACCAATGGACTTGCGGCTTGGGACCATCTGTACCTGGGTTCGGATGAGTTTGTCGAGGAAGTGGGCGAATGGATGGGTAGTCAGGACCTCCTCGATTCAGGTTTTTCTTTGAAGGTTGGACGTTACAAGAAACTGGACATTAACAGCCCTCTTTACGCTTCCCTGGTGAGCGCATCGTCTTTTGATGACGAAGAGGACCGGGCGCGGGAACTCGAAGAACTGCCGGAGGAACGGGATATTGTTCTTTTCGATGAGAGCCGGCAGGTGCAGGTGTTCCCACAGGATATTGGCATTGGTATTTCGCAATTGCTTCCAGTTGTGGTGGGGGCGCTGGATGCTGAGATTGGAACGCTTGTGATTGAGCAGCCCGAACTGCATCTGCATCCCGGTTTACAGTGCCGTCTTGGAGATCTGTTTGTCCATCAGGCTCATGAGCAGAGTGGCAAGATGTTTCTGCTTGAGACGCACAGCGAGCATTTGTTGCTGCGCTTGATGCGTCGGATCAGAGAAACTTCTGAGGAAGAGTTGCCGGTAGGGCATCCCGGATTAAGACCGGACCAGTTGAGCGTCAACTACATTGACTGGGGTGCTGAGTGTGGCACCAGGATTTGCCAACTGCAAATCGGCGACGATGGTGACTCTTGCGGTGAATGGCCGGAGGGATTTTTCGAAGAACGTGCCGAGGAGTTGTTCTGATGTTGAAGGAATATGCCGTTGATCCAGCCTGTCTTGGGGATTGGCAGACCTATCGCTATCTTATCGAGAAATTCGGCGTTCCTCAGGGACGCCTGATTTCCGAGTTTCCTAGGAAGTGGCTTCGCATGGTTTATGAGTCGTGCAGTTCATTCTCGTTTCAGCAGAGAAAAAAGCTCCAAATTGAGCTGAGCCGGATCAGAAAATACGGATTGTGTAAATCCACGCGCTCTTACGATGGGCAGCGAGACTGGCTGACAAATGCGCTTGAACAGCACGTTCAGGAGCCTTTCTATGCAATCATTTCCAACTATTCTGACCCTGACAAAAATGTTCTTGGGGCTACGGAGGTCACAGAAACGGACCCTCTATGGAAAGCCCAAAGAACTCTTATCGTGCCCCGGAAGGCCGCACCGATGGCTTCGGCGGTTGGCAAGCTGCTTTCTTCTGCCAATCATATTGTTTTTGTTGATCCGCACTTCGGCCCTGAAAATGTCCGTCACCGAAGGCCCTTCAAGTCATTTCTATGGCATTCCATTATGGGCCGAAAAGGGGCTTTACCATCAGTGGAAGTCCACACACAGGTTAAATCAACCGAAGAGTTTTTCCGTCAGGAATGTGAAGAGAGATTGGTGCCGCTCATCCCTTCAGGTGTCTGTGTTCGTTTTGTGCGCTGGACTGCCAGGGAAGGTGGCCAGGCGCTACACAACCGGTACATTTTGACTGATATCGGCGGGGTGTCTTTCCAGCACGGCCTTGATGAAGGTGGTGAGGGGGAGATGGATGATATCTCCCTCCTTGATAGGCAAAGCTATGAACAACGTTGGGCTGAGTACGTTGGTGAGGCTCAGATATTTGATAGATTGGAAGAGCCATTTGAACTGGTGGGGGAGTGATCACAGTATTACTCTTTGTCACTGTGAAAATTGCCAAGGTTTGGGATAGTTGTGACACGAGCGGTGATTCGAAGAATGTCTGTTTGGTTTTCCTGGAGGGGTCGTGACCATAGAGCAGTTATTGGCCAATATCAGAGTATTGCTGGAAAATGGGGCAGCAGGTGAGGCTTCAGATCTCCTTTGCGGTTTTCTTTACGAAAAGCTCGGCAAATTGACTACTGTAAACTTGCCTTCAAGTTCCAGCTCTCTTCCTCCCCGCGTCATAGTTTCTCATCTACGAAAGTCACTGAATAACCTGTTGCCCCCAGAAGCAAAAGCGTCTTCTGTTGATTCTGCTTCGTATGAGCTCCAGCAACATGACTTTGAGCTGATATTGCAAACCTCGGAGGAATGTGAGGTCCGGCAACGAGCTTACAGGCCTGGCCAAGAGTCTCTGGTGGTACCTATAGATGCAGAGGGCGAAGCTGAGGCGTGTTCCACCTCACCGGATATCAGCAGTGAAAGATTAGATGGGCCGGAATTGTCCCAGAGCGACCGGAAAGAGGAGTTGTCTGAATATGCATTGTCTTCGGAGGATAATTCATCTGAGGATTTGTTAGATGCTGCACCGGAAGTCAAGGACCTCAGTGAAGAAGGTTGTGAATTTCTGGATTTTTATGTCCTGGAAGGCCAATCAGAATCGAATTATTCGACCGATAGCGAGATTTTGCTGGACGATGGGTTCTTCTACGATGAATTCGATGACGAGCGGCAGGACCTGACGGATGTCAAATCTGATGGAAAAATCTCCCGGGAGGAACGAGCCTGGCAGGTTGCGTATGAGTTGGGGCTTTCGTATGGATGGGATGAGCGAGGGATTGCACTGTTGCAGGAGGTGTTCGTTGAAAGGGGCTGGCAACAGGCGAGGGTTGCCATGGAGTACCTGCTTGAGACGGGAATGACTCCTGAGCAACTGCTCTTCGCGAAAGAGTTGAAGGAAAGCTGGGAACAGCGTACTGAACTGATGATTGCAATTCATCGCAAGAGTTCTGAGTTGTCCGGCTATTGTTATTTGGGAGAGAAGATTCTGTCGTGGCGGGTTGCTATTGCAATTGTGAGGAGCTTCGATGGATGTAGTGATTTTGATGAAATAGATCAGTTTGTTAACGAAGCTTTTGATGCCTGGTATTCGAGCGGCAGGCTCCGGAGGAGTTACAGGACATTTTTGCAGTATTTACGTTCGGTAGCTAAGCAAGATTATTGTTTTTCTGCGAACTTGTTAGAAGCGGAACCTGTCGGAGAACAACATTTTGATCCGGCAGATCTGTCGTTCTCTTCCTTGAAGGATCAACTTCAGGATGCTTATTACTGCTTCGATTGGCGAGCATATACCTGTTGTGAAATTTTTAAATAAGGCAGGAGGTTGACTTGAATAAGCGGCTTGTTCCAGTCAAGGGGGCTTGGGTTAAAGACTTCAGGGATCAGAGGACGGGTACCGTTCGAGATCATGATCTGAGCGGACCCGAAAGGCGTATTCTGGTTCGTTGGCACAGATCTTCCGAGTCATCTTGGGTGTCCCTCGACCGGGTTTCCTGTGGTTTTTTGAAGGGAATGGATGTTGTGGATGTTCCCTTTTCTCGCGTCAGAGATTCGTTGGGGGAAGGCGTGACGATAGACCTGAGGAAGATCGGTAGCAGTGAACAGGTTTTGGTCGAGTTTCCTGAGACCGGTCGGCGCCATTGGTTGCCCTATGAAAATCTGCGGCATGTGCGGGGTGTGCGCCATCGCTTTTTGACAGCTGATACAGGAAGTGCAGGAGATGTTGAACGGTTTCGCTTGAGAAACTTGGCGTATGCCTTGGAACTGTGGAATGAGAACACGGGGGCACTATCGCATCTCGACATAGACCCGCTACCGCACCAGATTCACCTGGTTCATCATATCCTGGCTTCCGGGAACCTGAACTGGCTTATCGCCGACGATGTCGGTCTTGGAAAAACGATAGAAGTCGGAATGCTTTTATCGGCGCTCAAGCAGCGCAAGATGTTGCGTCGCGTGTTGCTTGTTGCACCTGCCGGTCTGACGAAGCAATGGCAGGACGAGCTGCACCATAAGTTTGGAATGAGTGATTTCCGAATTTATGGCGAAGACTTTCATGTCAATGAACCACATCAATGGAAGCTTTACGATTTTGTTATCGGCTCGATAGACAGGTTGAAAGATGGTGAGCATCTTGCCAGTTTGTTGCAGGCCGATCCATGGGACCTGGTTGTGTTCGACGAGGCACATCGGCTCAGTCGCCGGCAATATGGGATGAAGCTGGATGCATCACAGCGTTATCGTCTGGCGGCCTCGTTGAGAAAAAAGACGGACAGCATACTGCTGTTAAGTGCAACGCCGCATCAGGGCATGTCAGATAAGTTTCAGGCGTTGTTTAGTAATGACAACCTAAAATTGACCACCTGTGCTAACCGAAAATTGACCACCCCG
>NZ_PPFX01000062.1 GCF_002898515.1 Geothermobacter hydrogeniphilus | reverse complement strand
GAGGCTGGAGGCTGGAGGCTGGAGGCTGGAGGCTGGAGGCTGGAGGCTGGAGGCTGGAGGCTGGAGGCTGGAGGCTGGAGGCTGAAGGCTGAAAGATTTAACTGTTTGCGACGCTGCCAGGCCACCCTGCTCCCCCTCGCAGCGACGTTGGCGGAGTACCGCCGCCGGGCGCTGCCACGGAAGATGGACCGGAAGGGGGACAGTCCCCCTCATTTAAGGGGACTGTCCCCGTAAGGTTGGAACGAATGCCTGCAGGTGAACGTGTCCCTGCCCGCCGCAGGCGCTGGCCCTTTTCTGCTTACTCTTTTGGGCCGACAAAAGAGTAAGCCGGCGGCCGGCCGGGACCGGCGAAGTTGGGTTTAGAGGTGACAGGCAAGGCACTGGGCACTGGGCACTGGGCACTGGGCTAAAGGCTAAAGGCTAAAGGCTAAAGGCTAAAGGAAATCCAGAGGGGGGGCTATCCCCGTGAGGCGGGATGAGCGAGTTGGATTTTCCCTTTCCGACCGGATAAACTCAAAAAAAATTCCAGCAGGAGCCGGAGATGCCGACAACCGGGAAGATCAGCGAACAACTCGAACAATGGCGCGACCAGGCCCGGCAGGAGGGTGTCAGCCATCCCGCCAACTTGCCCTTCTTTCTGCCCGGCCGGGGAGATAAAAAATCCCCGGTGCTGCTGGTCCACGGGTTCTGCGCCACCCCCTGGGAAATGCTGCATCCGGCCCGCCGCCTGGCCCGGGAGGGGCATGACTGTCTGGCGGTGCGCCTGGCGGGACACGGTACCACCCCCGAGGACCTCACCGACCGCTCGTGGCGGGAATGGCTCGACACCGTCTGCCGGGGAGTGGAATTGCTGGCCGCCGGGGAACGTCCGGTGGCCGCGGTCGGCTCCAGCACCGGTGCCCTGCTGGTGCTGATGGCCGCAGCCCGGACCCCGCTGCAGCGCCTGGTGCTGCTTTCCCCCTACCTGCGCCTGCGTCACTACCTGGCCCCGCTGGCGGGCTGGCTGAAATACCTCAAGGCCTTCCAGCAGCAGCCCAACCCCGAGGATCTGGCCCCCTACTTCTATGACCGGCGACCGCTGGCGGGCGTCGAGCAGATCAACCTGCTGCGCAATGAACTGCAGAAACAACTTACCGCCATCGAAACCCCAACCCTGGTTCTCTGCGCCGAGGGAGATCAGACCGTTGACCCGCAAAGCGCCGAAGAGATCTTCAACCGGCTCGCCAGCCGGGAAAAACGTTTCTTCCGCTATGGTCCCGATGTCCCGCACGTGCTGACCATCGATGAAAACCCGCAGCTCGAAGACACCCTGAAGCGGATCAGCGACTTTCTCGCCGACGGATGAAAAAAAGCCTCCAGCCTCCAGCCTTCAGCCGCCCCTCCCCCCACTCAGCCGCGCGTAAAGTTCCCGCACCTGGGCGGCACAGTCCTGCCAGCGGCCGGAATTGTCGATCACGTAATCGGCGCGGGCGGCCTTGAGGGCCTGCGGCAGCTGGGCATCGATACGCTGGCGGGCGGCGACCGCGTCGAGCTGATCGCGGGCCATCAGCCGGGCCAGCTGCACCTTCGGGTCAACCGTCACCACCAGCACCCTGTCGACCCGGTCTTCGGCCCCGGCCTCGTAGAGCAGCGGGGCTTCGTAGACGATCAACGACGGCCCTTCCGCCCGCAATGCGGCCAGGCGTCGCACCGCCAGATCGGCGATGGCGGGGTGGGTGATCGCCTCCAGATCCCGCCGGGCAGCCGGATCAGCAAAGACCAACTGTCCCAGCGCCGCGCGATCAAGCTCACCGTCAGCAAGCAGCACGCCACGGCCGAAACGATCGACAATCCGCTGCAGGGCCCCGCTGCCGGGCGCCACCGCCTCCCGCGCCAGAAGGTCGGCACTGACGACCGCCGCTCCCAATTCTCCGAACAAACGGGCGATGCGACTCTTGCCGCTGGCGATATTTCCGGTAACACCTAGAACCATGCTTCTTCATGCCAGTTCGCCGCGGACCTGTCAAGTCGGCAACTGTCGGGTATAATTTAATCTGCAGGCTGTAATCTCTCAGCGGCGTGCTGCAAATTGTCCCGGGGGCCGGCTCCGCAGGTCCCTTCATTGACGCCATCCATCATAGAGGCTTTCAAGAAAAAGCATCTATGATGTTGGCCAAGCAAAAAGCGCCGGCAGCAAGGCGCGCGTTTGTCGAGCAATGAGGCGTACTTGCGTACGCTGAAGCAGCGAAACAAGCGCAGCAACGCAGCTGCAGGTGAGTTTTTGCGACGCCAACATCAATCCCGATCCCGAACCCGGAGGCACCGTATGAACAACAGCATCCCGACATCGATTCTCAAACTGGCCCCCGCCCGTGCAGAACGCACCGCCCTGCGCCGCAAGCAGAACAACGTCTGGGTCGATATCAGCTGGAAGGAGTTCACCAGCCAGATCAGGCGCTATGCCGGCGGTCTGCAGGCCCTGGGCCTCAAACGCGGTGACCGGATCGCGATCATGGCTCCCAACTGTCCGGAATGGGCTTTCGCCGACCTGGCGATCATGGCCTGCGGCGGGCTGACGGTGCCGGTCTACCACACCGAGGGCCCGGCCGCGGTCGCCCACATTCTCACCGATTCCGGCAGCCGGTTCCTCTTCATCCATGATGAGGCCATGGCGGCCGAACTGCTGCAGGCCGAGGAAACCCTGCCGCAACTGGAAAAAATCATTCTGCTGCGGGGCTACCTCGACCGTCGGGAGGTTCTGCCGCTCGACCGTTTCCTCGCACCAGCGGTCAACGACGAAATGCTCCAGCAGAGCCTGGATGCCATCCGGCGCGATGACCTGGCCTCGATCATCTATACCTCGGGAACCACCGGGCCGCCCAAGGGAGTGATGCTGACCCACGGCAACATCCTCTCGGCCATCGAGGCGGCACGCGACAGCTTCGACATCGGCGAAGAGGATTCCTGCCTCTCCTTTCTGCCGCTCTCCCACATCTTCGAACGGGTCGACGGCTATTACTACATGCTCCAGCAGGGGGCGGTGATCAACTATGCCGAGGGGATCGACAGTGTACCGGCCAATCTCCAGGAGGTCAGTCCAACCGTGGTCATCAGTGTTCCGCGACTGTTTGAAAAAATGTACGCGCGCGTCATGGAGCGGATCCTGAGCGGCCCCTGGCTGAAAAAGCAGCTCTTTTTCGGCGCCCTCAAGGCCGCCTCTGCCCACCTGGCCGCGGAACAGGCCGGCCGCACGCCGTCGGCCGGACTAACCCTGGTCACCCGGCTGGCGCGCGCCAGGGTTTTTTCCAAACTGCGCCAGCCGCTCGGGGGGGAAATCCGCTTTTTCGTATCCGGAGGAGCCCCGCTGTCGCGCCGGGTCGCTGAATTTTTCCACGCTGCGGGACTGCCGATCTACGAAGGCTACGGCCTCACCGAAACCGCCGCCGGCATCACCGTCAACAACCCTCGCGGCACCCGTCTCGGTACCGTCGGCCGGGTGATGAGCGGTACCGAGCTGCAACTGGCCACTGACGGCGAAATCCTGATCCGCGGCAAAACGGTTTTCAAAGGTTACTGGCAGAACCCTGAAAAAACAGCCGAAGTCCTGATCGACGGCTGGCTCCACAGCGGCGACATCGGCGAAATCGACCAGGACGGCTATCTGGCCGTGACCGACCGCAAAAAAGACCTGATCATCACCGCCGGCGGTGAAAATATCGCTCCGCAGATCATCGAAAACCGGCTCAAGAGCGACAAGTTCATCACCAACGCCTTTCTTTTCGGCAACCGCAAACCCTTTCTGGTCGCGCTGCTGGTTCCCAACTTCGACAATCTGGAAAGTTACGCCCGACGGAAGAATATCAACTACAGCGATCACTGCGAACTGGTCAGCAACCCCCAGGTTCTCGACCTGCTGCGCCGTCGCATCGAACGACTGCAGGAGGGGCTGCCCTCCTTCCAGCACGTCAAGCGTTTCACCCTGATGTCCCGCGATTTTGCCGGCGATGAAATAACCCCGACGCTGAAACTGAAACGGAAAATCGTCCGTGAACGCTACCAGCACCTGATCGATGAGATGTACCGGGCCGAGGACCACGGCATCCATGACAGCGGTTTCTGCATGACCGAAGAGGGCGACACGAATCCGCAGGGATAACGGCAAAGCAATTTCCCGAATCCACCGGCTGTTTCGCGGACCGAGGGTGGCGGAACGGGTGGAGCTGCGAGGGCCGTGCCGATTCGGGCGCAGACGTAGCCGAGCTACGTTGAGCACCGAACCGGTGAAGGCAACGAAGCAGATTCATCCGTAACGACAGCCGAATCCCGAAATTGCCGGTGGATTTGGGAATTTACAAGGGACTTTCGACAAGGTATGTTAGGCACTTAACAGCCCTTTACCCCGAGTGAACCCGTGACCCAGACCGCCCCGCCACAACTCGCGACCGCCCTGCGCGAACTGACCCGGTTGATCAAGGCGGTCCAGTACTATCCGGCCGGGCATCCGGCTCTCAAGAGTGCGGCCGGCGATACCCGAAACGCCTTTCTGCCGCTGCTGGAAAGCGGCGACAGCCTGGTCTGCACGGTGCGCAAGGAGGGGTTTTTCCTGGCTGACACGGCGGTCGACAAGAACATCCAGGTGCTGAAGAAACTGGCCGCCTTCCTCTTTTCCCGACTGGTCCAGCACCTGCTGGTCCTTCCCGACCTGACAGTGGCCGACCTGCTTGCCTTCGGTCGCGCGCTGACCACCGACCCCGCCGAAATTCGCAAGGCCGGAGGCATCAAGGAGATCCTGCTGCGGCAGCAGGTGACCACCATCTGGGTCAACGAAACCGACCTGAAAAGTATTCTCCAGTGCAAACAGGAAATCGAAACGGCCAAGGCCGCCGGAACCGGTGGCGAGGAAGAGGAAGGCCCCGGCGAAGTGACCGGTGGCGGCGACCTGCAGGATGAAAAACGCAGTCTGCAGGAGATTCTGGCTCGGCTGTGCCAGACGAGGGATGAACAGCAGTTTCGCGGCCTGCTGGAGGAACTGGTCCCCCTGGCGCTGCGGCATCGGACCCCGGAGGACCGGCTGCTGCTGCTCGAAGCACTGGCCCTGCTCTGCCGGCTGGTCACCGATCGCGACCAGGAACAGGTCCGACGCGAATTCGCCCTGCACGCCCTGCAACAGATCTGCGACGTGGAAACCATCGATTTCCTGATCGCGTTTCTCTGCGAACCGCAGTTGCCGGATAAGCACCGGCAACTGCTGGTCAGCATCCTCGCCTTCCTCAAGCAACGCTCCGCCCCGCGACTGATGGAGCATCTGGCCCGGGAAACCGATGCCGGCATCCGTAAGCAGCTCGCCGCGGTCCTGATCCGCCAGGGGTCCCAGGCGGTTCCGACCCTGCTCGAATACATCCGGGATGAACGCTGGTACGTGGTGCGCAATACCGCCACCATCCTCGGCGAAATCCGTGACCCGGGCGCCGCCCGCCATCTCAACGAACTGCTGCACCACGAGGACACCCGGGTCTGCCGTGAGGCGATCCGGGCCCTGACCCGGATCGGCGGCAGCGGCGCGGTCCAGATCCTGCTGGAAGCCGTCGATGACGAGGACGGCGAAGTAAGCCGCCAGGCGCTACTCTCCCTGGGGGTGATCGGGGATGCGTCCGCCGTTCCCAAGCTGAGCCGTATCATCCGCAAGGCCGATTTTTTTCTCAAGCACAAGGGACGCACCCGGGACGCCATTCGCGCCCTCGGCGAAATCGGCTCTTCCGAAGCTGTCCCGGTATTAAGTCATGTGCTGCGTCGCCGCCGGCTGTTCAAACGCCGTAGCTATGATGAATTGCGCGTTGCGGCCGCCCAGGCACTGGGAGAGATCGGCGATCCCGCCTCCATGCCGCTGCTGGAAACGGCGACCCGCGACCGTTCCGCCACCGTCGCCCGCCAGGCCGGCCTGTCCCTGAAACGAATCCAGAGGGAAGATGAACCAGGAACTGCCTAAACAGATCGTCCAGGGGCTGGCCGGAGCTGTCAAGGGCCTGCGTCTCTACCCCCTCGACCATCCCGCCAATACCCGCCAGATGGAACTGCTGGTCGATCGTCTGTTCACCATGCTGCGCCGCCAGGACACGGTTCGCCTGGGACTGCTGGAAGGAACCCTGTTTCTTGAGGAAGTTCTCTTTGTCGACGACAACCCGGCCGCCGTGGAAATCGGACAGTTGCTGGGAAAACTGCAGATCGACGGCCTCGAATTCATCCATGGCGTCACTGCCCTGGAGTTGCGCCACCTGTTGCAGGTGCTGCACGACGGTCGGGCCAGGGGCGACCATTTCAGCGAAGTGCTGCACGCCCACGGGGTACACCACATCCGCCCGATCATGGTCAGGAAAGATGACGTAGACGACCTGCATTCGCCGCGTGCGGTCTATAAACGTGCCCTGGCGGTTGTTGACCGCATTTTCCACGACGTGCGCATGGGCGCCATTCCAACCTCGAACGAGGCGATGGCCACGGTCAAAAGCATGGTCCACATGACCCTGACCGAACCGCATGCCCTGCTTGCCATGTCGATGCTCAAGGATTACGACAACTACACCTTCACCCACTCGGTCAATGTCGCCGTCCTCGCCCTGACCGTCGGCCGGGCCTGCGGGCTGAAGGAAAACCAGTTGCGCATCCTCGGTCTCGGCGCGCTGCTGCATGATATCGGCAAGTTGCAGATCGATTGGGACATCATCAACAAGCCGGGCCAATTGACCGATGAGGAGTTCGAGCAGATCAAACGTCACCCGACCAACGGCGCGGATATCGTTCGGAAGATGGAAGGGATGACCCCGGAAATCATCGATATCGTTCTCGGCCACCATCTGCGCTACAACCGCGAAGGCTACCCGGCCGATGCCCGTGGCCGGGCGGCCTCGGCGATGGTCGACATGGCGACCATCGCCGACACCTACGACGCCATGACCACGCTGCGTTCCTACCAGCGTCCGATGACACCGAAGAGTGCCATTTCACGCCTCGAAGAACTGTCGGGGACGGTCCTGCACCCAGAGTTCCTGCGGAACTTCATCCGTTTCCTCGGTCCCTACCCGGTCGGCACCCTGGTGCGCCTGACCAACAACGAAATCGGCCTGGTGATCTGGGTCAGCACCGAGCAACCGGATGACCTGCGGCTGAAAATACTCTTCGACAGTGACGGCGAAATGCTCACCGAACCCCGTATCGAAGAACTGGCCGGTCCCGACACCATCCGCATCACCGCCGAGGTCGATCCCTTCAGTAAGGGCATCAACGTCACCGATTACCTGGACTGACGGATCCAAAGCCCCCATCTGCGTTGTTCCCCTGGTCCTCGTCATTGCGGAGTAGATGCCGCTACACCTCACTCCTCGGCCTGCGGGCGCCTATCATCTGGGGGCTTTGGATCCGTCAGAACGAAAAGGGGACGGGCTCCCTTCCTGAGAGGGACCGTCCCCATGGTTTTCCTCGATCCTCGATCCTTGAACCTCGCGCCTGCCTCTAAACATCCAGTTCGCCGAGAGCGGTCGCGGCCGCGGCCCGAATCTTGGGGCGGGAATCTTCGAGGGCTTCGAGCAGGTGGGGGGTCGCTGACGGATCACCGATCCGCGCCAGGGAACGGATCGCCGCACAGGCCAGAACATCATCCTCTGCCTTGAGCAGGGCGGCAAGGTAGGGAACCAGGCGGCTGTCGCTGAAGTGTCCGAGGGCGGTCACGGCATGCGCGCGCACCGCCGGGGCGGGGTCCTTGAGCAACCTGACCAGCGGGGAGAGGGTTTTGGGATGATGCCTGCTGCCGAGAACCTGAGCCGCGGCCGCCCGGATATCGGCATCCTCATCTTCAAGGGCCTTGAGCAGCACCGGAAAAACCCGCGGCGAGCGAATCCGTTCCAGGGCAAACAGCGCCTTGACCCGAACCCCCCGCTCACCGCCTTCGGCGGCAACCAGCAGATGTTCCAGTTCGTCAAGCGCCTCAAGGTCGTCCAGCGCCCGGGAAGCCGCCGCCCGCACTCCGGCATCGCTGTCGTTGAGTGCCTTTTTCAAACCTTCCTTGCGCTGTTGCAGCATCGGTTCTTTACCCCATTCCGGCTGACAGGTTGTCCGGATCCGGAACGACCGCGTCAAGCGGTCGGGGATCTGGCAGGGTGTTGAAAACGTCAGGCTCCCAAGCAGCTTGTCGGTCTAAACGCAGCAGATGGGCGTTTTTCATCAGCCTGCCTGGCCGGGGTTGAAAAATGCAGTTCCCCAGGCTGAGCAAAAATGTCCAGATGCGAGGCGTCCGCACCCCTGCGGAATAAGGCGTACCGCAAGGTACGTCGTTGACGCGGGGAAAGGACAACGAAGCAGATGGGCGTTTTTCATCAGCCTGCCTAGAACGGGATGTCGTCGTCGGTATTGTAGCCCGGTTCCTGGAAGCCACCGGACGCCGGCTGCTGCTGCGCCTGCTGCTGCGCCTGCTGCTGCGCCTGCTGCTGCGCCTGCTGCTGCGCCTGTTGCTGCGCCTGTTGCTGCGGCTGCTGCTGCGGCTGAGCCGGAGCCGCAGGTCGCTGAAAACCTTCATCGTTGCGTCCGCCGAGCATGCGCATTTCATCGGCGACGATCTCGGTGATGTAGCGCTTGTTGCCGTCCCGGTCGTCATAGGAGCGGGTCTGGATCTTGCCTTCGATGTAGACCTGTTTGCCCTTGTGCAGGTACTTGCCGCAGATTTCGGCGAGGTTGCGCCAGACGACAATGTTGTGCCACTCGGTCTTCTCCTGCTGCTGACCGTTGCGGTCCTTGAAACGCTCCGAGGTGGCGAGGGAAAAGGTAGCGACCGCCACCCCCGCGGCCGTGTAACGCAACTCGGGGTCCTTGCCGAGGTTGCCGACCAGAATGACCTTGTTGACGGACATGGTGAAGATCCTCCCTGAGGATTGAAATGGATGACGAAAACCGGACAGAAGGAACCGGAAAAGGGCACGCCCGGGATCAGGCCGGGAAGCCGGGGTTCCAGTCGGCAATGAGTGTAGCCAAATCGGACCGGAGTGTAAAGGGGCGAAGGAAAAACAGTGATGTCCGGCCGGAGGCAAAATCATTGACGCCCCCGGCTCGCTCCTCTAGACTGCGAATCTTGAGAAATCGATGGAGTTCCGCGATTATGCGCACACTTATTTTCTATCTTGCTGTTCTGCCCCTGACCCTGCTGATGAGCCTGCTCGTCATTCCCATCTCCTGGATCGGGGCCGACGCAGTACACAACTGGGCACGACTCTGGGGCCGCATCGGTCTGGCATTGACCGGAATTCCCCTTGAGCTGGAGGCCCTTGAGCTGATACCCCGCGACCGGCCGGTGGTCTTCATGGCCAACCACCAGAGCAACGCCGACATTCTCGCCCTGCTGGCCGGGATCCCGGTGCAGTTCCGCTGGCTGGCCAAGGCGGAACTGTTCCGCATTCCGGCCTTCGGCGGCGCCATGCGGCGGGCCGGTTACATCCCTGTTGAACGTGGAGACCGCCGCAAGGCGCTGGAAGGCATGAAGACCGCGGCGGCCCGCATCGCCGCCGGCTCCTCGGTGGCCATCTTCCCGGAAGGCACCCGCACCGAAGACGGCCGCCTGCGCGAATTCAAGAAAGGCGGCTTCATGGTGGCCCTGCAGTCCGGAGTGCCGATCGTGCCGGTGGCGATCCGGGGCAGCTACCAGATCATGCCCAAATACGGTCGCGCCGTCCACGGCGGCCGCATCCGGGTGACATTCTTCCCACCCATCGAAACCGGCGGACTTTCCGTCCGCCAGCTCAACGAACTGATCGCGACGGTACGCGCCCCGATTGCCGCCCACCTGGGGGAATCAGCTTGAAACCGACGCCACTGGATGCGAACTGCAAAACCGTCCGTATCCTGCCTCTCGGCGGGCTGGGAGAGATCGGCCTCAACATGCTGGCCGTCGAGGCGGCCGGGAAGCTGCTGATTATCGACTGCGGACTGATGTTCCCCGAGGCTCACATGCTCGGTATCGACCTGGTCATCCCCGACATCAGTGTCCTCAGGGAACGCCGCCGGGACATCCTCGCCATCCTGTTGACCCACGGCCACGAAGACCACATCGGCGCCCTTCCCTACCTGCTGGAGGATCTCGGTTCACCGCCGGTCTACGCGACCCGCCTGACCCTGGGCCTGCTGCGCAGCAAGCTGGCCGAGCATGATCTCGACAAGGCGGCCGAACTGCGTGAAGTCGAGCTGCGCAAGCCGATCGCCCTGGGACCGTTCAGCGCCGAGTTCTACCGTGCCGCCCATTCGATCGTCGACGGCGCCGGTCTGATTCTGCAGACCCCGGCCGGGCAGATCGTCCATACCGGCGACTTCAAACTCGATCCGACCCCGGTCGACGGTCAGCCGACCGACCTGGAGCGACTCGCCGTCTGCGGCGATGAAGGCACCCTGCTGCTGCTGGCCGACTCCACCAATGTCGAGCATGAGGGTCACACCCTGTCGGAACGAACCGTCGGTGAAGCCTTCAAGGCTCTGCTGCCGAACTGCAGCGGCAAGGTGGTGGTGGCCACGTTTTCCTCGAACATCCATCGTATTCAACAGGTTTTCGACGCCGCCGCGGCGGTCGGCCGCAAGGTGCTGGTCAACGGCCGCAGCATGGTGGCCAATATCGCCATTGCCCGGCAGCTCGGTTACCTGCACATCACCGACGACGCCCTGCTCGATCTGCACAGCTACCGTGACGCCCGGCCTGACCAGATCCTGCTGCTGACCACCGGCAGCCAGGGGGAACCGCGCTCGGCCCTGTCGCGCATGGCGGCCGCCGATCACAAGCAACTGCAGATTGAAACCGGCGACACCGTCATCCTTTCGTCGAAATTCATCCCCGGCAATGAAAAGGCGATCAGCAACCTGATCAACCAACTCTTCCGGCGCGGGGCGCAGGTCTTTTACGAAACCACCAGCGAGGTGCATGTCTCCGGACATGCCTCGCGCGACGAACTGCAGACCCTGCACAGCCTGGTCAAACCGCGCTACTTCGTACCGGTCCACGGCGAATACCGTCACCTGGTGCATCACGCCGCCCTGGCACAGGAGATGGGAACTCCGGAGGACAATATCTTTATTCTCGGCAACGGTGAGCCGCTCACCCTGTCGGCCGACAGCGCCAGACGGGAAGAACGGGTCGAGACCGGCCGGGTCTTCATCGACGGACGCGGGGTCGGTGATCTCGGAGCGCCGGAGTTGCGCGACCGCAGTCATCTCGCTCACCACGGGGTGGTCAATGTCATCCTGGCCCTCAACCAGGCGAGCGGCGAAATTATTTACGGTCCGGAAATCTTCAGCCGCGGCTTCGTCCCCGAAGAGGACAGCGAAGCTTACCTGGCCGAAGCGGCGCAGAAGGTCCGGGAGATGCTGGCTGAGCACAGCCTGGATGCCGTCTCCGACTGGGAGGAGATCCGGGTCGAGGTGCGCAAGACCCTGCGCCGTTTCTTCAACAAGACGATCGACCGGCGGCCTCTGATATTGCCATTCATTCTGGGACTTTGACTCTATATCCGCATATCCGGAGGGATTCAATAAATGAATTTTGGACAAGCTGTTTTTCTCGGCGTCGTGCAGGGCGTTGCGGAATTCCTGCCGATTTCAAGTTCCGGCCACCTGGCCATCGCCCAACACTACCTGCGCGGCTTCGAGCAACCGGGCGTCCTGTTTGACGTGCTGCTGCACCTCGGCACCATGCTGGCGGTAGTCATCTACTTCCGGCGCGAACTGGCCGCGCTGATCGTCTCGCCGCTGCGCCGTACCGACCAGCAGCGGAACAATTTCCGCCTGCTCGGCCTGCTGCTGCTGGCCTCGATTCCAACCGGCATCATCGGCCTCAGTTTCAAGGAAACCTTTGAAGGCCTGTTCGACAACATTCCGCTGGTGGCCGCCATGCTGCTGGTCACCGGCACCCTGCTCTTCATCTGTGAACGCTTCCGCAACGGCCGGCGCGACGAAAGCCGCCTTACAGCCGTCGATGCCATCCTGGTCGGTATCGCCCAGGGGCTGTCCATCATGCCGGGAATTTCCCGCTCCGGGTCGACCATCGCCACCCTGCTGCTGAGGGGCGTCGAGGGCGAGACCGCGGCGCGCTTTTCCTTTCTGCTGGCCCTGCCCGCCGTCGGCGGCGCCACCCTGCTTTCCATCCGGGACCTGCAGCAGGTCGCGACCGGGACGCTGCCGGCCTATCTGGCCGGGGCCACGGCCGCTTTCATCGTCGGACTGTTCTCGATACACCTGCTGATGGGCGTCATCCGCCGCAGACGGCTGGCGGCCTTCGGCATCTACTGCTGGGCGGTCGGGCTGCTGGTGCTGCTGCTGAATCTCTAGGAGGCTGTTGATGAAATGGTCTCCCCCCACTACCTAAATCGGCGTCAAGGCGCCATGAT
>NZ_PPFX01000061.1 GCF_002898515.1 Geothermobacter hydrogeniphilus | reverse complement strand
AACGCCCCCTCTGGGGGCGCCTTTAAAGCCCCGTCCTCTGGGCGGGGTTTTTTACGATCCCACGCAAAGCCAAGGGGCTGTTGTGCTACTATCTTCAGCGACTTACGACATTTCATGGTCGCTGATAACCATCCTGGTGGTCGGGGAAATGTCATGGTCCAATCTGCAGAATTCAGGGCACAAATACAGCTCGACAAATTCTACCCTCCACGGGTCGATAACTCACAGCAGCTTTACCGCCAGCGGATCGTTGAGCAGTTGCTGCCGCCAGAGGGTACTCCGCCTCCGACCCTGATCATCGAAGCCCAGGCCGGTCAGGGTAAAACTACTATTGCTCAACAATTTCTCGATCGCGTCAATGTTAACTCGCTCTGGTACCAGGTCGGTCCCGAAGACGCCGATCCCGCTTTCTTTCTTCAGGCCCTTCTTGCCTGCTTCAATACCCGTCTTCCAGAGTTTCCTTCCACCGCCACCGTCCGGATCTTGAGAGAGAGTGATTTCGTCCTGTTTGATCATCAGAAACGGATCGAGCTGCTGCTGAATGATCTCGATTCCTGCCTGAAGGACGATCTGTATCTGGTCTTTGACGACCTGCACTCCCTGGTTTCGCATGAAGCAAGTCTTTCGCTGATGAACTGGTTGCTGGAGACGGCCCCACCGAAACTGCATTTCGTCCTCTGCTCCCGGGAACCCCTGCCGCTCGACAGTTGGCGCAGCAACTCCCGCGAGCGCAAATTGCTGCGCATCGGTAATCGTGATCTGGCACTGGACGAGGAAGAAATCAGTGATTTTTTCAATCAGGTTCTCAATCTTGATCTCTGTCGGGATACCAGCCGCAAAATCGTCCGCACCACGGACGGCTGGGTCATGGGCATCCTTCACCTGGGGCTACGGATGGAACAGCAGCCCGGCAGCGCTTTTCGGCCCCTGATGGATAATTACTGGACGGCTGAACGACCTGACCTTCACCATTATTTTCGCGAAGAGATTCTTTCCCCTTTAGAGTCGCACTTACACCGGCCGCTGCTGCTCCTCTCCCTGCTCGAAGTGGTTCCGGTTGAGCTGGCGTTAGTGCTCACCGAGATGGCTTCGATCGGCACCGAGCTTTGCAATCTGGCCCGGCGCAATATATTTATCCGCCATCTTGATGCGGATAATGCACTGTTCGGTCTGCATCATCTCTTTCAGCAGTTTTTGCGCGAGAAGGCAGCGGCAGAGTTGGGTCCAGAGGTGATCCGCTCGATTTACAAGCAGGCCGGAGACTACTACCGCCGGCAGGAGCAGTCGACGCAAGCGCTGCGCTATCTGCTGCTGGCGGAGGATTATGCGGCGGTTGAAGCGTTCCTCAAAGAGAACGGCATGGCTTTTCTGGCGGCCAACCAGACTGTCAGCCTGGCGGCTATTCTGGGATCGATACCAGAAACGTCTCGGCGGCGGCTGGGCTGGTCCTGTTTTTTTCTGGCCCTGTCCCAGCTGGATTGTGCGCCGGTGCAGGCGCTGCCGCTGCTCGACCAGGCCCTGCAGGTCTTTTCCGCAAGGCACGATGAACTCGGCGAGCTGCTCTGCCTGGCCCATATCATCTCCATCCACATCACCACCACCGGCCATTACCGCCAGAACGAAGAACGACTTGAACGCGCTGAACAGCTCTTTTTTCGGATCGCAGCAGACCTCGACACTGCCATGACGATCCTGGTCGCTCGCAGCCTGGCCATGGGCCATTGCATCCTGCTCGCTGACTCCGATCAGGCCACCAGGTTTGCCTCTCTGGCCCTGAAGCTGGCGCGTAAGGAGAAGCTGATCAATTTCGAGGCTGCCCTGCTGATGATGATGGGCTATATCCAGATATTTGCCGGACGTACCTCCCTCTCCCTGACCTGCCTGGAGCAGGCTGCGCCCTATGTTCATCACCCTGAAGTCGGATCGTTCAACAGCCTGGCCATCCGCATGATGCTGTTTAATTTTTTGTTCAACGAGGGCGATTTCGCCAATTACTTTGAGCAGAAAAACCAACTTATCGATGCCGTCGGCAACAGTCTGGTCTCCCAGTCGATTGCCGGTCCCTTCTGTTATGTCTGGGAGATGGATATCGCCATCAACCGTGGACAGTTTGATGAAGCCCTCGATCTATCCGTCCGGGCGTTGGCCCAACACCCCCCTCTCAGTCCCCACCTGAACAGTTTGGTCCTGCAACAACAGGGGTTGGCTCTGGCTTTACGCCAACAGCAAGACCAGGCCTTGCTCGTTAGTGCAGAATCGCAGCAGTTGCGAGATCTGTCAGGCGGGCCGTTTTTTATCACCCTGAACAAACTGGTGGTCGGCCTGACCCGTGCCCATTGCGGACATCGCGAGCAGGCGCTGCAGCTGCTGGACGAAGGGATCGAAGCCGCCCGGCAGATACCGACAGAATACCTTGAAGCCTGCGGTCTGCTGCATCGTGCGAGGGTCTGCCTTGAGACCGGCGCAGAAACAAGAGCCAAAGAAGATATCGCTACCGGCCTGGGACTGATGCGCCGCAACGCCTATCGGCATTTATGGGGCTGGGCTCCGGCCGACATCGAGAAAACCCTGAGCTTCGCCGTGGAGCAGAGAATCGAAACTGCTTACGCACGGACCCTCGCCGCCCAGCGTCTCGACATGGCCCTGCTCGATGACGGCACAGTCATTCCCCGGCTCGAAATCCGCACCCTGGGCAGTTTCAAGATCCTCTACCGGGGCCGTCCCCTGCTCCAGGCCGAAGATCTGACCCCGGCGCAGCGCGAACTGTTCTGTCTGTTGCTTGCGTCCCCCGGGTTCAAACTGGCTCAGGAAACTATCCAACTCCATTTCTGGCCTGACAGCCCGCCCGAGAGCGCCAGGATCAAATTCGATACCCTGGTTTCACGCCTGCGCAAAACCCTGACCCTGCCGGGAAATACCGCCCATTACTACCTGCAGAGGGAAAAGGGTATGCTCTGGCTCGCTCATTGCCGGGTCGACGCCGGAAATTTTCTAACCGAAGTCAAACGAGGTCTCAGGCATCTGCGCCTTCAGGAAAACTGGCAGGCCGGCAATGCCTTCACCACGGCTGAAGCGCTTTGGCGAGGTGAGTTCGCACCGGGGGTTCCCGGAGAAAACCTTATTCGCGCATTTCGACAGGAGCTTAGTCGTGCCCTTGCCGAAATGACCCTGGCCTGGTCCGCTCTGCTGGCCGGCTCCAGGCGGCTTCCCCAGGCGGTTCAGCTGGTGGAAAAGGCCTTGCGCAACGATCCTCTTTGCGAACGCCTGAACGGCCAGCTCTACTGGCTGCAGGGGCAACGTTCTGCGGTGCAGGCCCGCCGGGTGCTGCAACGGTTTGCCGCCCGGCTTCAGAGCGAAGGCTACCCCGCGGACGAAATCGCCGAACTGCTCAGTGGCATCACCGCGGATTCCGCCCCGGAGAGCGCCTGTTTCGCCTGATCACTTCCTCTGGGTCAGGTCGGAACTTTGTGCCCTCATGGCGCGGTCAGTCGACTCACTTGTCCTTTTTTCTTCCTGTTTGCCCTCTTATTAACTCCTTCAGTAAGGAAATTGTCAGGATCGTAGCTTATATTGCACCCGGTTTTGTCGAAGCAATGGTTACCGAGCTACATAATTGCTGTGGCATCCTGATGATTTTGTTGAAGAAATTACCTGACAGGGAGGCAATCGGTGAACAGAAAAAAAATAATCCCATCAAGACAAGGTGCAAAATTCAGCAGCCGATGGAGTCTGATCATGGCCGTCAGTTGGGCCCTGCTCAGTTTCAGCACAACGGTATGGGGAACCTCGCTTTCAGGGGCACTTCTTTACCCTGCAAACGACGGTGCGGCAGGATTTAGTTCCAGCAAGACTGCGTTAGGTGCGGGTGCCAACGCCCTGGGAGCGAACAGTACAGCTACTGGCGCGGGGGCCAATGCCCCGGGAATAAACAGTACAGCTACTGGCCATTCCGCTATCGCCACCGGGAATCGAAGTACCGCCACCGGCGTTGACAGCCAAGCCACTGGTACTGTCAGCACCGCCACCGGATATCAAAGTCGAGCCACTGCCGATGACACGACCGCCACCGGAGCTGGCAGCCAGGCCACTGGAGATTCCAGTACTGCCACGGGAAGATTTAGTCTCGCCAGCGGTACTGACAGTACTGCCAGCGGTTATCGCAGTCGGGCCAAGGGGGCTGCCAGTACGGCATATGGCTCTAATACTAACGCCGTAGGAATGAGTAGTACTGCCATCGGCGAAAATGCTGGTGCCGGTTGGCGAGACAGTGACAATAACGCTATTTTTGATTCTAGCGAAGCGACTGTTAACGATACGACCGCCCTCGGTCGCTCTGCCGGGGCCTTCGAAACCGGAGCCACCGCGCTGGGCGAAAGTGCGCGGGTGACAGCTGGTGCTACCGGTGCCGTCGCCCTCGGTCAGGGATCGCAGGCGACCGAGGCCAATACTGTCTCGGTCGGTAACTCAACGACCAAGCGCCGCATCGTCAATCTTGCTGATGGTGTTGCCGCCGGTGATGCCGCTACGGTCGGGCAGTTGAATGGAGTCAGCACCGATGTCAGTACCCTGACGGGACGCATGACCACTGTTGAGGGGAACGTCGGCACCAACGTCACCAATATTTCGGGCAATGTGACGGCGATCTCCACCAATGCGACCGGGATCATGGGCAATGCCGGTGCTATCAATTCTGAAACAACTGCGCGACAAGCGGCTGATACCGTTCTTCAAACCAGCATCAACGCCAACTCTTCCAATATTACCGCCCTTCAGAACAGGGAACAGGGTATCAGCTGGACCTCCGGCTCGGCTCCGGTTGCTGCCAGTGCCACCGGTAGCGGCTCCACCGCGCTCGGCAGTGGTGCTTCGGCCCGTTCTTATGATACCGCCATCGGCTACAGGGCCACTGTCACCGCCGACGGCAGTACTGCCATCGGTGCCAATACCACTATCGCCACCCAGAACAGTGTGGCCATCGGTGCCGATTCGGTGGTGAATGAAGTGGGTGGAACCGCGCTGGGGCAGAACGCCCAGGTGGCGGTCGGTGCCGGCGGCAGCGTGGCCCTGGGACAGAACTCGGAGGCGACAGAAGCGAATACCGTTTCGGTCGGGTCGAGCGGCAACCAGCGTCGTATCACCAACGTCGCCGATGGGGTGAATGCCAACGATGCCGTGACTGTGCAGCAGATGCAGCAGTTCGCTTCATCCTCCAGCAGCGATATCGGTCGTCTTGATAATCGTATCGACGGTCTCGACAACCGTCTCGATGATGTCGGTGCCTTGGCAGCCGCTTTTTCAGCTCTGGTCCCCAATGCTCGAGCTGGCGGCAACAGCCAGATATCTGTCGGCCTGGGCAACTACAGCGGTTCTAGTGCCTTAGCTGCCGGCCTTTTTCACTATGTGAACGACAACGTCCTGCTGAATCTGGCGGTATCTTCCACCTTCGACAACAACGGCACCGCCACCCGTGCGGGGATAACCTTTGGCTGGTAGTGACCGCAAAACTGTAGTCGCCGGTTAGGGAACGACGTCCTCTCATACCATCGCACATACGCTTCCGTAAGGATGCAGATCACCCGTTAAAAAGTCTTCCAGCGGCCCGTCGATCTGGGAGTCGAAAGCGCCCTCAAGCCCGAAGTCAAAAAGACTATCGTCCGCGACATGCTCTATGTCTAGATCCTCTGCGGATCTATCAATGATTGGATCCCCCGGACAGAACATTCTGCCCGGGGGATCGCGCGTTCAGCCACTAGTACCATGTAACCCTTAATCTTTCGCATCTTGCTGGTTATTTTCCGCGTCAGCTGCGTTGCGCTTCACCGCTTCATAGCTACAGCTATGCAGCGGAAAGCGCGCCTTGTCGACACGGAAAATCCCGGCGCAATATTACGAAATCCTATGGGTTACAGGGTACTGGTTGTTTCCGGCCGCCGGGTCGGGAACAGCAACCGGCGGATTCTGGCGAACCAGTTTGCGGCCGCCGGTCGGCGTTGATTCTTCGCCGGGGTGAGCAGGTGGTCGAACAGGTCGTGCGATCCCATGTAGTCCATCATCTCCTCCTTCGCTGTAGCCTGCGGTCAAATAATTCCGCAGGGCAATCGATGTGAGCAGACTCTAGCCCTTCCGGCCACCGAAGGGCAGGTGCGGTTTCGCACCCTTTGCCGTTGGGCTGGGTATGAGGCGAAGGGCAATAAGCACAGGATGAAGCCGGGCAGGGTTTCAGGAGGCGTTGCCGCGCAGCGGTTGCACGCAACGCAGATTGCCGCGAAAGGCGGTTTTGAAGCAGCCGTTGCAGGAGATGCAGCGGGAGGCGGCGTCGCTGCCGCCGAATTGCCACTGCCGCGCCAGGGCCGGTTCACAGATGAACGGGCGGCAGAGGGAGATGAAATCGGCACTGCCGGCCTGCAGCACCGCTTCAGCGTCTTTGCGACGACGAATGCCGCCGACCAGCAGCAGCGGACAGCGGACCTGCGGCCGCAGTCTCGCCGCCAGCTCCAGGTTGTAGCAGGGGAGCGGGGGATCGTCGGTCCCGCACCGCCGGACCGGAGTCCGCTCCCCCGAGGCGGGGGTGCCGCTGCTGACCTCGATGCCGTCGATGCCGGCCTCGTCAAGTTCCCGGGCGACCTGGATGGCATCTTCCGCGGTCAATCCTCCCGGCAGGTTGTCGTTGAGGCTCAGCTTGGCCAGCAATGGCCGGTGCGGGCCGATTGTTTCCCGTACCGCGCCGTATACTTGGAGCAGGAACCGCATGCGGTTCCGTAGCTCGCCGCCATAGCTGTCGGTTTGCCGGTTGCAGAGCGGCGAGAGAAACTGGTTGATCAGGTAGCCGTGGGCGGCATGCAGCTGGATGGCATCAAAGCCGACGCGGCAGGCCCGCTCAGCGGCAGCGGCGAAGGCGTCGATGACGCGGTCGATATCGGCCGCGGTCATCTCCTGCGGCTGCTGCGGGTACTGGTCCAGCTGCAGCGCCGATGGAGCGAGGGGGTGGTGCCGCAGATATCACGGCGGGTCTGGCCTCCGGCATGGCCGAGTTGGGCGCAGATCCTGCCTCCTGCAGCGTGGACCACCTCGACCAGCTGGCGGACCGCCCGCGCGGAAGCGTCATCCTGCAGACCCAGCGCGCCGGGCAGTAGCTTCCCTTCCTGCGCCACGTAGGCGAAGCCGGTGATGATCAGGCCGACCCCGCCGGCCGCCAACTGCCGGTAACGGTCGATCAGGTCTTCCCCGGGGATCCCGCGCGGGTCGCACATCCCCTCCCAGGTCGCAGAGCGCACCAGCCGATTGCGCAACCGCAGGCGGTTGATCGCGGCAGTTTGAAGCAGTTGGCGGGAAGGGGGCATGGCCGGTTCCTCATCAGGTCGGCAGGGTCACGATCGCGTCGTCGGCCGGGGAAAGGCGGATGCCGCGATCGGGGCCGACCGCCCAGGTGTTCTCGATACCGACCACGCCGTGTCCGGTGAGCAGGAACTTCGGTTCGATGGCGATGGTCTGGTTTTCCTGCAGCGGCACGTCGAAGCCCTTGGCCAGTACCGGCATCTCATCCAGTTCCAGCCCGACGCCGTGGCCGACGAATTTGGCCTGTTCCCCCGGAACCCCCATGAAGCAGTCTCCCAGTCCGGCCTCAGCGGCGATGCCGCAGGCCAGCTCGAACAGCTCCGAGGCGACGGCGCCCGGGCGCAGGGCGGCGGTGACCTGGCGCTGGATCTCCAAGGCGGTATCGAAGGCATGCTGCACCTCGGGATGGATTTTGCCGGGGACGAAGATCCGGGTCATGTCGACAATGTAACCGTCGTGGACGGCGGTATAGTCGACCATCAGCGGCAGGTCCGGCGCGATCACCGCGGTCGAGGCGCCGTGCGGGGAGGCGGCGCTCAGTCCGCAACCGGTGACGGCGCCGTCGAAGAAGCCCGGCTGGTTGGCGCTGCCGCCGGAGACCAGCAGTCCCTGGAACAGCTCCTGGTTGTAGGCGCGCATGCGGACGTAGCCCTCGCTGCCGAGCTTGCGGGAGCGGCTTTCGAATTCCGCCGCCAGGTCGAGTTCGCGCATCCCCGGGGTATAGAAGTCCGGCACCTGGGCGAAGACCTTGCTCAGCTGCTCGCCGGCGTGGCGGATTCTGGCGACCTCGAGGGCCGACTTGACCGCCCGCAGGTTGCGGTTGATGCCGGAGATGTCAACGAACTCCCGTTCCGGCAGCACTTTTTTCAGGTAGTCGAGCTGGGCGGCCGGCAGCACGTCGAACGTAACGCCGATCTTCTGTCCCGGTCGACCGAGCAGCCCGCTCAGTTCCCGGCTGGAGGGGAAGGGGCGGAGTTCGGTGATGCAACTCTCCTGCCGGGCGCGGGTCAGGCTCTTGCGGATCAGCAGCAATGGTTCGCCGCTTTGCGGCACCCAGAGCATGCCGTTCTGGCGGGTGGCGGCAAAGTAGTAGAGGTCGATCGGATAGATGATCAGCGCCCCGTTCAGCTCCTTGCGTTCGAGCTGGCGCTGGAGGTTGGCGATACGGTTTCGGCATTCGGATTGGATGGGCATGGGGAATCCTTTGGATTTGGGCACCGGGTACTGGGTTCAAGTTCAAAATCTACCACGAAGGCACGAAGATCCTGGAGGAAAAGCCTGTTCTCGCGCCCGTTCGCAGGTGCTCACTCAAGACGCAGAGGTGCAGAGACGTTCGTTTCGATTTGGGCCAGGATAACAGAAACTCTCTTTTCTCCGCGACTCTGCGTCTCTACGCGAGCTACATGTTTCTTCTGTATTGTCCGCCGACTTCGTACAGCGCCGCTGAAATCTGCCCGAGCGAGGCGACTTTGACCGTTTCCATCAGCTCGGCGAAGATGTTGCCGCCGCTGGTCGCGACCTGCTGCAGGCGCTTCAGCGCTTCCGGGGCCTGGTCGGCGTGGCGGCGCTGGAAGTCGCGCAGGTTGGTCAGCTGCAGCTGCTTCTCCTCTTCGGTGGAGCGGGCCAGTTCGCCGGGGATCTGGTAGCCCTCCTCGTCGGCGCGCGGGTTGAGGTAAGTGTTGACGCCGATCACCGGCAGCTCGCCGGTGTGCTTGAGGTGCTCGTAGAGCATCGACTCGTCCTGGATCTTGCTGCGCTGGTACTGGGTCTCCATCGCCCCGAGCACGCCGCCGCGCTGGCTGATGCGGTCGAATTCGCACAGCACCGCCTCCTCGACCAGGTCGGTCAGTTCCTCGATGATGAAGGCTCCCTGCAGCGGGTTCTCGTTCTTGGCCAGGCCCAGTTCCTTGTTGATGATCATCTGGATCGCCATCGCCCGCCGCACCGATTCCTCGGTCGGGGTGGTCACCGCCTCGTCGTAGGCGTTGGTGTGCAGCGAGTTGCAGTTGTCGTAGATCGCCATCAGCGCCTGCAGGGTGGTGCGGATGTCGTTGAAGTCCATCTCCTGGGCGTGCAGCGAGCGTCCCGAGGTCTGGATGTGGTACTTGAGCATCTGGCTGCGCTTGTTGGCGCCGTACTTGTCGCGCATCACCACCGACCAGATCCGCCGCGCCACCCGGCCGATGACCGTGTACTCGGGGTCGAGGCCGTTGCTGAAGAAGAAGGAGAGGTTGGGGGCGAAGTCGTCGATGTGCATGCCGCGGGCGAGATAGTACTCGACGTAGGTGAAGCCGTTGGAGAGGGTGAAGGCGAGCTGGCTGATCGGGTTGGCGCCGGCCTCGGCGATATGGTAGCCGCTGATCGAGACCGAGTAATAGTTGCGCACCTTCTGCTCGATGAAGTACTGCTGCACGTCGCCCATCATCCGCAGCGCAAACTCGGTGGAGAAGATGCAGGTGTTCTGCCCCTGGTCCTCCTTGAGGATGTCCGCCTGGACCGTGCCGCGTACCGTCTGCAGGGTGCCGGAGCGGATCTTCTCGTACTCGTCGGCGTTCGGTTCGCGGTTGTTCTCGCTTCTGAATTTCTCTACCTGCTGGCTGATGGCGGTGTTGAGGAACATCGCCAACAGCATCGGCGCCGGACCGTTGATGGTCAGCGAGACGGAGGTCATCGGATCGCAGAGGTCGAAGCCGGCGAACAGCTTGTCCATGTCGTCGAGAGTGCAGATGGAGACGCCGCTCATGCCGATCTTGCCGTAGATGTCGGGCCGCTCGTCCGGGTCTTCGCCGTAGAGGGTGATGCTGTCGAAGGCGGTCGACAGGCGCTTGGCCGGATCGTCCTTGGTCAGAAAGTGGAAGCGGCGGTTGGTCCGCTCGGGCGTCCCTTCACCGGCGAACTGCCGCTTGGGGTCTTCGGCGGTGCGCTTGAAGGGGAACAGGCCGGCGGTATAGGGGAAGAAGCCGGGGGCGTTCTCCTTCATGCACCAGCGCAGGATCTCACCGTAATCGGCGAAATTCGGCAGACAGACACGGGGAATGCGGGTGCCGGAGAGGGAGGTGGTGAACAGCTCGGTGCGGATCTCCTTGTCGCGCACTTTTGTCACCATCACTTCTTCGGCGTAGGCTTTTTTCAGCTCCGGCCACTGCTGCAGCCGTTGCCGGTTTTCCTCGCTCAGTTGGCTTTCGGTCGTTTCGATCAACCGGTCGATATCCTCCACCCGGCAGTCGCATTGTTCGGCCAGCAGCTGCCTGGTTCCCTTGAGTTGGTAGAGTCGGCTCCCGACCCGGGCCTGCTCTTCGACCTGGCGGCGGTAGTTCCTGGCGGCATGGGTGATTTCGGTCAGGTAGCCGACCTGTTCGGGAGGGATAATCTGCTGGGCGAGACTCTGCCCCTCGCCGACTTCCAGCTGTGACTGCCAGTCGAGCCCGCAGCGTTCGTTGAGACGGTCGATCAGCGCCCGGTAGAGCCGGTTGGTGCCGACATCGTTGAACTGGCTGGCAATGGTGCCGTAGACCGGCAGTTCGTCATCGGCGACATCGAACAGCTTGCGGTTGCGCCGGACCTGCTTGAGAACATTTCGCAACGCGTCCTCGGAACCGCGCTTTTCCATCTTGTTCAGGGCCACCATGTCGGCGAAATCGAGCATGTCGATCTTTTCCAGCTGGGTCGGGGCGCCGAACTCGCTGGTCATGACGTAGAGCGAGAGATCACAGACATCGACGATACCGGCATCTCCCTGGCCGATGCCGCTGGTTTCGACGATGATCAGGTCGAAAGCGGCCGCCTTGAGAACATCCAGGGCCTCGCGGATGGCGGCGGAAAGCTCGCTGCGGGAATCGCGGGTGGCCAGGGAACGCATGAAGACCCGCTCGGTGTTGATGGCGTTCATGCGGATGCGGTCGCCGAGCAGGGCGCCGCCGGTCCGCTTGCGGGTCGGATCGACCGACAGGATCGCCATGTTCTTGTCCTCGAAATCACGCAGGAAGCGGCGCACCAGTTCATCGGTGAGCGAGCTTTTGCCCGCGCCACCGGTGCCGGTGATGCCGAGGACCGGCACCGGTTTGACCAGCTCCCGCACCTGCTGCTGCGCCGCCGCCAGTTTTTCATCGCCGCCGCTGACCAGTTCCTCGGCGGCGGTGATCAGGCGGGCGATGGCCTGGTGATCCCGGCCGGGGAGCAGTTCGAGATCCCTGGCGAGTTGCCGGGGGGTGGCGAAGTCGCACTGTTCGAGCTTGAAGTTGATCATTCCCTGCAGGCCCATGCGGCGCCCGTCCTCGGGTGAGAAGATCTTGCAGATGCCGTAGTCTTCCAGTTCCCGGATCTCCTCCGGCAGGATGACTCCGCCGCCGCCGCCGAAGATCTTGACGTGTCCGGCGCCCTTCTCGGCGAGCAGGTCGTGGATGTACTTGAAGAATTCGAGGTGGCCGCCCTGGTAGGAGCTGACCGCGATGCCCTGAACATCCTCGTGGATGGCCGCGGTGACGATCTCCAGCGCCGAGCGGTTATGCCCGAGATGAACGACCTCGGCTCCGGAATCCTGCAACAAGCGGCGCATGATGTTGATCGAAACATCGTGGCCGTCATAGAGGCTGGTAGCGGTGACAAAACGGATCGGGTGCTGCGCCTGATAAACAGCGTTTTCCATGATCGGGGCTCCTTCGGTTGCCTGTTGCCTGGCCGGACCGGCCGCATCCGGTTTTTCACATTGCGGGCGGAAAAAGGCCTTTCCAAAAAACTGAATTGCTGAACAGTTGATTCAAAAACACCGTTTTAGCATCATTCGTGCCACTGTTTTCCATGATACCTGTTTTGGCACCCGGTTACGCTCCGGGGCGGCTGTTTGCCGCATTCCCGCTTCCGTGAGGTTCCGTCCGGATGTTCCGATGGTGCCCGGGACTGTCTACGTATGTTAACAGTTGGACCATCATTCGGGCAAAACCACGGAAAAAGATTAATAATTTCACAGGTCATTGAAGCCCGTTGTCATTTCCCCCTGTTGACAATTCCGTTCTGTTTGGCCAAACAATAGTTTTGCTTTATTTCTAAAACACTGTATTATTGTTTCAGCACGCTAGTCCAAAACTATGGACTTTAGTCCAAGCCTTTAGGT
>NZ_PPFX01000060.1 GCF_002898515.1 Geothermobacter hydrogeniphilus | reverse complement strand
GAAAAGCCTACGGGTTTCGAACCCTCAAATGCCTGCAAATCGCCCTATATCACGAGCTTGGCAAGTTGCCGGAACCTGATTATCTCCACAGATTCTGCTGACGAGCCTACAATAAAGGCCGTAGGAATGTTATTCGAAGTCGGGATGAATGTACCAGCCAAGGGAAGGTCAGGGCGGCCTGCTCGAGGGCTGGTGACCCGTTCAGGTATTCCGGCTGGATTGACCCTGGGTAGGTGGAACCGTAAATGGTAAAGGGAGAGCATCATGTGGCAATCGCCGCAGACAATTATTGAGTTATTGAAAAGGAATGTGACCGACTTCGCTGCCCGCGAGGCTGTTGTTTCGGTCCGGTATCGTATGGGTGACTGGGTCCGGCAGAGGTGGCAGGAAGTTGATGAAGCCTCCGACAGGGTTGCCGGTGGACTGGCGGCAGTCGGTGTGAAACAAGGACAGAAGGTCGCTTTTATGCTGACCAACTCCATCGAATGCTACCACCTCTACCTAGGCATTCATAAGCTTGGTGCGGTCTTCGTGCCGATCAACGTGCGCCTGGTTCCGCGCGAGGTCTCGCACATCGTGGCAAACTCTGATGCTGATTTTATTGTCGCAGGTGCCGAATTCCTCGGGCAGCTGAATGAAATCCGCGAGCAGCTCTCGGTCGAAAAGATCATCGGTCTGGAAAAAAAAGGAGTTGAGTTGCCGGATTGGGCAGTTTCCTACACTGAACTGATCGATAACGATGGCGAGGTTCCGCCAGTGACGATCCGCTCTGAAGATGTAGCCGATATCCTCTACACCAGCGGCACCACCGGTCTGCCAAAGGGTGTGGTGCTGACCGAAGGGAACAAAGTCTCTTGTGGCAAGTTAATGGGGGCCTCCTTCGGTTTTTCACGGCTTCACTATGGGGCTCCAACCGTGCAGAACGTTTTTCCCTTCTTTACCTCCAGTGGCTGCAGTTCGGTAGTAATGATGTGGCTTTATTATGGTTTTCGCGTGGTCCTCGAAGCCGAGTTTGACGTGGAAAGCACCCTTGAAACCATGGCCCGGGAGAAGTCGACCTGCTATGGCGGTGCACCGGCGATGTTCATCTATTTGCTGAGCCACCCGAAGTTCAAGGAGTTTGACACCACTTCCCTCAATAAGCTGATTTCCGGTGCGGCCGCGATGCCCGAAGAGGTGATTCGCAAACTGGATGCCGCCTGGCCCGGAATTAAGATTTTCAATAGTTATGCCCTGACCGAAGCGGGGACCGGAGGGACAACGCTTAGCGCCGCCGACGCGAAACGCAAAATCGGTTCGATCGGCAACCCCTTGGCTCCCTACCAGGAGTTTCGGATTGTTGATAACGATGGCAAGGACATGCCGATCGGTAAAGTCGGACAGATCGTTCTGCGTGGACCGAACATCATGAAGGAATACTACAAAAACCCGGAAGCAACGGCCGAGGCTTTACGTGACGGTTGGCTTTATACCGGCGACATGGGCTATTGCGATTCTGAAGGCTACCTTTACTACACCGACCGAGCCAAAGACATGATCGTTCGGGGCGGCAACAACGTCTATTCGGTTGAAGTTGAGAGCGTTCTTTACGAACACCCGGCCGTTAAACAGTGTGCGGTCCTCGCCAAGCCCCATGCGCAACTGGGCGAGGACATCCTGGCCTTTGTCGTCATGAAGGATGAAGGGGCTCTGACCGCTGAGGAACTTCATGACTTTACCACTGACAAACTGGCCGATTACAAGCGCCCCAGGGATATCCGTTTCGTCGATGCCCTGCCGCTTAACCCGACCGGCAAGATAGACAAAAAACGTATTCGGGCAGAGCTGTTGGATGCATAGCTGCTGTGGATGGCGGATTTAAGATCGCAGTTGCGGAACAGTTTTCGGTGCACAGATGCTGAAGGCTTAAATTGTAAGGAGAGCTAAATAATGAGATCCAAAGAGCAGTATATTGAGCGACTCAAGGGTATGAAGCACAACCTTTATTTCAATGGCGAGAAAATCGGCCGCGACCATGAGGTCATTGCGCCGTCCCTGAACGTCATGGGGAGAACATTCGAGGCTGCTCAAGATCCTGAAATGGAGGATCTGTGTACCGCGGAGTCGCATCTGACCGGCGAAAAAATCAACCGTTTCTGCCATGTGCATCAGAGTGTGGATGATCTGCACAAGAAGCAGGACATGACCCGTGAACTGTGCCGTGGGGTTGGCTACTGCATTCAACGTTGCATGGGGGTTGATGCCCTGAACGCCGTCAATGCGGTCTCTTTCGAGGCAGACAAGGCAAACAAGGGCAAGACTAATTATCACCAGAATTTTCTGAAATGGCTGGAGCGTTTTCAGAAGGAAGACCTGGTGGCCACCTGTGCCCAGACCGACGTCAAGGGCGAACGAATGAAGCGTCCGATCGAACAGTCCGATCCGGATGCCTATGTACATGTGGTCGAGCGGCGCGAAGACGGTATCGTGGTGCGTGGATGTAAGGTACATATCACCCAGGCGTCCACTGCCGACGAAATTATCGTTATTCCCACCAGGGCCCTCGGCCCGGACGAGGGCGATTATGCCGTTGCTTTTGCCGTGCCCGGTGACCATGAGGGAGTCAAGCAGGTCATCCACGTCCATAACCCGCGTGACCGCAAAGAAATCAAGCGCGGTTTTGAGCCCGGCTATATCGATTCCTACGTCATCTTCGACGATGTTTTCGTCCCCTGGGAGCGGGTCTTCCTCTGTGGCGAAACTCAGCATGGCGGCATCTGTGCCCTGTTGTTTGCACTCTTTCACCGGCACAGCTATTCCGGCTGTAAGCCGGCCGTTGGCGACATCATCATGGGAATGGCCGCCATGGCCGCCGAGGTCAACGGCATTGAAAAGGCCCCTCACGTCCGTGAAAAGCTGGCGGAACTGATCATGATTACCGAACTCGGCTATGCTGCCGGCTTCACCGCCTCGGCCAAAGGAAAGCCGGAGGTCTACATGCCTGGTTACGGTAGTGTGCCCTACGGACCCGGAGGCTACATCCCCGATTCCATTTATGCTAACGTCGGCCGCTGCCTCAGCGGGGAGTCGGTCTTTCACGAGCAGGAGATTCTCTGCGATATCGCTGGCGGCATGCCGGCGACCTTCCCCTATGAGGCGGACCTGCTCAACGAAGAGATCAAGCCCTTCATGGAGAAATATCTGAAGCGCAATCCCGATATGGAGGTGGAGGATCAGGTCAAGTTTTGGATGTACCTGAGTGAAATGACCTGTTCCTCTTATGGCAGTTCTCTGACCATGGGCGGTTTCCATGGCGGTGGTTCGCCAGTAATGGAGCAGATCGCCATTACCAGTCAGTACGATGTCAAGGCCAGGAAAGATATTGTCAGAAATCTTGCCGGGATGTCACCTGCCAAAAAGTCCGGCAAAAAATAGTCGGGGCAACGACTGAAAATGGAATAGATGCCAAGCGCCCTGATGCATTGGGTGTCCCGTTACAGTCGCTGGATTTTATGAGCTTGACAGGCATATTCAAGAAGGATTTGAAGATGAAAAAGAATCTTTTCTCACTTGAAGGAAAAGTGGCAATTATCACCGGAGCCAGCAGGGGGCTTGGGAAGGCTGTAGCCAACGGCTATGCAGATGCTGGCGCCAAGGTAGTCGTCGCTGCAAGAAATCTGGAAGATCTGAATCGGCTTGTCGCTGATATGGAGCAGAGGGGGGGCGAAGGTTTCGCCGTCAAGTGTGACGTTAGTCAGGATCAAGACCTGCTGAATCTCGTTGTCAAAACGATGGAACGTTACGGGCAGATCGATATCCTGGTCAACAACGCGGGGATCAGCCCCTGGGTGACCTGGTCGCATGAGGTGACCAGCGACATGTGGGCTAAGATGTTGCAGGTCAACCTGGTCGCGCCCTTTCTGCTCGCGCGAGAGGTCGGTAAAGTCATGATGGATCAGAAGTCAGGTCGGATTATCAATATGGCATCGCTCGGGGGGCTGCTCGGGATGCCGGGTCAGGTGACGTATGCCGCAACCAAAGGGGGGCTGCTGCAGATTACCAAAACCCTGGCGGTCGAATGGGCCAAGTACAACATAACCGTGAATGCCCTGGCGCCCTCGATTCTGAAAACGGACCTTACCATGGGGGTCACTCAGTCCGTCAAACATTCGGAACCGTTGCTGCGGCGGGTTCCGATCGGCTTTTTTGGCAAGCCTGAAGATGTTGTTGGCGCTGCGCTTTATTTCGCTTCTGACGCATCCTCTTATGTGACGGGTACCGTTTTGCCGATCGACGGGGGTACGTTGGCTAGCTGAAGCGGGGTTTGGCGATCCGTGACACGCAAATTCGCCCCAAGGCTCCCTCGAACAGAAACTTCAGGTTGTTTGGCGTAAAGGGAAAACCATGAAAGCTATCGTTTGTAATGCCTTCGGTTCCATTGAAGAGATAGAATATTCCGAGGTTCCGGACCCGCAAGCTGGCCCCGGTCAGGTTGTTCTGGCAACCAAGGCAATCGGGGTCAACTTTCCTGATGGTCTGTTGGTTCAGGGTCTCTACCAGTATAAGCCGGAACTGCCATTTGTTCCGGGGATAGAAGTTGCCGGTGTGGTCGAAGCTGTCGGTCCTGACGTGAGCAACTTGAAACTGGGGGATCGGATTCTTGCCAGTACAATGACCGGTGGCTATGCGGAAAAACTGTGTCTGGACACTGCAGCAGCGATTGCGATTCCAGATGCGATGAGCGATACGCATGCGGCCGTACTTCCTTGTGCTTACGGTACGGCCCACCACGCCCTGAAGCAGCGGGGCAAATTGCAGCCCGGTGAAACGCTAGCTGTCCTGGGAGCTGCCGGAGGAACCGGACTTGCTGCTGTGCAGATCGGTAAGGCGATGGGCGCCCGTGTGATCGCTGTCTGCTCCGATGAGGAAAAGCTCTCTCTGGCTGCGGACTCTGGTGCGGATGAACTGATCAATTACCGCAATGCAGATCTTCGCAAGTCACTTATGTCGATCACAAAGAATCGGGGCGTGGATGTGGTCTTCGATCCGGTCGGCGGAGAGGCTTTTAACCGGTGTGCGCGGGCCATGGCCTGGAACGGGCGGTTGCTTGTTATTGGCTTCGCCTCAGGCGATATTCCGCAGTTTCCGGTGAACCTGGCCCTGGTCAAGGGCTACAGCGTGATCGGTGTTTTCTGGGGGTCTTTCACCCGCTATCAACCCAAGGACTATGCGAATAATATGGCGGAACTGTTTCGTTGGTACGAGCAGGGGAAGGT
Source organism: Geothermobacter hydrogeniphilus (assembly GCF_002898515.1). Taxonomy (GTDB): domain Bacteria; phylum Desulfobacterota; class Desulfuromonadia; order Desulfuromonadales; family Geothermobacteraceae; genus Geothermobacter_A. The sequence goes on along the minus strand of NZ_PPFX01000060.1, from coordinate 10,389 downwards.
GAGACCACTTATTGATAAAACTTTTCCATTAAGTTCGGCAGCCGAGGCACTGCACCTGGTCGCACAGAGGAAAGTTAAAGGTAAGCTGGTTCTGGTTCCTTAGTGTGGGTGATTTATCCCTCCAGTTCAGGGGACAGTTCGACACTGGGACAGGGGAGACGGAGATTATGAAATCGGCAGAGATAAAAGATCAGGAAATTATCGATGAAACCCCCATAAGTAGTTGCCCTTGGTGTGGGGAAACACCCAATACTATTAAAGACGGTTGGGGAGGAGTATGGATAAGTTGCAACAATGATGGGTGTCAGATAAGGCCGGGAACAGGTTGGTGTGACAGTGTAGAAGAGGCGTTAACTATATGGAATACAAGACATGCCTGAATGCACCGTAGCCACCTTTGGTCGCTTGGATATCGCCGTTAACAATGCCGGGGTCTCGACGCTGATGAAAAGCCTGCTGGAAGTCACCGAAGAAGAGATGGACCTCAATTTCAACATCAACGCCAAGAGTGTTTTCTTCGACATGAAACACCAGATCCCGCATATGCTCAAACGGGGCGGAGGCACCATCCTCAACGTGGCATCGATGGCCGGGCTCAACGGTGCCCCCAAGCTCGCCCCCTATGTTGCCGCCAAACACGCGGTGGTTGGCATAAGCAAAACCGCAGCGCTGGAATTTGCCCGCAAAAAAGTGCGAGTCAACGCGATTTGTCCGTTCTTTAGCTCGACGCCGATGGTGACCCAGGGAGTCGCCCCAGAGGTGGCCGAGCTGGTCGTTTCGGGGGGCGCCGATGAAGCGCATGGGGGAACCCGAAGAGATGGTCAACACAATGTTGCATATCATCGACCCGGATAACTCCTATATGACCGGACAGGCGATTGCAGCTGATGGTGGCATCTCGGCGATGTAAGCCGTACCCGGACCACATGCCACCCTCATCCCAAACAACACCAATAAAGGATAAACGTTATGACCGATGCTACCCAATACCAAGTTCGCGATCAGGTCGCGGTGATCACCTTGGCCCAGCCGCCGATCAATGGCTTGGGACTGGAACTTCGCAAGAGTATTCTGGCCAACCTCGAACGCGCCTGCGCCGATGACAGTGTCGAGGCGATCGTGCTGGCTTCATCATCCAAACTGTTTTGCGGCGGCGCCGACATCAGCGAGTTTGCCACCGGTGGTGCAACCACAGCTCCAATTCTGCCGCAGGTCTGTGAAGCCCTGGAAGGTGCTCCCAAGCTGGTGATCGCCGCCATTAACGGCATGGCTTTAGGCGGGGGATGCGAGCTGACCTTGGCCTGCGATTACCGAATCGCACTACCCGCTGCTAAGCTGGGGCTGCCCGAAGTGAACCTCGGGCTGCTGCCGGGTGCGGGGGGTACCCAACGGATGCCGCGAATCGCCGGTGTGCCGCTGGCGCTGGAGATGATAACCAGTGGCAGGCCCTATTCGGTCAAGCAGCTAGCTGAAACCGGCGTTATCGACCGAATCCATACCGGGCCTGAAGAATTTCTTGACGCAGCCATCGCCTATGCCCAGGAACTGCTCAGCAGTTCAGCCGCCAAGCGTAGCTGCGCCGACAAGCGCGTCGATACCAGCGAGTTGCCCGAAAACTATTTTACCGAGTTCCGTGCCGCCATCGCACCAAAAACCCGTGGTTTGTTTGCTCCTGAGCGTTGCATCCAGGCGGTCGAGGCCGCCTGCAAGCTTCCGTTGAAGGAAGGGATACAGAAAGAGGCCGAGCTGTTTATGGAGTGCCTGGCATCACCACAGGCGCGCGCTCAGCAACACCTCTTTTTCGCCGAGCGCACTGTCAGCAAAATTCCTGGTATTAACCCCAAAGCAACGCCAGTGCGCGAGATCAACAAGGTCGCGGTTATCGGTTCCGGCACGATGGGTGGCGGTATCGCGATGAACTTTCTCAATGTGGGCATTCCCACGGTCATTCTCGACCTCAATGACGAAACGCTTGAGCGCGGTGTCAGTGTAATCCGCAAGAACTACGAAAGCACGGCTAAAAAAGGGCGTCTGACGACAGAGCAGGTTGAACAGCGGATGGCACTGCTCGAAAGTACCACCGACTACGCCGACTTGGCGGATGTAGATTTGGTGATCGAAGCAGTTTTCGAGCGAATGGATATCAAGCAAACTGTGTTCAAGACGCTGGACCAGATCTGTAAACCTGGTGCCATCCTGGCGACCAACACCTCGACTCTGGATGTGAATGAAATCGCCCGTGTCACCAGTCGACCTCAAGATGTGCTGGGGCTGCACTTCTTCAGTCCCGCCAACGTGATGCGCCTGCTGGAGATCGTACGCGCTGACCAGACTGGCAACGATGTGCTGCTGACGACGGTTAAACTGGCACAAGTGATCAAGAAAGTTCCGGTGGTATCGGGTGTATGCTGGGGCTTTATCGGCAACCGCGCTACCGAACCCTACTTCCGCGAATCGATGGCTGCTATCCTCGAAGGCGCCACCCCTGCCCAAATTGACAAGGTCCATACTGACTTCGGTATGCCGATGGGACTGCCGTCGGTGGTTGACCTGGCAGGAATCGATATCGTGGTCCAGACCCGTGCTGATCGTAAAGCTCAAACCATCGACCTGGACCCGACGTATGGGGCGATCAGTCATAAACTTTTCGAACTCGGACGTTACGGTCAGAAGAGCGGTCGTGGAATGTATATCTATGAGGGTCGCAACAAGCGGGAAGACCCTGAAGTGATGCAGCTGGCCGCACAAGCCGCTGAAGAGCTTGGTGTTGAACAGCGTACATTGAGTGACCAGGAGATTCTGGAGCGTACGATCTACCCCATCATCAACGAATGCGCCCGGATTCTGGAAGAGGGGATCGCCTACCGCTCCAGTGATATCGATATCGTACTGGCTTACGGTTTTGGCTTCCCGGTTTACCGCGGTGGCCCAATGCAATACGCCGACGAAATCGGCCTGGACACCGTGCTGGCAGGATTAAATAAGTATCGGGAGAGCCTGCGTAATGGCGAAATCTGGTTCAAGCCGGCACCGCTGCTGGTGAAGCTGGCGGCTGAAGGAAAAAAGTTCAAGGACTACAGTCCTAGTGGCCCGTGCGGTTAATCGTGACGCATCATTCTGAGTCATTTTGTTTGCTGTCAAGACGTGCCGATGCAGACCTAGCCTGTGTTAAGTCAAAGATGAGCAACGCAGACAGCGAGCAAAAGGGGCCAGAATTAAAGAATAGGATGAGCCGCACGAGTCACTAGGCAAAATAGTTCATAACGATTCAGTACAATATGAACTGTTGGCAATAACGTCTGTCATCCCCGAATGATTCTATCGGGGAACTACGTTTTTATAGGTTTGGATTCCCGATTATACCCTCGGGAATGACAGATTAATATTGTCGCTGAGTAGTTACAATGGTTCACACGTAAAAAGTGACCTGTCCCCTTGTTAAACGTGGATTGCGTGAAAATCACTTGGAGCCACATGCATAGCTTGAAGCATAAGCAACCCGGGAGGCTGTCCGAGAATAAGGGCCGAAACGAAAATCCAGCAGTTTGAACACAGATTTTGGCTCGTTTGAGAGCTCATAACCGTAGCTATGGACCAAAGGGACTGAAATATGGACCAAACAGCTGGGTTTGTAGCCGGTCATGGATTCTCGGACAGCCTCCTAACCAAAGGAGGCAGATCTCGAAAAACTCTAGCACAGCTTTTGTCGGTTTGGACGTTCACAAGCATCCATTGATATTGCTATCGCCGGGGCTGGTCGCTCGGGTTAACTTTGACATATAGCACGGTCGGTGGTGATATGCTCTCCTTGGGGAAGGCAGTGCAAAAGTTACTTTCCTGTTTCGCCGACCTCCATTTTTACTTGACCACGACAGAACCAGAACTAGGCGGTCTGCATACTGCGGACATCCAGAGCCTGTTTTTATAGCTGGCGGGATAACCCTTGGGTGGGGAGGAATACTAAGGCGCCAGCCCCCTGAGGAGCACATCCAACATCTGATTGTAACGTTTCTTATACTCAGCCGGGGTGGCCTTCTCGTCAGGTAGAGATAGCCAGAATTGAACGATATCGATGCGCAGATAATCGTATAAATCGCATACCAGGTCGGGGGTTAGATCGGCACGGATAATTCCTTGCTCCTGGGCTTTTTTCACCCGTTCCAGTCGGGGTTTGCGATACTCGACAGGGAACAAAGTATTCTTGTCTTGTTTGCCGTCCTCAGCACTGTAGATCGAATCAAGCAGGTCGGTGTGCTGCATGATCATCTTTAAAATATGCCGGTGGTTAATGATCCATTCCTGAATTTGATCCAGGTTCGGCGGAACAATAGCCGACTTCAGGCTGAGCTCCAGGTCGGTCTCATAGGCCCAGATGTTCATCTCTTCCAGCCAATTCAGCAGCAACTCCTCAAGTAGCACTGCCTTGCTCGAAAAGTAGTTGAAGAAGGTTTTCTGGCTGATCATTGCACGGTCGGCAATCTCATCGATTTTCACCTCTTCATACTCCATTTCGGAAAACAGCGTTTTTGCAATCTCTAGCAGCGTCAACCGGGTTTGCTGTTTCTTGCGTTCACGTAATCCCATCAGTTCTCCCAATAAAATAACGACCAGAAAACCCGAAGATAAGGCCCTAGACAGTTTCGGCTTTCAGTCTGGGGCAATTCGGAAGTCGCTTTATAGTAATATTAACGTGTTGCAACCATTCAAGAGGTGCCTCGCCGGGAAGCAGTTTCTCGGCAAATCGTCAAGCCTTCAATGCTGACACAATAGTACAGCGGTTGTCAATTACTCCTCCAGGACAAAAAATTTAGCAACTAGAAAATTACCGTTGACAAAAAAATACAGTGTATATAACATTGTTTTATATAAGCCCTAACCTCCTCCTCGTTTTAGTAGCTCTGAACGGTCAGGGGGTAGCCCATCACATATAACAAAGGTTAGTAACATGAACGAACAAGCTTACCTTGACAACCTCCGGCAACTTTGGGCCAAGAACTGGCCCGCGGGTACACCGACCACCCCCCAATATCCCAAGGGTGAAAAGCCGCTGAGCGAATACCTGCGCGCCTGGGCGCAAGAGGCCCCCAGCAGGCCAGCTATTCACTTTTATGGCTATGACCTCAGTTACGCTGAACTGGACAAACTAAGTAACCAGTTTGCCAATCTGCTCCGCAATCTCGGCATTCAGCCGGGAGATGGTGTCGCCGTGTTCATGCCCAACTGCCCGCAGCTTCATATCGCATATTTCGGTATCATGAAGTGCGGTGCTATCTATGTGCCCGTCAGCCCGCTTTCCAAGGAAATGGAGTTGCGCTACCAGTTGGGCGACAGCAAGCCCAAAGTGGTGCTCTGTTTCGACGGTTTGCTGTCAATTGTGCATCCGGTATGTAAGGACCTGGGCATCAAGCATGTGATGGCGACTAGCTACAGTGAGCTGACCCCGGAAAACCCCACCATCCCGTTGCCGGACCTGTTCCATGCCCCTAAAGTTGAGCTGAAAGAGGACATTCTGGACCTCTATCGGGCACTGGCAAGCGTTTCAGACGAGCCTCTTGACTATGTCCCTGCGCTTGATGATGTATTTGCGCTGAACTATACCGGCGGTACGACCGGGCTGCCGAAAGGCTGCGAACACACTCACCGCAATATCATCGGTACTGCCGCCGCCTTCTCACCCGTCGTTTTCGGCAATTACAGTGGTGAGGCTAGCAACAGCATCATGCTGAACTTCCTGCCCGAGTTCTGGATCGCCGGTGAAAATGCCGGCATGTTGTTCCCGATGTTCGCAGGTAACACTCTGGTATTGCTGGCGCGCTGGGACGCAGTATCCTTTTTGGAAGCTGTGCAGTATTACAAGGTCAACAGCTGTGTCATGCTGGTGGACAGTATCGATGAGGTGCTCAACACCCCGACGCTGAATGATTACGATCTTAGCTCGATTGATACCACTCCCTGTATCTCGTTTATCAAAAAACTGAACAAGGATTATCGCAATCGCTGGCGCAAGCTGACCGGGAGTACCATCTTTGAGGCCGCGTTCGGCATGACCGAAACCCACACCTGCGACACTTTTACAAAGGGACTCCAAGACAACGACTTTGACCTTTCCTTTGATCCGGTCTTTGTCGGCCTTCCGGTTCCTGGCACCGAATTCAAGATATGTGACTTTACCACCGGAGAGCTCAAGCCGCTGGGGGATGAGGGCGAGATTCTGATCCGCACAGCGACTGCACTGAAGGGCTATTTTAACAACCCTAAGGCCAGCGCCGACCTGTTCGCCGAAGGCGGCTGGATCCGTACAGGTGATCTGGGCATGGTCACCAAAGAGGGCTTTATCCGCTATATGGGCCGCCGCAAGGAGATGCTCAAGGTTAACGGCATGAGCGTGTTCCCCACCGAAATCGAGGCCATCATAGGACAACACCCATCAGTCGCTTCCTGTGGCGTTATCGGCCGGTCGGACGAGAAGAAGGGCCAGGTGCCCGTGGCCTTCATAACCCTCAAGCCCGGCTATGAAGAAACAGAAGAGTCACTACGGTCCTGGTGCAAAAACGCGATGGCGGTGTTCAAGGTGCCAGAGATCAAACTGATGGCTCAGATGCCGATGACAGCTACCGGAAAGATCAGAAAAGTGGAGTTGGAGAAAGCGCTATGAGTCCAGTCTTCAAACGCATTCTGATCGCCAACCGTGGTGAGATTGCCATTCGCATTGCCCGTACCTGTGCTGACATGGGAATCGAGAGCCTGGCGGTGTTTGCCGAGGACGACAGCCAATCGTTGCACACCAAGAAAGCGGATATAGCCGTGCCTTTGCCCGGCTACGGCGTCAAAGCTTATCTGGATATAGAACAACTGATTGATATCGCTATGCAACACGGTTGCAATGCCGTGCACCCCGGTTACGGATTTCTTTCTGAAAACTCAGAGTTCTCCAGCCGTTGTGCTGAAAAGGGGATCACCTTTATCGGCCCTTCGGGAGAACTGTTGGAACTGTTGGGCAACAAAGCCACCGCGCGCAAAGCCGCCATTAAAAGCGGAACGCCTCTAACCAGAGGCATCAACAAAAGCTGTACGCTGGAAGAAGTGAAAGATTTTTTTAACAGCTTAGATGACGGTGCTGCGGTGATGATCAAGGCGCTAGCCGGCGGTGGTGGCCGCGGCATGCGTCCGGTCACGGAGTTCGACCAACTGGAGCGCGCCTATTATCAGTGCCGCGAAGAAGCCATTATCTCCTTTGGTCGCGGTGATCTTTATGTAGAGCAGTTGGTTCCGCGTGCCCGTCATATAGAGGTGCAAATTCTCGGTGATGGCACCGGTGCCGCCGTGCATGCCTGGGAGCGAGAGTGCACGCTTCAACGACGCAACCAGAAGCTACTGGAAATTGCCCCCAGCCCCAGTCTGGATAACGACACCCGTATGCCCATTATAGAAGCGGCACTGCGGCTAGCCTCCGATGTAAAGTACCAGGGCTTGGGTACTTTTGAATTTCTGCTGGACGCCGACAATCACAGCAAGTTCTACTTTATGGAAATCAACCCGCGCATTCAGGTTGAGCACACCATTACCGAAGAAATTACCGGCCTCAATCTGGTTAAAAACCAGATTCTTCTGGCTGCGGGCAAGACATTGGCCGAGTTAGGGCTGGAACAGGCACCAATTAAAACCGGCTGTGCCATCCAGGCCCGTATTAACCTGGAAAAAATGTTGCCCGACGGCAGTGCCAAACCGTCTTCCGGTGTGATCAAAGCTTACCAAGTGCCTAACGGCTACGGCATTCGCGTGGACGACTACATCTACGCTGGTTACAGGGTCAGCCCAAGCTACGACTCGTTGGGGGCCAAGGTGATTGCCAAGGGCGAGCATTATAAAGCGGTCCTCAACAAGGTTTACCGCAGTCTGCGCGAACTGCAGATCGACGGTGTCTGCAGTAACAAACAGCTGTTGATGAACTTGATCCGCACCCCGGAAGTACAAAACAATACCCTCAACACTCAATTTGTAGAATCCAATGTTGCTGGCCTGCTGGCCGATGCTAGTCACGATGAGCTGTTTTTTCCGGCGGAGCAGAACAGTGCCAGCAAACAACAAGCCGTTACCGTGCCCGATGGCTGTGAAGGTTTGCTCTCTCCCTCTGCCGGTACGCTAGTCTGTACCTATGTAGCAGAGGGAGATGAAGTTTACGATGGGCAGGTGATCGCCACCATAGAAGCGATGAAGATGGAGATCCCGGTCAAGGCGAGTGAGGACGGGATTGTCATCGAGGTACTGGTCAGCGAAGAGGGCATGATCGTCGATGAGGGGCAGTTGCTGGTAATACTTCAGCCCAGTGAAGTTTGCATCGAGCGCAACCAAACCGAAGAAGCTATTGATCTTGACTATATCCGTGCCGATCTGGCTGAGCTGCTGGAACGGCAGGCGCAGAACAGCGATGAGTACCGCGCAGGCGCGGTAGCCAAACGCCATGCTCAGGGTAAGCGCAGCACCCGGGAAAATATTGCCGACCTGCTGGATGAAGGCAGCTTTAACGAGTATGGTGCCATGGCTTTGGCAGCCCAACGTCAGAAACACAGCGTCGATAAACTGGTGGAGATTAGTCCTGCCGACGGCAAAGTGACCGGTATCGGTATGGTGAACGGCAATCTGTTCAGCAAGGAAGCCTCGCGTTGCGCAGTTATGGCCTACGACTATACGGTGATGGCCGGCTCGCAGGGCATTATCAACCACAAGAAAACCGATCGCTTATTGGAAATTACCAAAAAGTGGAAGCTGCCGTTGGTGATTTTTGCCGAAGGTGCCGGTGGCCGCCCCTCCGATACCGACTATCCCGGTGTGGCTTATCTGAACCTGCACACCTTTGCCGCCCTCGGCGAGTTGTCTGGGCTGGTACCCACTGTCTCCATCGTGGCCGGCAATTGCTTTGCGGGTAACGCTGCCCTATTTGGCATCTGCGACGTAACCATTGCCACCAAAGCTGCCAGTATTGGTATGGCAGGGCCCGCAATGATCGAAGGCGGAGGTCTGGGTTCCTTCAAACCGGAGGAGATAGGCCCGGTTGGCATTCAATCGCATAACGGCGTAATCGACATCCTGGTCGAAGACGAAAGCGAAGCGGTAGCAGTCACCAAGAAATACCTGTCTTACTTCCAGGGTGATCTGCAGCAGTGGGAGACCTACGACCAACGTAAACTGCGTCATATCATCCCGGAAAACCGCATGCAGGTTTACGATGTTCGTGAAGTTATCGAAATCCTGGCCGATGTGGATTCGGTACTGGAACTACGTCAACACTTTGCCAAGAGCGTGATTACCGCGCTGGTACGCATCGAAGGCATGCCCTTTGGTTTGTTTGCCAATGATCCACGTTACCTCGGTGGTGCTATTGACGCCGATGCCGGTGACAAGATCGCACGCTTTATCCAACTGTGTGACGCCCACGACATCCCTATTATCTCCTTGTGTGACACGCCGGGCTTTATGGTCGGGCCCGAGGCAGAGAAGCAAGCCACTGTGCGCCACATCTCGCGTATCTTCGTGCATGCGGCCAACATGACTGTGCCGATGTTTACCTTTGTTTTGCGTAAGGGTTACGGCCTGGGAGCCATGGCCATGGCTGGCGGCGGTTTTGCGGAGCCGGTGCTTACCGCCTCCTGGCCCAGCGGTGAATTCGGCGCCATGGGTATTGAGGGGGCGGTGCGCATCGGCGCCCGCAAGTACCTGGAGACCATTGACGATCCGCAAGAGCGCGAAAAAGTCTTTAAGGCGCAGGTGGATAAGATGTACCAGGAAGGCAGGGCCATCAATACCGCCAGCTATCTGGAGTTGGATGCTGTGATCGACCCCATGGAAAGCCGTGACTGGCTCATACGGGGTTTAGCCGCAACGCCGAAACCTGCTCAGCGCAGAGGCAAGAAACGCCCCTGTATCGATACTTGGTAAGGCTTGGAGGAAACACTCAAGCAACTACCATCTATGCAATAATGCATAACGACGGAGGAATTCAGTATGGCCTTCCCCCGAAATTGTGGACAGTCCGAAAAGCTGCTACAACAGCGTCAGGAGGACTGGCATGGTTTCGAAGAGAAGGAAGTACACTCGTGAATTCAAGGTCGAGACAGTTAACCTGATAACCGGCAGCGACCAGTCTGTTGTCGAGGTGGCCAGAGATCTGGAGGTCCACCCCAATACGCTCTACAAGTGGATTCGTCAATACAGCGAGAATCCCGTTGAGGCCTTTCCCGGCAAAGGAAAGCAGGCTTCAGAAGCTGTGAAGAACTCAGCCGTCTCAGACGTGAAAACCAACGCCTGAAAATGGAGCGTGACATCTTAAAAAAAGCGGCTCTTCCCCTGATCGAGTGGGTAGATTAACATTCAGCGCATGAAAGATACCGA